>CAZODI010000011.1:25158-58448 GCA_964578535.1 uncultured Syntrophaceae bacterium
TCGAAGACATAGCGTCCCGGGTATCGCTCCGCGACTTCCGCCAGGTTGTCCGGGTTGCCCGCGTAGGTCAGCTTGTCGAGGTTGACGATGCGGCCGGTAAAATCCTTCCGTTCCAGGAGAAACCGGATGAAGTTGCTCCCGATGAATCCGCATCCTCCCGTCACGAGGAGATTTTCGAACATGATCGATGGTCCTTTCCGATTGCCGCAGGAACCGGCGAGCGGTGGATCAGCGCAGGAAGCCCTGGATGATCCGGTTGACGGCCTCTTCGTAGCTCAGCCCCAGGCTCATGAGCTTCATGAGCTGGTCGTTGGCGATTTTCCCGATGGACGCCTCGTGGGTCAGCTCCGCCTCGGGGTGAAAGGCCTTGAGGGAGGGGATCGTCTCGTTCCGGCCGTTGCCGATGAGGATGGCGTCGCACTCGATATGGCCGAAGCACCGGGCCCGGGCCTCCAGGGTGGCGAAAAAGTCCTGCACCGAGTCGTCTTTGATGACGGACCGGGACACCAGGTTGGCCCTGCTGTCGTCTCCCTCCAGGACCAGGGAATTCCGTGAGACGGCCCGCTGGCTCCCCTCGGTCATGACCCGCTCGGTCACCAGGAGCACACTGCCGGGTCCCAGGACGGCCTCGTTGACGCGGTTCGCCTCGTCGACGCCGCCGATCTGGGTCAGTTCCATCTCCGCCTGGGCACCCTCGGCGAGGACAACCCGGGTGGAGGGGTTCAGGGACCGCTTTCCCCGGCCTGGGCCGGTGGCGTAATGCTTCTCCACATAACGGACTTTGGCCTTCCGCCCCACCTGGAACTCGTGGAGCCCCTCGTGGCCCTCCGGGTCGGGACCGCCGCAGTGGATCCCGCAGCCGGCGATGATCGTCACGTCGGACTTCTCCCCGATGATGAAGCGGTTGTAGACCACGTCGTTCAAGCCGGCCTGGCTCAGGATCACGGGGATATGAACCGATTCGTTCACCGTTCCGGGCCGGATGGTGACGACGATGCCCCGGTTGTCCTCGAGACTCTCGATCTGGATGTTGGCGGACACCTCCCGGGCCAGGAGACGCCCGTTTTTCCGGATGTTGTAGGCGCCCTTCGGAAGTCCCTCCAGGTCCGCCACCGTCTTCAGCAGGTCTTTATCGAAAGCATCCAACATCGTCGATTCTCACGCATGCCTTGTAGTTGCAGATACTCATGTCGCTCAGAAGGGGAAGGGCCCCCTTCAGGTCGCCCTCGTAGACAAAGCGGCCGCCGTTGATGATGAGAACCACGTCGGCGACCTCCAGGAAGGCCCGGTTGTGGCTCACCACCAAGGTCGTCGTCCCGTGCTCCGCCTGCTCCCGCTTGAGCAGGTTCACCATGGGCCCGATGGTCCACAGGTCGATTCCCGTGTCCGGCTCGTCGTAGATGGCAACCTTCGGGTTCCGGGCGATCGTCGTGGCCAGTTCGATCTTTTTGATCTCGCCGCCGGAGAGCTTGGAATCCACAGGCTTGTCCAGGAACGACAGGGAGCAGATGCCCACACGGCGGAGCAGGGCCAGAAGCTGGATTTCCTCATCCGTGCCGGAAGCGATGGACAGGAGATCCCGGAAGGTGATTCCCTTGAACCGGGCGGGCTGCTGGAAGCTGTAGGCGATCCCGGCTTTCGCCCGCTCCGTAATGGAGTACCCGGTGATATTCTCGCCCTGGAACAGGATGGAGCCTTCCGTCACGGGATTGATTCCCATGATGAGCTTCGCCAACGTCGTTTTCCCGCTCCCGTTGGGCCCCGTGATGGCGTAGAACTTGCCCCGCTCGAAGGTGTAATCGATCCCGTCGATGATGCGGCGGATGCCGCCGTTCCCCCCGTTTCCGTCGGGGCCGTCCTCCACGGAAAAGACAATGTTTTTCAGATCCAGCATGGCACTTCCCTCATTTTGGCATTTCGAATCCCGCCGACCGGGCCGGACATCGGTGTGCCTATGATGGAATTCATCCACCCTGTCAACGGGAAATTTCCCCATCCAGGATTTCCATGTCCTCCCGGACCGGCACTCCCTTGAGGAGGCTGTCGCTGACAGGGCAGCGGGCCTTGACAAGCTCCAGGAAGGCCTCGACTTCCTCCCTGGGAGAAGACGAGCGAACGGTCATCGTCATGCGAATTTCCTGGTATCCCGGACGCACCCCTTCCTTTCCCCGGATGAATCCGTCCGGGTCCAGGGTTCCCTCCACAGAGACGCGGAATTCCTGAAGGTCGATCCTGGAAGGACGGGCCAGGAACCGCGCCGTGATGCACAGGCAGGAACCGAGAGCGCACAGGAGCATTTCCACAGGATTCATGCCCGCATCGGTCCCCCTCATCGTTTTCGGTTCGTCCGCGGTCATGGCGAATCCCCGCGCGGTGTTCGCCACCGCCATCCCCTCCCCCAGGACCGATTCGGCCCGGAACGTGTGCAATGCCATCGCGTCTCCTTTTGTCTCCAGTAAACGAAACGGGAATACCCGGCCGCGCAACGGCACTCCCGCTCCATGCTGCCCGTGGGATTCGCGGCCTCTGCGACCGGCAGGCTGACTGCGGACCACCCCGGCGGGACGGACTACAGGTATGTGCGGCCGCCGAGAAACCGCTTTCGGTAGTAGTCCCTGGCCAGGGACTCGCGACCGATCGCCTTACCCTTTCCAGGGGCGTGGATGAAGACCCCCGACCCGACATAGATCCCTACATGGGAAACGTTTCCGCTTCCGGACGTGGCGAAGAAGACAAGGTCCCCCTCCTGCAGTTCATCCATCGACACGGCGGTCCCGTCTTCGTATTGCTCCCGGGAGGACCTCGGAAGATCCAGGCCGTTGAGCTGATAGACCGTCATGGCGAGGCCGCTGCAGTCGAATCCCGTTTCCGCGGACGTGCCGCCCCAAAGGTAAGGAACGCCGATATAACTCACCGCCGTTTTGACCAGTTCCTTCCGCAGGTAAGCGTCTCCCAGGGCCTTCCTTTTGGAAACGGCGTAATCCTCCGGGGCGACGATGTAGAACTCTTCGATCACTTCCGAGCGCCGCAGCGCATCCGCGCGCTCGCGGGCCGCCTCCCGGGTCGGGAAGTTCCCGAAGCGGACCTTGTACAGTCCCTCCCGGGCCTTGAAATACGTCGCATCGAGACCCTGGCGCCGGAGACCTTCCGTGAGGCGAGCGGCGTTCTCCACACGGGCGAATGCCCCGGCCTGGATGGTGTAATTCATCCGGGCCAGCTCCCGCCGCACGGGTTTCGCCTTCTCGGCGACAGGCCGCTCCCGCCAGACAACCCCCTTCCGGGCTCCGCATCCGGTCAAAATCCCGGGAAGGAAACATAAGGCCAACAGCACAGCAGCAAAGGGTTTCCAGGCAGGGACACAATGAAAGCGGCGACGAGCCGTCATGTCATAACCTCCGGCTGCCTTTTACCAGACTTGGTGCGATCTCTCAACGGGCGTTGTGACTGATTCCAATTCCCATCGGGGTCCAATGCACTCTCGCTCATTATCCCCTTATTTCTTCTTGCATTCCGGGCGCTGATATAATACTGATACCCCAATTTGTGGATCCCGATTCCAGAGGAGCAGCCCTTGCAGAGATTTCATTCTGACGAACCGCTCTTCATCAGGAGCCGTTGAGACCCGTGATCGAGACCCAGATCGATCATACCGGTGAAAAGCACCCGACGGAAAGCGACCGCCGTGAAACCCCGTCCCTGTCTTCCTGGGTTTTCCGCAGCGACTTCCTGAAACGCAGGCGTTCCGCCGAGAAACTTTCCGCCAACCAGCTGATCAACATCATCAACCTGCACCACTTCAAAGGCACCCCCCTGCAGGTTCATCTCCGGGACGTCCGTTACGGAGAAGATTTTCTCGCCGAGGCTTTCCCGGAGTGCTGCCAGGATCGGACCATCACCTGCAGGTGGAAGGGCGATCCTCCAAACGGGAGCGATCACCTCCGGCTTCTCAATCTCGTGATCCCCGACGGGCAGTCCGTCATCCTGGTCCCCATCCCGGAGATGGAGTCCATCAACGGCAATTTTACCATTCAAATCCCCGAAAAAGGGCTTGCCATCGGGAAACGCTGCGCCAGGAGGCACCCGGCCCCGGTGGAGATTGCCGCCGAGATCACCCAGAGCGGATTCACCGCCCGGGGAAACCTCATCGATTTCAGCAATCAAGCTTTCCGCATCCAGGCACAGACGGACTATCCCGACTCGTTTCACTGGTTTCACCCGGACCGACCCATCCTGACCCGTCTTTCCATTGACGGAAACGTCGTATATTCCAGTTCCTGCCGGTGCATCCGGCACACACCGGGGGTTCGCTCCCGGGAAATCGTCCTGACGGCCCTCCCGGAACCCCTCCCCCGCACCCGTACCAAGCCGAAACGGAGTTTCCGCCACCGGATGAATCCTTCGGCGTACATCACATGCCGCCATCCCCTTTCAGGGGAGAGGATCCAGCGGGACATCCACGATCTCTCCCTCACGGGTTTTTCCGTCTTCGAGCGTCCCGACGACGGAGTCCTTCTCCAGGGCCTGGTGCTGCCCCAGGTACACATTCACTTCCCCGGAGGAGCCGTCATCGCTCCCCGGGCAAGGGTGGCGTACCGCCAGGAAAAGGGATCCCGGGCTCTCTGCGGGCTGGCTTTCCTGGACATGGACATTCAGGAATACAAGCAGTTGAGCCACATCCTGACGAACATGACGGATCCGCACCTCTTCGTTTCCCAGGAACCGGATCTGGACGCCCTGTGGAGTTTCCTGTTCCAGACAGGATTTCTCTACCCGAAGAAATACCGGATGATCCAGGAGTATCGCGACCAGTTCAAGGAAACATACCGGAAGCTGTACTGCAACCACCCGGAGATCGCCGAGCATTTCCTTTATCAGGAAGACGGCATCATCTATGGGCACCTTTCGATGGTCAAAGCCTACGAACGGTCATGGATGGTGCATCACCTGGCCGCGCGGCGCAAGGGATCGCTTCGGGTAGCCCTGGCCATGCTCAAACTGATCGTCAATTACTTCGAGGGGATTCACCGGCTGCCCTCCGTCCGGATGGATCATCTCGTTTTTTATTTCCGGCCGGAAAACCGGTTCCCCAACCTCGTGGGGGACTTTGCCAAGGCCATCAAGGAACCCCGGGCCTGTTCCCAGGATCTTTTCGCCTTCATCGAATTCCCCACGAACGATGAGGAAGCGGGAAGCCTCCCCCCCGGCTGGACCCTGGAAGAACTGACTCCCGCCAGGCAAAGGACCCTGGAGAGCTTCTACCGCCACTTCTCGGGGGGGCTCCTGATGGACGTGCTAAGCGCCCGGCCGGGAGAGCAGGAACCCACCGTCGAAGAGTTCTACCGTAGAAACGGGATGGTCCGGCGTGTTTCAACACACGCCCTCCTGTACGACGGACAGATGAAAGCCGCCCTCTGGAGGAACGAATCGGACCTGGGCCTGAACCTTTCGGAGCTGCTCAACGGCTTCAAGGTGTTCATACTGGACCCGGCCGGCACGCCCTGGAAAACGCTCCGGGCAGCCGTCGGGCAGCTGACCGCCGTGTACGGCATTCCCAAGGTTCCAGTCATGATCTACCCGGCCACCTACCCGGGTGAGCAGGGGATCAAGCAGGAAAAGCAGTACTCCATGTGGATCCTGGACGTCCAGTACGGCCGCGCCTTCATCAACTACATGGAGCGTAAGATACAGCGCAGCAAGCCGCTCCTGGCGCTGCTCCAGTGGGCCCAGAAAATGATCCAGAGATGAAAACGGACGCTCTTTACAACAGCCGGATCACCAAGAACTACGTCGAGTATCTCAAGACGCACCATCCCGCGGTGGACGTCCGCGCCCTGCTCGAATACGCGGGCATGACCCCGTACCAGGTCGAAGACGCCGGCCACTGGTTCACCCAGAACCAGGTGGATCGCTTCCATGAAGCCATCACCAAGGCCATTCCGAATCCCGACATCTCCCGGGAGGCCGGCCGCTTCTCGGCCCTCTCCGCCGCCGCCGGAGACGTCCAGCAGTATGCCCTGAGCTTTGTCAACCCCTCCATCGCCTACCGGATGCTCAGCCGGATCTTCACCCGGGCCTCCCGCTCCTGCATCGTCTCCACGCGGAGCCTTGGCAGACAGCAGATCGAAATCACCGTCAAGATCAGGCCGGGGGTCATCGAAAAGCCCTACCAGTGCGACAACCGTCTCGGCACCCTCGAGGCCATCGGCAGGCTGTTCACGGACAAATTCGCCCGGATCGACCATGAAGACTGCATCCACAAAGGAGGTGACGTCTGCCGTTACGTCGTTTCCTGGGAGATTTCCGCCAGCCATCTCTGGAAACAGATCCGGAACGCATCCCTTCTCGTCGGAGCGGCCCTCGCGGGTGTTCTTTTCTTCTTCATGGACAAGACCGAATGGGTCGTGTTCACACTGTCGGCCATCACCGTCGTCTCGCTCCTGTCGCTGGGCCTGGAACGGGTGGAAAAAACGGAGGTCGAGACGGCCCTCCGGAAAAAGGGCGAGCGGACCGGCGAACTGATGGACCGGATCAATACGAGCTACAACAATGCACTCCTGGTGAACGAAATCGGGCAGGCGACCGCGAGCATCCTCAACACGAAGGATCTCCTCCGCTCCGTCATGGGCTCCATGGAGCGGCTCCTGGATTTCGACCGCGGCATGGTGCTCCTGGCAAACCCGGAGTGCACCAAGCTCCAGTATGCCGACGGATACGGATACAATTCCGACGAATCCTGGTTTCTCCAGAATACATCCTTCCAACTGGACAAGCCGCATTCCAGGGGCCCCTTCATCGTCTCCTTCCGGGAACAGAAGCCGTTCCTTGTAGACGACATCGAACAGATCCGGCCCGAGCTGTCCGCCAAGAGCTACGAATATGCCCGCTTCATGGGCGTCAAGGCCTTCGCCTGCGTTCCCATCCTTTACGAAGGACACGCGGAGGGAATCCTGGCCGTGGACAACTACCGTTCCCAGCGCACCATGAGCCAGAGCGACCTGAACCTGCTCCAGGGCATCGCCCCCCAGATCGGCGTCAGCATCAACCGGGTCCGGGATTACGAGAAAATCCGGGAAAGCGAGGAACGATTCCGGAGCCTCGGTGAAAATGCTCCCGATATCATCTACACGCTGGACTCGGAAGGAACCTACACGTATGTCAATCCCGCCTGGGAGGCCCTGCTGGGACACGAGTCCGGGGAAGTTATCGGGAAATCCTTCACCGACTTCTTGAGGGAAGACGAGACCTCTTCCTATTCGCGGATCTTCAAGCGGATACGGGAAAACGGGGAAACAGTGAAGAGCGAAATGGGGCGCATGATCGGCCGGGATGGAACGGAGCGGCTCTTCAGCATCAGCGCTTGTCCCAACGTGGATCCCTCGGGGCAGTTGACGGGCATCGTGGGGACGATGAAAGACATGACCGCCCTCGAAAAGAGCCACGCAATGCTGCAGGCGGCCTTGCAAAGCACCATCAAGGCCATCTCCGACATCGTCGAATCCCGGGACCCCTATACCGCGGGCCACCAGCGCCACGTCCGGGACTTGTCTGCGGCGATCGCGGAAGAGATGGGGCTTTCGGACGACCGCATCGAGGGTCTTCAGATGGCGGCCCTGATCCACGACATCGGCAAGATGCAGATCCCCGCCGAGATCCTGAGCAAACCGGGGCGGCTCAGCACCATTGAAATGAGCCTTATCCAGACCCACCCGGACGTCGGCTTCCGGGTCCTCCGGAACATCGAATTTCATCACCCGGTGGCCCAGATCGTACATCAGCATCACGAGCGGTACGACGGCTCCGGCTACCCGGGCAGCCTTTCCGGCAGGGAGATCCTGCTGGAGGCGCGAATCCTGGCCGTGGCCGACGTGGTGGAGGCGATGATGAACCACCGCCCCTACCGTCCGGCCCTGGGTATCGAGAAGGCCCTCGACGAAATCGTCACGAACCGGGGAAAGTACTACGACCCGGAAGTCGTGGACGCCTGCCTGCGCCTCTTCCGGGAAAAGTCCTTTACCCTCCGGTAGTCCCGGGATCCGCGGACGGTTTCCGCCCCTTGCAGAGGATCATGGGCGTATACGTGAACCGGCGGGGATCATTAAAAAACGCATTGAAATCCGAAAAGAATCCCTGATAGCCGCCCGGGTAGTCAGCGAAGGCGTCCTGGACCTGCACGGCGGCCACTTCCAGCTTCTTTGTCCAGTTGAAGAGGTCGGAGGCCCGGACATCCCCGTAAATCAGGTGGTGGGCCTTCATACGGACCTCGACGTTCCGGTATTCAAGGTCATAAAGATAGGAGTAGAGCTTGCGCCCGGCATAGGGATCGAAGTTCAGATCCCTTTGAAAGAGTTTCATCCCCTCCTTAAGAGTCTTGTCCATGGGTTCCGGGAGCGGATAGTGGCTCAGGCAGTTGTAATCCAGGTCCATGAGGCAGAGCCAGCCTTCCGGTTTCAGGCAGGCGGTCAGGTTGCGCACGATATCGAGGCTTTCCCGCAGATTGTACTCCAGGACGAAACGAATCCAGATGAGGTCGAAGGGCTCCATCG
Source organism: uncultured Syntrophaceae bacterium (assembly GCA_964578535.1). Taxonomy (GTDB): domain Bacteria; phylum Desulfobacterota; class Syntrophia; order Syntrophales; family PHBD01; genus PHBD01. The sequence continues at coordinate 33,702 of CAZODI010000011.1, forward strand.
GGGGCAGGGGTTGCCTCAGGTCGTGCAGCAGAAACTCCATCCCCGGCCGCTCGCCGTACTTCTCCTTTGCATCCCGGATCCGCGGCTCCATATAGTCGATGCCCACCACCTCTCCTCCAGGCTGCAATAGCTCCAGAAGGAGCGCGCTTGTGAGGCCCGGACCGCACCCGGCATCCATGACCCGCATTCCCGGTTTCAAGCCGCACCAGCGAGCCTCTTCGCGAACAGCCTCCGGATCCGTCTTTACCTCCAGCCGGACCGACTCCTCCATATTATCCATCAGATAGAATCCGTTTTTCTCCATATCTTCCTTTCCTTCTCCGGCCCCGAAATACGGGGTCCGCTCAGTCGGTTTCCTCTTGATCCCGGTAACGCTGCTGAATCCGCCGGATCAACGGCAGGACGGCAAAAAATGCTCCATCAGTTCCGGATCGAAGACGGTCCCGCTGTCCTTCCTGAGGGTCTCGAGGCACTGTTCCTCCGTCCAGGGTTCTTTGTAGGACCGCCTGGAGGAGAGAGCGTCAAAGACATCGGCAATCGCCACGATCCTGCCGAAGAGCGGGATCTCCCGTCCCTTCTTCCCCGGAGCGTTCCCGCCGGCAGCCACCCGGTTCTCCGCGGTCCTTCCCGTATTCACATCCACATACCCCGGATATCCCAGGCCGTCCCACCGCTCATGGTGGTTCCCGGCAACCTCCGCGGCGGCCTCGTCGAAGTCGGAACTCTGGTTCATAAACAGACGGGCGCCATGGATGGTATGGGTCTTCATGACATCGTATTCTTCCTCGGTCAGTTTGGCCGGCTTCTTGAGGATCATGTCGGGTATGGCCACCTTGCCGACGTCGTGAAGCATAGCGGCCATATGAAGGATATCCCGCTTGCCGTCAACCTCCTTCTGCCCGATCTTGTTGGCCTTGGCCCAGGACTCATAAATCTCCAGAGCATACCCGGCTACACGGTTCACATGGGCCCCCGTCTCTTTCGGATCGCGCATTTCGGCCATGCGGATCGTTCGCAGGATCATCTCACGGGTCATCCTGGCCCGCTCCAGTGCAATGGCCGCCATCCCAGCGAACACATCCATGACCCGGCCCGTCTCTCCCGAAAATGGAATGGCATGCCCGCCTTCCGTCGTCTGCGCGTTGATGACCTGCAGCACTCCTACCACATCGCCCCTCACGGTCTTGAGAGGAGTGGTCAGGATCGAACGGGTCCAGTAGCCGGAAGCTTCATCAAAGGCCCGATTGAACCGGAACGGGAGTCCCGGATCCATCCGCTCGGTATCCTCGATATTGAGAGACTGGCCCGCCTGGGCGACATAGCCGGCGATGCTGTTCTGATCGACGGGAATCGAGAAGGTGCTGTAAATCAGCTTCCCGCCGGGTGGCAAACGTCGTTGGAGCGTCCTGTTCTGGGTGTAGCTGAATTTCAATCGGCCGTTCTCCTTCAGGTAAATGGAGCCGGCATCGGCGCCGGCAACCCGTCGCGCCGAGGTCAGGATATGCTCCATAAGAATGTCCAGATCCTTGACATGATTGAGCTCCATGCTCAGATCAATGAGGGCCTCCATCTTCTGCTGTTCCGAAAGCATGATTATCCCTCCTCGTCATCTGCTCCCGCCTCCGGCAGGACCATGAATCATAGGACTCGACATCCTTTTGCGGCCGCACATTTCCCAGCCCGGTGATGGAATGTTCCTTCCACGAGGTTCCTGGCCATCATCAAACAGCGAAGCACCGAGCCTCCCGGGTAGCAAACGCCTGCTCCCGCCGGTGATTTTTCTACCATGTTTCGGCATCCGGCAACATCCAATATATACCCGGAAGAAACACAGGATTCTGTCGGTGTCCGATACGGCGGGGAAAGGGATGGAGGGCCATTCCTTAAGCTGCTCTCCGGGCTCTTCAGCTTGCATGAGGCTTCATCCTGTGTTTCATTCCCCTCAAGGGGTTTTACAGGCGACACGGCTCCGGGTCTGCCGCGACTCATCGCCGGACGTTGTTTTCGAGAGACCCGGCTGCATTCATGGATGCAGGCCGCAGGGCGCATGTGCGAAAGTTTTTTTCGATCGCAGGAGAAGACATGAATTCACCGGGATCCGGAGTGAAAAAGATCCTTGCCGCCCTTGCCCTCTTCCTGCTCGTCCTGGCTGTTTTCTGGCCCGTACAGCATTATGATTTCGTCAACTATGACGACGGCCTCTACGTGCAGGACAACCCCCGCCTCGAAGAGGGGCTGACCGCGAAGTCCGTCCAGTGGATGCTGACGGCCACGGACGGGGGATCATGGCATCCGGTAACGTGGCTTTCCCTGTTTCTGGATTACCGTCTGTACGGCCCCACCCCCGGCGGCTACCACCGGACGAACATGCTGATCCATGCCATCTCGACGGTCCTTCTTTTCCTGGTGCTGGCGTCCATGACGGGTTCCCCGTGGAAAAGCGCCCTGGTGGCCGCCCTGTTCGGGATCCACCCCCTCCATGTCGAGTCCGTGGCCTGGATCGCCGAGCGAAAGGACGTTCTGTGCGGGCTGTTCTGGATGCTGACGATGGGGTCCTACCTCCGGTATGCGAGGAAACCGGGCACCGTCCGCTATCTTGCCGTCTGTTGCTTCTTTCTCCTGGGCCTGGCATCCAAAGCGATGATCGTGACGCTTCCCTTTCTCCTGCTCCTGATCGATTTCTATCCGCTCCGGCGGGTCGCAGGCAGCGGCCCGCCCCCCGCGCCGCCGTCCCCATGGAAACCGTCCACCCTCTCCGCTCTGATCCTGGAAAAAGCGCCCCTGATCCTGCTCGCCGCCGCGGCAGGTGCGGCGGCGGTCTGGAGCCAGGAGAAGTCCGGCGCCCTCGTGCCGGTCGACCCGTACGGATTCGACGCCAGGCTGGCAAATGCGGTCGTTTCGTACGGAACCTATCTTTTCAAAACCCTCTGGCCGAAGGACCTGTCCGTCTTCTACCCGCTTCCGGCCGCCTGGCCTGTCCGTGACATCCTGGCCTGCGGCTTTGTGCTCATCGGCATCAGCCTCGGCGCCCTGATCGGAAGGCGCCGCTATCCATACCTGGCCATGGGATGGCTCTGGTATCTCGGCACCCTGATTCCGGTCATCGGCCTTGTGCATATCGGCTCCCAGGCCATGGCAGACCGCTATACCTACATTCCCCTGATCGGCATCTTCGTCATCCTCGTCTGGGGAGGTGCAGATCTCGCGGCGGCCTTGCGTCTCCGGCGGCCTTCCCTGCTGATCCTTTCTGCGGCGCTGGTCCTGATTCCGGCCGTTCTCTCCGCCCGCCAGGTGCAGGTATGGAGGAACGACTGGACCCTGTTTTCACAGGCCGTCCGGGCCGTCCCGAACAATTATCTCGCCTACAACAACCTTGGCACAACCTTGAGGATACAGCGAAATTTCGACGCATCCATCGCCGCCATCCGGAAGGCCCTTTTCATCCGGCCGCACTACGCGGAGGGCTACAACAACCTCGGGAACACACTGATGGCGACAGGAGCCCATGGAGAGGCTGCGGTGCAGTACCGAAGAGCCCTGGAATTCAAGCCGGACATGGCCCAGGCCCACAGCAATCTCGCCAACAGCCTCATCGCTCTCGGGAGAACGGAGGAGGCGCTGGAGCATTACCGAACCGCCCTCAAGATCGATCCCTCCTTCGCCGACGCCCATTTCAATCTGGGAATCACTCTCGTGAAACAGGGAAGGATTGGCGACGGGATGCTGCACCTGGAGCGGTCCGTGTCCCTGCGACCGAACAATGCCGATGCATGGAACAACCTGGGGGTTGCCCAGGCACTGAGAGGAAAAGGAAAGGAAGCGACGGCTTCGTTCCGGCGGGCTCTTCTCCTGAATCCGGATCATCTCGAGGCGAAGAAGAACCTGTCGGCCCTCGGGGTCGAAACGGAGCACGCTCCGTAAGGCAGGCAAAAAAATGGGAAAGGCGCAGTTTCCTGCGCCTTTCCCTGTGAACGCGGTTCCTGAATCCGGACGCCTATTCGGCTTTCTTCTTTCTCAACGCCCTGGCGGCTGCCAGCTTTTCCGGGAGCCCCCGGTCGATGGCCATCTGGCGCCTTGCGGCGGCGTACTTCGGAGCCACCAGGTCCACATCCTTGGGAATCTTGAACATTCTCTTGTACTGGCCGGGTTTCAACCCGTGCTCCGTCGACAGATGCTTCTTCAGGGTTTTCATGCCCCTCTTGCCGCAGATCATGCATCCTACTTCATCCGGCTGAAACGCTTCCTCAAACGACAGCACCGGCCCCTGGGGAGCGGGTGCTGTCACGGGTTCCGCAGGTTTTTCCTGCTTCGCCGGCTTCTCCGCTGCAACTTTGGTTCTCGGTCGTCCCCTCTTTCCTTTTCCCACGGCGGCCGCTTTCGGCTCGGCCACGCCGGCCGGACCACCTTTTTCCAGCGCCTCCAGAGTTGAATAGACTTCTTTTATGGTTTCAAGAAGCTCATCCTTTGTCAAAGCTGCGCTGGATGCATGGGAAATTACAATTTCCGCTGTTAACTCGACGAGTGGGTTCGCCATTGCGACTGAATCCTCCTTCTTTGGAATAGCATTTTATTCCATTTTGCATGCTTTATCCTGGCTGTCAATCTTCCTTTTTACTTTATTTCTTATAAAAGAATGTACGCCTCTTTTGTTGAATCATCCTTTCATCCGGAATTCATATATCTATATAATACATCTTTAGTGATTCCCGGGGAATTCCCAATACCGCCAATACGCTGTTCCCTTTATTTGCGACGCCCTATCCATCGAAGTATTCATAATGATCAGCACAGACCACTCATGTTTTCAGTCAACAAAGAAAGAAATGGACAAGATGCTTTTTCCTTGCCAGTGTTCCGGTGACATGAATATTTCGTTATTATCCATCCATACCCAATAAACCAAGTTTCCTATATACTCTTCCCATTCTTGGCCATCATCCCAAAGAGGACCAGCAATGTCTGTTACTCATGTCCGATTGCTGCATAAGATAAGGATCCTGCCGGACGGAATATCCACCGTCCTTATTCCCGTTTCTGAACGTTCCCAGGGAAAAGCGCACATGAAACCCTGTCGACCCATACGACATCCGGTCTCCATCGCTGCATGCCTGGCTCTGCTTTTATGCCTCTCGTTCTCTTCGTGCTCGGCCATACCGGGGAAGGCGCGCCACCTGCATCCCTCGCCGGCCGAATGCCTGCCCGCATTCCCCGACGGGGATGGATGGTACGGCGGGGACGGCGCGTATTCCATCCGCCTGGACGACCGGCGCGTCCTGTGGCTCTTCGGGGATTCCTTCGTTTCAGAGCAGGAAGGCAGGCGGGACCGCACAGGCATGAACGTGGTCCTGGGAACCACGCTGGCCGTTTCAACCTGCAAGGACGACTCCGGATTTCAAATCCGTTATCACCTGAAGAAGAAAAACGGGGAGTTCGTATCATCCTTCGGGGAAAAGGAATGGCTGTGGCCGCAGGCCCCCTTCATGGTCCGTGGCACCCTTTATGTGCCGCTCCTTTCCGTGAAGGCCGACCCGGAGCTTCCGGGACCTTTCCGATTCCGGATCGCGGGACACAAATTCGCCCGGATCAGAGACTTTCGGGAGACCGACCCGAACCGGTGGGCCGTGGAGTACCTGGACCTGGCACCCGGAATCCCGGAGGAAATCCGCGCATTCGCGACCACGGCGGTGGCCTCCCGGGATCACGTCTATTTCTACCCCCTCTACGGCACAACGGCGGAAGGCCGGAGCATCCTGGGCAACATCCTGGCCCGCATCCCCGTTGAAAGGCTGGACGATCCGGCCCGGTCCATCGAATACCTGAACACGGATGGAGGATGGACAAGAGAAATCAAGCCCGCGAAGGTCAAGGTCGTCCTCGATGCCGCCGTATCGGAGCTGAGCGTGCGCTACCATCCGGGAATCGGGAAATGGATCGCCGTTTACCTGTCGCTCCAGAACAACGGCGACCGGATGCTGTACCGGACGGCAGACGCCCTGGAAGGTCCCTGGTCCGAGCCGAGGGTCCTGCTCGCTTCCGTCCCCGAGGTCGACCGGCACAGCGCCCGGTATGACGGGAACAACTTCTGCTACGCCGGCAAGGAGCATCCGGAATTCGCCCGGAACGGAACCCTTGTTGTCACGTATGTATGCAATTCACATGAGGATTTCGAGAATACAACGAGCTTCATCCGCAGGAACCTGTTCCTCTATCGGCCCGTCGTGAACACGGTCCGAATTTCCGATGCGGATGAGGGTATACAAATAAAATGAGCGAAAAAACGAAGCCGTTCACTGCCCGCTACGACGCACGACGGATCGGCTGCATGGCGCCGTACCCATAGAAAGCTTTCATCACCACTCGTATCGTATTCCCGCCGTCATGCTTTGCTCCGTGCTGTCTCCCGACAGAGTGGCATCGTAGGACAGGGCAAGATCGAAGCTTTCCCCGATCTCCCAGCTCAGCCCGAAACCGATGGCCGCACTGTCCTGCTGCGCCCTGTCACCCCTGATGGTGAAGGTGGAAGCGGGATCACCCGTAAAGGAGGCATCGAGCGCATAATCGTCGTTGACAAACTCATGGAGCCACCGGACCCGGATCTCCGGTGTGATGGAACTGCTCTGCATCCTGAATTCCTTCTTCAGCCTGACTCCCAGGGAACCGGTCAGCGACGACATCCGGTCGCTGTCCTCAGCGAGATCGAGCGCCCCGGCACCCGTCTCGGTGAAGGCATTGCGCCAGAGCGATCCCGCCTGCAATGAGGCCGTGGGGATGACGCTGAATGTACCGATCCGGAAACGGTAACCCGCCTCGCCATAGCCGCTCAGGCTGTGACCGCCATAGCTCGCATGGGCAGTCCTGGCAATGGCTCCGAAGACGATGTTACGGGCCGTGTCGTAGCGGTTGAAACCGTAGGCGACCAGGCCGTGAACATACCAGGGATCCATATCGTATGCTCCATAGAGTGCCCCCTGATAGCCCGCCACCCGGATGTCGTCCTTCAGATCCTTCATGTTTACCGTCGTACGGGAATAACCGGCGGATGCCCCCAGGAGCAGCCTTTCGCCCACCTTCCTGTCGAAGCCGACGATCAGCCCACCGCCGCGATAGTCATACTTCGTCGAGAGGTCATCTCCCCGGCGTTCCCCCAGGTTGCCGTATCCCTTTGCCCAGAGTCCCCAGGGTGACGCATCCCCACCGTTCTCCTTTGTGTCTTCGCCTCTGGCACCTTTCACGGCGGCCAGGAGGATGTTTCCCGCATCGCTTCCCGCATCCTCCCGGAAGGCCAGAAGCATGTTTCCCGAACCGGCAAGCGACGATTCCTCCGTGCCGAAGCCTTCCATGCGCCCGGTGAGGGCGCTGACATACCGGTTGAAGGAGAAGAAGGTCGCCTCCGTAAGGGATGCGTGCGAAAGGCCGCCTGTCTGGTTGTAGGCGCTTCTCGCCCCGGCGGCGGAAAGCCCCAGGAGGCTGTTGTACACCGTGACCATATCGCCTGCAGCGTATGAAGTGCCGCGATCGAGGGCCGAGGCAACGGCGTACTGGTTGCGGGTGAGGGCCACATCGGCGAACCGGGTGGAGTTCCTGGTCAAGAGCAGGTAGACGTTCGCGGCGTCATAACTCAGCGACGGGGCGAGAAAGGCCAGGTTGCTCGTGACGCTGTCAAACATACCCACAACGCTCCCGGCAGTGAGGATCGTGTAGGTCGTATTCATGAAATACGGCCCTGATCCGGCCAGAACGGATACCGTCCCGCCGTTCAGGGTGGCCGTCCCGGTAACGATGAGCCTGTCCGACCGGCCGGCCGCATCGACCTCCACGGCATAGACGGCGCCGGCGTTGTGGGTGTAGTCACCGGCGATCGTCAGGGTTCCGATGGAGTTCCCCGGGGCCAGGGTGCCGGAGTTCACGGTGTTGCCGGTGATCGTGCCGTTGCCCATGAGGGTGCCCGATACGCCGACGGCGAGATCGCCCGTCATGCTGCCTTCCACGGCGAGGGCACCGCGATTTACTGAGGTTCCGCCTGTATAGGTATTGACGCCGGCAAGGACGAGGGTTCCGTCGCCTTCCTTGACGAGGGAGCCTGTTCCGCTCATGCTCCCGGCGTACGTGCCCGTCGATTCCTGGTCGAAGGTTACCTGGCTGTTGTTGGTGATGTCGCCCTGAAGGCTCGCTGCATCGCCCTGTAGAATGCCTCCGTTGACGGTCGTGCCTCCGGTGTAGGTGTTCGTGCCGGTGAGAATGAGCCTGCCGCCGTCCTCTTTGGTGAGGGAGCCCGCGCCGGAGATATCTCCTGTGATCTTCAGGTCGTTGCCGTTCGTGTCGATGGTACCGCCACCGCTGTTCAACACAACGGATCGGTTCATCGTAAAGCCGCCGGTCACCTCGAGGGTGCCGCCGCCGAAGGTGAGCGCCCCCGATGTATCGCCGAGATTCTCGTCTCTGCTCACGCTGACGGTCCCGCCGTTGACATTCGTGCCGCCGGTGTAGGTGTTCGTACCGGTGAGAATGAGCCTGCCGCTGTCTTCCTTGGTGAGGGAGCCCGTGCCCGAGATATCCCCGTTTATGGTCAGGTCGTTGCCGTCCGTGTCGATGGTGCCACCGCCATTGCCAAGCGTGACGGACCGGCCCGTCGCAAAGCTGCCGGTCGCCTTGAGGGTGCCGCCGTCGAAGGCAAGCCCCCCCGAGGCGTCGCCCAGACTTTCGTCTTTGGCCACACTGACGGTCCCGCCGTTGACGTTCGTGCCGCCGGTGTAGGTGTTCGTGCCGGACAGGGTCAGTTCGCCCGGGCCCGTCTTGGTGAGGGTGCCCGCACCGGAGAGAACACCGTCCGCGATGCCGGCCTGCATGTCAAAGCCGGATGCAGCGGAGACCGTTGCATCGGACGAAAGCGTCCCGCCGGTCATCTGATAGGTCGTGACATTCACGGTTCCGTTCTGAACCGTTCCGCCGGACTGCCTGAGCTCCGCCTGCGTCTGGGTGGTCGTGCCCAGATCGAGGGTGCCTCCCGACACGGTTGTACTCCCCGTCGCATCGCCTAAGGTGCCGGCTCCCGAGAGGGCGAGCGTACCCGCGCTCACGGTCGTGCCCCCGGTGTAGGTATTGGCTCTGGTGAGTGTGAGGGTTCCGTCGCCGCTTTTATGAAGAGAGCCCGTGCCGGAGGCGATCCCGGACAGCGTCAGGCTGTTGCCGTTTGTATCAAACGTGCCGCCGCCGCTGTCCAGCGTGACGGACCGGTTCGTCGTAAAACTGTTTGTCACCTTGAGGGTGCCGCCGCCGAAGGTGAGCCCTCCCGAGGCATCCCCGAGATTGCCGTCGCTGCCCACGTTGACGGTCCCGCCGTTGATGCTTGTGCCACCGGTGTAAGTGTTCGTGCCGGACAGGATCAGTTCGCCCGTGCCCGTCTTCGTGAGGGAGCCCGTACCGGAGAGAACGGCGGTGACATTGAGCGTTCCGTCCACAGCGGCCGCGGTCAGCCCGACGGGTCCCGTGCCCCCGATGGTGCCCGTGAAGCCGCCGGCAACGGCTGCGGTTCCGATGCTCGCGTCGCCGCTGCCGTTGTTGTTGAAGACGCCTCCGTCCAGGTTGAGCGTGGCAAAAGAGATGCCACCGCTCCCCGTATGGTTCAGGGTACCGCTCACGTTTCCCGTTGTTACGGAGGTCGGGGTTGAACCGGTGACAACGCCCGTTTTGCCCGTATTCACGACCAGGGTCGTGATGGACATGGACGTGCCGGAATTGTCGATGGTGCCCCCGTCGTTGACGATGGTTCCCGAGCCGCCGAAGGTGCCGAGGTTGATCAGCGTCCCGGAATTGTTCAGTGTTCCTTTGTTGGTCAGCGTCCCGGTTGAGTCGTTGGTCAGCGTGGCGCCGGAGCCGTTGTTGAGCGTCCCGTGCTGATTGTTCGTCAAATCGCCCGTGTTGACCAGTGCGCCGGAGTTTGTCGCCGTGCTGGAATTGACAAACTCGCCGGAGTTGTTCAGCGTACCGCCCGTACTGTTGATCAGCGTGCCGCCTGATTCATTGAACAGCCTGCCTCCCGACCGGTTGTGCAGCGTGGCGCCTGAATCGTTGCGCAGCGTGCCGTAGTTGCGAAGCAGGGCATCCGGCTCATTGCGAAACGTGCCGTAGTTGTCCAGTATGCTATAGACGTTAATGATCCCCTGATTTGTGTAAGGATCATCGTTCGCGTAACTGTCGTTATAAATGTTCATGATAATATCGGAGTAATTTGTGTCCGGGACGAGCTTCGTAGCGGCATGCGCCGTTATGGCCGTCCCGGCCAGCATGAGGAGAACGGCGCAAAGGATCCGCCCCTCCGGACGACTCCCCGGCTTCAGGGAAAAGACGCTTCGACCCATTCGCTTCCGCATATGAAGAATACCCATGATTCCACCCCCGGTTTATCGGATCGTCGCAAATCGCGCTCTTCAGCACACCGATAGACAGAATCTGCCGTTGCGGCAGACATTGCAGGGTTGCATTGTCTTCGCGATCTCTCTTCTTCGTTTTGAAAATCGGACGGAGAACTTGGCCGGACCTGTCACTGGAAAAAGAAGCATCACTGGTCGCTGTCGGCCATGGCTGTACATCGGGCAGAGACCGCGCGGTGAAACAACCACCGCCAGGGGAAAGCGGATTGCCGGCGGCCTGCGGGCAGCACCAACCTATGAAAAAAGGACGGGGATGTCAACGCATGGGTGGAAAGAATTTCAAGAGTAACTCGAGTGACGCCGCTGACATCCACGATCAGGCGGTGAATCCATGACTTGGGGACCGGCCGGAAGGATGAGCCGTTTTTTCGATTTTCAGGAAGGCCGAGAAAGGGGACACCTGGCAACAGGACGGTAGCACAGCAAATCAAAGGGGCTTAAGCGTTTCGCCTAAGCCCCTGATTTGATTGGTAGCGGGGGGTGGATTCGAACCACCGACCTTTGGGTTATGAGCCCGTTAGGGGCCTTCTGCTAACAAATAATTTAAAATAATTTGACATGATTCACGATAAAGATTAAGGCTTTTCCGTAAGTGACCTTTGGGCTTGAAATCATCCAAAATCATCGAAAATAGCCCGGGGTGTTAGCAATAGGTTACACCCAGCACGGCACGGAAAGGAGCGTATTCCATGGCGATTGAGAGGAGGAAGACCAAGGAAAAGGGTGTTTACGAGCTCATTTCTGAGACCAAGATGCACAAGGGAAAGCCCGACGTCTGCTTCTACATCGCCTTCCGCCTCGAAGGGAAGCTGACATGGGAGAAAGTGGGCTGGCTGTCCGAAGGGTACAGCGTCAAGCTGGCGGCAGACGTCCGGTCCGAACGCCTTCGGGCGATCCGCCACGGGGAAGAACTGCCGCAACAGAAAAGGCGGGGCATCACCTTCAAGAAGTTGGCTGAGAAGTACCTAAAGTGGTCCGCCGATAACAAGAATCGGCGGGGGATCGAAGACCAAAGCCGGTACGAGCATCATCTAAAGGACCGCTTCGATGACAAGCGCCTCAATGAGATCACACCATTTGATTTGGAGCGGATGAAGTCCGACATGGCGAAAAGTGGGGCGGCTCCGAAGTCAATAGCCCATTGCCTGGGGCTCCTCCGGGCCATGTATAACAAGGCCGCCGACTGGAACCTTTACCAGGGGCCGAATCCGGTGAAGAAAGTGAAGATGCCCGTGGTCCAGAACGCCCGCGACCGTTTCTTGTCGATGGAGGAGGCGGATATCCTCCTCGCGGAGTTGAGGCGGAACCCGCGATTCAAGAAAGAGAGGAAGGACCTGGAGGATCCGAAACTGCACGACATAGCGCTGTTGAGCCTCTACACAGGAGCGCGCGCCTCCGAGATTTTCAATCTCCGAGGACAAGACATCGATTTCCAGAACGGACTGATAGCCCTACGCGACACAAAGAACACGGAAACCAGGTATGCACCCATGACCGGGGCTGTCCGGGAAATGCTCCAGCGCCGGATGCCAGCGAACCCGGCCGGCTATGTGTTCACGGATGCTGACGGACAGAAAATCAAGGAGGTATCGAACGCCTTTGAACGTGTCGTTGACCGGATCGGATTTAACGACAGGGTGGATGATCCCCGGCAACGGGTGGTTTTCCATAGCCTCCGGCACACCTTCGCAAGCTGGCTGGCGATCCAGGGAACACCACTATACACAATCGCCCGGCTGATGGGGCACAAGAGCATTGCGATGAGTGAGCGCTACAGCCACTTGAGTCCCGACCATAAACGGGAAGCCGTGAAGGGCCTGGAGGCGGCGGTCAACGGGCGGACGAAGGTCGTCAGGATCAAGCAAGGGAAACGGAGATAGGGCCATGGCGAAAAAATCCAAACCCTCTGCGGAACAGACTGTTCGACTGAGTAAAGCGAAGTGGGAATTTCTCAAGCGAAACCGCGAGCTCTGGGAAGCTGAAAATGGTGACGACCGGATGCGCCGATTCCGCGAATTTTATGCCGACGCGCTTAAAAGTGTCGAAAGCGTTAAACGCTACCGCCAGGAAAGGGGGCTTCCCGCCAAGAAACGCACTCATCTCGATGTACGACTGCGCCCTTTCCCGACGGACCCCGACGAATGTATGTCCCTGGTGGCGCAGCGGGCGGCAGCGAAGGGCATCTATGATCCTTTTATTGAATCGAGGAAATCCAAGGGACCCTTCACGCCCGAGGAAGACCAGCAATGGCTCGACCGCCTGAAGCGCCAGGGTAGTTATATCCTCAACCGATTGACCTCCGGTCAGCCTTCAAAAACCTTATTGTTAGGCGTGGACCTGAGCCGCTCGAAGGAGGCGATCTTAGCCGAGGTGGAAATGCTGGTCGATCACTATCGAGAAGTTTATCAAGAGGTGAATGGAGCGGAGCGCCTTAGATGGCTCCCCATTGCGGAGGAACTGCTTGAGGTGTGGGATTTGTACGAGCAGGCGGGGAAAAGCCCGGCCCGCGTGACCTTCAGGACGGTATCGAAGAAAGTGAACCGCCCGCTCTCGACTGTAAAAAGCCAATGGCGGCTGGCGTACGAGCTCATCCATGGTGAACCGTACGACCCCGATGCCAAGTATGCGAATGAACGCACCCGGGCGGCAGCGGACCACCTATGCGCCCGATGTCCCCATGGTGCAAAGTGCTATCGGGGTGGTGGGTGGTATCCATGCAGCGACTACCTGGCCGTCGCCGGAAAGGACAGGGAACCCCGCACCGTGGAATTTTCAGAGAACATCGATTACACCGATCCCGACTAACCCCCCCGCCTTGTGACCATGCCAAGCCTCGGAATTTTTCCGGGGCTTTTTCATTTCTGCGAAATAAGCACCCCCCCTTACGTCGGCTTTTTCCATGGATGAGAATCCATTTCAGGGAGGGATGCAAGATGACGCAAAACGAATCCCCGTATCATCCGTTGGAGAAGGAAACCAGGACCCCGACTGAAGCCGCGTACCAATTCGGACTATCTGTGTACCAGCAGTTGCAGAAGGAAACCAGGACCCCAATCGAAGTCGCATTTCAATATGGAATAACCGTGGGAACCCTGGCCAACTGGCGATCCCAAAAGATTGGACCTCGTTATTACAAACTAGGAGCCAGGCGGATCATTTATTTCCAGAAAGACCTTGACGCTTGGGCAAAGTCGGCACCGGTCAACACGCGGGACAGCGTGGAGGCCTAGACCATGGCCGGCAACTTAAAGGCCGTCGTCACCGGGGGCGGGGTGTTCCGGCCCAGCCGCCGATTCCGCCGGCACTATGACCGGATTTTCCGCCGCGATCCCCTGGCCGCGAACGTGCTCCTGCTTCTCGCTGAGCTGGCCGACGACCAGGGGCAGGTTCATTTCGACGGCCCGCCGGAGGTTGAGCTTGCCGTGCTCATGGCGGCGCGGTTCGAGGACCCCCGTGCTTATCAGCTATCAGGGGGGCCGAAACGATGAACCGGGGTTACATCCGCCTATACCGCAAGTCCCTTGATGCAGATTGGATCAAGAACCACAAGCTCTGGGCCTTCTGGTCGTGGTGCCTTTTGAAGGCAACCCACAAGGAATTTGACGCCATCGTCGGGTTGCAAGTCGTCCACCTGATGCCCGGTCAGTTTATCTTCGGACTGAAGAAGGCAGCGGAGGAAACAGGGCTGACCATCCGGGAAATCAGGACTGTCCTGGACTTCCTGAAGAAAGCCCAAAATGTGACAATCAAAACGACAAACAAATTTTCGGTTATAACCGTTATAAATTGGGATATTTACCAAGGCGACAGCCGAGAAAACGACAAGCAAAACGACAAACCACGGGCAAACAAAGGGCAACATACAAACACAGAAGAACATGAAAAGAATATATTTCGTCAAAATGCCCTTACCGTCGTTTCCTACCTGAACGAAAAAACCGGGAAGCATTTCCGGGATACTTCCCATATCGAAGCCCGCTTGAAAGACGGCGGCACGGTTGACGATTGCCGGCGGATCATCGACGCGAAGTTGAAGGATCCCCATTTCATCGCAAACCCGAAATACCTCAACCCTCAAACCCTCTTCCGTCCTGCCCATTGGGATAAATACCTGAACGAGGCAATGGAGCCGACGAAAGACAACGGCGGCTGGGGAAAGGTGTTCTGATGGATAAGCCCTTCGATCTCGGCGAAGCCCTGTTGAAGTGGAACCGGGAAAACAATCTCGGGGCTGCCGATTATGACCGTATGACGGCGGCACAGATAGCCGCCATGTACCAGGAGCCGAGGGAGATTGACCAGGCGGCAGAGATCCGGGCGGCCCTGATAGCTGATAACCTGGAAGGGCTCCGGTTCTGGAGCGAGGACATAGGAGCACTTGTCGCTGTCCGGGAGGCATTCCCCGGGAACAGTAGGATCCGTGACCTTGCCGGGCATTTGATCCGGCTGGAAGAGCGGGAGATGGACGACCTTACGGAGGAGATCGAACAATGGCGAAAACCATGAAGGACCTGTCCAAGTATGACGGCCCGGACCGCATGGTCACTTCCCGGGAACTGTACGTGAGGCTGCAGGAGAACGACCAGGACGCCTTCAAGGTCATGTCCGGGATCCCGGGCGTTGATGACGCCACCGATGGGTTCCAAGCCGGCGAGGTTATCACCACCAGCGGCCCGACGAAGAACGGCAAGACCCTGTTTGCACAGTCTCTTACCGTCAACTTTGCGAAGAGCCTGAATTTCCCCCAATGGTTCACCTTCGAGGTTCCGGCAAGACAGTTTTTGTCTCAATTCCGGCCCGGGCAGCTACCGCTCATGTATATGCCAACGAAACTGCGGGCTCATGCGATGGACTGGCTTGAAGAGCGGATCCACGAGGGCTTCCAGAAATTTCATTCTCGGATCGTGTTCCTTGATCACTTGCACTACCTGGTGGACCTGGCCCGGATGCGGAATCCCTCCCTTGAGATCGGACAAGTGATCCGCCGGCTGAAAACCCTGGCTGTGGACGGCGGCTTCATCATCTTCCTGCTTTGTCACACGACGAAGGGAAAGCCCGAAAACCTGTCATACGAGGCGATCCGAGACAGCAGCTTCGTTTCCCAGGAATCGGATTCTGTCTTCATGATCCGCCGAACCCCGGACAAGGGGGAGAATACGGCAGAACTTCGCGTGGAGTTTCACCGGAGAACGGGCGTCATGGAACGGCTTATCCCATTGGTGAAAGTCGGTGGTTTGCTTCAGGAGCGGACAGAGCGTGACACCCCCAAGCGGCACCGGGCGGACCTGGACTGATGAAACCTGACACCCTGGCCAACATCCTGAAGCAGCGAGTCAAGAAGGCCCTGGCCCGATTCGAGTTGAAACGCGAAGGGCGACGGAGGCCGTCCGGGAGAGCGAAGGCAGCGGATCGAGGAGGACGGGACGATGAAAGAAATCGCTGAGGCTGTGCTTGTGGCGCTTTTCGGGCTGACGTTGGGCTTCTACATCTGGACGATGATTTCTTGTGGTTGAGATTGATTGCCGTTGTCCTCCGTGAGGGGGCCGGGTGCTGGCCTGGCCCGGTCCCTGAGGAGGAGGCGGAAATAAAATAGAAACGAATGGAGGAGCACATGGAAAACCAAGTTGTGAGAGCAGTTGCGGCAGAGGGAGCCGGTTATCTTTACAGCGGCCCGGCAATCGAGGAGCGGCTAAAAGGCATGGGGCGGTCCGAAATGATCGAGGCCGGGGGCGCATGGAGCGCAACACCCCCGGCGAGAATCCCCGATGCCGCCGATGACACCCGCGAGGACGCCCTGGGGACCCTGGAGACGCCGGAAGGGTCACGGGCCATTGATCTGAACATCCTGGGCGTCATGATTGCGAATGGCTCCACCATCGACACCCTGACGGCGCGGTTCGTGACCTTGGGAGATACACCGGTCAAGGCGAAGTCGAAAGCGATCCGCGAATTTCCCGAGGCCCGCCGGATCTTCAACCTTGTCTTTCAGCGCGAGCAGGCGGCGAGGCAGGGGGTGCGATCATGAAGATGTTGACGAAAGGCGAGATGGCGGCGGCGATCCTCAAGGCGGTTCCCGAGCTTTCCGTCAAGCAGAAGGACCTGAAAGCTGCGGAGGATGAAGTCAAGACGCTCCGGGAGCGGATCGAGGGCTACACCGCACAGGCCGGAGAGTTTCAGGCGGAGGCCGAAAGAATCAAAGCCGAGTTGGTGAAGACCATTGCAGTCGGACAGGACTCCGGGCCGGTCCAGCGGAAGGCCCGGAAGATCCGCGAGGACCTGGCCGACATGGAGGTGCTGCGGGAAGCGACGGAAAGCGTTTTGGGGGATAAGGAAGCTACCCTGGAGGAGGCCCGGCAGGAGTTGGGGTCTCTGTTTGCCCATGCGGTCATCACAGCGAAGGCAGAAGTCGAGGCCGCCCTACAGAAACGATGCGCCGAGATTGAGGCGGATTTGAAGGCTTGGGGGGAAGCTGTTTGGGATGTTTCGCGGGAAGTCGGTTGTAATCCGCCCCCGGGCAGACACGCCTTGAGCATCGGTGGACACGCTGACTTGCATCATGCCCTGGGATTATAGACTTATGCGGTCGCCTCGTCCATGGGCGACCGGCCCCCGCTGGCACCGCAGCGGCGGCAGCCCGGCAGGTTCGCAGGGCGCGGGCCTGTCCGGGTTTCTTACCCCATGGCTTCGGGGTAGGTTCTTCCTGAGGGGGTGAATCGGTACGGTACGCAGAAGCGCGATATTCGCTTAGATAGCGGTCGATTTTGAACCATTTTGATTTGATGGGAGGGAGCATGGAATTGACGGTCACGAAGGACAGGGGGTGTGTTCCGGTTAGCGCGATGACCTACACGGAAGCGAGGACCAATGTGGATGCGATCCATGCCAACCTGAACAACACAAGGGAACTTATTTATGAGCTGTATGTCCGCAAGGGCTGGGATGCTCTCGGTTACGAAAGCTGGCGGGAATGCGTGGTGAAGGAATTCGGGAACAGTCAGGCATATCTCTACCGGCAACTGGAAGCCGCACAGACAGAAAAAGTGATTTCGCCAATTGGCGAAAAGCAAATCCCGGAATCACAACTTCGCCCCCTCACCCGCCTTGAGCCGGAGAAACAGAAAGAAGCCTGGACCCGCGCCGTCGAGACCGCCCCGGACGAAGGAAGACACGCCCCCGAGGTGGATCGTTCAACCTGGGGCAACCTGGGGCGTCCCGGAGGGCGTTTAGAACGTTCGTTCTGGTCCTAGCGTTGGTTGTTCCCCGATCCTCCGGAGCGCTACACTCAAAATGCAAGTGATTTGGTCGAACCTACCCGGACCCCAGTCCAGTCCTGCGATTCAGACCGTCAGTCCGAGTCTTGCAAGTGTCGGCCTTGCAAGGAGGGCTGAGCAAGCATTCTCCCGGGCAGGTTCAACGATCTACCCCGGACATGGATGTTGACCTGTCCAGGCAGGTGAAAAGGTCCTGGTGGTCATCCGGGAACACATGGCGACGACGGACAGAGGCGGGAGCGATCTCGCCTTTCTTTCCATGGGCTGGTCGGAATGGTGATATCCATGTAGATTCGGGGGACAAAAAGATCAAGGCGAAGAAGGTCGGTAAATGAGGAGGGTTTGAGATGAACAATAGAAATATGAAATATGAAAATCTAAAACGCTAATGAGAAGTGTCCTCTGTTGCCATTATAGATCAATATGCAATGAGACAATACATCACGGCCGATAAGAGCCTGAAAACCCTGTGGAGCAAGATCACCACAACTGAGCGCTGGGAGAGTCCCCAGAAATAGCGGGACTTGGGAGTTACCGGCGGGTGGAACAAGTAAACTTATATCATACTGGTCTGCCTGTACTGGCGTATTACCTGTCGATGGAGTTGATACCAGAGTACTTCCTGTGGGCGTGAGACCAAGTGTAGTCAATATAGTCGGATCAAGACAGGTTGCGCTTGCCCCGGTATCTACGAGCGCGGCAACTCGAACAAGGTTTGGCACGGATACATTGTTTGCCTTCAATGCAGATTCCCGCGCCTCACTGACCCCAACGAAAGCAATGAGTAGTGGGCCTTGCTGCGTAATAGATAGAGTAAAATGAGGCACGGGATTCCGAATCCTAAGAGGCGCAAGCACTACAGGGCGCAACGGATCGTGAAATGAACTGGATCTTTTCAATACTCATGATTTGCTTCACAAGAAACGGTTCCAAACCACAAATTTTATAACCCTCCTTGAGCGCATCTTCATAGCTGGCAAAGGTGTCAATAACCTCATCACCGCGAATGAGGACGAATTTCCCTTCGTCTTTCCTCAACTCCGGCAACTTCATCTTGTAAGTCGCAAGTTCTTTTTCGAGCGCCATGGTCATCTCCCCCTTTCATTCTGCATCTCGTTTACGGGTGGCTTCGAGATCCATGGTTTATCACAGATTATGCTGACGTTCCGACACGCATTGCGGGCTTTCAAACCAGTCATTTCTAGGTTTGCAATATCTATACCGGAAACGATTTGGCGATTACCTTGCTGACTGATCGTTAAAAGAAAATAACGATATCCGAAAGTTACACCGTCCTTCGATATTAAAATACACAATGACAGCTACAAAGTAAAGGGTTCTTTGACCATGTCAATGTGAATTTTTGCCGGACCCCTGTCAATTTTTTACCACAATTAATTTTTCCTATACAGGTTTGTTTCACACACTTCTATTGCAATGTATATGTGAGAAGATTCCGCAATGAACAATTTACTCGCTGTTAGCAATAGGTTACACCTGGCAAGCAAAAGGGGGTTAAGCATCTCGCCTAACCCCCTGATTTGATTGGTAGCGGGGGGTGGATTCGAACCACCGACCTTTGGGTTATGAGCCCAACGAGCTACCGGACTGCTCCACCCCGCGTTGCGTCGTTCCGGAAAAGAGTCCGTTTCTTACGCTCCGGAGCGCGGTTTTGTCAAGCAGTTTTCTCCCTCTCCCCCTGCACCTCGTATATTGCCACGCTTCGCTTGATTCCCCGGATGGGAAAGGGCTCCAGGCGCACGGCCTCCACGTTGTCCCGGACCCGCTCCCAGGTCCTCTCGCAGATCAGGATCTGGCTTCCCCTGGCCGAGCCGATCAGCCGGGCGGCCAGATTCACGGCGGCGCCGAAGACGGTGTACTCCTTTTTCCGGTGAGACCCGAAGATACCCGCCATCACCTCCCCCGTCGCGATGCCGATGCCGATGGCCAGTTCTTTCGGACAACCCCCGAGCTGCCTGTTGATGCGGTCAATTTCGTCCCGCATGCCGAGGGCGCTGCGAACCGCACGGAGGGCGTCGTCGGGACCCGCCACCGGGGCGCCGAAGAGGCTCATGATCCCGTCCCCGATATGCTTGTCCAGGGTCCCATTGTTCTCCAGGATGATCCCGTCCAGCGGGGCGAAATAGTACGTGTTGAGAAAATGGGCAACCTCCTCCGGCGTCATCCCCTCGGCGATCTCGGTAAAGCCGCGGATGTCGGTGAACACCACCGTTACGGTCTGGCTGATGGGTCGGATGCCCCTTCCCCGTTTCTGAAGCTCCCCGAGAACCTGCTCCGGGACGAACTGCTTGAGCCTCTTCTTGACGTTGAACTCCCGGATCTTGGCCCGGAGCTCGCTGTTCTCGAAGGGCTTCGTCAGAAACCCGTCGATCCCCTGGTTCACCGCCTCGATGGCGCTCTCCATCGTGGCATATCCCGTCAGCATGACCCGCGTGATCTCGGGGTTGATCCGCCCGATGGCGACCAGCGTCTCCATTCCGTCCATACCGGGCATCCGGTAGTCGGAGATGACCGTCTCGATGGCCTCCCCCCGCTCCCGGACCATCCGGATCGCCTCCCCGCCGCTTTCCGCCGTACAGATCTCGTAGCCGTCCCGCTCCAGAACCTTTTTCAGAGACCTGCGCACTCCCTCCTCATCGTCAACAATGAGCACTCCGTTCATGGCATTCTCCTTGCCGGCAGAAGGACCGTCACCTCCGTCCCCCGCCCCTCTTCGCTGCGGACGAGGATCTCCCCCCCGTGCCGCCTGATGATCTCGTGGGAAATGTAGAGCCCGAGACCCGTTCCCCGTCCGACCTCTTTGGTGGTGAAGAAGGGCTTGAAGATGTCCACCAGACAGCCGTCGGGAATCCCCTGTCCCGTGTCGCGAAACGACACGGACACCCGGTTGCCCTCCCGGTCGCCGTCGGTGGCGGTGGTGATGGTGATCGCTCCCCCTTCCCCCGGCAGAGCATCGAGGGCATTCTTGACGATGTTGACGAAGACCTGCCCGAGGTTGGCGAAATTCCCCTCCACCCGCGGCAGGTCCACCGCATATCGTCGTTCGATGTGTATCGGCAGGAGCTTGTAGCTGTTATACAGGATCCGGAGGGCGTCGTCCACCGCGGTGTGAATGTCCACCGGCTCCGTGTAGGTCTGGGTCTGGCGGGAAAGGTCCAGGAGGCTCCGGACGATCGCCCCCGCCCGGTGAAGCTCCTTCAGGGAAAACCGGAGATCCTCCAGCACGTCTCCGGACACGCCGTTCGGCTGCTCCCGGAGATCCTCGATGGAGGATTCGACGAGGCTGGCGGCGCCGGCCAGGGGATTGTTGAGCTCGTGGGCCGTTCCCGCCACGAGCTGGCCGATGGCAGCCAGGCTCTCGGAGCGGATGAGCTGCTGCTGGGTTCGTTCCTTCTCTTCCAGCACCTTCCGGAGGTCGGCGGTCCGTTCTTCGACCCGCTGCTCCAGTTCCCGGTTCATCCGCTCGATCTCTTCGTACCCGGCAGCGTTCTCCAGCGCGACGGCCGCCTGGTTGGCGATGGTGCCCAGCAGCTCCAGGTCTTCATGGACGAACAGCGCTCCCGATCGCTTCTGCCCCAACAGAATCGCACCGATCAGCCGGTTCCGCGACAGCATGGGCACGGCGAGGTCAATCCCGTGCGCGTCGAGATATGCTGGAGGAAAATCCGCTCCGGAGGACGTTCCTGTCCTGTCCTCCAGCTGGAAACGGCTGACCGGTCCTCCCGCCCGTTCCAGAAACGGCACCAGGGGATGGTCCGGCGGCATTTCTTCCAGTCCTGCGGCATCGTCTTCCCGGTCGTATGCACGGAATCGGCCGGTCCCCGCGTCCCGGGCGAGCAGGATAAACCGTCCGACCGGGATGGCCTCCGGTATGGACGCAAACAGCAGACACCGGACCTCTTCGGAGCGTTTCAGGCTCGCCAATTCGCCGCTCAGGTCCCTGAGCAGCCTGCGGGCATCGTAGCGTCCCCGGAAGAAAAGCCGGTCCAGACAGGCCTGGACCCGCTCCCGCATCGGCTGGAACAGGAACACCATCATCAGGGCCAGCAGGAGGGAGGTCCCGACGACGTCGCGGAAACCGCTCCGGATAAACAGCATGTGGGTCATGGAAAGGAAGAAGGCGCAAAGAACCGCCAGGAGAATCACCAGGACCGAATAGACGATTCCCTTGCGGATCGCCGCCCCGGCGTCCAGAAGATCATAGCGCAGGATGCCGTAGGCCAGGATCGCCGCCGGCACAAAGCTGAATCCGCCCACGGGGAGCACATCCATCCCGATGACCGGCAGGATGTTCAGGGCGATCAGGAGGGAGCTGAATCCCACGCCGGCTGTGACGTATTTCAGGCGATTGCGCGCGCGGTTGTCCGTGGTCCCCCTCATGCCCTGAACAAGGAGCAGGATGCAGTAGATCACCGTACAGCCCGCCAGGAGGGAGAAGACCTGGAATGCAGGACCCGCGTCGGCGATGAAACCATGGGGCCCCCGATGGAGCCCCCGGAAGAACAGGTCCGTCTGCGTCAGCGGCAGCAGTCCGAGACCGACCATCCAGGCGAGGCGCTCCAGCCACCGCCGCCCCGTGATTTCCAGCAGGCGGTGGACGAACTGGACATATACGGGCAGGCTGAACACGAAAACGACATAAATCAGCCGTTCGAAGGAGAGCACCCGGTCGCTGTCCGCGACGAGGCTCAACGCCGCCAGGTCCGCGTTGTTGAGAATGCCCATCAGGCACAGGACGGCGAAGAGGCGGTTGGCGGGCGTGCGCCGTCCCTTCAGAAGGGTGATCGCGGCGAGAAAGACAAGGACAAAGATGCCGAGGACGGGAGGAATGGCAACGGCCGGAAGGGTGGAATAGGGATCGGGAAGCATGCCTCAGGCCGGCGCGGTGCCGGCTTTTGCAATGCCTCACCCCCCCGCAGGGTGCCCCTGAGGGCGAGACGGGAACGATGGATCCGCGGGCCGGGTCGCCTCGAAAAGGCTTCCCGCTCCGCACGGTGTCGCCGGCCGCCTCAGAAAAGGAACACGGCGGCCGCCAGAACGGTGGTGTAGCTGTTGGCCTTCACGATGCTCGACTGCGTGCTGTTCAGAGTGCGGACGATCTTTCCGCTGATCTTGAAGATTTCCTTCTTTTCGTCCCAACTCTCATCGACGTTGAAGTCGATGCCGAGGGTCGAGGCCAGCATGGCTGCCGCCAGGTCCTCGGCGTATTCCCCGGCCTGCTTCTCTGTCTGGCCGAAGGCATGGTGCTCGCTGATGTACCCGTAGGCGCTCTTTTCGGCTGGAACGGCACATCCTACCGAGGCGGCGAGCAGTCGCCGCATCTCGTTGCTGCAGCACCGGCTCATTACACAGAACGTGATGGCCCCGGGTTTGAGTTCCTTGAGTCCATTCTGCTTGGAAACCACTTTGCATCCGGGCGGCATGATGCTGGACACCTGAACCAGGTTGCACTTCTCGATGCCCGCGTCCCGAAGAGCCAGCTCGAACGAATGGAGTTCTTCCCGGTGGACGCCCACCCCCTTCGTGAAAAAAATCCTCTTCGGTACGTATCCGATCATCACCTTTTTCCTCCAACCTGATATTTCTGCCTTCTGCGCCGAAAGGCTTCATGCTCCATTTTTTCGTTTTTTTCAAGTCGAATCAGCCGACACAGCCAATCATCCGATTCTCTTTTACCTTCAAGTAGTTTCAGATTCGCAGGCATAGCCCATCAACCGGTAGACGAGCTTTGCCGCCAGGAAATCGGGGGCCACGAGACCCGGAAGAGGGGAAAGCTCCACCACGTCGAAGCCCCGGATCCGGGTCCGCTTTGCAACCCGTCGGAGGAGTCCCGTGAGGGCTCTCCAGTCGATGCCGCCGGGCTCGGGCGTTCCCGTGGCGGGCATGAAGGCCGGGTCGAGGGCGTCCAGATCCACCGTGATGTAGAGGTCCCCGTCCAGAAGCTCGCTGATCCGGTCCAGGTTCGCGTCCCCCGCCATGACATAGTCGGCGCTGAACGAATGGATGTTCGATTCCTTCCGGTAGAGCGCCTCCGGCGCGCTCATGCTGCGGATGCCCGCCTGGACGAGGGGGCAGATCTCCACGATCCGGCGGGCGATGCAGGCATGGCTGTAGGGCGTACCCTGGTAGGACTCCCGGAGATCGGCGTGGGCATCCAGTTGAAGGACCTTCAGGCCGGGATACTTCCTCTTGAGCGCCTGGACGGCTCCCAGGGAGATGCTGTGCTCCCCGCCCAGGAGGACGGGGATCTTTTCCAGACCGACGGCTTCCTCCACCCGTTCCCTTACGGCATGGACCATGGATTCCGGCCCTGACGCATCCGCCTCCACTGCGGGGGCGGTGTGAATTCCCGCCTTGTATGTCTCCCGGTCCAGTTCCTCGTCGTAAAGCTCCATGTTGCCAGAGGCCTCCAGGATCGCCAGCGGCCCCCGCCGGGACCCCGACTGATAGGTCGAGGTCAGGTCGTAGGGAACGGGGATCACGACGAAGGCGGACCGCTCCAGGCCGGTATATTCAGGTTCCAGGCCGCCGAAGTTCATAGGCACCTCCAAAAAAAGAAGCGGACCATAGCACACGGCCCTACCGATGTCGAGACCCAGAGACCTTTCAGGGCCTGAAAAACGACAGGGAAAACGAGCCGTCCTCGAATACGCCGTAGGAGCAGTACCGGATCCAGTCGCCCAGGGTCATGAAGGTCCGGGCTCGCCCGGCTGTCTCGTGGATCTCGAAGACAGGACGGTGGCTGTGGCCGCAGATGACGGCGTCGTATCCCTCCCCGAACTTGTCGAGGGCAAAGCGGCGCATGGCGTCCACGAGACGGTTCTCCGTCTCCCCGGAGAATCGCCGGCTTGTCAGGGAGGTCAAGCGGGCGGCCCGCCAGACGAACGGGGCCGGCAGGATCCGCTGGAGCCGGTAGAGGAATCGGCTCCGGAGGACTTTTCGGACCAGGGCGGCCCCGGAATCGGGCGGATCGATGATGTCCCCGTGGGTCAGGAGGATTCGCTTCCCGTCCAGATCGAGCTCCG
>CAZODI010000011.1:58548-92328 GCA_964578535.1 uncultured Syntrophaceae bacterium
TTGGCGACGGGGATCATGAATTTTCCCGCCTTGCCGCTGGCGGCAAAGAACATGGCCATCTCACCCAGCACATTGGCGGCGGCCTGAACGCTGTCGGACAGCCCGTTGAGGAGCGGCCGATCCTTGTACCGGGCCGTGACGGCTCCGATCTCGCCCAGGAGGCTGATGAAGTAGAGGCCCTTCTTCATGCCCAGTTTCCGTCCCACCAGGTCCAGGGCCTGGATGCCGTTCGTCCCTTCATACAGGGAAGCGATCTTCTCGTCCCGCATGAATTGCTCTACGGGATACTCCTGGCAGAAGCCGTATCCACCGTAGACCTGGATCGCCTGTTCGGTGACCCGGAATCCCATGTCGGAGCAGTAGGCCTTGCAGATCGGCGTGAGGACTTCCAGGAGGCCCGTCCACTTGTCCCGCTCGCCTTCCTCCGTTGCTGTGCGGGCCTTGTCGACGCACCAGGCGGTGTAGTACATCAGGGCGCGCATCCCTTCCACCTGGGCCTTCATCCACAGGAGCATCCGGCGGACGTCGGGGTGCTGGATGATGGGAACCCGCGGCGCCTCGGGGTTCTTCATGTTCATGAGCGAGGAGCCCTGGAACCGCTCCCTGGCGTACTGGAGGGCGTGGAGGTACGCGATGGAGCCGCTGGACAGCCCCTGGAGGCCGACACCGATGCGGGCCTCGTTCATCATCTGAAACATGACGCGCATGCCCTGGCGCTCCTGCCCGAGGAGCTCCGCGTAGCAGTCCCCGTTGTCGCCGAAGTTGATCAGGCAGGTCGCCGATCCCTTGAGTCCCATTTTGTGCTCGATGCTGCCGATGGTGTAATCGTTTCTCTTCCCCAGTGTCCCGTCTTCGTTCACCAGGAATTTCGGGACCAGGAAGATGGAGATGCCCGCCGTCCCCGGTGGATCCCCCTCGATGCGCGCCAGGACCGGGTGGACGATGTTTTCCGTCAGGTCGCTGTCCCCGCCGGTGATGAAGATCTTCGTGCCGGAGATCCGGAAGGTCCCGTCGGGCATGCGGACAGCCTTCGTCTTGAGGTTCCCCACGTCGGAGCCCGCCCCCGGCTCCGTCAGGGCCATGGTGCCTCCCCAGGCGCCGGAATACATTTTTTCCATGTATTTCCGCTTCTGCTCGTCCGTCCCGAAGGTCTCGACGAGGTGCGCCGCTCCTTCGGTGAGGCCGGGATAGGCGTGAAACGCGAAGTTGTGCATGAACCATTCCTTCGCCGCCGAGCTGATCACGATGGGCAGCCCCTGCCCGCCGTGATCGGCCGGCCGGCTCATCCCCATCCATCCCCCCTCGCAGTACAGTCTATAGGGACGGTGGAAAACCTCCGGCACGGAGACGTTGCCGTCCTTGAGGGAGCACTCGGCGCGATCCGCCGTGGCCAGGGTGGGCAGGATCTCCTCGGTGGACAATTTCCGCGCCTCGGTGAGAATCATGTCAAACAGATCCGCCGAGAGATCCTGAAAGCGCTCCGCCGCACACAGCTTCTCCACGTCCAGGAGCTCATGGAGAAGAAACTTCTGATCCCGTTCGTCAACAATCAAGCTTCCCATGGTTTTTGCTGTCTCCTTCCCAAGAGAGGTTCAGGCCCGGGGAGCGGCGCCTCCCGCCTCCGGCCGGCGGAGTCGCGGACCGGCGCCTCATTCCGGGACACGGGGGATTGCATAACACAATCGATGCGGCAGGGAAAGCGGTACCTGACATGCGTGTCAACATTTTCAGCTTGTTAATCGGATAGTTATAAAACCCGTTGACAACCTTTTCCGCCCTCCGGTACAAGCGTGGAACTGTCGCCGCAAACCAATCCCGGAGCCTCTCTTGACCGGAACCATCGTCAACACCGGAGCCGTCGTCGCCGGAAGCCTCATCGGCCTTGCCGCAGGGAAACGCCTCCCGGAGCGCATGAAGAAGCTCCTTCTCCAGTGCCTCGGCCTCTCGACCCTGCTGATCGGCCTCCAGATGGCCCTCTCCGGCAAGGAGCTGATGTCCGTCATTGCCTGCCTGCTCCTCGGCGCCATCATCGGCGAGGCGGTGAACCTCGAAGGGTGGATCGAGCGGCTCGGCGAGTGGCTCAAGACCAAGGCCCGCTCCGGCTCCTCCACGTTCGTGGAAGGCTTCGTCACCTCCTCCCTCCTCTACGTGACGGGGGCCATGGTCATTGTCGGCTCTATCCAGGACGGCGTGGCGGGGGATCCCCGGACGCTCTACATCAAGGCCATGCTCGACGGCGTGGCCTCCATCGCCCTGGCCTCCACGCTGGGTCCCGGCGTCCTGTTTTCCGCCCTCTCGGTCTTCGCCGTCCAGGGAAGCCTGACGCTCCTCGCGTCTCGGCTCGTTTTCCTCCAGGCCCCCGCGGTCCTTGACGCGGTCACCGCCACGGGAGGGCTTCTCATTGTAGCCATCGGGATCAACCTCCTGGATCTCACGAAAATCCGGATCGGCAACCTGATCCCGGCCCTGGTTCTGGCCATTCTCTGGGGAGCGTGGAAATAGGGTGCGAAAGCCCCCGCAGCAGATCCCGAACCCCGGGACCGGACCCGCCGCCGGGACGCGGCCGGGCGCATCCTCCCGGAGCCGCAACCTGCGGCGCTGATTAAGGCTATTTCAGAAGGAAAGGAGTCCAGGCAGCATGTACGAATACGAGACCTATGCAGTGGAAAAGCGGCCGGAGCAGAAAACCGCCATTCTCTACCTGAACCGGCCGGAAAAGATGAACGCCATGAACTGGCCGTTCTGGCGGGACCTTGAATTGGTGGTGGACGAACTGGAGAAGGATCCCGAGGTGGAGGCGGTCGTGGTTGCCGGAAAAGGCAGGGCCTTCAGCGTCGGCATCGATATCTTCGGCTTCGCCTCGGAGTTCCTGGAGACCATCAGCGCCGCGACCCCCGCGAACCGGGAGGACTTCCGCCGCCTGATTCTCCGGATGCAGCAGGGATTCAGCCGGATGCACGGCGGCGACAACGTCTATATTGCCGCCATCCACCATTACTGTCTCGGAGGAGGGCTCGACCTGGCCGCCGCCTGCGACATCCGCCTGGCGTCGAGGGATGCCGTCATCTCCCTGCGGGAAGCGCGGGTCGCCATCGTGGCCGACATGGGCAGCCTGAACCGGCTCCCCCGGATCATCGGCCAGGGCAACGCCCGGCTCATGGCCTTCACGGCCCGGGACTTCACCGCCACCGAGTGCCTCCGGATGGGCCTGCTCAGCGAGATCTACGAAACGCCGGAAGCGGTGCTGGAGGGGGCCTTGAACCTGGCGGCGGAGATCACCGCCAACGCCCGCTCCGCCGTGAGGGGATCCAAGCGGCTCCTGAACTTCATGGAAAACCACAGCGTTGAGGAGGGACTGGATTACGTGGCCCTCTGGAACTCTTCTTTTTTCAACATCCAGGAGGTCCAGGAAGTGGCCATGAAGTCCGCCGGCCGCGGAAAGAAGGCGGGCTGACCGGCTCAGGTGCTCCGGCCGCCGACGATCCGGTGGAACCTGGCGGAGAAGAGGGACTTCAGCTCGGCGTGGACAGACCGGTACGTCCGCTTCCCCGCCAGGAGTTCCTCGAAGAAGCGGACGGCCCGCCGGCTCCGGACCCCGATGCGGTAGGACACACCGGGAAACCGGTAAAACAGGGCGGCGAGGCGGGCGGCATACTGCAGGTCCCGGCGGATCTCGTCGTTCACCTGCTCCTCGTATTCCCGGATCGGCCTCCCTTCGGCGATGACCCGGGCGGCCATCCGGCCGCTCAGAACGGCAAAGTGGATCCCCTCTCCCGTCAGGGGGTCCACGAGACCGGCCGCGTCACCTGCAAGAAGGGTCCGGCGGGATACGAGCGCGGGCATACCGTCGCAGTAGGGGAGAGGGTGTCCCTGGATCCGGGTGTCCGTCCGCCTTTGGGTCGCCGGGATCCGGTCCAGGAAATCCTGCAGCCGTGCCCGGATGTCCGGCAGCCGCGGCGTCATGGTGGCCACCCCGCAGGAGAGGCCGCTTTTCTTGGGAAAGACCCACCCGTACCCGGAGGGCACGACTCCGAAATCGATGCAGGCCTTCCCGCTCCATTTCTCCAGGTCCTCCGCCGGGACCGACGTTTCAGCGGACAGCCCGATGCCGGCGACGCGGCAGGGAAAGAGGCCCACGGACCGGCCGACCCGCCCCAAGGATCCGTCGGCACCGATGAGCCACCTGGACCGCCACGTCTCCCCGTCATCCGTTACGACCTCCACGGTCCCGTCCCTCTCCGCAACGCCTCTTACCGCCCGTCCTTCCCGGACCTCGCAGCCGGACAGCCTTGCGCACTGCAGGAGGTGATCGTCGAAGCGGTCCCGCATCACCATGACGATCCCGGGCTCCCCCAGGGCCACTTCGAACGGCCGTCCCCCGGCATAGGAAAAGCGGATGTGCCCGACAGACGCCTCCAGAACCGTTTCAGGGAGAGGACCCACGAGGGGCATGATGTGAGGCGGCAGGCCGCCGCCGCAAGGCTTCAATCGGGGAAACCGGGCTTTGTCCAGGATCAGGACGCGGGCTCCCGATTCGGCCAGCATCCGGCCCGCCGATGTCCCCGCGGGGCCGGCTCCGGCAATGATCACGTCGTAGGGATTTCTGTTTTCCACAAACCCGATCCTTGCATCCGATGAATGAAGGGGCGGATGGAGATCCCCTCCTTGCACCCCCGTGACAGCCCCCGCGCCACGGAAGAACCATCCAGCCGCGGGGGCGCGGCCGGGGGTTTCCAGAGGAGCATTCAGGAAGCTTTTCCATCCCTGAGGCTTCCCGATCCAAAGCACCGTGTCGTGGAAAAGATTCCGCGACGACGGAAGCCCCCGTGACAGCCCCCGCGCCACGGATAAACCAAATTCTGCGGGGGCGCGGCCGGGGGCCGGAAGTACGGGAAAGCTATAAACGACAACCTTGGTAAAGTCAAAACCGGGCTCCCGCTCCCGGCATCCCCGGAGCGGACCCGGGAGGGGGACATCCCGCCCCGGGAAAAGGCGCGCGGATCATCCGCAACATCCGATTCCGATTGAAAAATAAGGCGTTCTGAGGTATGGTTCCGCGTCACTTCGGGGAGGCCCTCACCGTGTACTATCATACCGACGGAAACAACGGATACGACGAACGGAAGACCCTGGTCATCGCTTCTCTTTTCCGGGACGATTTCTGCATCGACTGGCTGGTGGACCTCCTTACGGACCTGAAGCCGTCCCAGATCCTGGGCCAGCTGGAGCAGGGGGTTACGGACGGCAGCCTCGTGCGGAAGGAGCCCGGCTACTACGGCTTCGCCAGCGACCGGAAACGCAAGCGCCTTCGGGCCAGCCTCGATCCCCGGGAGGAGAAACATCTCCACGGCTGCATCGCCGACATCCTGATGCGGCAGTTGCCGGACAATGAGCAGAAGGCTCACGCCGTCGCCCACCACCTGATCCACATCCTCAACGACGCCAACCGCTGCCGCTATCTGATCAAGGCCGGGGATCTGCATCTCGATGCCTTTCGTCCGGAAGAGGCCCTCCAGTGTTACAGCAAGGCCCTGGAGGATCTCGCCGCCCTGTCGGGACGTGAGGCGGACGGCCTCTTCAGCGAGACGGCCATCAAGTACTCCAAGATCTCCACGGCGCGTCACGACACGACGAAGGTCCTCTCCATCCTGGAGTCTGCCCTGGAGAAGGCGACCCGCTGGAAGGTGGACCGCGCCCGGGCTCTCCTGAAGATGCACATGGCCAAGAATGAGTGGCTCCGCTCCCGCTACGACAGCGCTCTCAAGTATTTTGAGGAGGGATGGGCCCTGGCCCAGGAGGTGAACGATCCCCGCCTGCTGCACTCGGCGACCACCTTCAGCGCCTTCTTCCTCTTCTGGCAGGGCCGTTTCCGGGAGGCCGTCCGGATGTATGAAAAGGCCGTTCCGGACATCGAGCGCTATCCCCAGGGGGGATTTCCCCTGCTGGCGGTCATGACCGTGGGCTACTGCTATGCCCAGATCGGCCAGGTGACCCAGGGCCTGGGAATGCTCGACGCCCTCCGGAGCCACGGGCTGGGCAAGGGCGACCTGTACCTGGGTGCCTACACGGAGGGCAACATCGGCAACGTCATGCTGGAGATCGGCCGGGTGGACGAGGCCGTCCAGTACCTGGAAGAATCCTCGAAAATAGCCAAGCGGGCCCACAACGACTGGGTCTGGATCACCGGCAAGATGTCCCTGGCCTACGCGTACTATCTCAAGGGGGACACCGAACAGTCCCTCCAGAACCTCCGGGAGTTCCTTCACCACACCCGGAAGGTCCACACGACGGTGTATCTCTACCCCTACCTCCTGGAACTGGGTTCCGCGATGGACCAGGGAGAGCTCCCCGCCGTGGAAGGCCTCTCCCTGGAGAGGGAAATCCAGAGCACGATCAGCGGCCACAATATCTTTCTCAAGGGTGTCGCCTGCCGCTTCCAGGCGCAGCCGTGGCAGCGGGAAGGCCGCCCCCGGGAAGAGGTGATCCGGTCGCTCCGGGTCTCCATCACGAACCTGGAGGAGTCGGGACA
Source organism: uncultured Syntrophaceae bacterium (assembly GCA_964578535.1). Classification (GTDB taxonomy): domain Bacteria; phylum Desulfobacterota; class Syntrophia; order Syntrophales; family PHBD01; genus PHBD01. The sequence goes on from CAZODI010000011.1 coordinate 65,078, forward strand.
GCAGATCGAGCTCGCGAAATCGCGGCTGGAGCTGGCCCGCCAGTATCTGGCCGCCGGAGACCGGGAAGCGGCCCGGGAGCTCACCGTCACGGCCACGCAGACACCGGACGCGTTCAGCGACAAACTCATCCCCGATGAGCTCCGGATGCTCGTGGGGGACCGTCCCGCCGGTGAATCCCTCCTGAAGGAGATCCTGAACCTGGGCCAGAAGGTGGTCACGATCCGGGACAACCGCGACCTGGTCCAGCACATCCTGTCTACCCTGAACCGGATCACCGGCGCCGAGCGGAGCGCCATCTTTCTCCTCGAGGAGGAGGACGGCATGTCGCGGCCGGTGCTTCGGGCCTCGAAGAACCTGACCTCGGAGCAGGTCACACACCGCTCGTTCGCCTCGTCCCTGAAGATCATCGGCGAAGTGGCCCGGGCGGGAAAGGGCCGGATCCTCGCCGATGGACCCGCCGGGGAAGGGGGCGGCGCGGAAGCCGACATCATCCGGTCCCGCATCTGCGTGCCCATGATCCTCCGGGACAAGACCGTCGGGGTCCTCTATCACGACAACCGGCTCCTCTCCAGCGCCTTCCGGGAATCGGACCTGGATCTCCTGTCCTACTTCGCGGCCCTGGCGGCCTTCGCCCTGGACAACGTCCGGGCCTACGAGGAGATTCAGCGCCTCAACCGCAAACTGTGCGAGGAAAACCTCTACTACAGGGAAGAGCACCTCCAGAACCTGCACTTCGACGACATCATCGGCGAGAGCCCCGGGATTCGCCGTGTCCTGGCCCAGATCGACCAGGTCACCGGGACGGACGCGACGGTGATGATCATCGGTGAGACCGGCGTAGGCAAGGAGCTCGTGGCGAGGGCCATCCACCGCCACAGCACCCGGCGGGACAAACCGTTCATCAAGGTGAACTGCAGCGCTCTCCCGGAAAGCCTGATCCCCAGCGAACTTTTCGGCCACGAGAAAGGGGCTTTCACAGGAGCCATCCGCCGGCGCCTCGGCCGCTTCGAGCTGGCCGACGGCGGAACGCTCTTTCTCGACGAAATCGGCGAGATCAGCCTGGATCTTCAGGTCCGTCTGCTCCGGGTGCTCCAGACCCGGGAGTTCGAAAGGGTCGGCGGTACCGAGACCATCCACTCCGACTTCCGGCTCCTGGTGGCGACGAACCGGAACCTGGAACTGGACGTGAAAACCCAGAAGTTCCGCCCGGATCTTTACTACCGCCTCGCCGTCTTCCCCATCTACGTGCCGCCCCTCCGGGAGCGCCGCGAGGACATCCCCCTCCTGGCCATCCATTTTCTCAAGATCTACGCCCAGAAGCGGGGCAAGGAATTCACCAAGATCCCCGAGGCGGAGATGGAAAAGCTACTGGATTACGAATGGCCGGGAAATGTGCGGGAGATGGAAAACATCATCGAGCGGGGAACGATTCTCAACCCCGGTCCGGTGTTCCGGGTTCCGGAGCTGGGGTCGCGCCTGGCCGAAACCCCGCCCCCGGGGGAAGGGGTGAGCCTGATGGACAACGAACGGAGGCACATTCTCTGGGCCCTGCAGAAGACGAGCTGGAAGGTCCGGGGAAAGGGCGGAGCGGCGGAGCTCCTGGAGCTGCCCGCCTCGACCCTTGCCTTCCGGATGAAAAAGCTGGGGATCCGGAGACCCGAGACCCAATCCTGAAGGTCATCCGGGGAAAAGATAGCAGGCCGCGCCGACTCCGTCTTGGAGGGGGAACGGAACACAGGCCGCGGCCTGCCGACGGAAAGGAACCAATGACGGGAGGGACGGCCCACGGACGATCCGCCGGCCGTCCCCCTTGAATGAAAAGCCTTCCCCGCTTCAGGCCTTCCCGTGCGCGGCCTTGTAGAGCGGGTCGTTTTCCTGCAGCTCCCGCCGCATCACCTTCCCCACCAGGGTTTTGGGAATCTCCTTGATGAACTCAACATGCTTCGGCGCCTTGTAATGGGTCAGGTTCGCCCTGCACCAGTCCTTGAGTCCGTCCTCGGTGATCCTGCCGACCCAGGACTCCTTCAGGACCACCCAGGCCTTGATGGCCTCTCCCGTCTCCGGATCCGGAAGGCCCGCCACGGCCACTTCGCTGATGCCCTCGTGAGCCCCCATGAGCTGCTCCACCTCTGTCGGGAAGACCGAGTAGCCCTTCACCTTGATGAGCTGCTTCTTCCGGTCGTTCAGGGTCACCCGTCCATGGGCGTCCATGAAGCCGATGTCGCCCGTGTAAAGCCAGCGTTTCCCGTCCTCCCGAACACGGACCGTATCGGCAGTCTCCTCCGGGTTGTTCAGGTACCCCTGCATGACCGTGGGACCTGCCACGATGAGCTCGCCGCTCTCACCCACCGGCATTTCCTTCTCGCCCGTGAACATGTCGACAATCTTCCAGTCGAGGCCCGGCAGAGCCAGCCCGATGCTTCCCGTCGTGTCCACGTCGCTGATGGGACCGCCCGCCACGACCGGCGACGCCTCCGAGAGGCCGTACCCCTCCAGAAGCCGCGATTTCGTCACCTGCTCGAAGCTGTCCTTGACATTCCGGTGCAGGGGACCGGCTCCGGAGATGCTGCCCTTGAGCTTGTTCGCAATGGGGTACTTGCTGATATCCGGGAAGTCGGCGATTCTCTTGAACATCACTTCCGCCCCCGGGAAATAGGTCTGCCCGTCCGGGGCGATCTCGCAGATCGTCTTCAGGAGCACCTCCGTCTCCGGCGGACGAGGGAAGAGCATCATCCACATCCCGCAGTAAAGCACCGTGTTCATGATGGCCGTCATGCCGAAGGAGTGGAAAAGCGGCAGGATCCCGACCATGCAGGCACCGGGCTCCAGCGTCCACAGCCAGGCGCCCACCTGGATGGCGTTGCAAACGCAGTTGGAGTGGCTGAGAACCGCCGCCTTCGGGACGCCCGTCGTCCCGCCGGTCATGATGTAGGTTGCCACGTCGTCGGGGCTCACGGTCGTACGAAGCGGCTCCGGCTTCGCCTTCAGGAGGTCGAGAAAACAGAGGGATTCGGGTGGCACCGGACCGGTGGGGATCTTTTTGAGCTTCTTGGCCATCCACTTCTTCCAGTCGGCGATTTTGAGCATGTCCGCCACGTTCGTCTCGATCCAGTGGTGGACGTGGAGATCCTGCTCGATGGGCTTGAGGAGCGGCTCATAAAGGGCGTCCAGGAAGATCACCGTCCGCGCTCCGGTGATGTTCAGCTGATGAAGGATCTCCCCTGGCTTGTAGGTGGGGTTGATGCCCGTCACGATGACCCCGAGCTTGGCGCAGGCATAGTAGGCAATGACGTACTGGAAGCAGCTCGGCAGGACGAGGGCGAGCACGTCGCCCTTCCTCAGGCCCAGCCTGCGGAGGCTTTGGGCCAGGGCGTCCACGTGGCCGAGGATCTCCCGGTATGTCATGAAGGAGTCAAGGAACCAGGCCGCCCTGCTGTCCGCGTATTTCTCCGCCGACGCCGACAGCATCTCGTAGAGGGTGATCCGGGGGAAGTCGATGTTTTTTGGAATCTTCTCGGGCCATCCGGCCTCGGGCTGCAGCCAGGGTTTCGATTCGTCCACGCGCAGTTGATTCTGATCCGCCATAGGGTCTCCTTTCCCGTTCTCCCGGAATTTGCTCACGTTTCCTGCGGATGCTTGCAGGCAACACTCCTCCGTCGGCGCCATCCCGGGGAGGCGCCCGGGGACCCGGGGTCCGTGCCCGTGCCGGCTGTCACCCGGCATCAGGCGATGTGAATTGCTGGTTTCTCCTTCTTCCCGCAGGGTGAAGACGATCACCTTTGATTGCGGGCGGCTTGAAAGACGCTATTTCTCCTGCTGGCCCAGCCCCAGGAGCTTCCCGAGGTCTTCCCGGAGCATCTCCTGAGGGCCCGCGCCGCCGAGCAGGACCATGGCGTCCCGCATGTAGCGCTGGGCGTCGTACTCCATGGTATATCCGTATCCTCCGAGCACCTGAACGCAGTCCATGGATGCTTTCCGGGCCGTCTCCACGGCCAGGATCCTGGCCGTCGCCGCCTCCGCGGCACAGCGCATCTCCTCGTCGGACAGGCAGGCGGCCTGCCGGGCGACCAGGCGGGTCGCCCGGATCCGTACGGACATGTCGACGAGCATGTCCTTCACGGCGCTGAAGGCGATGATGGGCCGGCCGAACTGGACCCGTTCCTTCGCATACTGCACGGCATAGTCGAACGCCCCCTGGGCAATTCCCAGGCCGCATGCGGAGACCTCCAGGTCTTCCGTTTCCCGGAGCAGTCCCCACTGTTTCCGGCCCTGATTCAGGCCCTCCGGGCCTCCCAGTACATTCTCCCGGGAAACGGCGACACTCTCGAAGCGGACCTCGCCGATGCCGAGGCTCGCGGTCCCGACCAGATCCGTCGCCCCGGCCGTTACGCCGGGGGTCTTCGCGTCCACCAGGAAGAAGGACAGCCCGCCGTTGTCCCTGTCCGTCCCGGCCAGGGTCAGGATCGTCGTAGCGCAGCCGGCCAGGCGGACGAACTGTTTCTCCCCGGAGAGCAGGAATCCGTCCCCCTTCGGGGTGGCCGTCATCCCGACGGCCAGCGGGTCATACCCTGCCTCCGGCTCCAGGATGGCGCCGGCAAACAGCGCCGAGCCGTCGACCACGGAGGGCAGATGGCGCTCCTTCTGTTCCGTGCTTCCCAGATCGCCCAGGTTCTTGCCGCCTCCGAGGGCGCAGGCGGCAAAGGCACCCGCCAGGGCCGGGTAAACAGCGGACAGCTCCTCGATGATGAGCGTCGCGGCCAGGACGTTCCGGCCTCCTCCGCCGTACGCCTCGGGGACCACGAGACCGCAGAACCCGTTGTCGGCAAGCGGACGGTACAGGCTCTCCGGAAAGTCCCCTTTCTGATCCGCCTCCCGGGCCGCTTCGCGCGTGCATTCCCGGGCGATGAACCGGCGGATGGTATCCCTGATCACTTCCTGTTCTTCCGTCAGTCTGAAATCCATCTTGAATTCCTTTCAGGCTCTCCCTTCGCCCGTCATGGCCGGGACGGCCCGGGAGGCTCTTCCGTTCCTCAGACCCTGCGCTCGTACCCCTTCCAGTAGCGCTCCCGGATCTTCTTCTTGTCGACCTTTCCCAGGTTGGTCAGCGGGATGGCATCCCAGAACTCGACCGTCTTGGGACAGATGAGGCTCCCCTTGCGCTCCTTCACGAAGTTGATCAGCTCCTTCTCCGTGGCGGTCTTTCCTTCATGGAGGACGACGATCGCCTTGACCGCCTCGCCCCACCGCTCGTCGGGAACGCCGATCACCGCGGCGCCTTTTACGGCCGGGTGTTCGAAGAGCATGTCCTCGATCTCCCTCGGGAAAATGTTGAATCCGCCGCTGACGACCATGTCCTTGGAGCGGTCGACGATGTAGAGGAAGCCCTCCTCGTCCATCTTCGCCATGTCGCCCGTCCAGAGCCACCCGTCCCGGATGGTCTCCGCCGTGGCCTCGGGGTTCTTCAGGTAGCCCGTCATGACATTGATGTGGCGGCAGATTATGTCCCCCACCTCGCCCGGGGGCACGTCGTTCCCGTCGGCGTCGACGAGCCGTACGGTCGCCGGAAACGTCGGCCTTCCGCAGGAGCTGAAGATCCGCCGCTCCCGCTCCGGATCCTCGATCATGTGCTCTTCCCTCGGCAGGGCGCTGATCATCATGGGGGCCTCGGTCTGGCCGTAGAGCTGCGTGAAGATAGGCCCGAAGGTGTTGATGGCCTGCTTCAGTCGCTCCGGGGCGATGGCGGCGGCCCCATAGACGACGTTCCGCAGGCTCGAGACGTCGTACTTCCCCCGGTCCGGGTAATCGAGAAGGACGTAGATCATGGTCGGGACGACGAATGTGGAGGTGACCCCGTGCTTCTGGACGGCCTCGAGGAAACTCTTCGGGTCGAACCCGTCGAGGATTACGCAGACCCCCCGGCGGATCATGATGGGGATCATCAGGCACCCCCCCGCATGGGTGAGGGGTGTCGCGAAGGCGAAGACCTCGTCGTAGCCGAAGCCCAGTTCCAGCATCTCGGTGATGTACGTGCCGATCCAGGCCCGGTGTGAGAGCATCACGCCCTTGGGAAGCCCCGTTGTCCCGCCGGTGAAGTAGATCCCTGCCAGATCCTCCTCATCGATGTCCACGTGCGGAACCTCCGGTGGATGTTCCTGGATGAGCGTCTGGAGGTGCAGATGGCCCTCGGCGATCTTCTCCGGGTCCTTGCCGACGCAGATGAAGTGCTTGACCGTCTTGAGGCGGGGGATCATCTCCATCACGCGGGACGCCATCTTCTCATGGTAGATGATCGCCTTGCACTCCGCGTGGTTCATCATGAACACGTGGTCGTCATTCGTCAGCAGGACGGCCAGGGGCACCCGGATGACGCCGATCTTCGCCAGGCCGTACTCGCAGGAGATGTACTCGGGACAGTTGGCCATCAGGAACGCCGTCGTGTCTCCTTTCTTCAACCCCAGCTTCGACAGGGCGTTCGCCAGGCTGTAGGCCGCCTTCTGCATGTCATCATAGGTGTACGATTCGTCGTGGTACTTCATGGCCACCCGGTGCCTGAAGTTCATGACGCACCGGTCATACATCTCTCCGACCGTCGTGCCGAATATCATTGCTCAACCTCCTCCGTTTTCCCCGGCGGGGAGTTTCCTGATCGCTCCGGTCCCTACGCGGGACCGGCATCAACCCTTGTAGAAGTTTTTCTTGTACAGCTTCCCGCTCAGGCCGGTCAAGTCAGCCCATTTCAAGGGGCCTCCCTTGTCGGCGGGGAAGCCGATCCCCCAGATGGCGCCGATATCGACGGCCCGCGGCCCCTTGACGACGCCCTTGTCCAGCAGCTCCTTGCCCGTCTCCACGAAGGGGAGAAACAGCATTTCCTGGAGAGACTCGACGCTCATCTCCTTCTTCAGCCCCTGCGGATTGACGAGGGGAAGCGCCTCCGGATCGACGGCCCCCTCCTTCGTGTAAAATCCCTTCCCGTTCTTGTTGCGGCCGAAGCGGCCCGCCTTGTAGACGTTCTCCAGCGCCATCGGCGCCTTCCGCCCGAGTGACTTGGTCAGGACCAGGTAGGACACGTCGATCCCGACCTCATCGGTGAGGCGGATCGGGCCGACAGGAAGGCCGAACCGCATCATGGCGTTGTCCACGGCGTCCATGGGCACGCCCTCCCCCAGCAATTCGTAAGCCTTGATGAAGTAGGGAAACAGCATGGCGTTGACGACGAATCCGGGGTTGTCGTTGCAGACGATGGGGCGCTTGCGCAGGCCCGCGGCGAAATTCAGGAGGTTGTACACCGCCTCGTCCGTGGTCTCCTTTCCCCGGATGATCTCCAGGAGCTCCATCCGCCAGACGGGGGAAAAGAAATGGGCGCCCAGAAAGCGCTTCGGGTGCGTCACGCTCCGGGCCAGCCGGTCCACCGGCAGGCTCGAGGTGTTGCTGACGATCAGGCAGTCCTCCGGTACGGCCCGGCAGAGGTCCCCGTAGACCTGGTCCTTCACGGCGGGATCCTCGAATACCGCCTCGACGACAAGATCGACGTCGGCGAAATCGGCCGTCCACTCCGAGACGGGCTTGAGCAGACCCATGAGGTCATCGACGGACTTTTTGAACTGGCCCTTCTCCGCCATGCCCTCCAGGATTTTTTTCACAAAGGCCTTTCCGGGCTCCAGGGCCTCGGGAAGATCCTTCACCACGACAGGTACCTGGAGGCACCGGAGCATGTCGATGATGATCCCCCGCCCCATGGTGCCGAAGCCCAGGACGGCCAGTTTCTTCAGGGGCCGGGGATGGAAGCCCTTGGGGATCATGGTCAGGGGCTTGTCCGAGTACGTCTTCAGAAAGAAGGTGTTGATGGAGCCCTTGCACTCCGGCGTCGCCAGGACCTCGAGAAAGCACTCTGTCTCAATCTTCAGCCCTTCCGCGAGGGAGGCGCACTTCAGTCCCTCCTCAACGGCTTTGATGGCGAGGCGGGGCGCCGGCAGGTCCCGGCCCCGGGAGGCCTTCCGGGCGAGGGCGCGGGCCGCGGCGACGGCTTCGTCCAGGCCGGAGAGGTCCGGCACGCTCCTCCGGAGTGTCGACGCATCGCGGGCGATTTCTTCCGCAAAGGCCTTGGCACGCTCCACCAGGTCGTCCTTTTCCGGGCAGACCCGGTCCACCAGGCCGGCTTCCAGGGCCTTGCCGGCGGGAACGACGGCCCCACGGACGATCATCTCCAGGGCGGAAAGCCCGATCAGCCTGGGCAGGCGCTGGGTACCACCACCACCCGGGATGACCCCGACATTGCACTCCGGAAGGCCGATCCGGGTCCGGGGACCGTTTGCGGTGATCCGGGCGGTCATGGCCAGGGCAAACTCGTACCCGCCGCCCATGCAGGGACCGCTGATGGCGGCCACGGTGGGAATGCCGAGGTTTTCCAGGCGGGTGAACAGGTCGTTGAAATGGGCCAGCCGGGTGCGGAAGGCCTCAATGTCCGTCTGCCCCCCCAGCATGTCCAGGTTGGCACCGGCATGAAAACCCGTCGCCTTCCCGGAATAGAAGACCACGCCACGATAGCGCGACCTGTTTTTCTCCAGCTCGGCCAGGGTCTCCTCGAAGCCCGAGATGGCCTCGTTCGTCCACGTGTTGACGGCCTCTCCGGGCACGTCGATCCGGATGACGGCGATGCCGTTCTGATCCTCGCTGGTAAACGCCTTTGCCATGTCCTTCATCCTTTCGCGCTTCCGGGGGATCCGGACCGCAGGAGACGATCCGGACCCCGGAAACCGTTTTATTTTTTCTCCTGCTCCGCCAGGAGCCGCCTCAGGATCTTTCCGGCTCCGCTCTTGGGCAGGCTGTCCACGAAGACCACCGACGCGGGAACCTTGTAGGCGGCCATCTTGTCCTTGCACCAGCCGATGATTTCCTCTCCGGTGACCTTCCCCTTGAAATCGGGCTTCAGGACGACGTAGGCCCTGGGCTCCTCGCCCCGGTACGGATGGGGAACACCGATGGCCGCCGCCTCGGCGATCGCCGGGTGCTGGTACAGGAAGGCGTCGATCTCCGCCAGGAAGACGGAGAATCCGGAGACCTTGATCATCTCCTTTGCACGGCCGACGATGCGGAACCAGCCGTCCTTGTCCACCGTGACCATGTCCCCCGTCTTGAGGTAACCGTCGGAGGTGATGGTGTTCTTCGTCTGCTCCGGGGCGTTCCAGTACCCCTTCATGACGCAGGGCCCCTTGATCCAGAGCTCGCCCTCTTCGCCGATGCCGGCTTCCTTGTCCGGCGTGCTTGGATGGACGATCTTCACGTCGTGCCAATACACGGGACTTCCGATGGTGCCCGGCGAGAAGTTCTGGCAGTTGTTCCCCACGATGCCGCCCGTACACTCACTGAGGCCGTAGCCTTCCACGATGTGGGTCCCCGTCAGCTCCTTCCAGCGCTTGTGGATCTCCAGGGGCACCGGGGCGCCGCCGGAGAGGACAAAGCGGAGGGACTTCAGGTTGTAGTTGCCGATGATGGGCAGGTTGCAGACGGCCACGTTGATGGGCGCAATCGTGACCCAGCCGGTGACCTTGTAGTTCTGGATCACGTCCAGCATGGGCAGGAGGTCGAAGCGGGCGAAGAGGATCAGGGTGCTCCCCACGGCCAGGGCCGGGTTCATGGCGATGTCCAGGCCGGTGATGTGGAACAGGGGCAGGATGATCAGGTGGACGTCGTTCTCCGTGTACTCGTAATAGTGGCGCACCGCCAGATTGTGGACCGCCATGTTGCCGTGAGTCAGCATGGCCCCCTTGGGGGATCCCGTCGTTCCCGCCGTGTACTGGAGCAGGGCCACGTCGTTTTCCAGGTCGATGTCCACCCTGGGCGGGTTGGGGGGCGTCTTCTCGATGAGGCTCTTGAAGTCGATGGTGCCGGGGATGGTCTTCTTCTCCGTGGACATGGAGGCATGAATGGGGATCGCCGGCTTCTCCGGCAGGTAGTCGGCAAAGCTCGTGACGAGAATGTTTTTCAGGCCGCACCGGTCCTTGACGGGCTCCAGGACGGGCCAGAAGAAGTCCTCCATGATGATCGTCTCGACACCCGCATCCTCCAGCTCGTACTGGAGCTCGTCCGGCTTGTACATGGGGCTCACGTTGACGACGATGCCGCCCATTTTCAGGATGCCGTAAAAGCCGATGACGAACTGGGGGCAGTTCTCGAAGTAGAGGCCGACCCGGTCGCCCTTCTTGAGACCCATGTTGACAAGGGCCGTGGCCAGGCGGTCGGTGGCATCGTCCAGTTCCCGGAAGGACGTCTCATGTCCGTAAAACAGGATCGCCGTCTTGTCGGGCCGGATCTTCGCCTGCTTCCGGATCAACTCGAAAATGGGCTCATTGGGAAGGGGCGGGACTACGGGGTCCTGTTTGGGCCAGTTGTGTTCCCAGATTCTCTGCATCGTTCCTCTCCTTTTTTCGTTCGATGGTGAATCCCGGTGATTGTATCGATCCTTTCCTCACCGCCGGGAGCCCCTCGGGTACGCCATTCGTCCTGGTCCCCCCACGCCCGTACGGCCTGTTTCGCGTCTTTCCCCGCTTATCGTCTCCTTTTCTCTTCTCGTATCCGCCGGAAATGCTTCTCCCCCTCCGGCAAACCGGTATGGTCCCGGACGGAATTACATCCCCAGGACCTTGCTCAGGATATTTTTCTGGATCTGGGACGTTCCCCCGCCGATGGCCAGGATCAGGATGTCCCGGAAATAGCGCTGCATGTCGTGGGCCATCAGGGAACCCGACTCCCCCATGACGTTGATGCCACGGAGACAGATCTTCTTTGCCGTCTCGGCGCAGAAGTACTTGGACATGGAGGTCTCCAGGACCGGCTGCATGCGCTGCACTTCCTTCCAGGCGGCGGAATAGGCCAGCTGGCGCATCGCCTCGAGGTCCGTGGCCATCTCCGCCAGGGTGTGCTGGAGGGACTGCGTGTCGGTCCCGGCGCTCCGCCTGATCTTCTCGGCGGCGAAGGCCAGGGCGTCCCGGAAGGCCGCCTCGGCGATGCCGATGCAGCAGGACGACAGGACGAGCCGCTCCTGGTTGAGAAGCTTCATCTCCTGCTTCCAGCCGTTGTTGAGCCCCTTCTCGCCGCCCAGGATGTCCTCCTGCCGGACCCGCACGTTGTCGTAGTTGACCTCGCAGGTGTTGGATCCGTGGTAGCCCAGCTTCTCGACGGGCCGCGTGCTGTATCCCGGAAGCTTCGTGTCGACGATGAAGGCGGTGATCCCGTTGTACTTGGACTCGGCCGTCCGGGTGAAGGTAACGGTGTAGTCCGTCACGCCGGCGCCGGTGATGAACATCTTGTTGCCGTTGATCACCCAGCCGCCGTTCTCCGGGACGGCCTTCGTCCGGATGCTGGCCGCGTCGGACCCGGCGTTGGGCTCCGTGAGGCCGAAGCTGAACATGATCTCGCCCTTCGCCAGCCGCGGGAGGTACTTCGCCCTCTGCTCGTCGCTGCCGTTGACGGTGATGATCTCGTTGCCGTAGAGGAGAATGTTTCCCAGGGCCCAGGAGAGGACCGCCAGGCGCTTGGAGATCTCCTCGAACAGGATCATCAGGTCCAGGACGTCGCCGCCCTTTCCGCCGTATTCCTTCGGGATGTTGATCCGCGCCAGGTCCAGGTCGCAGAATTTCCGGACGAGGTCGTGGGGAAACTCGTCCCGGCCGTCGAAGGCCCGGACCCATTCCCGGGGCATCTCCCGCTCCACGAAGTCGCGGACGGTCTTCCTCAAGGCGTTCTGCTGTTCCGTAAAGCTCAAATCCATCGCACCGTCTCCTTTTCCGCCTGCGCTCCCCGATTCCTCATCCCGCCTGGGGCCGCCGGTGCATGAGGAAGTTCATGTCCAGGGACATGACCTTCTCGTCCCGCTGGTTGCGGACTTCGTAATGCCAGACCTGGAACCCCTGGGCCGGCTTGCCCGTTTCCTTCTTGTCCTTTACGGTAATATGGACCGTGATCGTGTCGCCCAGCTTCACGGGGGCGAACATGCGCATGCTGTCCGTCCCCATCCAGGCGATCATGGCGCCGCCCTCGATTTTGGCCTGCGCCGCCAGCCCCACCGCGAGCCCGAAGATCAGCGGGCCGTGGGCGATCCGCCCCTTGAAGACGGTCTTCTGGGCGTAGACCTCGTCCGTGTGGAGGGGATAGAAGTCCATCGTCAGGCCCGCCCAGTTCACCACGTGGGTCTCCGTGACGGTGATCGACGGGGTCTGGAAGTGGAACCCCGGGTCGAAATCTTCCCAGTACTTGTCAGGCATCGCTTTCTCCTTTCCCTTCACTTCGCCGTGGGGCGGAACTTGGGCAACTTGAAGTCTTCGTTCAGCGTCTCGAAGACGACCTCCACGGGCATGTCGCAGCGGACCTCCTCGGGCCTGCAGCCCACAATATTGGTGAGCATCTGAACCCCTCCCTCCTCCAGCCGGACGACGGCTACGACGTAGGGCATGTCGGCGATGAAGGCCGAGGGGGCGTTGCTCTCGACGACGGTGTAGGTGTAGATGGTCGCCCGGCCCGAGGCGGGAACCCACTCGACGGCGTCGGAAAAGCAGTGGGGACAGGCGATCCGCGGATAGAAAATGTATTTTCCACAGTCCGAGCACTTCTGGATGATGAACCGCTCTTCCTTTGCGGCGTCCCAGAAGGGCTTCGCCCAGGGGTTCACCACGGGAACGGGTTTCTTCGGTGCGTCCATATCAGTCCTCCTCCCCGGCGTATTGCCGGACAAGTCATTTCCCGGTTTACAGAGAAACGTGGCAGCGACCCTTTCTCAGATCCGTATCATTTCCCTTATTTGGACGGTTTCCTTTCATACCGCCCCCGGACCGCTCAAAAATGCCTGGATGCAAGGCCCCTGACGATCCGGACCATGGGGCCTGCTTCCCTTCTCAAAGGGCTGTTCAAAATGGGCTGGATGCAAGGCCCCTGAAATCCTGGGCCGCGAGGCGTACTTTGAAGTACGTTGAGCGGTGCAGGATGAAGGAAACGCAGCAGTCGGCCCATTTTCAACAGCCCGCTAAGGTATTTCTGTACCCAGGATCGATACCTGGGCATCCATATAGGTCCCGCCCACAGCCGTCTCGACGGCGAAGCGGGCGTTCGGCACCTGGCGATCCCCCGCCTTGCCCATGAGCTGCCGGGCCGTCTCCACCAGGAGCGCCACGGCACCGCCGGCTCCCGTGTGGCCCTGGGAGAGCATGCCGCCATTGGTGGTGCAGGGGATGCGGCCTCCCGGCCACGTCTCGCCCCGGAGGAAGATTTCCCCGGCCTCGCCGCGCCCGCAGAAACCCAGCTCCTCGAATCCGATGATCTGGAAGATCGGATAGGAATCGTAAATCTCGGCAATGTCCATGTCCGCCGGGGAGAGACCCGCCTCCTCGAAGGCCATCTTCCCGGCCTTGGCCCAGCCGAACCGGGACACGTCGGGCTCCTGGGAGTAGACGAAATGGGTGACCACCCCGCCCTCCCCCAGCAGGTAAACGGGCTTCTCCACGAGATCCCGCGCCCGCTCCGCGGAGGTGACGATGAAGGCCGCCCCGCCGTCGAAGAGCATGTTCGACTGTTTGGCCCGCAGCGGCGTCGATAGCATCTTCGACTTGACGACCTCCTCGATGGTGAGGGGCTTGCGGAAGAAGGCGTTCGGATTGAGCTCCGCCCATTTCCGGTTGGAGACGCAGACCGCCGCCATGTGCTCGTCGGTGCAGCCTGTCTCGTACATGTAGCGCATGGTCGAGAGGGCCGTGACGGCGGAATAGTGCTGGCCGTAAGGGACTTCCCACTCGGCGGAGATGCCCGCCGTGGAGAAGAGGTCGATGGCCCCCTGGGCGGTGACGCCTGTGCCCAGCTTTTCCGCATGGACGAACAGGATCATCGAGGCGGCGCCGCTGTAGATCAGCGCTGCCGCGATCTCGAGGGCGCAGGTGCTGCTGGAGCCGCCGGCGAAGATCTGGCAGTTTTTCTTCACGTTCTTGAGTCCCAGCTCCTCGGCGATGCGGCAGGTGACCAGTTCCGTGTTGAAGGCGGGGCTATAGAGGGCCCCCGTCGGCATCACGTAGTCGATCTCGTCCTTGTTGATCCCGGCGTCCTTGATGGCCATCTTGGCCGAGGCCATGCCGTGGTAGATGGCCGCCGTTTCGGGGAACCGGCCTGTGGGCACCTCGCCGATCCCGATGATGGCGACCTTTCCTTTGAGCTTGCTCATGCTTTCCTCCTTGTTTCGCGTCGCGCCGGAACCCGCCGCCTGTGGACCCGCCGGTCCGCGCAACCGCCCCTCACCGCGGGACGTCCCGTCACCCGTGATTTCAAGAGCAGGCGGGCGGGGAAAAGGGGCCCCGCCCGCCGTCCGGTCACTTTTTGATGCCCGCCAGGTTCTCGGCGATGCCCTTGCACCGGCCGATGATCTTCCTGGCTTCCATGAAGATCGTCATCCGCTCGGCGAAGGGAGAGCCCTCGCCGTGGAGGCAGATCGTCTCCAGGTCCGCCGAGGTGATCCGGCGGATCAGGTCGAACATCCGCAGCCGGTCCTCCGTCGGAACGGAGGCCTTTCCCTGCAGGTACTTCTTGATGTCGCCCTGGGTCTCCGGATTCTGCCAGTCCTTGTAGGTCGGAGCCGTCACCAGGAGGCCGCCGGCCAGGTCCTGGATGATCTCGCAGACCTTGTGGTAATTATGGGCGAAGTGGTACTTGGCGATGTTCGTCGTGATGGGATTCGGCACCGGGATTCCCGCGTGGTCAACGAAATCCAGGCAGGCCGAGCGGGACAGGGCCGAGAGGGTCTCCAGATAGATGACCAGTTCGGTGATCTTCTCCCGGACATGGGGTGCGTCGAGCACGCCGTTGTAGTCCGCAATGGCCACGGCGACGCCCAGGAGCTGCTCGCTCAGCGGGATGCGGTAGGCGCAGCCCGTGCGGCGGTGCATAAGGGCGAAGTTGTAGACCATCGTGGCGGCCATCTTCCACTCGCCGCACAGGAAGACCCGGTCCCAGGGAACGAGGACGTCGTCGAAGATGATCAGGGAGTCCGTGTGCATGCGACGGAGGGGGCTCTCGACGGGGAACTCCAGGTCGCTGATCCGGCCATGGAAGGGACGGACGATCTGGCGGATCCCCTTGGTGTTTGCCGGGATGGCGAAGGCGACTGCGTAGGGCGCGTCTTCCGGCCCACCCATGGCCCGGCAGGGGATCACGAAGAACTCGTTGCAGTAGGCGGCCCCGGTGATGTGGACCTTGGCGCCCCGCACGATGATCCCCTCGTCGTTCTTGTCGACCATGCGGACGTGGAAGTCCGGGTGGGCCTGGCCCGCGTCGGAGGGCCGGAGCCTGCGATCGCCCTTCACGTCGGTGACGCCGGCGACGACGCACTTGTCGGTCTTCTTCAGGTACTTCCGGTAATTCTCGATCCGCTCCAGGTAGACCTTCCCCGCATCGCCCATGGTCCGCGCCGTGATGGAGATGGCGTTCATCGCGTCGGCACCGATGTCGTGGGCCAGGGGGATATAACCGTCGCCCAGCTCCGTCGCCTTGATGATGAGCTCCAGGTGCTTGAGCAGGTCTTCCCCGTTTTTCGGCACGTGGTTGTAGCGGCTGATGTTCTCTCCCAGCTCCTCGTCATAGACGAGGGCCAGGTCCTTGTATTGCGGATCGTGGGCCATCAGGTAGTCGACGGCGACGGTCTCGACGCAGGCCATCAGATCGGGATCCGTTGCCACGTTCTCGATCTTCCGGCCCTTGTAGTAGACAATGCGTCCGTCGTTCAGACTGTCCCTGTACTCCTGCGCTGTCATCAAACCCATTTCGAATTGCCTCCTTTGGTTGGCCGGCCTCGTCTCAGGCCGGTCCGCGATCGTTTTTTTTGTTCCGTCCCGGGGCCGGGCGTCGGATGCTGAATGCAATGCCGGGAAACGGTTCGGCCTCCGCCGGCTTCCCGGTTGCACCGCCGGGGATGCGGGTGCGGTGGCTGCCGGGAAGGGATGGGAAGGAGTCCCCCCCCCGGAGCCGCCCGCCTGGACCGGCTTCCCGGTCTCGATCCCTAAATGGAGCCGCCGCCGTCGGCCACGAGGATCTGGCCGGTCATGTAGGAAGAGGCGTCCGACGCCAGGAACAGGGCGACACGGCCAACTTCTTCCGGCTGGGAGATCCGCCCGAGGGGCGTGTGACCCATTTCCTGTTTCAGCAGGGGCTCGTTCGTCCAGAGGGCCTGGCTGAACTTGGTCTGTACGACGCCGGGGGCGATGCAGTTGACTCGGATCCCGTAGGGCCCCAGCTCCTTCGCCATCGCCCGGGTCAGCATGTTGATGCCGGCCTTGCTGATGCAGTAGAGGCCCAGTCCGATATCGGGCGACACGCCGCCCACGGAGGAGATGTTGATGATGTTGCCGCTCTTCTGGCCCTGCATGATCTTGCCCACCAGAATGCTCGTCATTGTGTAGCCCTTGAGGTTGGTGACCATGATCTGGTCGTACATCTTTTCTTCCATATCCACGAGGAGCCCCATGCCGGGATTCGTGGCGGCGTTGTTTACCAGGATGTCGATCCGGCCGAATTCCTTCATGACGGCGTCCACCATGTTGCGGATGGCGTCCATCTCCCGCACGTGGGCCGAGACGGCAAGGGCACGCCGCCCCTTGGCGCGGATCTCCTCCGCCACTTTCTCCAGGTCCGGCAGCTTCCGGGCGCTGACCGCCACATCCGCCCCCGCGTCGGCCAGCGCCAGGGCGATGGCCTTGCCGATTCCGCGGCTTCCTCCCGTTACGAGGGCTACCTTTCCTTCCAGGGCCAAGTAAGAAGTATCCAAAACTGTTCTCCTTTCTGCGTGGATTTGCCGGTCGGCGGGTGCGGTGTCGAATCCGCTCCCCTTTGATCGATGAGGACCGATGGACGGTCACTCCTGTTAATTTTGCAAGATCGGTGCCATTGGCCGATAGGTTAATTGAACAATTATATCGGTTAGATTGAATGGCCGGAGGGGACCGGCGCCTCTGTCCTGCACAACATGTTGCGCAGGACCGCCTGCATGTTGCGCGCACCCGCCTCGGGGGAACGCAGGACCGATCCGGTCGTACCAGAAACCCGAAAATGAGGACCGGTTTGAAACCTGTCCCTGCCTGCGGCCTCCTGGCGACAGCCCCCGCGCCCCGGAAGAGCCATACTCCGCGGGGGCGCGGCCGGGGGTTTCCAGAGGAGCATTCAGGAAGCTTTTCCATCCCCGCAGCTTCCCGATACAAAACGCCGTATCACGGAAAAGCTTCCGCGACGACGGAAGCCCCCGCGACAGCCCCCGCGCCCCGGAAGAGCCATACTCCGCGGGGGCGCGGGAATCAGCGGTTATCCCGCAAGCGTCCCATCGAGGAGGCGGACCGCCTCGACATAGGAAGCCGCCATCTCCCGGATGACCTCCCCGGCGGGCCGGATGTCCTCCACCTGGGCCACGCTTCGTCCGGCACTCCAGAAATCCCGCCAGCGCTTCGAGGCTGGATCGGGCCGCTCCCCGAAAGCCCGAATGCTGTCGGCCAGCCAGTTGGCCGGGTTGCCGGTGATCCGGTCGCTCTCGACGATGTCGTCGGGATCGGACCGGACGATCGCCTCCTTGTAGGCCTCCGCCGCCCGCGCTTCCGGGGTGGCGATCAGCCGCGTCCCCACAACGACGCCGCAGGCCCCCACGGCGAGCGCCGCCGCCATCTGGGCACCCGTGCTGATGCCGCCGGCGGCCACAACGGGCAGCCCGGTTTTTGCTCTCAAATAAGGAACAAGAATCAGGGCGGGGGTCGTTCCGGCGTGCCCTCCCGCGGCGGAGCCCACGGCCACCAGGCCGTCGACGCCCTTCTCCCGGGCGCGGACGGCCTGGCGGAGCGAGACCACGTCGGCAAACACGACACCGCCCTTCCCGTGGACGGCTCCGAGGATGAGCTGGGGATCTCCGAGGGACGTCAGGAAAAATCGGACGCCGTAATCCAGGCAGACCGCCAGTTGCTCCCGCCAGGCAAACTTTCCCGACAGGTGGATGTTCACTCCGACGGGCCGATCGGTGGCGCGGCGAACCGCTTCGAGGGTCCGCTTCAGGTCCTCGACGGTCCGGAAATTCGGCAGCGGCAGTGTCCCCAGCCCTCCGGCCAGGGAGACCGCCGCCGCCAGCTCCTCATAGGAGACCAGGAACATCGGCGCCCCGATGATGGGATAGTCGATGTCCAGCATCTCCGTGAGTTCCGTCCGGATCTTCGCCGGTGCCTTCATCCTCATCCCTCCATCATGCCATGGGTCGCGGCCGGCTCGATGTCCCCGCTGCGGTGCCGTCACCGCCCTTCGTCGGCCGGCCGTTCGAATCCGGCGCCGGGCGGGCCGATCCGCCCGGCGCGTCCATGCCTACCGGGGCGTCTTTGGTTCGCGGATGGGATCGACGATGACGAAGCGCTTCTTCTTGCCGTCGGCCTTCAGGATCAGGCTGGAAAAACTGCTCACGTGCCGCTTCGGCCCGAAGGTGATGTTCGGGCACAGGCCGCCCATGTCGTGATTCCGGATGCTCTCCAGGCCCTGGACGAAGGAGTCCGGTGTCAGGTTGCGGCCTGCCTTGCGGAGCCCCTCCCCGAACGACTCGATGTAGCCCCAGGCGGCAAGGTAGAGATAATCGGGATAGGCCGGGTTGCCGAGGGTCTTCTTCGGATCGCCGTACTTCGCGTTGATCTGCTTGATCCGCTTGATGCCGGGCAGATCCATCCATCCCGGTGCGTAGGGCGTGACAAGCATGTAGCCGTCCGCCTGCTCGCCCGCCAGGGCGAAAAGAGGCGGAACGCCGGTGGTGTTGTTGGAGATCAGGTTGACGCTCCAGCCCATCCTGGCCTTCTGCTTGATGACGGCCGCCGACTGGGGCAGATAGGTCCACAGGACGATCGTATCCACCTTTGCGTCCCGCATGGCGTTCATGTGGGGGGTGAAGTCGATGGTCCCGGTCTTGTAGGGCGCCTCTTTCACGAGGGCCGTCTTCTTGAAGGCCGCCGCCGCCCGGGCTCCTTCCAGCCCTTCCCGGCCGAAGTCGTCATCCTGATAGATGATGCCGATGCGGGCCTTCGGGTTCTTCTCCAGGACATACTCCACCGCCCGGGTCGCCATGTCGTACTGCGCCGTGTGGGGGACAAAGACCCACTTGTTGCCCGGGTGGTAGAACTTCTTGTTCGCGCCGTGGGGCATCAGGACGGCCTTGTTCTCCTGGCAGAGGGGAACGATCGCGCTGGCCCCGGCGCTTCCGAGGTTGAAGGCGATGGCGAAAACGCCGTCCTTCAGGAGCACTTTTCGGGCGGCCGCCATGGTGGTGTTCGGAAGAATGCCGTTGTCCTCGACGACCAGGTCGACCTTCCGGCCGTTGATGCCGCCGGTGTCGTTGACCCAGGCCACGTAATCCCGGAAGGCGTCGGCCACCGGGGGTCCTCCGTACTTGCCCGGCCCGGACAGGTCGACCAGGCAGGCGATCTTGACGGACTTGTCCGTGACGCCCCGCACATCGGCGGCCCATGAACCGGCCGCAACGACCAGGCCGATCAGCATTCCCGCCACAAGGGCGGACAGGACGGTTCTCTTCTTCATGGCGTTCCTCCTTTATTCCCTGGTTGAATACCCTTCCCGGTCCGCCCCCTGCAGACCCGAAAGAGCCGGTTTCCGGACATTCGCAGCCTCAGTAACGGAAAGGCCACGTCTTCCAGTACGTCTTTGCCCTCAGGTAGATACCGAAAAGGCCCCGCGGCTCGAAGAGGAGCGTGAGCACGATGATCAGGCCGAAGATCCCCAGTTTGAAGTCCACGATCAGCCCGCTCAGGGCCGGGTGGGTCTCCTTGAAGGCATCCACGGCGTAGGTGATGCCGTGGGGAATCCCCGAAATCAGAAGCGCACCGAGGACCGACCCCAGGATGGTTCCAAGCCCTCCCAGCACGATCATGGCGATGTAGGCGAGGGAGAGCGAGAGATCGAAGAGGCCGGGAACGATCCATTTCTGGTAGTGGGCCACAAGACAGCCGGCCACCCCGGCATAGAAGGCGCTGATGCCGAAGGCCATGATCTTGTACCGGGCCAGCGGGATGCCCATGGCCTCCGCCGCGATGTCCCGGTCCCGGATCGCGCAGAAGCTCCGGCCGATCTTCGTCCGGGCGATGTTCTTCGCCGCCAGGACCGCCAGGACCGCCAGGACGGCGAGGGCAAAAAACACCTCCCGCTCCGTATCGGCGGTGAATCCCCCCAGGCTCATGGGCGGCACGGGCAGCCCCCGGTCTCCCTGGGTAAGATCCCAGTGAAAAAGAACATACTCGACGATGAAGCCGAAGGCCAGGGTGCCCAGGGCCAGGTAAAGCCCCTTCAGCCGCAGGGAGGGAATCCCGACGACCATTCCCAGGAGCGCCGCCATGCACCCGGACAGGGGCAGGGAAACGACGAACGGAAGGCCGAGCTCGCTCGTCAGGAGGGCCGTCGTGTAAGCCC
Organism: uncultured Syntrophaceae bacterium; assembly: GCA_964578535.1. GTDB lineage: Bacteria > Desulfobacterota > Syntrophia > Syntrophales > PHBD01 > PHBD01. The sequence continues at coordinate 85,536 of CAZODI010000011.1, forward strand.
CGATGGCCAGGAAGGCGCCGTGGCCCAGCGAGATCTGGCCGGTGAACCCCGTCAGGAGGTTGAGGCCCAGCGCCCCGATGACGGCGATCAGGATCTCGTTGAGGATGCTGAGCTGGTAGCGCGTCAGAAGGAATGGGGCGACGGCGAGGACCACCAGGAACAGGGCCAGCCACGTCTTCACCCACAGGTTCTGGAGCAGGGCCATGTCGGCCCCGTAGCTCGTCTTGAAGGATCGTCCCATGACGCTACACCCGCTCCACCTTCTTCCGGCCGAAGAGGCCGTGAGGGCGGATCATCAGGACAAGGATCATGATCGCAAAGGCGGCGACGTCCTTGATATCCCCGAAATGAAAATTCCCCAGCTCCAGTCCGCTCAGGTAATTCGCGGCCAGGCTCTCGATGATCCCGATGAGAAGCCCTCCCAGGATGGCGCCGCCGACGCTCTCCATCCCGCCGAGAATGGCCGCCGCCATGGCCTTGATCCCCGTGTGGCTCATGGAGAGGCGGACGAAGCTCTGCTCCGCCAGGAAGATCCCCGCCACGGCGGCCAGCACCGCCCCGAGGACCCAGGCCAGGGCGTGGATCCATTTCACATTGATGCCCATCAGGCCCGCCGTATCGGCGTCCTCCGCCGTTCCTTTCATGGCGATCCCCAGGAGCGAACGATTGAAAAACAGGAGGAGCAGGAGGAAGAGCACGACCGACACGGCCATGGTGTACAGGGATCCCTGTGAGACGACCAGGCCGCCCAGGTCCGCCGTCTTGTCCGTGAAGGGGGAGACGATGGAGTAGACGTCATGCCCCCAGAGGAAGCCCGCCAGGGAGGTGAGGATGCTGGCCAGCCCGACGGTGACCATGATTGTCGAGAAGACCGGTTCCCCCACCATGCGCCGGAAGAACACGACGTCCACGACGCCTCCCAGAACGGCCGCAGCGCCCAGCGCGAGGAGGAAGGACAGGACATAGGGGAACTGCGCAAGCGTGGCGAAGGTGAAGCAAAGAAAGGCCCCCGCCATGGCCAGTTCCCCCTGGGCGAAATTCAGAACGCCCGTGGACTTGAAGATCATGACGAATCCGAGCGCCAGCAGCGCGTAGATTGCGCCCATGGACATTCCGTTGAATGCGATTTCCAGCACCTTCTCCATCCACGCCTCCCCGCCTTTCCGTCCTCCCGACTTCCGTGCCTTCCCGCCGGCTATGCCCCCGGTCCGCTTTTCCCGGCCTCGCCGTACATCCGCTCGATCTCCCGGCAGAACCGCTCGTCGATGATCTTCCGCTTCACTTTCTGCGTCGCCGTCACTTCCTCGTCGTCCTGGTCGAGCTCCTTGACGAGAATGTGGAATTTCTTGACCCGCTCCACCTGGGCCAAGTGCTCGTTCACGGCCTCCACCTCGTCCTGGACCAGACGGTAGATGTCCGGGTTCTCCGCCAGGCTCCGGTAGGTCGTGTAGGGGATCCGTCTCCGCTGGGCCCAGTTGCCCACGTTGTCGTAGTCGATCTGGATCAGGGCGGTCAGATACTTGCGGCCCTCGCCCACGATGATGGCCTCCTTGATATAACTGCTGCACTTGAGGCGATTCTCGATCTCCGAGGGGGAGATGTTCTTGCCGCCGGAGGTGACGATGATGTCCTTCTTGCGGTCGACGATGAAGAGGTGGCCGTCCTCGTCGAACTGGCCGATGTCGCCGGTATGGAGCCAGCCGTCGCGGATTACCTCTCCGGTGGCCGTTTCGTCGCGGTAGTACCCGGCAAAGATCGAGTCGCCCCGAAGCAGGATCTCCCCGTCCGCGGCCAGACTGCACTCCAGGGCACGGCAGGGCTCACCCACCGATCCGTGCTTGATCCGTCCATGGGGACCCGTGGCCCCTCCTGCGGTCTCCGTCAGGCCGTACATCTCGACCGTCCGGATCCCCAGGGACCGGAAAAAGGCCAGGATCTCCGGCGCGATGGGCGCGCCGCCGCTCATGATGCACCGGCAGTCGGCAAGTCCGATCCGGTCGCGGAGCGGTCGGTAGCTCCACAGGTACCCCAGGGTGTACGCCAGCCGGAGAAGCGGCGGCACCGGCCGCAGTTTCATCCGGCACTGGGCGACGGCCTTTCCCGGGGTCTCCCAGAGGCGGACATGAAACCGCTTGAAGCGCGTCGAGTCCTCCATCTTGATCCGCACCGTCGAATGGATCTTCTCCAGGATCCGCGGTACCGCAGCGAAGAACGTGGGGGATATCTCCCGCAGGTTCTCCTGGACCGTGTCGATGGACTCGGCAAAATTGACCGTGTAGCCCAGAACCAGCGGCATCGCCATGGCCAGGTTCCGCTCAAAGATGTGGCACAGCGGGAGATAGGAGAGGATCGAATCCTTCTCTCCCAGGTGAAGCACTGGCTGCAGGGCATAAAGGATCTGATGGATGATATTGCGGTGGGTGATCATGGCCCCCTTGGGGGCGCCCGTCGTGCCGGAGGTGTAGACGATGAAGGACACGTCGTCGGGCTGCGTCCTGGAAACGGCCTCGGCAAAGGCCCCGGGAGTCCTCCGGACCTCCTCGCGCCCTTCCTCTTCCACCTGCGAAAAAGGGACGATCCGCCGGTCCGGGTGGTTCCGGAGGCCCTTCATGTCGATGACAACGATGTTCGCAAGAAGAGGCAGCCGGTCCGCCACCAGGAGGACCTTGTCGGCCTGCTCCTGGTCCTTGACGACGACGAACCTCGACCGGGAGTGATCCAGGATATAGTGCACCTGCTCCGCCGAGTTGGTGGGATAGACGCCCACGGAGACGCCGCCCAGGCTCTGGATCGCCAGGTCGGCGATGACCCACTCCGGGCAGTTCTCCCCAAGGATGGAGGCGTGGTCGCCCCGCTCCATCCCAAGTTTCGCCAGTCCCGCGGCCAGGGCCTGTACCCGTTCGAGGTACATCCGCCAGGAAATCTCCTGCCAGATGCCCTTGTACTTCCGCCGCATGGCGACCCGGTCGCCGTAGCGGTCCGTCTTTTCAATCAGAAGCCGGGGCAGGGTTGTGTCCGTCGTTTCCATGGTCCGCTACGCCCCCAGGTAGGCCTGGATCACCTCGGGATTCCCGGCAATTTCATCGGGTGTTCCCTCGGCAATCCGCGTTCCGAAGTTCAGAACGGAGACCCGGTCGGACAGGTCCATCACAAGTCCCATGTCGTGCTCGATCAGCACGATCGTGATGTTCATCTCCTCATTGATGTCGATGAGATAGCGCGCCATGTCCTCCCGCTCCTCCAGGTTCATGCCGCTCACCGGCTCGTCGACCAGCAGGATCCGGGGGCTCATGGCCAGGGCCCGGGCCAGTTCCACACGCTTCTGGACTCCGTAGGGGAGGCTCCCCACGGACAGCTTCCGAACCGCCTGGAGATCGAGGAATTCGACGATCTCCTCGACGGCGTCGCGGCTCCGGATCTCTTCCCGCCGGCATCTTCCCCAGAACAGGGCGGCTTCGACCAGGCCGTAGCGGAGGATCGGCTCCCGGGCCGACAGCAGGTTGTCCAGGACGGTCATGCCCCGGAAGAGGGCGATGTTCTGGAAGGCACGGCCGACGCCCAGGCGGGCGATCTCGTGAGGCTTCCGGCCGGTGATCGATTCCCCGGCGAAGCGGATGGTCCCCCGCTGGTACCGGTAGATTCCGCTGATGCAGTTGAAGAGGGTCGTTTTTCCGGCCCCATTGGGGCCGATGATGGAGTAGATCTCCCCTTCCCGCACGGAGAGGGAGACGTTCTCGAGGGCCCGGATGCCGCCGAAATGAATCGACAGGTCCTCCAGCGCCAGAAGTTCCGCACCCGCGTCCTTCACGAAAGCCATCGCTTTTTCCGCCGGTAGTGCTTCACGTCCCGGAAGCTCTTCCGGGTCCCCACCTCCGTCAGGCCCAGGTAGAACTCGCGGATATCCCTGCTCTCCCGGAGTTCCGCCGCCGACCCTTCCATGACGATGCGCCCGTTCTCCATGATATAGCCGTAACCGGCCACGGAGAGGGCTGCATTGGCGTTCTGCTCGACCAGGAGGATCGTGGTCCCCTCCTCGACGTTGATCCGGTGGATGATCTCAAAGATCTCCCGGACCACGATCGGTGCGATCCCCAGGGAGGGCTCGTCCATGATGAGAAGCCGGGGCTCCGCCACCAGGGCCCTTGCGATGGCCAGCATCTGCTGCTCGCCGCCGCTCAGGTATCCAGCCAGCTGCCGCCCCCGCTCCCGGAGGACCGGGAAATGCCGGAGCACGCGCTCGCGGTTCTCCGGGTAGCGCCTGCGGTCGATCCGCCACGACCCGATCCGGATGTTCTCCTCCACGGTCAGCTCCGCGAAGATCCGCCTTCCCTCGGGAACCTGCGAGATCCCCAGGGCCACGATCTCGTGGGGCGCCCGGTCGTTGATGACCGACCCCGCAAACTCGATCGTCCCGTCCTCGACTTCCAGGTTCAGGGTCTTCCGGATCCCGCAGACGGTATTGATGGTCGTTGTCTTTCCCGCCCCGTTGGAGCCTAAAAGAGCCACGATCGCGCCTTCCGGGACCGCGACCGAGATGCCTTTCAGCGCCAGGATGACATCATGATAGGTTGTCTCGAGATTGGTGATCTTGAGCATCGTCTTGTCCGGACCTGTTGGAGGTGGAGGGGGAAAAGACGTCTGCCCCGGCTGCATGGACCGGGTACATGCCGGATGCTTCAGGACAACAGCCGCAAGAAAGGTGCCATCCGTTGAAGCGGATTTACCGCAATGATTTCATGGTAATGAGAAATAGCCAACCCGCTCGCACGAAAGCCATGCACAACATGCCGAACAAGGAATCCATATGTTGTTCACTGCAAGGAACAGAGGGCTGCTGTGGCAAGATGAATAGTTGATGTCAGAGGGCGCAACGGATGGCGCCTCTATCGAATGGAATGCCGGCCGCGTTGTAGCAAACATCCTTCCGCGGCGGGCCGGAAATCATGTGCGGGATGCGCCCCCGGCGGGACGCGCCCGGGACAGGGTGTCAGAGATCGATTCGCAGGCCGTCGTAGGCCGCCATGATCTCCATGGGGTGCCGTTCGGCCTCGGCGTGGATTTTCAGGTATTTCCTCGTGTCCCGGCAGAATTGATCGATCACCTCGTCGGAATAGCTGTGCTCCGTGTGGAACAGGCACAGCCGTTTCACCCCCGCCTGGACGGCCAGCTCCACGGCCGTCAGGTTGCTCGAGTGGCCCCAGTTCTCTTTTGTGTCGATCGCATCCAGCAGGGTGTACTGGGCGTCGAAGATCAGCAGGTCGGCGTCGCGGAAGAACTCCACAAAGCCGTCTGTGCCCGGGTTGTTCTCCTTTTTGTGCTCCGCGTCGGTGGCATAGACGATCTTACGGCCGTTCCCGGCGAACGAATACCCGTAGGAGTCTCCCGGGTGATTCTGCTGGATCGCCCGGACCGTCAGTCCGGCGATCTCGTAGTCCCTGTCCTCCTCGAGGGTGACGAACCGGATGTCCCCCCTCATGGATGAAAGCGGTGCCGGGAAAAAAGGGGGGTCCTGCTGGTGCGTGATCGAGCGTTTGAGGTCCCGGTGAACGCCGTAAATGACGACCTGGTTCCCCGGCATGTAAGCCGGGACGAAGAACGGGAAACCCTGGATGTGATCCCAGTGGACATGGGTGATGAACAGGTGAAAGACGGCGTTGTTGGTTCCCGAGCCGCGACCGGACTTTAAGAAAGCGTTGCCGAAGTCCCGGAGCCCCGTGCCGGCGTCGCACAGAACGGTCTCCTTACCCCCCCCGATCTCCACGCAGGACGTATTGCCGCCGTAGGTGCCCCGGACGAAAAAGGGCAGCGTCTCCAGGAACGCCTCCACGTCGCGATCGGTCTCGATCTTGTGCTTCCTGCTCTCCAGCAGCGCCAGGCGGATCTTGCCGCGGACCGTGCCGGTGTCGAACTGGAAGTAGCCCGATTCCTGGGCGGGCCGAAACCCGAGATTCGGTTCGGCGGCCAGGGCCGCGCTTGTCATCAAAGTGGTCACCATCCACGCCCAGCAGCACCGCATCGCCAGCTCCTTTGGATCCAAACCCGGGACGCCACCCAGTCCGCCGTCGCAGTATGGCTGAAGGGCTCTCCGCCTGCAACAAAATCAGGGGCCGGTGGTCAGTGGCTAGTGGCTAGTGATGGGTGAAGGAAACGTCCACCATCTCCGGTCTGGCCACCAGCCTGTCCGTCACTGACCACTGACCACTGACCACTGACCACTGACCACTGACCACTGATCAGTGGCCAGTGATCACTGGCCACTGATCACTGGCCACTGACTGTTGGCCACTTCTCTCTGCGATGCCAGCACTGCCAGCATCTACCGGGAATTCCCCGAAAATTCAGCGGTAGTGAACGCTTGTCCATGTCAGGGAAAAGGCGTAAAATTAAAACGATGGATCTCCAGGGATGTTTCCTTGCCGGCTGCGGCCGAACTGACTTCCCGCGGGGCTGTTCTCATGGAAAAGACGCTACTCACTGAGTCGGAACCAGACTCCTTCTACCTCCCGGCGGTCCAGCCGCCGCCCGCGCGGCCCGCGGCGAGGGATACCAAACTTCTGGCGGCGCAGGTCGTCTTCAACCGCCCAGTGGACACCGTCTATACCTACCTGGTCCCAGAGCACTTGCAAAAGCTCCTCGGCCCGGGGCAGCGCGTGCGGGCACCGTTTGGCCGGGCCAATCGTCACACGGTCGGCTACTGCGTCGCTGTCGGCCCGGCCCCGGAGAGCGATCGGCCGCTGAAGTCGATCGAAGCCGTCCTCGACCGCGAGCCGATCCTCTCGGAGTCGATGCAGCA
>CAZODI010000012.1:0-90113 GCA_964578535.1 uncultured Syntrophaceae bacterium
ACTATTACAAGACCAAGACCGGCCGGGAGGTCGATTTCATCGTCCCGATGCGCGGCCGCCCGCAGATGCTCGTCCAGGTGTGCGAGTCTCTGGCGGCGCCGCAAACGCGGAAACGGGAAACTGCGGCCTTGAGTGAGGCGATGGCCGAACTGGGCTTGAAAGCCGGAACCATCGTAACCCGCAGCGAGGACGAGCGGATCGAGGCCGACGGCGGGACCATCGAAGTGGTCCCGGCATGGCGGTTCCTCCTTGAACTGCCGGAATGTTCGGAATAGCGGCTTGAGATTCCGGCTGGTCCGTGAAGGGGGCAGATCCCTGATTTTTACATATTAACCGATAGTCGAGTCACACCTTATAACTTTGCTGCTAAGATTTTTTCGTAAGCACTACAAATGCTCGCTACAATAATTTCTACTTCATCCATACTGTTATACCTGCCATACGAAATGCGAATTGCAGATTTTGCTTGCTGTTCAGTTAGCCCCGTTGCCATTAGCACATGCGAAGGCTCGTCCTTTCCAGACATGCAAGCAGAACTCGTAGACACACATATTCCCTTTAAGTCCAATAAATACATAAGGGATTCGCCTGTTGTACCATCAAAGACTATGTTGACAAATCCGGGCAAGCGATTATTCTCATCACCGTTAATAATTATATCTGGTATTTTAGCGCGTATTCCATTTATGGTTGCCTTAACAAACGCCAATAGTTTATCGGCAATTGCGTTCATATCAACGAGGTTTTCATTGATTGCACATCCCGCTGCCACAATCCCTGCAACATTTTCAGTTCCAGCACGTACCCCGCATTCCTGCGCCCCTCCAAAGATCATAGGCGACAATAAAATGCCATTTCGTTTGTAGAGAATACCCGTTCCTTTTGCCCCATTAAATTTATGGCTGGAAGCAGTTAAAAAATCGACTTTAAGTTCCTTAACATCGACAGGTATATGACCAACTGCCTGAACTGCATCGGTGTGAAACAGAATTCCACGTTCACGAAGATATTCCCCGATTTCAGCTATAGGTTGAATTGTCCCAATTTCGTTGTTAGCAAGCATAATAGAAACAAGTTTAGTGTCGGTACGAACGGCTTCTTTTAAGCTCTCTAACGAAACGCGGCCCTTGCTATCAACTGGTAGGTAAGTCACATCGATGCCCTTACGCTTAAGCGAATGGCATGCGTTTAGGACAGAGTGATGCTCAATAAAGGAAGTAACAACATGACCATTGCTCACGGAAGACAACACCCAACTATTGCTCTCAGATCCTCCTGAAGTGAACACAATTTCAGAAGGCTCTGCTCCTATAGCCAAGGCAACTTGCTGGCGAGCTTGTTCAACGGCGTATTTTGCTTTTATCCCGAGTGAATGCTGGCTGGAAGCGTTGCCATATTGCTGCTGCAAAAACGGGAGCATTTTCTTTAAGACACTATCCGATATTTTGGTCGTAGCAGCATTATCGGCATAAATCATTTTTCTCCCCTGCCTCACCCGAACAACGCACAGCCTTGCTGTTTAAATCCCTCTATCATTTCTTTCAGTTCCTCTTCTGTCGTCTCAAAATACGCGGCCATACACGTCATGCACATCATCTTTTCAACCTGCTGGTGGATGAGTTTCTTGTTAAGCCCAATGTCATTTTTGGTAAGTTTATCTCTGTCGCAATAGGCACAGCTGATTTGTTTACCTCCGCTCATTGAGCTACCTCGCGTAACGTATATGCGGCTACGTTCTTCCCTCCGTATTCAAACGGATCTATCCTCTGCAACTGCTGCCTGATCACCGTGCGCATCTGTACAGCGGGCCGCAGACAGTATCGTTTGAAATCTCCCTTATCGATTCCATCCGGTTCTATGACGTGCGGGAACAGCAGTTTAAGGTAGGCCGTGCACAACCGTAAAACAGCTTCCGTGTCGCGGGTATCGGCCCCGGAAGGATAGTCCACTAGCTTTTCGACGACATGTCGGTAAATCAGATTTTCCGCCGGCTGGCGTAGCATGTGCATGATTTCAGAAAAATACTCCGTGTTGAGCGCCCATCCGTTAATTTTCAGGTTCTCACTCATGCGCGGGATGTCACGCCCCCGGATAAATCCGTGGAATCTATCAAGCAATGCCGACTCGTGAAACACGTCCGGCAGCCTTTGGAACATATCTCTGGTTTCGTCCATCTCTGTTTGCGGGATGTTACCCAGCAGGATGACACCGGCGCCGCCAATGATACGGTTCTTGCCGACGGTGATCTCACCACTCTCCATGTAAGCTTTCAACCCACCCTGCATCTCGCTTGGGTCGTTGAAGTTGATCGACTGGATTTCGTCCAGCGCTACAAAGTCATTCGAAGCAATCAGGCCAGGGCTCTTCCCATTGATGTCTCCAAACATCTTCGCCCGCGTCAGTGTCCCCCCGCTGACCAGCCAACCGTATTTCCCTACCTGCCCGAACATATACGACTTGCCCGTTCCCTTGGGTGCCAGTTCTACCAAATTCAGCCGCGGTTCTATGAACGGCAGCAGGCGCGTCAGCACCGTGTGTTTCTGTACCCAGTCTTCGTATCCTTCCGGGTTGTAATCAATCGCTCCCAACACAACGTCTATCCATTCCTCGGCAGTGAACTGACTGCGAGCTTCCCTATAGGCGTCCAGATCAATCGTGTACGGACAGAAATTCTTGTACTCTAAGAGCGTGAAACATCCTCGAGGACTCTCGCTATCCGGGCTGCGATAGCCCAATTGTACCAATCCCCAGCCACCAGCAGTTTTTACAACATCACCTTTGATCCGGTCCCATACATAATCCTCGATCAGCGTTTCAGCATTACTCAGCCCCAATTCCGGAATAGCAAATGTGTATTCATTGGACCGAACGCTGAATTGGATTTCAATTTTGGCCAGAAACTTCTTCGTGCATCCCTCGCTTCGCGCTGCATCCTTCAATTCCAGCAAATTTTCCCGACGCGGGATGATTTCGTAAATGTACTTTCGCAATGCCTCAGCATCATGGATTCTACCGTCAGACTCCGCTTTGCGCTTCAAAATCCAATCCCGCAGAAATGACGGAATCGATGCAGCTTTGAAGATGGCCACGATGTTCGGATCCTTAAAGACAGTCGTGTCCGGGAATGTAGTCCGCAATTTTACAGTGTCAACCATGGTTGATTGCCCTCGGTGAAACTACAGATCAAAATCGTCTTTCTCAACAATCTGCGCACGTTTTTCACTGGTCTTCGCTTTCGGCACGAACTGTCCTGATCTTGAGAAAACCACAACAGGCACTAGTCGCTCCTCTAGAGTTGCCCCACCGTGTAGCTCAAAACACTGTCCTCCGCCCTTCTTGGGTAGCCGGTTATACCCACGCACCACCCAATACCTGCCATCCAACGTTTCCTCCAGTTCCGGCGGACATCTGCCCTGCATCGCCCGCTCACGGAAGCGCCAATCTGCGACTTCCGCGTCAGCCTCACAGGCAAGCGTTCGTGCCAGCCTCGGTTTGTACTGCCACGCCAACACAGCCAGCCTCGAACTCCCGTGGTCTGCAGTGACAAGCACCCTTTCAAACTGAGTCAGCCCCTCCGCAATGCGTGGCAACACCTCATTACCGATAACATCCAGTGCCGCAACCAAGTTCTCCTCTGCCCGCAGATCCTCGTGCGTCCTCGCACCGTTGTGCACGATGTTGTCGAACCGTTTGATGTCTGGCAACCTTCTCTTGACGTCTAGCCAATAGATGCTGTTGAATTTTGTCGTTGTCGGCAAATGCGCTTCGCTGACCGTAATTTCATCAATGCCAATATTCCGTAGCCGGGCCATTGCCACTAACATCGGCAGCCACTCCGCCCCCATTGCGTCGACAACTAACAACGCACACCCGTCGTCCGAGGCATACCGTTGTACCATCGCGTCCCTTGATTGCACTGAACTCTGAGGGACCACCCGCTGTGCCCTCTCGTAAAACTCTCGCGTTACGCGGTCAGTTATTTTGAGTTCACGGTATTCCCTGAAATACTCTTCAAGTGTGACATCGCCGAAAACGAGATCCATATTTAAATAGGTTGTGGTTTCTGGATACACAACCTTTACGATGTTCGACACAATGCCATCCGCAGCGCAACGCCGCAGTAATTCCGCCCGCTCCGCATCCGTCCCGCAATTCAACCATGGCGCAACTCGCGATGTTGATTCGCCCACGCAACGTGCAATGAACTGCCTGATGTCCGCGTCGGACATTCTAACGTCTGCTTCCCGTATAGCATCCCGACGTTCGCTATCAAGAGCCATCGATTCATCCAGCCATTCCGCCGCGCCCATTACGTATGCGGAGCGGAAGTTGCCAACAACAACCCTCTCTTGCCTTACAACATAATCAAGGTAACTCCCCTTGGATGCGACGTGTTTTAACAGCCACAGTAACACTTCGCGCGCCGCGCCCGTGCGTTTGTCAAACACGCACAAGACGCGCTTTGCGATTCCACCTTCAGGGAAAAACAGCGTCTTGATCGTTTCCGACAATATTTTCCCCTCACCCTCTTTACCCAGCTCGCACATCAACCGCAAGGCATCTTCGGACAAGCTCACATCTTCCACATCGTAAAATACACGAACGAAATCCCTTAAATTCACCACCTGTCGCACTTCAGCGTTGATCCCCGCCAATTCTCGCCCTTCCGTGGCAACAACAATCCGCCGAACATAGCTGTCGTTCGGATGTTCCTCTATATATCGCAAATACTTCTGAAATGTGTCGCACGCGTCCGGGATGAAGGATGCTAAATCGTCTCCGACCAGCGTCACCTCCATACGCCCCGCTTCGATCTTAGGAACGACCTGTTCGGCGTCAATTTCAATCAGTTGTTTCCCATGGTGGTAACGCGGATTGGTAAAAACTTCCTTAATAGTCAATCCAATTTCGTTATCACACCGCAAAAAACAAACCGTTTCCCGCCCAGACACACCGTCTATCCATTCTCGTAAAGCGACAATCGCAGCCCGTCTATTCTCGTCCGTTAACAACGCAAGATAGCCGGGCATCCCCAGCAACAGCACAGCCTTACCACTTGTCTCCTGTGCAGTCATCGCATCACGCACCCGCCCGAAAACTTCGTCAGGCATTGGGAGCCACGCCCGTTCTTTCACCAGATCGCTCAAACGCAACTCAAAGTCGTCGCGTTCCCGATAGAATCGTCGCAACGCCGTCCAGATCTCGCCCGGAGGTACGATCACTACCCGCGCCTTCGCCTCCGCGAGGGGATTCCTGATGTATTCGCAATACTCGATCAGTGTCATGGTATTACTCCAGCACCGAAAGCCCTACATCGGGGATATGATCAATCATCTTCAGGAGCAGTATCTTCGCATCGGCATCGGTAAGCATATTCACTTTTTCCGCAGCCTGCTTCCGCACATTATTATCATATCCTTGCTTGACGAACGCCTCGACCGCTTCGCGAAGCCCTCCGTCCGTCAACCATCGGCCCGGTGCGTCACCCAATTTTCCGCACAGCCAATCGCTTAATTCTCCGACACTGAAACCGATTTTTTGATAACGCGCGGGCAGCACCCGTTTGAGGAATTTTTTACCCGCCGTGGCCACATCCACAAATGCACCCTCTTTTTCAAGTTCGTCATGCACAGAGTGTAAGCGTTCCTTCGATACCCCTTCCGGATTTGCAACCGCATCTATGACACTCTTGGCATCATCAACCGCCAATACACATTCGGCAGGCAGCGCGTGTTTGTGGCTCCACTCAACAGGCGATTCCGTGCCTGTCCGTTCGCGCCACAGTGCAGCCACCTGCTTGGAAACCAGCCTCTGACTGTATTCCTCGATCTTGCCACGCCCTTGCGTTTTGAAAATCTGCTCATCGACTCTTGCTGAATCTGAAGGAAAGGTGTTGTAGAGTTCACGTCCTTCTTTTATTGCGATCGGCCAGATCTCTCCGAAAATTTCCTGCATCGCATCCAATTGCCGCGCTTGTGCCTTGTCGAAGAACACCTCGCGGATAACCTTATCTTGCTGTTCCAGAATCTCTCCAAAGGTTATCACGTCCTCGCCAACCAACAATGGCCTGTCGATTAATGTAAAGAAGTGCTGCAGCGCTGGATGCTTTCTCTCCCAGAACTTCGTCGGTACTTTGTTCTCACACAGCACTACATTGCTTAAGTGTTTCAGCGCGTCCTCGAAGCTCATGTATCCCGATGAGCCAATCAACCCTTGGATATGCTCTAGGCACAGCGCCTTCCGGTAAACCTCTTCCAGTACTGATTCGGCATCATCGCGCTTCCACAGCCAACCGCTCGTTGCTGCAAAACGGTTTTTGACCGCCTTAATATAGAAGTGCGACGAATCACCTATACGCTCCGCCGCCTCTTTCAATTCCGGCTTAACGCCATCCACATACTGCTGGAATGCCTCCTCAAACACCACCGGTGTCATGTACTTGGCCATTGCCTCCGCCAGCCCGGGCGTTACCAAAAGAATCTCGCCAATCTCTTTCACCTTGCTGCCGCGAGTCTCGGTGTCTCCTTTGGAACTGATACTGTTCGCCGCACACAGCGCATTGATTACCTTGCCCATCATCTCCACGCCCGGCTCCGCTTGCGCACGGATATACTCTGGAAGCACCCACAGCGGAACGCGTTGAGAAATTTGCTCCAGCCGTGTCCCGACCGCGTTCAACGCCGCTTCCACCGTACCGTCCGCAAGCGGAGTGTTCCCAAAAATCACACAGCTTTGTTCAATGAACGCTTTTTCCTCTTTGGATAGGCGACAGATTAGTTTTTCGTTCTTGATTGCATTGGCGCCATCGTCTTTCACCACTGCCTCGATGATTGCCGCCAGCGTCGTCACGTCCAGCGCCTTACTTGTCACACCATCCGTCCACTGCAGTTTTCGCTGTCCCGTCAACCATGTCTTCAACACGAATCCCATCACGAAGGCCGAATGTGGAACACACAGCAGTCCGTACGGCGGTCGCTGCAGGTCGATGTAGAGTTTGCGTATGGAGCAGGTATTACCTGCGCCCACTGTGTTGTCCAGCCGTTTCTTGCATAAATCCCTTAACTGTGTCAGCGGATGGTTAGGATTCGCATCGAACCATGCATCCTCGCCAGTGACACCTTTTTTCTTCCACGTAGCCACAACATTTTTACAAGCACCAGGCTTCGTGAACCTGTCGAACTCTATGCCCGCGATCGCCCAACTCTGCAGGCCGGTCGGTAAAGCGAATGCACTGATGTTAAAGCCGCACAGATCGTCCGTGTATGCTTTAAATGTCTGTTTCGCATAGCTGGTGAGCCAGTCTCTTTTCAATTGCCCCCACGTCACTTCCTCAATGAACGGCTCCCCGTTTGGATTGGGTTTGTACACTCTGAGTTTGGCAGCACTTGTCACTTTAGATTGCCACGCTGCATTGGCGGTTCTTATCTGCGTCTCGAACACCTTCTTGCTCGCGCTGTCGCTTGCTAATGCGAGACGGGCGCTGTTTTCCGTGAAGTCTTCCCATGCTTTCACGTTATCGCGGCAGAAATTGACCTCCGGAAGCGTCACGAACAACATCCGGTGGTCTTTGAACTGTTTTGCCAACTCTTTTGCCTTCTCGGAGATGTCTTTTTGTTCCTGCTCGTCCCGCGCCAGAATGAATTGCACAAGCACTCGGTTCCCATTGAGACTAAAAGAGTCGCGTTTTGCTATGCTTGATGGAGTAATACCTTTTAAGCTGGACACACGAACATCAAAACGCCCGCCGTAATTGACACCTTTCAACTGTCTAATTAGCTCCGACTCAGTGTCTCTAAGCACGAGGTCACCAAACTTGCCCTCCAACGCAGCTTTCTTCTCCTCGATCTCCTTTGGATCCGATCGGTTACGGAATCGTTCGCAACGCCCGTTCATAATTGCGAAACAATGCTTCTGCTCCAGATTACGCAGGATCATATCCACACCCTGCAAAGCTCCATCGCCCTCGAAACTACGTTGGATATTTTCCACAGCCGCGCTCAGTAGCGGATGTCCCGTTCCCTGCAGTTGTTCGATCAAGCCAAACAACAACACCGCTTTGAATACGCGCCGTTCGTCCGGCTGCAAATCCTGTTCACGCCGAGCGTATTCAGCGCGCGCTTCTTGAACAGCTTGCCCCGTCCCCAAATCGTCCCGTTCCACAAAATACCGCCACAAATGATCCACCGTAATGAACTGGTAACCAGAAATATCCAGCCCACCTTTCTCAATAAAAGCCCTGAACTCCTCACCGTTCAGAAACTCGAACATGCTCCGCTGGTTTGATCCGATCGCCACCGATAGATGCTTCAGCAGGAAAGCCGCCATTGGATGTATCGGCAGGATACCCTTGAAATCCGCCGCTTCGATGCCCGCCTTGTTGACGGCCATGTAGTTTTCAGCGACACCGTTCACGCTGTGCCACAACGCATCGCGCTCTTGCCTCCACTCCGTTTCTTTCTCCGGTTTGAAAACAAAGGCGTCTGCCGCCAGTTTCAGCGCCGTTTCGTTAGGCAAATCCAACCGCTTGAACGAAAACCGGTCGTTTAACTTCCTCGCACTCTCCGAACCAGCAGCCAAATAGGACGAAATCTCCATGTGCGTCACCGGAACGATATAATACCGGCCCTGATGTGCGGCCTCCGCCAGCTGTTCCAGCGTCTTTAATTCCGTACGGTTACGATCCATGAACGCCGAGAACTCGTCCCAGATATAGACCAACTTTGAAATGCCGTTTGCTTTCAAGGATGAGTCCACCCACGTAAGAAATTCTTCCGCGCTCGAACCCAGATAGATGTGCCGCGCCTCCAGAACTTGCATTGCATCGCTGACCAACCCCGCCTCCAGACTCGTATCCCGCAGCTTCTTCTCCAACGCATCCGATGTTTTGATGCCCGTGTTTAGGTGCGAGAGCCGCGCTTGCATCGCGTCACGCGCCGCGAAGAAATACGGCTCATCCTGTCGTATGCGCTCAATAACATCATCCAACTTGCCTTTCAGAGAAAGCGTGTATCCACCCACTTCCAATGCCTTTGTTATTCCGCGCTGCAAGCGCATCAGAAATTGGTTTTTTGCATCCACACCGTCGGTGTTAACGTCATAAACGACGAGCGTCTTTTCGCCTCGCTGCTTCAGCACCCCTTTACGCACAGGATCCGGTATCTGTGCTTTTCGCAAATCCAGCCACTTCAGGACGCGCACCTCGTCGTCCGTGAACAGTTTTTGCAATACTAGCGACGCATGGCTCTTGCCTGTGCCGTAGGCACCCGTGATCCATAGTGTTTTTTTCCCGCCGTTTAGGCTATTAAGTAATCCTCGCAAAATCTCTACAAACGAGTCGTGCGGGTAAAACGCCAGCCATGTTTCTGGGCTTTTATCGATGTTTGCACGCGTCATGATTGGCGCGTAATCCGGTCTGATCCCAAAATAATCTTTATAGTATGCCATGTCTTATGGTCCCCCTGTTGGCTACCTATGTAAAATCAATTCTACTATATCGTTCCGATTCTTCTTTTCCGGAAACAACCGAACTTCGTCCAACCCTAGCGTAAAGCTGCACGAGATAAAATCTGGATGCACCGCCGCCAGCCCCATGCTCTGCTTCTTGAACTCGTCCGGTGGGATACCGAACGCTGACAGCGGCGACACAACCTCTCCGTCGAACTCCGCCGCCATCATCTGCCGCACCGTGAACGCACTGCACCCAGCCTTTTCCGTCATGATATAAAGCCCGTAGAGAACTACCAGTGGATCCACAGAACGTGGACGTCGCGTAAGCTTTTCAACAGATCTGCCTTTCATTTCAGTTTCAATCATCGCCCTGTCTCCTTCGCCAAGCGGTGAGGCCTTAATTAGTTGACAAAGCGACTGCAATGCGCCCTTCCTCACTGATGCCGAAGCCACGGATTGAGCCAGGATTTCATCAATCCGCTTCACTGGATATTCGGTGTCAAAATCCGTATTGCAAACATACCATTTCACAAGCGGTGAAACATTTACCAGGCGGAACCATAATAGCTGCCAAAACAATAAGTTGTTAAAACCTAGTTTCTTTCCAACTTCCAAAAGCAGCGTTGTGGTTATAGCCGTAGAATCTTCTATCAATCCCGCTTCGCGGAACCATGTCACGGCCGCTGGAACCATCCGATTACCCAGAGAAGTTGTCTGACGGAAACTTGCGCCTTCGTTCGCCAGGATTTCAATCCATTCAGGTTTCAGTCCGAAAGTCATGTACTTGTTGATACCACTGATGTTCATCGTCTTTGCTCCTGCATATCGTTTCGAGTAATACCGCCAACAGCCCTCGTCAGGCGCATAGCACCTCATGCAATGAACGCACATGGCTTCGTCAATAAAGACCTTTAGATTGGGACCACAGGAATCATTCTCCAATCGCAATGCCCCTGTCGGGCATTCCGCCTCGCATGCCTTACATCCTGTGCAGGCAATAGCCTTGTGAACGGCGTATGCCAAGTACTTGGAAACAGATCTGTCAGTTTTTCCGTTCATCCACACACATTGAAGCAGTCCTCTATGGCTGTCCTCAAAAAGTGACAACTCAGCACCTTTAATCTCACCAATCGCTTTTAGCCATTCCTTCAAACTCGGCTCTGCTTCAATTGGAAATTCACAAATCACCTGATCACCTTTGCGTTCAACTCCCAGGTCCGCAATGACATGTTTCAAGGATACGCCACTTTTCCTTGCATACCAGCCACCTTGATAAACGAAGTCATAGGCATCTTCTTCAGAAGAAAACTCGCGATCAATCGTATCACGAACTACATCAACAAACGGCGCGACGGCCTCATGATAATTCATTCGTATTAAATCATTCTGACGGCCAGTTGACATCGGACACAGCAGGCATCCCACACGGGGTATTCCTTTTCGGTACGCCTCGTTCAGCACTAGATCATGCATAAAAATGTATAGCCACAATTCATGCGCGGACCAGGCCAAAATTGGCATGGCATTCACCTGTGATTGGCTTTTCAAACCATCTCCAATATCGTTGTATTCAGAACGCCGTTGACTCTCCTCACTACGTACCCCAACAAATGCAAGCGCTTTAATAGATTTCTTCCTGAGCCTTTCCCTGAGCGCTAATATTGCTGGGGTGCTTTTGTGAACGGAGCAGCACCATCGCAACGCTTGCGAAGGTGGCCCGAAGAGTCGCCAGTTTTCCAATGCGGGAGTTTTGGCGGCAACCTTTAAAAACGGGCGGCCTTTGTAGCGGCTTTGGATTTCATCCCAAACGCGGTAGGTGTCCGGCAGTTCCATATCCGTATCACTGAAAATAACCGGTACATCTAACGGCAGGACTTTGTGGCAGAGGTCAAGGAGAACCACCGAGTCCTTGCCCCCGCTAAAGCCGACGTAGACCACATCGCATTTACCAATGTAAACGTCGTACATTTCTTTGATGCGCTTGAGCGTATCCGCCACTAGTGCGGCCATGATGTCACGATTTACGGCTGTCATTGCCTCAACATCAACCGGAACTAGCTTCACCTTTTTTCGTAGCTTCACACCGTCGGACAAAGCTTCGTTCGCATACAATACACCCTTCCATTCGATGTCCAGCGGCTTTCCGTAACGTATCTTATTGAGTTTCGCGATTTCTTCGCCGTGATACAGATACACGTTCTGCTTCGCCCAGAGGAGCGGACGCCACTCCTTAGAATCAAATACCAAACGTGCCTCCAATCCCATAGGCGCTAGTTCCTCCGCGAAGACTGGTCGGATTTCGCTAGCTACGAATTTCCCTATCTGCGTCGTAAGGCGGTATCCGCCCGTACGCCTGTCCCACTCGTAACTATACATTCGTGCCATCCTCCGGCACGATGCCGTTCAGTTCGCAGACCTTTAAATACAAACAGTAGTTAGAAATCATGCTTTTTGTGGAAACTGCGTAGCCGGACTCCCCTGTAATTTGTTCCACCCTTTCTCCTTGTTCGACGTGTCACGCCAAGTCCACGACGCGCTGATTAGTGCTAATGCTTTTGAACACGCGCGAAGTCATTAGCGACAATGCCCGCTCCCCTTAAGCCGATGATTTCGCATTCCGCTTCCTGGTCTTCAGCGGCTGCGGTATCACCTCTGTCCGATATTCATTCTTTTCGCCAGCCAACTCCAGCCGCAACCGGCGATCCCACAATGTTTCGCCCTCGTAGCTAAAATAACAAAAACCATTTACTGAAGCCCCCTCCAACAAGTGGATTGCCAAGGCTGAAATCGCCCATGCCTTTCCAGCGTATTGCACTTGATTGAAGTCATCCAGCACAACACAACAGATATGGTGGTCCTTTGTAAAAACCAGTTCCGCACCTACCGGAACACCAAGGTTATTGAAGCGAGTATTCGGACTACGCACACGCCTGCCTGGCATGGACAAGTCATTTGCTCTTACAGGGAGTTTCTCCTTTTTTTGAAAGACATTGTTGTCGCCTTGGTAGTGTTTTTCACAGATACGCATGAAAGTATCGTCATTCGGTAGGGCGTATTTCTCGCGGACACGGGTTCGGTAGAACAAATTCAATGCAAACTCAAGTTTCTTGGTGGACACTTTTTCTTTCAGTATAACCAGCGTATCAACAATATTTGTAATTTTTTTCGAAAAATCCTCCGGCAGGTGGATCGCCTCCGTACTGCACCAGCAAGGCACCCCGCCGATTTCAGCCGCATGGACTTCCGGCAGGAGTTGCTCGCGGATGGCCTCCAACGCTTCGGAGGTCAGGTGCGGCATCGCCTGTTCGATTTCATTAAAGGTCAATGTACCATCTGCCTTTTCAAGCCATTCGGCGATCATTTCCGAGATTGCCGCCAGACTATCGTCTAGACTAGGTGGGGGATGGGAACAGAAATAACCTCCCTTTCCCCACACAGCGACCCTAAAACCCACATGCCTCAGAAAGGCCACGCAATCCTCCAGCATAGCTATATGGCGGAATATACAGTAAAAATCTCTAAATAGCCGTTCGACCGAAAAACAACCGTATTTAATTAGCCATTCCATCGCCTGTCCTTCGAAGGACTCCCGAGACTCATCGTCCATAATCATTTCGCAGGAAAACCACAACCCGTTCACCAACTGGAACATATTGGCTTTCAGGTCTTCGATCTGCCCGTCCTTAAACGGGACTCTCCGCCGCAACAGCCGTATTGCCATCGGATCGAATGACACACCGTTGGGGCATTCCTGCGCTAATGCCGCCAAAAGCTCTGCAGTCGTCATGACACCCTCCATTCATGGGTCAACCAGCATGATAGAGCATGCAAATCAACATGGCTATCTAAACGATCCCGTGAAACAGGAAGTCTCTCTAACTTTATGTTTCTATTCATTTTATGTTTTGTGTCAATTTCGGCATGGAGCTTCTCAATACGAAAACGAGGAACACGGATGGATACCGATTTTGCAATCACCGGATTTCTCATTCATCTTGGACTATCTGTGGTTCTGGACTATCTTCTTTGTTTTCAATTGCCTTCTCGCGAGTCCATATATTCGCATTTAAATATACAATAAGCATTGGAACATGGCGAATGTACTCGTCATCCGGTGATCCTGCAACCAGAAAATGCCGTGTGGGGACGAATACATTGGCAGGTATCGCGATGCTGAAGTGACACATGGTCCCCACAAATGGGACCCTTGCCCCACCTTATTTCGTTTTTCCAGGTCATGTCAGGGGGGGTTTGGTAAGCATTCTTTTCTCTGGCTGGGTGCGGCGGTAGCTATCCCAACTTCAATCATCAGAACAATACTTCGAGGTTACAAAAGTCCTACCGAGAACGATAGACCATAAATGATTGGTGTCCCTTTTTAAAAAAAAATAGTGGATTGTGAAGACCTAGAATCAAAAATCGCAAATGGACATGGTTTGGGCAGGCCGTCAATCCTGGATCAATGTGAGTAGCACCCCTGCCTCACTAATGCTGGATGTATAGGTAAGATAGTTCATGGTGGCCGACCAGAACGTTGATAGCAAAATGCTAAATTATGAAAAAAGTGGAGAGAAAATAGGGAGAGAATCGGAATGAAAGTAAAGAGGGGTCAACCATCAAATGGCTAACCCCTCTTCTTTATTGGCTCCCCAGCGCGGACTCGAACCACGGACCCGATGGTTAACAGCCATCTGCTCTACCGACTGAGCTACTGGGGAATGCGTCGGTGTAAAAAAACGGAACCGCTTTTTAGGAAAAAAGCGGTCCCTTGTCAAGAGACGATTCGGTATCGGGAAAAATTCCCGGTTCCGCCTTTTTACCGGCAGCTGACGCAGGTTTTCAGCGCGCTCATCGGCACGCCGGTCTGCTTGCTGATGAAGGCCAGCTGGTCCTCCGGCGCAAAGTAGCGGCCGCAGACACTGCAGGTGGCCATCTTGAAGACCTTGTCCCAGATCATCCGGCGGTCCCCGGTGGTCTCCATGCGCACATAGCCCGTGGGGCAGATGAAGGCGCAGGAGCCGCAGCCGATGCAGGCGTCGGTGGTGAAGTCGATCTTCGGCTCGTCCAGGTCGCGGCCCAGCCCGCGGTCCGCGAAGGTCAGTGCGCAGGCGCCCACCACTTCCCGGCAGGCCCGGACGCAGAGTCCGCAGAGGACGCAGTCTTTCGCGTCGTCCTTCTCGTCGGCCACGGCCACGCCGAGCTTTCCGGCGATGTCGCGGACGGCCTTCGTCTTCGGATATTTCGAGTAAAGAAGCCGGGCCGCCAGGGCGCGTGCCTCGACGGCCTGCTCCGAGTTGGTCCGGACCTCCATGCCCTTCGCTACCGGCGTGTTGCAGGAGGTGGCAAGCTGCCACTTTCCGTTGGCCTTGACCTCCACCGTGCAGAGGCGGCAGGCCCCAAAGGGGCTCACTTCCTCGTGGTGGCAGAGGGTGGGCAGGATGATTCCCTGGCTCCGGACATTCTCAAGAACCGTCGAGTTCTCCTTGGCGTCTATCTTTCGCCCGTCAATCGTAATCGCAACCATTTGCTAACCTCTATTCTCGTGAATTCCAGCAAGTCCGTCCCGCCCGAAGGGGGAAGGAACCGTTATTCCCACACCATCAGCCGGTAGCAGCGCAGGCAGCGCGCCGCTTCCTTCATGGCGTCGGCGGCCGACAGGCCTGCTTCCACTTCGGCAAAGACCGCGGTGCGCTCCTTCGGGTTCAGCAGGGCCGCCTTGGCGGCGCCGGCCTTCGCGGTGAAGCCGCTGTCCCGCTGGGCCTTCGTGTCGAGACCCTTGAGCGACAGCTCGGGGGCAAAGGCCTTTCCCGCCAGGTAGGCGTCGATGCTCCTGGCCGCCTTGTTGCCGGCGTCCAGCGCCTCGATCAGGGTCGCCGGGCCGCTGACGCAGTCGCCGCCGGAGAAGACCCCCGGAACGTTCGTCTGGAGCGTGGCCTCGTCTACCTTGATGGTGCCCCAGTCGGTCAGGCCGACCTTGCTCTTTCCGGACAGGAACGCCGTGTCGGGCTTCTGGCCCGTGGCGGCGATGATCAGGTCCGTCTTGACGACGAACTCGGACCCCTTCACCGGGATCGGGCGCCGCCGTCCGCTCGCGTCGGGCTCACCCAGCTTCATCTTGAGGCACTCGACGCCCGTTACCTTGCCGCCCTGGCGGACGATGTTCGCGGGGGCGACCAGGTAGGTGAACTTCACGCCCTCCTCCATGGCCTCCTCGATCTCCGTCGCGCTGGCAGGCATCTCCTTGCGGGAGCGCCGGTAGAGGATCTCCACTTCCTTGAATCCGAAGCGGACGCAGCTCCGGGCGCAGTCGAGGGCGACGTTGCCGCCGCCGATGATGACAACCTTCTTCAGGGGGGTGACTTTTCCGCCTAAGCTCAGGTTCCGGAGGAACTCGGCGCCCTGGATGAAGCCGCCGTCCTGTACATCTTCGCCGCCGCAGCCGACCTTCGTGCCCACGTGGGCGCCGATGGCCAGGTAGAGGGCTCCGTAGCCCTTCTTCTGCAGGTCCGCCCAGTCGAGGGGGCTGACGGGGCTGTTCAGCCGGACGTCCACCCCGGTGCGGCGGATGAGATCGATCTCGTGGTTGAGGATGTCCTTGGGGAGCCGGTAATCGGGGATGCCCACCGCCGCCATGCCGCCGGCCTTGGACAGGGCCTCGAACACCGTCACCGGGTAGCCCAGGGCGCGCAGGCGGTAAGCCGCCGCCAGGCCCGCGGGTCCCGATCCCACCACAGCCACCTTCTGCTTCTTCTCCTCTTTCGGGGCCGCGAGGCCGCAGCCGCCGGCCTGGAGGTCCGCATCCGCGGCGCTCCGCTTCAGGAGCCGGATGGCCAGGGGCTCGTCGATGTCGTTCCGGACGCAGGCGCTCTCGCAGGGATGCGTGCAGGCCCGGCCGATGACCCCGGGCAGGATGCACCGCTCCCGGATCAGGTCGAGGGAGTCGGCGAAGCGGCCGTTCCGGATCAGCTCGATGTAGCCGGGAATGTCCAGCGTGGCCGGACAGGCCTGCATGCAGGGAGCCGTTACGGCGACCGAGCAGGCCTTCTCTTCCAGCTTCCCGCCCTTGGCGAGGGCCAGGAATTCATTCTTGTAGTGTTTGATCGCGTCGAGTACCGGCGTGAGGGCGGTAGCCCGGCCGAAATTGCACTTGCCGTTCTTGGCTACGCCCTTGGCGATCTCCTCGATCTCCCCGAGGGCTCCCTTGTCGGCCTTGCCGGCCGCCATGTCCTTCAGGAGCGCCGTCACCCGGTCGATGCCGATCATGCAGACGGAGCACTCACCGCAGGACAGCTTCCGGGCTTCCTTCAAATAAGCCAGGGTCAGGGAGGGGATGTCCGCGTTCTTGTCCAGTACCACCAAGCCGTTCCATCCCATCAGGGCCGACATCTTCTGGCCTTCCTTCGGGACGGGACAACCGATGTCCGCCGCTCCGGCCTTGCCCTTGGGCAGGCCCTTGCGGCCGTCAATGATCTTTCCGTTCCAACTGCTGAATGCAACCGGTTTCATGTATGCCACCTTTGAAATGATTGACTTCCTTCACCCCGTCCGGGGCCGGAAGCTGCGATTCCTACCCTTTCAGTTCGTCCCAGGACTGGATGCACTCCACCTTGTTCATGAGCTTGGCGAATTCCAGGTTTACCCGATCCTGGAAATAGCCGACCTCTTCCTTGCTCAAGTGGCGGAAGCGCCCCTGCAACTTCAGGTAATCCGTCACGGGCCGGAGCTTTTCCGGCTTCTCCACGGTCAGGCGGTACTTCCCGTTCTCCACTTCGTAGAGGGGGAAGATTCCCGTTTCTACCGCCAGGCGTCCCAGCTTGATGCAGTCCTTCGATTCGGCCCGCCAGCCCGTGGGGCATACGGCAAGGCAATGGATATAGGCGGGGCCTTTGACGGCACGGGCCTTCTTGACCTTGTTCATGAAGTCGATGGGGTAACTGTGGCAGGCCGTGGCCACGTAGGGAACGTTGTGGGCCACCATGATCTCGGGCACGTTCTTCTTCCAGGTCCGGTTGCCCGGGCTGGCCGCGCCCGCCGGGGCCGTCGTCGTGGAGGCACCGAAGGGCGTCGCGCTGGAGCGCTGGATGCCCGTGTTCATGTAGGCCTCGTTGTCGAAGCAGACGTACAGCATGTCGTGGCCCCGCTCCATGGCTCCCGAGAGGGCCTGGAGACCGATGTCCACGGTCCCGCCGTCGCCGCCGATGGCCACGGTTTTGATGTAGCGGTCGGGGATCCGCCCCTTCCGCCGGAGGACCTTCAGGCCCGTCTCAACGCCGGCGCCGACAGCCGCCGCGTTGGGGAAGGCCACGTGGATCCAGGGCAGCTTCCACGCCGTGGTGGGATACAGGGTCGAGATGACCTCCATGCAGCCCGTGGCGTTGGCGATGACCGTCTCTTTCCCGAGGGCCTTGCACATCAGGCGGATCGCCAGGGCCTCGCCGCATCCCTGGCAGGCCCGGTGGCCGCAGCTGAAATATTCTTCCCGGTCCACCAGTTTCCCGGCGAACAGGTCAAAGTTCGAAACCAATCCCGTCGCGTAATTGGGTGTAACCGTCAAGGTGCTCATCTTACTCCCTCACACCGTAGATTTGGTAAGCATCGCCGGACTTCCTGGCCTTGGGGGCTCCCTCGACCATCTTCATGAAGTCCTCCACGCGGACGTCCCTTCCGCCGAGGCCGATGATGTAGTTGACGATCTCGGGCCGGTTCGGCTGATCGTACAGGGCGCCGCGGATCTCCGAGCAGACGGGGCCGCCGGGGCCGCCGTAGGAAACGGCCCGGTCGGTCACGACCAGCGTCTTCGCCCCTCGGACGGCCTTGCGGATCTCGTCGAAGGGGAAGGGCCGCCAGAGCTTCAGCTTCAGGAGCCCGACCTTCACGCCCTTCTTGCGCAGTTCGTCGACGGCCATTTCCGCCGTCTCGCCCATGGAGCCCATGGTCAAAAGCAGGATTTCCGCGCCCGAGGTCTTGTAGGAGGCGACCGGCTCGTATTTCCGGCCGAACATCTTCTCCCATTCCTTCCAGATCTCGATGATGACCTTCTTCGCGTTCACCGTGGCCACGTCCCGGGCCTTTACGGCTTCCGTGTAGATGTCCGGCAGCCCCAGGGTGCCCATGGAGAGGGGATGGTCCGGGTGCAGGGAGGCGAAGGGCTTGTAGGGCGGCAGGAACTTGTTGACCTGCGCCTGGGTGGGGAAGACGATGGGCTCCACCACGTGGGTGAGCTGGAACCCGTCCATGTTGACGTTGATGGGCAGGAGGACATCGGGATGCTCGGCGATCTTGAAGGCCTGGATGAACATGTCCACCGCTTCCTGGCCGTTGTCGGCGAAGATGGACAGCCACCCGGAGTCGCGCTGCATGATGATGTCGCTGTGATCGTTCCAGATGTTGATGGGTCCCGAGACGGCCCGGTTGCCGAGGCCCATGACCACGGGCAGCCGCATGGCCGGCGTGATGGGCAGGATCTCGTGCATGTACATCAGGCCCTGGGAGCTGGTGGCCGTGAAGGTCCGTGCTCCCGTCCCGGAGGCGCCCATGACGGCGCTCAGGGCCGAGTGCTCCGACTCGACGGTGATGTACTCGGCGTCGATCCTCCCGTCCGCGACGATATCGGCCAGGTGCTCGGCGATGTGCGTGTTCGGGGTGATGGGATAACAGGCGGCCACGTCGATGTTGCAGAGGGCGACCGCTTCCGCTGCGGCGACCGCCACTTCCATTCCAACGGGTTTTGTCATGACTCGTGACCCTCCTCAATCATGCTGATGGCGGACGGCCAGCATTCGTGGGCGCAGATGCCGCAGCCCTTGCAGTAATCCAGGTCAGCCGCGAAAAATCCGTCGGGTCCCTCCTGGACACATCCTTCGGGACAGAAGATATAGCAGACCCCGCACTTGATGCATTTGCTGTTGTCCCACACCGGCTTCAGGGAACGCCAGGGTCCCGTCTTGAAGGAACGGGCGTTGCCCGGCTCGAAAACGATCCCTCCGGTGTTATATTCCTTCCATGTTTCCGGCCACTTCTTCATATTAGCAACCTCTCTTGTCACGCTTCCCCGGGGGAAGCGGGCATGGTTTCATCCGTCAATGAATCAGCTGAGCTTGACCTCGTCGTAGGCGCGCTTGAGGGCCTTCAGGTTCTTCTGGGCGATCCGGCCGAACCGGTGCTCCACGGGCTCCTTGAGGGCGGCCAGCTTGACCACGTTCGTTACCTTCAGGAGCGCCCCCAGCATGGTGGTGTTCGTGATGGGTACGCCCAGCTCGCTCCAGGCGATCCCCGTGGCATCCACCGTGGCGATCTTCCCGTCGAAGCCGGCGTTCTTTTTCTTCAGTAGGTCCCGTACCTCGCCGGCCTTCTTCGCCGTGTTTACGATCAGGGTCCCGCTCGGCTTCAGCCCGGCGACCACGGCCGGCCCGATCTGGCTCTCGTCGAGAACCACCGATACATCCGGATTGTAAATGCGGGATCGGATTTTGATCTGTTTGGTGTCCACCCGGTTGAATGCCTCCACCGGCGCCCCCCGTCGTTCGGGGCCGAAGCTCGGGAAGCCCTGGGCGAACTTGCCTTCGTCGATTGCCGCCATGGCCAGGAGCTCCACGGACGTAACCGCTCCCTGGCCCCCCCTTCCATGCCATCGGATCTCCAACATGTGCTTTTTCTCCCTCGTGGATTATCCTCTTGTGGATATTTTCGCCGCTGATCCCTTCTGGGGTGCGGCCTCCCCCCCCTTTGAAACCGGCGATTTGGTATCTTAAATCCGGAGAACCTGTCAATGAAATTTTCAAAACCCGCGCCAGTGTTGGAACAGCGGCGCCCCATCTTTCTGTAACCGGTCAGTCCGTGAATTTTACAGGCATATCCCACGGCGGATTTCTCAGTCGTCCGGGCAGGCGGGAGCGGTCTTCCGGAAGTAGCGGATTCCCGTCACGATGAGAACCGCGGCGAAGACAACCCTGAGGATGTGCTCCGGCAGGAAAGCGGCCACGATGCCGCCCGCTACCGTCCCGGCCAGGATTCCCGGGATGAGCCCCGGGAGAACGGTTTTCTTGACGCTGCCGAGGCGCCAGTGGGCCCAGGCCCCGATGGCACTGACCGGAACCATGGCGAGAAGCGAGCTGCCCTGGGCCGGCTGCTGATCGAACCCTGCCAGGAGAACCATGAAGGCGATCATGATCGCCCCGCCGCCCACGCCCATCAGCCCCGACAGGAACCCCGTGACGGCCCCGCCGGCCAGGAGAACGGCGGCCCAGATCCAGTCCCTCGCCGAGGCCGCCGTCAGCGTGAAAAGCCAGGGCTTCGCCAGGAGCAGCGCCGAAGAGATGATCAGAAACAACCCGAAGGCGTGCAGGAGATTCCGCTCCGGCATGGTCCTGCAGAGCCGGGCCCCCGCGCGGATGGGCCAGAACGCCCCCGCCGCCAGGAGCAGGGCCGCCGTCCAGTCCACGTGGTCGAAAAAGGCGTAGGTTGCCGCGCCGGCGATCCCGGTAAAGACGACCGCCACGAGGCTGGTGCCGTGGCAGACATGCTGGGGCAGCTTCAGGAAGCGGCCCATCAGCGGGATCATCAGGACGCCGCCGCCCATCCCCACCATGCCGCCGAAGACACCGGAAACCAGGCCGATCCAGAAGTTCATGCCAGCCGCCGCCGTTTCATATTTTCTCCGGAATCCGTTGCCGCACAGGCCTTCCGGCCGTCAGCGGCTTCTCGATACGCCGACCCGATCGCAGAACGGACCGACGGGACAGCGGGTGCAGAGAGGCGAGACGGGCTTGCAGACGGTCCTGCCGAAGGCCACCATCAGCGTGTTGTAGCGGCTCCACCAGCGGACGGGCAGTTTCGCCCGGAGGGCCGTCTCCGTCTCCTCCGGTGTCTTCGTCGCCACGTATCCCAGCCGGTTCGAGATCCGGTGGACGTGAGTGTCCACGCAGATGCCGTCGATCCCGTATCCCAGCGAGAGGACCAGGTTCGCGGTCTTCCGGCCGACGCCCTTGAGGCTCAGGAGGTCCTCCATCGTGTCGGGCACCCGCCCCCCGAAGCGTTCGATCAGGTCCCGGCAGACGGTGTGAATCGTCCGGGCCTTTGTCCGGTAGAAGCCGACGGGAAAGACGGTCCGGGCAATGGTCTCCTCGGGAAGGGCCAGCATCTTCGCGGGGGTGTCGGCCAGGCGGAAGAGGCGATCGGAAGCCTCCGCGGTCACCTCGTCCTTGGTGCGGAGGCTGAGGAGGGTGGAAATCAAAAGCAGGAAGGGATCGGCATGATCGTCGGCGAGGGCGGAGACGATGGGCATGTCCCAGCCGGGAAGGTTCTTCTCCAGGATGGCGAGGATTTTCGTGATGGCCCGATCGTTCACGGGAGACCTCGCTTTTCAGAAAAGGGGGCAGATTTGAAATCCGCCCCCTTTATATGTTTTCACAACGAAGCATCCGGCCAATTTCCAAAGCCGCTACTCTTCACCCCAAGCGACCCTGCAAAATGCGCGCAGGCAAGGCGCGCGAGTCGTAAGGAGGGAGGCGTACCCCTGTGTACGCCGCACCGACGAGGGACAATGCGCAACGCAGCATCCGCGCATTTTCCAGGGTCGCTACTCGTAGCCTTCCTCGTTGGCCAGTATGTCGAGATGGAGCGTCGCAATATCCTCCACGTCCAGGTTGGCCTCCTTCTTCAGCTCCCGGAAGTCCACCATCTTGATGTAGCGCTTGCAGACGTTGCAGACATCGACCCGGTAGCGCTCCTCCCCTTCGACGGTGAAATAGGCAAGGCTGTCGTGCTCCTCGTTTCCGCAGAAGGGGCACTTGATGCGGCGGAAGTTCCATTCGTACCCGCACTGGCTGCAGAACAGGTAGCGGAACCCCTCCTCCTGCCGGATCTCGCCGATCTTGGGCTCCTTGCCGCAGACGGGGCAATAGCCTTCCGTCCAGTTGGCAGCGGCGATCCGGCTTCCGTAGCGGGCGGCCTGACGGGAGAGGAACGGGCGAAGGCTCTCCTCCAGGAACAGGTCGATGAGATCGAAGGTCTCGCTGTCCGCCCCCTCCTCTTCGCCCTGATCCTCGTCGGCATCGTCCGGGGCAAAGGAGCGGTGGATCAGGTCCTCGAAATCGATCTCGCCGTCCCGGATCCTCCGGGCCACGTCCCCCGTCTCCCCCGGAACGCGCCGCTCGGCGATCTCGAGGAGCTCAAGGAAGTATTCCTTCGGCCGGGAAAGATCATACGAGCCGCCGAGCACGTCCACCAGGGGAAATCCCCCCCCGATCTTGGACTCGACGAGCCGCTCGTCCAGGGAAAACGTTTCTTCGTCCATCTCCTGGAGATACTTTTCCCGGAGGATGAGGATATCTCCGAGGATGTCCAGGAGCTCCTCGTAGTGAGGCGACTCCTTCTTATATTCTTCAATGGTTTTAAGTGCTTCTTTCAGTTTCTGCGGCATGTGCCGGGTCCTTTCCGAAATTTCGTTGAGCGGTGTATATAACCTTTCCCCCGGGAGTTCAAGAAAAGTTCCCGCGAGAGATTTCAAGGAGATAGGCTTTCTGCGGCATCGTTGACCGGACAAGGCGGGAATGGTAGGAAGCCTTTTGGAAAGGACGGGCGGAATGAAGAAGAAGGAACGCGGGGAGTCTCCGGAGGAGCACCCCATCGTCGTGGTCGGAGCCGGCGCGGGAGGAATGATGGCGGCTGGCCGGGCGGCCGAATGCGGCCGGGCGGTGATGCTTCTGGAAAAGACGGACCAGCCGGGGAGGAAGATCCTGGTCAGCGGCAAGGGCCGCTGCAACCTGTCGAACACGAAAGAGCTCCGGGACTTCATCGCCATGTTCGGGGAGAACGGGCCTTTTCTCCACGGTGCCTTCCGGCGCTTCTTCCGGGAGGAATTGCTGGATCTCCTGGGGCGCTTCGGCCTCGAGACCAAGAGCGAACGGGGAGGGAGAATCTTCCCCGCCTCCGACCGCGCCGCCGACGTCGTAGAGGCCCTCCGCCGGTACCTGTCCGCGGGAGGCGTGCAGGTCCGGACCCGCACCCGGGTCTCCGGGCTGCGCCTGGAAGGCAGCCACGTGGCCGGCGTCGAGACGGAGGCGGGATGGATCCCCGCCCGGGCCGTCATCCTGGCGGCCGGCGGATCCACCTGGCCGGCCACGGGATCCACCGGCGACGGCTATGCCATAGCCCGTGCCGCCGGCCACACCCTCGTCCCGCTCCGACCCGCCCTGGTGCCCCTCGTCGTCGAGGAGACCGGCACCGCCCGGTCCATGCAGGGCGTCAGCCTGCGGAACGTGCGACTCACCGCGTACGCCTGCCGGGCCGGGGAGATCCGGGAGGACCGGGAACCGGCCCGGGATGTTGGACGGGGCATCCCGGGGAAAAAGCCGTCCGGGCGGATCATCGAGAGTCGCATGGGCGAGATGATGCTGACCCACTTCGGGATCGGCGGACCCGTCACGCTGCTCATGAGCCTGGCCGTGGTGGACGCCCTGAAGCAGGGCCCCGTCTCGGTGGCCGTCGACTTCAAGCCCGCCCTGACCCGGGAGCAGCTCCGGGACCGCCTCCAGCGAGACCTGGACCGCCATGGAAAGAGATCCGCCACCCGGATCCTGGAGGGGCTCCTGCCCCGGAAGGCCGCCGGGGCCTTCCTCGAGCGGTGGGGCATCGCCCCGGACCGGCAGGCCGGCCAGGTGACGGCGTCGGAGCGGGACGCACTCCTGGGCCTCCTGAAGTCCTTCCGCTTCAACATCCGCAGCTCCCTCCCCATGTCCGCCGCCATCGTCACCGCCGGGGGCATTTCCCTCAAGGAAGTGAACCCCCGGACCATGGCGTCCCGTCTCGTGGAAGGGCTTTTCTTCTGCGGCGAGATCCTGGACCTGGACGCCGACACGGGGGGGTACAACCTCCAGGCCGCCTTCTCCACGGGATACGTGGCCGGAGAGTCAGCGGCGAGCGCAACCTTTTGATATATTTTCTGATTCAACGAGACAACAATTTATTGTCAAAACGCCGGGAAACGGTTATAGGCGGGGGCCGGGACGCTGGACGTGCCCGGAAACAGGTCGGGAAAATCCGATTGTCAGCCGAAGACGTGATGCGCAGCGGGGGGGACGGGCGCAATCGCGGAAGATATGGGTGCAAGGAGAGAGCCATGTACAAGTATGACAAACCGGATAACCTCGTGGAGCTCATTGAGGAAAGTGTCAGGAAGTATGCGGGAAACCGCATGTTCGGAACGAAAAACAAGGAAGGGGTCTACGAGTGGGTCACCTATGGAGAAGTGGGGCGCCGCGTGGACAACCTGCGGGGAGGACTTGCCCAGATCGGCATCGGCAAGGGGGACGCCGTCGGGCTCATCGCCAACAACCGGGTGGAGTGGGTTGTGGCGGCCTTCGCCACGTACGGCCTCGGCGGTCAGTTCATCCCGATGTACGAGGCGGAGCTCCTCCACATCTGGAAGTACATCATCGCCGACAGCCAGGTGAAGGTCCTGTTCGTCTCCAAGCCGGAGATCTACGAGAAGATCAAGAATTTCCCGAACGAGATCTCGTCCCTCCAGAGCATCTATCTCATCGATGACACCGGAGAGGGGACCATGGAGGCCCTGGAGCGGATCGGGGAGAAGAACCCCATCCCCTCGATCCGGCCCACGCCGGAAGATGTGGCCGTCCTGATCTACACCTCCGGCACGACGGGAGACCCGAAGGGGGTTCTCCTGACCCACGGCAACTTCACCAGCAATCTCCTGGGAGGAATCGCCAAGTACCCCGAACTGAGCGAGAAGGACGTGACGCTCGCCATTCTCCCCTGGGCCCACTCCTACGGCCAGACGGGCGAGCTGTACGCCATGATCCACATGGGAGCCTCCATGGGCCTGGCGGAAAGCCCCGCCACCATCGCGCAGGACATCCTGGCGGTCAAGCCGACCTGGCTCGTTGCCGTTCCCCGCGTCTTCAACCGCATCTATGACGGCATAACAACGAAAATGAGGGAGGAGGGCGGCCTCGCGAAGGCCCTCTTCGACATGGGCGTGGCGGCGGCAAAGAAAAAGAGGGAGCTGGCGGCCCAGGGGAAGTCCGATTTCCTCACGAACATCAAGTTCGCCATCGCCGACAAGATCGTCTTCTCCAAGATCCGCGAAAAGCTGGGCGGCCGCCTGAAGGGCTCCATGACCGCCAGCGCCGCCATGAACGTGGACATCGCCTACTTCTTCTACGACATCGGCGTCCCCGTCTACGACTGCTACGGTATGACGGAGACCTCCCCGGCGATCGCCATGAACGCCTCCTATGCCTTCCGTTTCGGGAGCGTCGGCCAGGCCATCAACAATGTGAAGATCGTTATCGATTCATCGGTCGTGGAGCCGGGGGCGACGGACGGAGAGATCATCGCCTACGGGCCCAACGTCATGAAGGGGTATCACAACAAGCCCGATGCCACCCGGGAGGTCCTGATGCCGGACGGGGGGCTCCGGACGGGCGACCGCGGCCGCCTCGACAAGGACGGCTTCCTTTACATCACCGGCCGCATCAAGGAGCAGTTCAAGCTGGAGAACGGGAAATTCGTCTTCCCCGCGGCCCTGGAAGAGGACATCTGCCTCGTTCCCTGGGTGGCCAACTGCGTCATTTACGGTGAAAACAGGCCCTTCAACGTGTGCCTCGTGGTTCCGGAAATCCCGGCCCTTCAGCGCTGGGCGGAACAGAAGGGGCTGCCGGCGGACCCGAAAAGCCTTGTCGAAAATGCCGAGGCGAAGGCCTTTATCGCCGCGGAAATCACCAACTCCCTGAAGGGAAAATACGGAGGGTACGAGATCCCGAAAAGGTACCTCCTGCTGGAGGAAAACTTCACCCTGGAGAACGGGATGCTCACCCAGACGATGAAGCTCAAGCGACGGGTGGTCCTCAAGAAGTACATGGACGCCATCGAGGCGCTCTACCGGGAAGGCTGATCATCCGGGATCGCCCGCGGCCGGATTTCTCCCGCCGCGGGCGAAAGCCCTCCCGGGGTACAAGGCACATGAGCATGCCCGAATCGGAAGAAAAGGAAACCGCGCCCGAATCCGCCGAATCCTCCACAACCCCGGATCCGGAAGAGGACTTCTGGAACTGCAAGGGCCGGTGCGGCTACACCCGCTGGTGTGCCGCCTGCATGGCGGAGCGGAAGAAGGCCGAGCTCGAGGAGGAGCGGCGGCGTTACGAGAGCGGCGACGATTAAGACAGAAAATAGGTCACATAAAACTGGGGACACTTCCCAAATTTTTCCACGCGGCGGGAAAATATGGGAAGTGTCCCCATATTAATGTTCTCGAGACTCGTAGCCCTGGGTTGCGTGAAACACGGCGCGGTCGAAGAAGATGACGATGCGCCGGTCCAGCTCCAGGGCCATGTAGATATCCAGCGTCTTCTGCCACATCCCCCGCGACAGGGCGAATTCCCAGAGGTGCTTCTTCACGAGGCTCAGCGAGCTCAGGACGTGGCTGAGCGGCACGCCCTCCCTCCTGCTCTGCCGTCCCAGGGCCGAGAAGAAATCCTTCACCTCCGCGTCCTCGCGGACGCCTCCCAGCCAGGCGCTGAAGCGGGACAGGATGTCGAGGACGCCCCCGAAAAGCCGCTCCCGGCCGAACAGGTGGTACCCGGCGGTGGTCCGGCTCGTCAGGGCCTCTTTCATCCACATGCGGGCGATCGATTCGGCGTTCTCCTCGATGACCTCGACAAGCCGGTCGGACAGCAGGTTCCGTCGTCCCTCCGCCGGCTCCTCCCCGACGGACTGGCGGAAGGAATCGACGATGGCCCAGTAGTCCGACTTGCTCCGGACAAAGGCCCCGATGGCCTTGCGGTTCGAAGGGAAGGCGATTCGCGGCAGATCGTCCGGAGGATAGTACCGGACCGCCGTCGTATCGCTCCCGGGCCGCAGGATACCGCCCGTCTGCTCCACCTCGAACGTCAGGAACAGAAGATCCCCGTAAAAGCGGCTCCTGTATGAATCCACATCCACCAGACCCGCGATTTTCCCTTTGATCCCCGCTTCTTCCTCCAACTCCCGGAGGACCGCCTCCTCGATGCTCTCCCCCGATTCGGCGAATCCCGTGGGAAGACACCACAATCCCCTGTAGGGGCGTTTCCCCCTCCGGACAAAGAGGAGCCAGCGGTCCATTGTCACGATGGCCGAGACGACGGGCAGCGGGTTCTCATAGAAAAAACGGCCGCAGGGACGGCAGTAATCCCGGTCGGTTCCCTCATCGTCCCTCTCGCGGACGATTCCCCCCCCGCAGACATGGCAGTAATGCCTTCGCGGCGTGCTCATGTTCCGTCCTTTCGGGACCGCGGCTGCCGGCAGCGGAAGATTCGGTCGTTCTTGGACAGATGGATGCTTCCGGTACTCCGGATCCAGCGCTGGAGCTCCTCCTCCAGAAGCTTTGTAACCTCCGGGACGGTGCGGGTGGTTCCGGTCAGAAGAAACGGGCTCTTGAAGTGGATGTACTGCAGGATCTGGGGAATGTCGGACGGCGGGAAAACCAAGGTGTTCCGGTAGTCCTGCGTCTCGACTTCCCCGAACCAGGGCGCCAGGAGATCCCGGCCGTTTTCCGCGGAAAACCGCGCCACAATGCTCTCCACGGGAAGGCGTCCCCCCGGGAGGTCGCCCTGCCGCGTCAGCGTTCTCCGGATCAGGTCTGCCAGCTCCCCCATGTTGTTCCGGTCGTGGGTGATGACAACAAACAGGCCGCCCGGCCGCAGAATCCGGGCGATCCCGGGAATGACCTCGGGAAAGAAATACAGGGCGAAGGAGCACAGGACCAGGTCGAAGCACGCCTCCGGGAAGCTCCGGATCACCGGGACTCCCTCCGGGAGGAAGCGTCCCCGGAGGCCCGCCCGGCGGCAGGCCTCCAGGAACGGCTCTTCGTAAGCCGCCACGATGTCCACCCCCGTAACGGAGGCGTCCGGCGCGACCCGCCCCTGCAGGGTCTCGGTGAAGGGGCCGAAGGCGCAACCCAGCTCCAGGATGTCGCGGCAATCCGAAAGATCGAGTCCCTCCAGCGCATAACGGCGGACATCCCGGCCGTTTGTCGAGTGGCTGCGGATGATCCCGGCAATGGCGCGATGGCCCGCCACATCCCTGAAAACACTCTGGACCGCTTCCGGATCCGGCCGCTCGTTCACTTCGATTCCTCCCGCCCGGGCCCGGGCACGAGATCGATCACGGTAATTTCAGGAGGCGCCAGAAACCGCATGGGCGGACCCCAGGTCCCGGTCCCCCGGCTGACATGGAGAAGCCCCCCGCCGGGCAGCCGGTAATCCCCCGCATGATGGGAAAATGCCATCCTCGTGAAAAAACTGAAAGGGAAAATCTGTCCCTTGTGCGTATGCCCCGAAAGCTGCAGGTCGAATCGGCCGGCGGCGGCGGAGCGGTTTTCCGGCCGGTGCCGGAGCAGAACGGTGAAAAGCCCGGGATCGAGGCGGTCGAGAAGCGCCCGCTCGTCCACCACCGGGGCCAGTCCGGCCTGGATTCCCGTCGCGTCGTCCACACCGGCCAGAGTCAGGATCCCGCCCACGGTCCGCCCCTCTCCCCGGAGAACCGTGAACCCGGCCCCTTCGGTGAACGCCAGGGCCTGATCGAGGCCGGCGTAGAACTCATGGTTCCCCGTCACCGCAAACTTGCCGAGAGGCGGCCGGATCGCCCGGAGCCGCTCCATGGAATCCCGAAGGCTGTCGATCTGGCCGTCCACCAGGTCCCCCGTGGACACCACCAGGTCCGGACGGGCTGCCTCGACGGCCGCGGCGATGCGGTCGATGCGGTTCCCGGCGATGATGAACCCGACGTGGACGTCCGAGATCTGGACGATCCGCACCGGCCGGGAAACCTTGGCGCTCGGAATTACGATCCGCTCCGCATGGAGGCGGGTCGCCTCCCAGACGCTGTAGACGGAGAGCAGCACGGCCCCCGCCAGGGCCAACAGCGCGGCGGGGCGGGCACCGACCATCCAGGCCGTCCGATCCGCGCCCGTGACGACCGCTCCGAGCCGCACCACCCAGTTCCAGGCATCCAGGCCCAGAAACAGGCAGAACGCGAAGAACAGCGCCCCCATCCACAGGTAGCCGGTCCAGGATGCCAGGCAGGCCGCACGCTCCTGGCCGATCCGCTCGAGGAAGTGAACCGCCACCGGAAGGAGAACCATCATGGCCAGGAAAACGCCGAGCACTCCCTGTCCCGGTGCCGGCAGCGAAAACGCCCGCGCCAGTTTCAGGAATATGTAGACATGGACTCCCCCGTACACGAGGAAGTAGAGGACAAGAAACAGTATCATTTGCCGGAGGGCATTTTATCCTTGGGCATCCCGGCTCCCGAATTCCGCCGGACCGCCGCGCTGGCGTCCTCGATGATCTGACGGGACAGGAGGGCCATGGCGCGGCTCATTGAGGCGGCGAGGCCGCCGGCGCTCCTGCCTTCCACGGGAAGGGACGACTCGTATTTCTTCTGATACACGACCCGGTTCTGGACGTCGCTCTTGCTCATGTCCATCAGCGTCATCCGGAGCACGAGGAGCGAGCGGCGGCCGTCGGTACCGCCGGTCTCGGAGAATTCCTCCACGGCGCCCTTGAGTACAAACCTCGCATCCACGGGATCCCGCCACGTGAACACAGCCTTGAAGAGCCCCGCGCTGCGCAGGTCCCGGGCCAGGAAATCCGTGGCCAGGTCGGCCGGATTGACCCTCCAGCGATGGTAGGGATCCGCATAGTAGACGTAGGGCTCCAGCCGGGAAATCATCAGGGGACCCCGGAGGGCCTCCGTGGCGGAAAAACGGTCCAGCTTGAGGACTTCGTCCAGGGGCGCCGTCCCCTCGAAGGCGGGCGGATCGTATTCAAGGGAATAATGATCCACCAGGAGCGCCGGCTTTGCACCGGCACAGCCCCAAAGCGATCCCGCCACGAGAAGGACGACCGCCAGAACCCGCAATCCCGCTTTCATTCTCCCGGTCGAGCCGATGCGGGACCCTCTCTTCATCCTGTTCGTCATATTCCGATTCCTCCCTCAGCGGAAACGTCGGGGCGGCGGAGGCTCCCCGAAGATCAGGTCCGAAGGATTGGCCTCCAGCCTCTGGAGCAGCGCGTCGAGATTTTCCGAGGCCCGGCGGATGTTCTCCCCGGCCAGTTCCATATCCGTCGTGATCTGCCGCGTCTTGTGGTCGAGATCCGTCACCATGCCCTCGGTCCGCCGGGCCGTTTCGGCGAGATTCATCGCCTTGATCTCTTTCCGCACGTCGTCGATCAGTCCGCGGGCATCCACAATGCCGTCCTTGGTCTCCTGAAACAGGGTCTTCGCGTCATCCAGGGTCCCCTCCAGGTGCCCCTCGGAGACGAGTTGGTCCACCTTGTCCAGCGTGTGATTGAGATGCGCCGTGGTGGATTCCAGGTTCTCGAGAATGCGGTGGGTCTGCCTGCCGCCGAAGAACTCGCTGATGGACTTTTCCACCCGCTTCAACTCGTTCGAGATCCCCGCCAGGTCGACTTCCTTGATTTTGGCGATGGTCATCTCCAGGCCCGACAGGATCAGCTTCTGCGCCGAGGCCTGGGAGGGGATGATGGGATGGGGCGGGGTGAAGTTGACTCGCGGCGTATCGACCCGCTCGCCCGTGGGAACCCGGTCCAGGTCCACGAAAACGATGCCCGTGAGGCCGGCGGACTTCAACTGGGCCACGGAGTCCTTTGCCTCCGAGGGCTTCAGGTCCACCTTCATGACCACCTCGATGAGGCGCCGGTCCTGGGCCACCTGGATGCTGTCGATGCGGCCGACGTCGACGCCCCGGTATTTCACCATGGAGTCCGGGGATAGACCCTGCACCGATTCATCGAAATACGTCACGTACATATCGCCTTTCTGGAGGATCTTGGACGCCCCGATCCAGATGACCGTGGCGACGCCGATGGAAACCCCCAGGGTGATGAACAGACCGATCAGGAACTTGGGAGTCTTGATTCTGGCCATGGACGGAATGCCTCCCTATGCGGAAGAACCGCTCGTGCGATTGAAGAAATGGTACACCCGCGGATCGGACGTATCCTTCTGCAGGTCCCGGGGCCGCCCCTGGGCGATGATGCCGCGGGCGGACTTGTCGAGCATGACGGCCCGGGACGCGATGGTGAAGATCGACTCCAGCTCGTGGGTGACGACCACCATCGTCGTTCCCATGCCCTCGTTGATGCTCCTGACCATCATGTCCAGCTCCACCGACGTGACGGGATCCAGGCCGGCGGACATCTCGTCGAAGAACAGGATCGTCGGGTCCAGGGCCATGGCCCGGGCCAGGCCCGCGCGCTTCTTCATGCCCCCCGAGAGCTCCGCCGGCAGGTAATCCTCGTAGCCCGACAGGTTCACCATGGAGAGCTTCATCCGCACGACCTCGTCGATGATCGCCGGCGGGAGGTCCGTGTGCCCCTGGAGCGGGAGGGCCACGTTCTCGGCCAGGGTCATGGAGCCGATGAGGGCGCTCGACTGGAACAGGACGCCGATCTGCCGCTTGAACTCCTGGAGGGCGGCATCGTCGGCCGTGGCGATGTCCACGCCGTTGACCCGGACCCGTCCCGACGTCGGCCGATAAAGCCCGATGAGGTATTTCAGCAGGGTCGACTTCCCGCAGCCGCTTCCCCCGACGATGGCGATGATCTCCCCGGGCTGCACCTGCAAGCTGACGTTTTCCAGGACGACATGGTCTCCGTAGGCGGCCGTCAGGTTCTCGACTTCGATGACGGGCCCGGTCCCGTTTGCCGGTACCGCGGATGGATCGTTCATGTCAACCTTTCCCGGCATCCCCCTACGGCCGGATGTAGTGCAGCATGATGGCGAAGGCCGAGTCCGCCACGATGATCAGGAAGATGGCCGACACCACGGCGGAGGTCGCCGCCGCCCCGACCGCCTCCGCCCCTCCCCGGACCTGGAAGCCCCGATAGCAGACGATGCCCGAGATCAGGAGGGAGAAGCACATGGCCTTGAACATGCTGGCGTTTATGTCGAAGATCCGGATGCTCTTGATGGTCTGGGTCATGTAGGCATGGACCGTGATGTCGAGCCCCGTCA
The DNA here is from genome assembly GCA_964578535.1 of uncultured Syntrophaceae bacterium. GTDB lineage: Bacteria > Desulfobacterota > Syntrophia > Syntrophales > PHBD01 > PHBD01. The sequence goes on from CAZODI010000012.1 coordinate 32,485, forward strand.
CACCGACGATCAGGCCGCCCAGAACTCCCAGCAGGTCCGCGTACAGGGTCAGGACGGGCACGACCACGAGGGCGGCGATCACTTTCGGGATCACCAGGAACTTGACGGGATCGAACCCCATGGTCGTCAGGGCGTCCACTTCCTCGTTGACCATCATGGTGCCGATCTCCGCAGCAAAGGCAGATCCGGAGCGGCCGGCCACGAGAATGGCCGTCATGATCGGCCCCAGCTCGCGCACGATGGAGATCGACACAAGGGAGGCCACGTAAATGTTGGCACCGAACTGGCGAAGCTGAAGGGAGGCCATGAAGGCCATGATCAGGCCCAGGAGCAGGCTGATGAGCCCGACCACGGGCAGGCCCTCCACGCCCGCCCGTCTCATGTAGAACAGGACGGCGTTCCAGCGCACCGAGCGGGGATGGAAAAGGGAGTGGAGCAGGGCCAGGACGACCTCCCCGACAAACGTCATGAGGTCCGCGAAGGCATCGAGCAGGGACTCCGCCGTCTCCGCAACCTTCGGGAAGAAGCCCTCCGGCTTCACCGCGGCCGCCTTCGTCACGGCAGGGGCGGACCTGCTTTCCACGAGCGACAGAATCCGCCGGGCATCCTCCCCGAGGCCTGCCAGATCCAGAGGAATGGACCGGGCCGCGGCCAGCGTCCGGAGACGTCCGATGAAAAGGGCCCCGGCGCTGTCCATGTAATCGACCCGGGAGAGATCCACCCGGACGGCCGACGGCTGGCGGCTCTCGAACAATGCACCGGCTTCCGCGAGCAGCCGCTCCAGGTTCTCCAGGGCGAGCCGGCCCGACAGGGAAAGAGTGCAGGCCTCCCCGGGTGTTCCCTCCGCGGTGAGGGTGAAACTCTGAGGCTTGTCCGGAACCCCTTTCTTGAACATGCGGCCGGAATCCCTCCATTCGGAAACCGGTGAAACACGACGCAAAACGGCCCCGGGACGGAGGGGCGCCATGCGAGGAGGACGGCGCCGCTCCGTCCGGAACCGTCACCGGTCACGCAAGGCTGGCTAGATGGGTGCGCAGGTTGGCCTTCTTTTTATTCAGGCCCAGCTTCGCCCGGATATGATTCCGGTGCAGGTCGATCGCACTCCGGGAGACACTCATGATCCTGGCGATTTCCTTCGTGGTCTTCCCGCTGCGGATGTAGTTGGCCACCTGGATTTCCTTCGGGGTAAAGTTCAGGTACTGAGAGGTCAGCGTCCGGAGGAAGGGCGACATGATATCCTCCAGGTTTGTCTCGATGATGTCCACGTATGCCTTCTGCGTGCCGTCCAGGGACGTGCTCTGCATTTTCTTTACATAGGGGAGCACCAGCTCGCGGACATTCGCGAGGACCTTCGATTCCACCTCTCCCTGGCTTTCCTGCTTGTGCTTCAGGAGGACGCGCAGGGCCTCGTTGACCTCCTCCAGGCGCCGGGTCGTATCCTGCAGGGTTTTCTCTCTCTCCACAAGCGCAAGGACCGCCTGCTTCCGCTCCGTGATGTCCATGAGGGAGCATACGATGAGCCGGGTCTCGGGGATGGCGGAGATTACGAGAAAAACATCCCGCATCCCGCCCGATTTGTCCTTCAGGGTAAATTCCGTATGGAAAGGCCCCCTGGCCGGGTTCTCCAGGATTTCGCGCTGCAGGCCCACCAGACGCTCCAGGTCGGCGCTCTCGATCAGGTCGTCGGCCCGGATCTTCCCAACGACGTCCTCCCGACGGATTCCCGCAACCCTCTCGAACTCGCCATTCAGGAGGACGATGTTCCGGTCCTCGTCGGCGATCATCATGATGGTGCCCGTGTTTTCGAAGATGGTGCGGTAGAGGTTCTCCGACTGGCGCAGGCTGTCCTCCGCCTTCTTGCGGTCCGTGATGTCCAGGAGCTTGACGACGGCCTGCAGAACCCCCTTTGCGTCCTTCAGGACGGAGATCTTCGCCTCGACATGGATCTGCCTGCCGTCCTGGCAGACAATCCTCGTTTCGTACTGGTCGACCACGTCCTCGCCGCGCCGGCGCCTCGTAAAGCGATCCAGGGCGACGGTCCGGTCTTCCGGAACGAGAAAATCGGTGAATTTCTTCCCGAGGTTCTCCCCCCTGGTGTAGCCCGTCATCCGGGACAGCTCATCGTTCCCGTACTGGATGCGGCCTTCCCTGTCGATCACGCAGATCCCGTCATGGGTGTGCTCCACGATGGAGCGGTAGCGCTCCTCGCTTTCCCGGAGCTGGATCTCCGCATTCTTCTGGTGGGAGATGTCGACCCCCACGCCCCGCAGCCCCCGGATGCCGTCCACCGAGTGGATGGGAGACGCGAAAATGGCGACGGGGAAGGACGTGCCGTCTTTTCGGAGCAGGGCCGTCTGGGTGCCCTGGGCCTTCGACTTTCCCTTGAGTACCAGGTCGATTTCCCGCTTCATCCGCTCCCGGTCTTCCGGGATCACCGCGTCCCAGGCGGTCATTCCCTTGCTGAAATCTTCCTGGTCGTAGCCGAGGAACGCGGTGATATGGCGATTGAAGAACGTAAAGCGGCCTTTCCTGTCCAGTTCGAAGACGATCTGCGGCAGGCACTCCGCCAGTTCCCGGTAGCGCTCTTCCCAGGATTGTAAGGCCGGGCCGCCCCGTTCGAGGCCCTGCACTTTCTTCCTCAACTCCGCCACTTCCTTCAGCAGCTCTTCCCTGGTTTTCTTCGCGCCTTCCATATCTCCTCCCTTGCCGGTCCTTCGAGGCATCCTCTCCGGCAGCCGGGCTCCCTGCCGCTGTCCGAAATCCCGGATCCATCCAGGACTTCACTTCCTGAAAGGAGCGGGCATCCGGTCCGGTCTTCCCGGGTCACAGGGACCTTGTTTTATACAGCTCGTTCTTCACAATGTAGCGGCGCACCGCATCGGGGACGAGGTAGGCAATCGATTGCGAAACCTTCGCCCGCTGGCGGATGTTGCTGGAAGCGATATCGAGGAAGGTGACCTCCCGGAAGTAAATCATGTGCCCCGTCGGCCCCCGGTAACCGTCAAGCTCTTCTTCGTAGGTGAAGCGGGAAGAGAAATCCTCCGGAAGAATCGTCGCGAGACCCTTGTTCTCGTAGCCGGGCCGGGTCATGACGACCATGTGGCACAGGAGGAGAAGCCTGTTCCAGTCGCGCCATGTCTGGATGGCGTGAAAGGCGTCCTGGCCCAGGATGAAGTAAAGCTCGAGGTCCTTGAGATAGCGGTTCAGGAAATACTCGATGGTCTCCACCGAATAGGACGTTCCCTCCCGCTGGTTTTCCACGTCGGAAAAGGAAAAGGAGGGGTTGTCCTCGATGGCGAGCCGGACCATCTGCTCCCGGTGGAAGAAGGGCGTGATCTCCGCCCCCAGCTTGTGCGGGGGCCGGGATGCGGGCACGAAGATGATCCGGTTCAGGTCGAACATCTCCAGGATCTCCTCGGCGCATCGCAGATGGCCCATGTGAATCGGATCGAAGGTTCCGCCCAACAGTCCCCACTTCATGTCCTCACCTGTCCGTCTCCGTAGATGATGAATTTCGTTGTCGTCAGCTCTTCCAGCCCCATGGGCCCGAAGGCGTGCAGTTTCGTCGTGCTGATGCCGATCTCGGCCCCGAGTCCAAGCTCGAACCCGTCACTGAAGCGGGTCGAGGCGTTCACCAGCACCGTCGAGGAGGAAACCTCCCGGAGAAAACGCTGTGCATTGGCATAATCCTTCGTCAGGATCGCCTCCGTGTGCAGGGAGCCGTAGCGCTCGATATGGTCCATCGCCTCGTCGATCCCGTCCACCACGCGGACCGCGAGGATCAGGTCCAGGTACTCGGCGTGCCAGTCCTCTTCCCGGGCCTCTTCGGCGGAGGGAACGATCTCCCGCGTGCGGGGACACCCGCGGAGCAGCACGCCGGCGTCCATAAGGGCCCGGGCCGCCTCCGGGAGAAACGCCCCGGCGATCTTCTCGTGGACGAGGAGGGTCTCCATGGCGTTGCAGACGCCCGGGCGCTGGGTCTTGGCGTTCATGCAGATCCCGACCGCCTCCCCGACGTCCGCGCCGGCATCGACGAAGATGTGGCAGACACCCTTGTAGTGCTTGATGACGGGAATCTTCGAGTCCCGCACCACCGCCCGGATCAGGTCCTCCCCTCCCCGGGGGATGATCAGGTCGATGTACTCCTCCAGCTGGAGCATCTCGTAGACCGCCCGGCGGTCCGTCACGCCGATGACCTGCACCGCCGCCGGCGGCAGTCCCGACGTCTCCAGCACATCCTGCAGGACGCGGGCAATGGCCAGGTTGGAGTCGATGGCCTCCGATCCGCCCCGCAGGATCACCGCATTGCCCGATTTCAGGCACAGGGCCGCCGCATCGACGGTCACGTTGGGACGCGCCTCATAGATGATGCCGATGACGCCCAGGGGAATCCGCATCCGCCCGACCAGGAGTCCGTTGGGGCGCCGCCACATGCCGGTGATCCGGCCGACCGGATCCGGCAGCGCCGCCACCTCCTCCAGCCCCCGGGCCATGCCCCGGATCGTCGCCGGAGTCAGTGTGAGGCGGTCGACCATGGCCTTGGACAGCCCCCGCTCCCGGGCCTTTGCGACATCGCCGGCGTTCGCCTCCAGCAGGAACGCCTCCCGCTCCCGCAGGGCACCGGCCATGGCCAGGAGGGTGCGATCCTTGCGATCGGACGGGACACGCCCGAGGGCGGAAGCGGCCGCACGCGCTCTGACTGCCGTTTCGAGAATACTTTCCCTTATCTCCAATCCCGCGCTCCCGAAGAGAATTCCCAGGAAGGTTTCCCTTTCCGCCACCCTGCCGGCGAGGGAAATGTTGACAAAACCAAAGGAGATTTTGTATGAACCGACTGCCAGCCCAACCATCTCCGTATCTGCCGGCTGGGCCCGCAGGGGCCAAGCGGCAGGATCAACTTACAAAACGTACCGGACCGTGTCAAGAACGATATCATTATATCAGGTAATAACTAAAAGTGGTCCGGTCACCCGGAGCGGGTGCACGATCCGGCGGCGGCCGTCCGATTCCGCACGCATGCTGTGCATCCCCCACCGGCAGGGAATCCCATGAGCACCCTTCGGATCCGTGCAGGCCGCTCCGCCATGGCCCTGATCCGGGACGGCGGGTTTTCCCTGGACGCCGTCCGTTCCTACTACGGCCCCGCGTCGGGTCCGCGCTGGCTCATCGTTTCCGGCTTCGACCGGACGCTCTTCTCTTCGGGGGTCCTGGGAAACCGGCACCCGGTCCTTCTGGCGGGATCCTCCGCCGGGGCCTGGCGCTTCGCCGCCTGGCTGCAGCCCGAGCCGGACAAAAGCTACAATGCCCTCCTCGAGTCCTACCTCACGGCCTCCTATCACCGGAAGGACTCGCCCCAGGACATCCTCAAGACCTTGGGCGGGATCATCAATACCTTCCTGGAGCGCGACGCCGTTCCCTTCGCCCTGGCCAACAAAAAATACCGCTTTGCCGTGTCCACGATGCGATGCCGCCCGCTGACCGCCTCGGAACGGCCCTGGATCCAGAAGGGCGGTTTCATGCTCAGCTACCTCATGAACATCCTCAGCCCGTCGACCCTGCACTCCTTCGGAGAGCGGGTCATCTTCTACAACGGCCCCAAGCCTCCCTCGTTCTGCCTGCGCAGCGACTTCAGGGGGACCTTCATCCGGCTGAGCGCCACGAACTTCCGGGCCGCCGTCCTCGCGTCCGGCGCCATCCCCGTCGTTGTCGCCGGCGTCCGGGACATCTACGGCGCGCCGACCGGCATCTACCGGGACGGGGGCTTCTTCGACTACCACCTGACCCACCGCTACACGGAGCGGGACGACGAGGTGACCCTTTTCTTCAACCACCAGGAGCGGATCATCCCCGGCTGGATGGACAAGAAGCGCATGAAGCGCAGGCCTTCCGAGGAGATCCTCGACAACGTCCTGATGGTGTACCCCTCCGAGGCCTTCGTCGAGGGTCTCCCGGGCGGAAAGGTACCGGACCGGGACGACCTCACCGACCTGATCGACGAGCCGGAGACCCGGATTCGCAACTGGTGGCAGGCCGTCCGGCAGTCGGCCCATTTCGGGGAGGAATTCCTGGAACTCGTCGAGAGCGGGCGGATCCGTGACGTGGTGGAGCCCATCTCCTGACGGCGGCCGCCCCGTCCCGTCCTATCGGAAACAGGCCTTTCCGTACCCCATGGAAGAAAATCTCCGCCGACTGAAGCAAATCCTCAAACGTTGTGTCCTCTGTCCCCGGCGCTGCGCCGTGGACCGGACGGGCGGCGAGCGCGGTTTCTGCGGACTCGCGGATCGTCCCGTCGTCGCCCGGGCCCTTCCCCACCACGGAGAAGAGCCCCCGATCTCTGGATCCCGGGGCGCCGGCACGATCTTCCTGTCCTCCTGCAACCTGCGCTGCACCTTCTGCCAGAACCATCAGATCAGCCATGAAACGGAAGGCCGGGAGGAAACAGCCGCCGGGCTGGCCCGGACCATGCTCCGCCTCCAGGAGGCGGGGTGCCACAACATCGAGCCGGTGACGCCGACGCCGCACGCGGCGGGCATCCTGGAGGCCTGGATGGCCGCCCGCCGCGACGGGCTGTCAGTTCCGCTGGTCTACAACTGCGGCGGATACGAGGATCCGGCGGTCCTCCGGCTCCTCGAGGGGATGGTGGACGTCTACCTCCCCGACTTCAAGTTCGGGGATCCCGCCCTGGGCATGAAGCTCACCGGGGTCCCCGATTACCCGGAGACGGCTCTCCGGGCCGTCGGCGAGATGATCCGACAGGTCGGGGACACCCTGGAGACAGACGGCTCCCTGGCGAGAAGCGGCATCCTCGTCCGGCACCTGGTCCTTCCCGGCAACACCGCCAACAGCAGGGCGGCCCTCGATCTTCTCCGGCGGCGGCTCGGCCCCTCGGTTCCCCTCAGCCTGATGTCCCAGTACACTCCCGTCAACCTGGTCGGGCAGGAGCCGGACCTGAGCCGGCGGGTGACACCGCAGGAGTACGAGTCCGTCGTGGATTACGCCCTTGACCTTGGTTTTGAAGAACTCTATGTTCAGGCCGTGGACGAGCGGGAGATCGTCCCGGACTTCCGGCGGGAGGACCCTTTCCGCTGGCCCGGGAGCGGCGGCTGACAGGCCGGCCCCCTCCCGCCCCTCGCGCGACACCCCGAATCCACCCTCATCCGGAGCGGCACATGGCGGATCTTTCCGGCGTCGGGAAAATGCTCATTGTCTTCGGCCTGGTCCTCGCGGGCGTCGGCCTTCTTTTCGTCCTGGGGGGAAAGGGATTCCTCTCCTGGTTCGGACGCCTGCCGGGGGATTTTTCCTGGCGGGGCCGGAACGTTCACATCCATGTCCCCCTGGCGACAAGCCTCCTGGTCAGCCTGGTCCTGAGTCTCCTTTGGATCTTCCTGAACCGGAAGTAAGGAAAAAGAATTTGCAATTCCGCCGTGTTTGTACTACCAAAACGGCCCTTCCCGACCCGCGTTCCGCATCGGGAAAATCAGCCTGACCGGAGCAGGACAACCATGCTGGAACTGATGAGAAAACACGCCAGGAGCTGGATCATGAAGATCCTCCTGGGAATCATCGTCATCGTCTTTGTCCTTTATTTCGGCTCTCTCGGTGGTCTCCAACAGACGGAGACGGTCGTCACGATCGACGGAAAGAACCTCGTCTACGCCGACTTCCAGCGGGAGTACCAGAACATGGTGGAGGCCTACCGCCAGCGGCTCGGCAACGAGGTCACCGACGAGCTGGTCAAGGACGGCAGGCTGAAGCAGCAGGCCCTGGACAATCTCATCCACCAGACGATTCTCCTCAAGAAGGCCGATGAGATGAACATCCGGGTATCCGACGAGGACATGAAGAACTTCATCATGTCCGTTCCCGCTTTCCAGCGGAACGGCGTTTTCGACGACCGTCTCTACAAGCAGGCCCTCCGGTACAACAAGGTCACCGCGGAAGAGTTCGAGGGGATCCAGAGACGGGCCATGACCATCGCCCGCCTGGAGGACCTGATCCAGGGATCGGTCAAGGTCTCGGACAGCGAGATCTCGGACCTCTATCGTCTCCAGAACGAAAAGATGAACCTGGCCTTCGTCGCGATCTCGCCCGCGGATTTCGAAGGCCGGATCACGCCCTCCGAGAAGGACCTGGAGAGCTACCTGAAGGAGAAGGGCGACCGGTATCGCGTGGCCGAGCGAATCCAGCTCAAGGTGCTGGCCTTCCCGGGAAAAGACTTTGAGGACGCGGTGAAGCCCTCCGATGAGGACGTCCGCGACTATTACGACCGGCACAAATCCGATTTCCGCAAGGACGGCAGGCAGTTGTCCCTGGAGCAGGTTCGGGACCGGATCGTCGCGGAGAAGAAGCGCGTCGAGGGGATGTACATGGCCTCGGACCGCGCCAAGAAGGCCCACGACACCATCTACCAGGACGAGAATTTCGACGGCTATGCCGCCCAGAACCGCCTGAGCGTCCAGGTGACGGAGTTCTTCGCCGTCTCCGCTCCGCCGGCCGCATTTCGCGGGATCAAGGACTTCGAAAAGACGGTCTTCAACCTGAAGCCCAAGGAGGTGAGCCCCGTGCTCTCGAACGACCGGGGGTACCTCCTCTTCCAGGTGGCGGAGCGGAAGCCCGCCTATGTTCCCCCGCTCAAGGAGATCGAAAAGGAGGTCCGGGCCGGGTACATCAAGGAGGAAGCCCGCCGGAAGGCCGCCGGGGAGGCGGAAGCCCTGGCCGGCCGGCTCAAGGCCGGAGCGACGCTCGATCAGGTCGCCAAGGGCTGGAAGATCGAGGAGACGGGCTTCTTCGCCCCAACCCGGGCCATTCCGAAAATCGGCGAATCCCGGGAGCTGACGGAAGCCATCTGGTCGCTTTCCGCCAAGAAGCCCCATCCGGAGAAGGCCTTCGCGGTGGGCGACCGGTTCATCCTGGTGGAGTTCAAGGGGAAGAGCTCCATCGATTTCACCGACTTCGCATCCAGGAAGGAAGCCCTCCGGAACGCTCTCCTGCAGATGAAGCAGAGGACCATCCTCCAGACCTGGGTGGAGGGCATCAAGACAGCCATGGTGAAGGAAGGCCGGCTGAAGATCAAGAAAGACGTGAAGGATCTGTAACCGCATCCGGCGGGAGGGAAGCCCTCGCCGCCCATTGTGATTCCGCCGGCCGACCCGGCAAAGAAACGAACAGGAGGAACATCATGGACTGGGGCATGAAGAACCGCCTCTCCCGCCTGATCCAGCCGGACGGCCGCTGCTTCTTTCTTCCCATCGATCACGGGTATTTCCAGGGACCCACGTCCTGCCTGGAGAAACCCGGCGAGACCATCGCGCCGCTCCTGCCGTACTGCGACGCCCTGTTCGTCACGCGGGGCGTTCTGCGGGCCGCCGTGGATCCGGCCATCACCACCCCCATCATCCTCCGCGTCTCCGGCGGCACCAGCGTCATCGGAGCCGACCTGGCCAACGAGTCCATCACCACCTCCATGGAGGAGATCCTCCGCCTGAACGTGGCCGCTGTGGGCGTCTCCATCTTCGTGGGCAGCGAGTACGAGCGGGAGTCCCTCCTGAACCTGGCGGAGATGGTCAACCTCTGCGAGGACTACGGGATTCCCGTCATGGCCGTCACCGCCGTGGGCAAGGAGCTGGAGAAGCGGGACGCCCGCTACCTGGCCCTGGCCTCCCGCATCGCCGCCGAGCTGGGCGCCCGGGTGGTCAAGACCTACTGGTGCGAGGACTTCGACCGGGTGACCTGCGGCTGCCCCGTTCCGGTGGTCATGGCCGGAGGACCGAAGTGCGAGACCGAGCTGGAGGTGATGGAATTCGTCCACGACGGCATCAAGAAGGGCGCCATCGGCCTCAACCTGGGGCGGAACGTCTGGCAGCATCCCCACCCCGTGGCCATGATGCGATCGCTCCGGGCCATCATCCACGAAAATTACACGGCCCCCGAGGCCCACGGGCTCTACCGGGAGATCGTCTCCGCCGGCAGGAAGAAAGCACCCGGGACGAAAACGCGGAAAAAGTAACCTATTGAACAGGCGGGAAGCCCGTTTCCCGTAAAACGTTCCCCCCGGATCCAGCCATGCGCGTCGCCGTCTACTACAGAAACCGGGACGTCCGGGTCGAGGAGCGGCCCTTGCCGGCCGTCGGCCCCGGCGAGATCCTCGTCAAAGTCCTGGCCAGCGGCATCTGCGGCAGCGACGTCATGGAGTGGTACCGGCTCCGCAAGGCCCCGCTCGTCCTGGGGCATGAGATCGCCGGGACCGTCGAGGAGATCGGCCCCGGGGTGACCGGCTGGAGTCCCGGCGACCGGGTTTTCGTCTCCCACCACATCCCCTGCAACACCTGCCGCTGGTGCCTCCGGGGCTGCCACACGGCCTGCGAGACCCTCCACACCACGAACTACGATCCGGGAGGCTTCGCCGAGTATCTTCGGGTGCCCCGCCTGAACGTGGACCGGGGCGTCTTTCTCCTGCCCGAGGAAATGAGCTTCGCCGCCGGTGTGATGATCGAGCCGCTGGCCTGCGTCATCCGGGGGCAGCGCCTCGCCGGCCTCCAGCCCGGCCAGTCGGTCCTGGTCCTGGGGAGCGGCATCTCGGGCATCCTCCACATCATGCTGGCCCGGGCCCTCGGGGCGGGCCGGATCCTGGCGACGGACGTCCACAATTACCGGTGCGAGGCGGCGCTCCGTTTCGGCGCCGAGGCCGTCGCGGACGCCCGGGAGGACCTGCCGGACTGGGTCCGCCGGCAGAACGACGGCTGCCTGGCCGACACGGTCATCGTTTGCGCCGGCGCGCCATCCGCCTTCGAACAGGCGATCCGCTGCGTTGACCGTGGAGGGGTCGTTCTCTGCTTCGCCACCACGGAACCGGATTTTCTGCTGCCTTTGCCCCTCAACGATTTCTGGCGGAACGAGATCCGGATCCTGCCCTCCTACGGGAACAGCCCCCTGGACGCCCGGGTCGCTATCGACCTCATCCGCCTGGGACGCGTTCCCGTGGAGGAGATGATCACCCACAAACTCCCGCTCGGGGACATCCAGGAGGGCTTCCGCCTCGTCGCCGAGGGCGGTCCGTCCCTGAAAGTCGTCATCGAACCCCATCGCTGAAAACCCGTCGCGATCGTTCCCATTGTGAAAGGAGAAGGCAGAACCATGTTCAAGGACCTGGTAGTGAAAAACAGGAGTTACCGGAGATTCGACGAATCCTTCGCCATCAGCCGGGAGACGCTCCTGGGGCTGGTGGACCTGGCCCGCCAGACGGCCTCGGCGGCCAACAAGCAGCCCCTCCGGTACATCCTGTCCTCGGACCCGGAGAGAAACGCCGTCGTCTTCGGGCACCTCGCCTGGGCGGGCTACCTGCCGGACTGGCCGGGACCGGAGGCCGGGGAGCGCCCGACGGGATATGTCATCATGCTGGGAGACAGGGAAACCGCGCCGGAGGTGGCCTACGACCACGGCATCGCCGCCCAGACGATCCTCCTGGGGGCGGTGGAAAAGGGGCTGGGGGGCTGCATGATTGCCTCGGTGAGCCGGGCCGCCCTGCGGAAGGCCCTGGCCATCCCGGAGCGCTACGAGATTCTGCTCGTCATCGCCCTGGGCAGGCCCGTAGAGACCGTCGTCATGGACCCGATCGGCCCGGACGGGGACGTGAAGTACTGGCGCGATGGCAACCGCGTCCACCACGTTCCGAAGCGGCGCCTGGAGGACATCGTCCTGGGCTGACCCCGGGGCCGCCCGGCACGCCCGGCACACCAAGCAGAGGAGGAGCGGATTTCGAATCCGCTCCCCCTTCTTTTCTTGCTGTTCGCATCGCGGCACGGGGGCTGCCACGGGGGCTCCCGACGTCGCGGAGACTTTTCCATGGAGCGCATCGTCTGGCCGGAAGTCCATCCGGATGGAAAAGTCTCCTGATCGCTCCTCTGGGAACCCCCGGTCGCGCCCCCGCGAATGCAGAGGTGAGGGCGGAAACAACCGGAATTCGCTTCTCGTGTGGACCTGTCCCCCGCGAAGGTCGGTTGGGGAGGGGGGCTTCCCGGAGCGCGAATAGCGGCTTTTTCGGGGCACCCTGCCGTCGCAGCGCAGCGCCCGCAAAGTCATCTGTCTGAGCACCGCCAGGTGCGAGTTATGACTTTGCAGCGGAGCGAGACGTTGCAGGGTCGAAAAAACGCTTCTGAGCGCGAGGGAAGCCCTGCTCCCACATGCCGGCCTCCCATCCGCGCCTGATTCTCTATAAAAAAGAAGAAATAAAGGAAGGGGGAGCGGATTCGAAATCCGCTCCTCCTTCCTTTCTTGTTTCACGTTCGGTAGGTGCGCCTTAGAGTCCGGCCGGTTTCTTCATGGCGGCGTCCACGGGCTGAATGTAGCGGGCCACGAGGTGCTCCGTGTCGTGCATGTTCAGCTTGCCGAAGAAAAAGGCGAACTGGTTCTCCAGTTCCCGGCCCAGGGCGGCCAGGGTCTCCGCCGGCAGGTCCCACAATTCTCGCTTGAAAGGTCCGAATCCCTTCTTCCGGGTCTTGTAGAGGAACTGCTCCTCCGTGTCGCTTGCTTTCCTCTCCCCCGCCATTTCCGTTTTCAGGTATCCGTAGATTTTCTCCTTCATCGGGGCCGGGAAGGCCGGGCTGTCGTAAACGATGTTCTGGAACCCCGTGGCGAGGTGGATCTCCGCCGTTCCCGTGGCGGGGAAGCGGTCAAAGGCCTCGTTGGGCAGGGTGGAAGCGCCGTGCTGCACGGCCCCGGAGAGGCCCCAGCGGGCCCGGGCCTCCTCGGACAGGCGCTCCAGCGTCTCGAAATCCAGCTTCACCCGGGCCACGGTTCCATCGGGAAGGGGCACGCCGCCGTGGCTCGTTCCCGTCTGGACGCTCATCTTGCTGATCCCCTTGAGGTTCTCCCCCTGCTGTTTCAGGGTCTCCAGGAAACCCTCCATGTAGGCGTTCAGCTCCTCCACCGTGCTGTTCTTGCCGCCGACCTCGCCGATCTCGCCTCCCACGGAGATGGTGATCCCCGCCGGCTCCAGGTCGCGGATCATGGTCGTGAGCTCCGCCGCGAGGCTGTAATTCAGGTACTGCTGCTCCCGCACGGTCGGCTTGGAAAGGTCCACCAGCGTGGAGGTGTCGATGTCGATGTTGTAGAAGCCTCCTTCGATGGCCTCCCAGATCAGGTCCTTGACGCCCCGCAGCTCCTTATCGGGGTCCTTGGCATAACGGCCCGCGTTCACCTGGAAATGGTCCCCCTGGAGAAAGATGGGGCCTTTCCATCCCGTCTTGACGGCCGCCGCGAGAACGGCCGCCGTGTATTCGGCGGGGCGCTGCTTCGTGTAGTCGATCTCGGAGCGGGCGATCTCGAAGATGACGAAACCCGCCTTTCCCTTCATGGCGGCCCGGAGGATGGCCTGGGCGGTATGGTACGTGAGGGTCCGGATATTGATGGCCGGCACGGTGAAACCGGAGACCTCCCTTCTTCCCATGGCCTCGTACAGCGGCTGGATGGAGGCGGAATAAATCCCGAGGTCCCAGCCGGCGCGCCGGATCAGCCAGCGGCAGGCCTCCCGGACACCCTCGTCGCCGCTGAAGACGGCGGAATAAACCAGGTCGTCCACGAGGCCGTCCCTCAGGGTTCGCTCGTCGAGAACCCGGACGTCCTCTTCGATCGAGAGGATTCCCTTCAAAGCGGCACGCAACGAATCCATCTGTTCAAAAAGCACGGGCATGAAACATCTCCTTTCTGAGTAGCGGACACGGGCTGCGGGAAAGATCATCCGCTTCCGGATTTTACGAGGCGCCCTCCCTCAGGATGCCTGCTTCAGGAACTCCGCGGCCTTCTGAATCTCGAAGGAGCTCCCGATGTAAATGGGGGAGCACTGATCCAGCTCCTCCACCGGAATCGAGAGGATGTCGCGGCGGCCGTCGGTCGCCATGCCCCCGGCCTGGGTGACGATGAAGGCCATGGGCTGCAGCTCGAACAGGAGCCGCAGTTTCCCGCGGGGATTTTTCTTCAGGGCGGGATACGTGAAGACGCCCCCCTTCTTGATGAGCACCTGGTTGATATCGGGGACGAACCCCCCACTGTACCGGAGCTTGTAGCCCTGATCCTCGAGGAACTCCACGAACCTCCGGTGCCCGTCCGTCCATTCCTTGCGCAGACCGCCCAGGCTGTAGATCGATCCCTGCTCGTTGAGACGGATGTTTTCCTGGGAAAGGACGTACTCCCCCTCCCGGTTGAGGACAAACTCATGGGTTCCCTTGCCGGCGGAATAGACCATCGTGATCAGGGGGCCGTAGGTAATGTAAAGGGCCGCTACCATGGAGCGCGCTCCCTCCGTGAGAAACGTCTCCCGGTGAATGCCGATGATCGTGCCGATGGAAAGGTTTGTATCCACCAGGGAGGATCCGTCCAGGGGATCCGCCGTGACGAAGTATTTGCCGTTTCCCTGTCCGATCTCGACGATGGCCTCCTGCTCCTCCGAGGCATACTGGCGGACGAAACCCGAGTGGTGAAGCTGGTTTTTCAGAATCTCGTCGGCGCTCCGGTCCAGGGCGAGCTGCTCCTCCCCGTACACGTTCCGGAGCCCCGCGAGTTTGCGGTTGGATTCATGAATTTTCGCGGAGATATACTTTCCCGTCACGGCGATCTGCCAGATGAGACGCCTCAGTTCCATCTCCACGCCGGCCATCCACATGTGGCGCCGCAGGTCCACGACGAACTTCGTATAATCCGAAATGCCCTCTCCCATCCGATGTTCACCTCACTTCCTCTATAAGTGCCTGGCTTGTAGCAATGAACGCCGGTTTTGACAAGCACAATTTCCGCCTCTTGCACTCGGATCTAACCGGAATCCATCATGATTCACCCTATGGACATCCTCCCCGCAACCATGATCGGTCCCCCTCCCGTGTAACCCCGAGGAAAGGATCGGCAGGAATATCCTGATCTTCCCTTGTCCCGAATACCGGAAAGGGAGCAAATCCGGGACCCGGCGGGATGAATTCTTGACAACCTCTCTGATCACGGTTATTTACTACCCTGTTGCATCGCAGTCCCGCAGAAACGGCGTCATTTATGAATCGCTCCCGGACAAGGGTGCGTGGAGGGAACCTATGATCATCCGCTGCTGGGGGGCCCGGGGATCGATCCCCGTATCCGGGAGCGAGTATCTCAAGTACGGCGGGGATACAACCAGTATCGAGATCCGGACGAAGAGCAACGACGTCATCCTGATCGACGCCGGCTCCGGAATCCGGCGGCTGGGCAACCAGCTCATGGCCGAAGGCGTAAACTCCTTTACCATGATCTTCACCCATGCCCACTGGGACCATCTCATGGGCTTCCCCTTCTTCAAGCCCATCTATTTCCCGAAGATCACCATCGCCATGTATGGCTGCTCCTACGCCCAGTCCTCCCTGAAGGAAATCATCTCCCGGGTCATGGAACCTCCCCATTTTCCTGTCAATTTCGAAGACATCCGGGCGGATATCCTCTATCACGAGGCCTGCGTCGAGGAGTTCCGGATCAACTCCGTCACCATCAGTACCATCCCGATCAGCCATCCGAACCAGGGAGAGGGGTTCAAGTTCGAAGAGGACGGAAAGACCTTTGTCTTCCTGACGGACAACGAGCTCATGTACAAGCATCCGGGCGGGTGTGATTTTCAAGACTACATGGCATTCTCCCGGGGCGCGGACCTGCTGATCCACGACGCCGAGTACACGGAGACGGAATACCTCCGCACGCGGGCCTGGGGGCACTCGGTCTACACGGACGCCCTGAATCTGGCCCTGGAGGCGGGCGTACAGCGTCTTGGCCTGTTCCACCACAACCAGGAGCGTTCCGACGACCAGGTGGATGCCATCGTGCAGGACTGCCGCCGCCTCATCAAGCGGGAAGGACGAAAAATGGACTGCTTCGCCCTCCACCAGAACATGGAAATCAAGATTTAACCCGCCCCAGGCCCGCCCGCGGCGCACCCGACGACGACCGGGCATGGGGCAAAAAGCCTCTGAGAAAGGAAGGAAGGAGACCGACGATGAAACGGAATGCGAGAAAAACGGCCCGCGGCCTGGTCCCGCTGGCGATATTCTGGACGATCCTGGCAGGGGTATGGCTTCTCCCCTGCGGCGTTGCCCAGGCCCATGCACCCGGCGATGTGAAGTGCAGCTACGACGCCGCATCCCAGACACTCCAGGTGACCATCACCCACTCCTCTCCGATTCCGACCTCCCACTACATCAAGAACGTGGAGATCAGGAAAGACAAAAAGGTTATCGTCTCCCAGGACTACAAGAGCCAGCCGGAAGCACCGGCCTTTTCCTACAGCTACCGCATCCAGCTCGCTCCCGGAGACGTTCTGGACGTGAAGGCGACCTGCAATCTCTGGGGTTCGAAAACCGTAAAATACACCGTCCCGGCGGCGAACCCGGCATCAAAATAGATGAATCCTCTCCTGATCCATGGTCTCCTCATGGGATCGGGACTCGGCCTGATGGCCGCGGCCGGCTTCATTTCCCGCTTCCTCAAGCGCAGGCGCTGGTGGCTGAAGGCGCACCGGGCGCTGGGAATCGCCGGTGCGGCCGTGCTGATTCCCGGGGCCGTCACCGCCTTTCGTCTCGTGGAGGCATCCTCCGGGGTCCATCTCGATGCGCCCCACACCTGGTTTGGAGCCGCCGCGCTCTCCCTGTCCTGGACCGCCCCGATCCTCGGCCTCCTGGCGTTCCGGATCCGCGCCCATGCCGTCCGGCTCCGCACGCTGCATCGCTGGACGGGCCGCCTCGCCCTGGCGGCGGCGTTCCTGGCCGCCCTCTCGGGCCTTCGGCTGGCGGGAGTATTCTGAATCCGACCCGGCCGCCGCACACCGGACACGAAGCAAGACCGGAACTCGACGTTTCGGGGCTCCCTCCATTCGCCGCCGTCGGGAAATCCGCACCGGCCGCCGTTGGGAATATTCTCGTATTATTAACAAGTTATTTCCGCCTTGACAACCGGAGGGCTCTCCCCTATATATCGCCAACCGGTTGACCGATCTCCACAGCAATCCTCCCGGAAATCTGTACGTTATCGTCGACGGTCCATTCCGACAGAAAGCCGTCCCGCCCCCGGTGCGGCGGAAAGACAGAGGAAACCATGCCGAAGCGAAGCGACATCCAGAAAGTAATGATCATCGGCTCCGGCCCCATCGTCATCGGCCAGGCCTGCGAGTTCGACTATTCCGGCACCCAGGCGTGCAAGGCCCTCCGCAAGCTGGGCTACGAGATCGTCCTGGTCAACAGCAATCCCGCCACCATCATGACGGATCCGGGAATGGCCGACGTGACGTATATCGAGCCGCTGAACGCCGAATCCATGACGGAAATCATCGAAAACGAGCGGCCTGACGCAATCCTGCCCAACCTGGGCGGACAGACCGGGCTGAATCTGACCTCCGAGCTGGCCCGCCGGGGAGTCCTCGAAAAGTATGGAGTCAAGGTGATCGGCGTTCAGGTGGACGCCATCGAGCGGGGAGAGGACCGGATCGCCTTCAAGGAAACCATGAACCGGCTCGGCATCGACATGCCGCGGAGCGAGCCGGCCTACACCGTCGAGGAGGCGGAAAAGATCGCCGTCCAGCTCGGCTATCCCGTCGTCATCCGCCCCGCCTATACCATGGGCGGCACCGGCGGCGGTCTCGTGTACAACCTGGAGGAGCTCCGCACGGTGGCCGGCCGCGGCATCTCCGCCAGCCTGGTTGGCCAGATCCTCGTGGAGGAATCGGTCCTGGGCTGGGAGGAACTGGAACTGGAAGTGGTGCGGGATGCCAAGAACCAGATGATCACCGTCTGCTTCATCGAAAACGTGGACGCCATGGGTGTCCATACGGGGGACTCCTACTGCACGGCCCCCATGCTCACCATCGCTGCCGAGCTCCAGGCCAGGCTACAGAAGTACTCCTACGATATCGTCGAGGCCATCCAGGTCATCGGCGGCACGAACATCCAGTTCGCCCACAACCCCGAGACGGGGCGGGTCGTGGTGATCGAGATCAATCCCCGGACGTCCCGTTCCTCCGCCCTGGCCTCCAAGGCCACGGGCTTCCCCATCGCCTTCGTGTCCTCGCTCCTGGCGGGAGGGATGACCCTCGACGAAATCCCCTACTGGCGAGAAGGGACCCTGGAAAAGTACACCCCCTGGGGCGACTATGTCGTCGTCAAGTTCGCCCGCTGGGACTTCGAGAAATTCAAGGGGTCCGTCGACCGGCTGGGCACCCAGATGCGGGCCGTGGGTGAGGTCATGAGCATCGGGAAGAACTACAAGGAAGCCTTCCAGAAGGCCATCCGCTCCCTGGAAAAGGGCCGCTACGGCCTGGGCTTCGTAAAGGACTTCAACCGGAGGCCCCTCGACGAGCTGATGGAGCTCCTGGCGGAGCCCTCCAGCGAGCGCCAGTTCATCCTCTACGAGGCCCTGCGGAAGGGGGCCACGGTAGAAGCCCTCGCGCGGAAAACCTACATCAAGGCCTGGTTCCTCTCGCAGATGAAGGAGCTGGTGGACCTGGAAGAAAAGATCCTGAAATACAGGGGCAACCCCCTGCCGGACGAGCTCCTGGCGCAGGCCAAGAAAGACGGCTTCGCCGACCGATACCTGGCGCAGATTCTCGGCGTGCCCGAGGCGGACATCCGCCGTCAGCGGATCGGCATCGGCATGCCCGAGGCCTGGCACGCCGTTCCCGTGAGCGGCGTGGAAAATGCCGCCTACTACTACTCGACCTACAACGCCTCCGACGAGGTCCCCGTCAGCGACCGGCGGAAAATCATGGTCCTCGGGGGAGGCCCGAACCGGATCGGCCAGGGGATCGAGTTCGATTACTGCTGCGTCCACACCGCCTTCACCCTCCGGGATGAAGGACTCGAATCCATCATGGTGAACTGCAACCCCGAGACGGTCTCCACGGACTACGACACCTCCGACAAGCTATACTTCGAGCCCCTGACGGTCGAGGACGTCCTGTCCATCCACGACAAGGAGAAGCCCGAGGGGGTCATCGTCCAGTTCGGAGGGCAGACGCCCCTGAATATCGCCGGCGAGCTTTCGAAGGCCGGTGTGAAGATCCTCGGAACGTCGCCGGAGACGATCGACCTGGCGGAGGATCGGGACCGGTTCCGCCAGATGATGGTCAAGCTTGGCATTCCCATGCCCGAGTCCGGCATGGCCAGCACCATCGAGGAGGCCCTCCATGTTGCGACCCGCATCGGCTACCCCCTGATGGTCCGGCCGTCCTATGTCCTGGGCGGAAGGGGCATGGAGATCGTCCATGACGAGGATATGCTCAGGCAGTACGTCTCCGCCGCCGTCGGCGTGACGCCGGAGCGCCCCATCCTCATCGACAAGTTCCTGGAGAACGCCATCGAGGCGGAAGCCGACGCCATCTCCGACGGGACCGACGCGTATGTCCCGGCCGTGATGGAGCACATCGAGCTGGCGGGAATCCATTCCGGCGACTCGGCCTGCGTCATCCCGCCCATCAGTATCCCCGCCCGTCACCTGGACACCATCGAGGAGTACACCCGCAAGATCGCCGTTGAGTTCAACGTGGTGGGGCTCATGAACATCCAGTACGCCATCGCCGGCGACACCGTCTACGTCCTGGAGGCGAACCCCCGGGCATCGCGGACGGTGCCCCTCGTCTCAAAGGTGTGCGGCATCTCCATGGCCCGCCTGGCCACCCAGGTCATGCTGGGAAAGAAGCTGTCCGACCTGAACCTGTCGACCCGGCGGTTTCCCCACTTCGGCGTCAAGGAGGCCGTGTTCCCCTTCAACATGTTCCAGGAAGTGGACCCCGTCCTGGGGCCCGAGATGCGCTCCACCGGGGAGGTGCTGGGACTGGCGGATTCCTTCGGGCTGGCCTTCTACAAGGCCGAAGAGGCGGCCCAGCAGGTCCTTCCCGACACCGGCACCGTCCTGATCACCGTGGAGGCCCAGGACAAGGGGGGCATCCTCCAGACGGCCAGGACGTTCCAGGACCTCGGGTTCCGGATCCTGGCCACGCAGGGAACCCACGATTTCCTGTCCCGCCAGGGGATCGCCACGGAGCCGATCCTGAAGATGCACGAGGGGCGCCCCAACATCGTGGACGCCGTCAAGAACGGGGACATCCAGCTCATCATCAACACGCCGAGCGGCAAGATGAGCGCCTACGACGACTCGTACATCCGGAAGGCCGCCATCAAGTACCGGATCCCCTACATCACCACCACCGCGGCCGCGGCGGCCGCGGTCAAGGGCATCCAGGCCTTCCGGAAAGGCCACGGACGGGCCCGCTCTCTGCAGAGTTACCACAAGGACATCCAGTAGCCGGTGTCGTTCGAGGAGGCAAGAAGGTCATGGGAGGCGAGATCAAAGACAACTGCGGCGTGTTCGGGATCTATTCGACCCGGCCCTGCGTCTACGACATTTACAACGGCCTCGATTTCATCCAGCACCGCGGACAGGAATACTGCGGGATCGCCACCTATGACGGCCGGATCCACCAGGTGACCCACCACGGCAAGGTCGGCAGCTCCTTCAGTACCGAGGACCTCTCCTACCTGCACGGGAACTGGGGCATCGGCCACGTGAGCCTCTGGGAGCGCCAGCCCATGAGCTGGCAATCCAAGGTGGGAGACATCTCCCTGGCCTTCAGCGGCAACATCATCAACGCCGAGGAACTCGTCGCCGACCTCAAGCAGCAGGGACACGCCTTCTATCGCGGATACAACATTGAGGTCATTGCCAAGATCATCATGGAGTCCTCGGACATCCTGACGGGGATCAACTCCCTGGCGGAGCGGATCCGGGGGGCTTACTGCCTGGTGATCCTGGCGAAGGAAGGAATCTATGCGACCCGCGACCCATACGGGTTCCGGCCCCTGATCCTCGGCCGGGACGGGGAGCGGACCGCCGTCAGCTCCGAGTCGCGGGCCCTGCAGAACCTGGAGATGGAGATCCTCCGGGACGTCCGCCCGGGAGAGACGGTCCTCATCGACGGCCACGGATTCCGCACCGTCGCCCAGATCCCGTCGCCCCGCAAGGCGCACTGCGCCTTCGAGTGGGCCTACACGGCCAGCATCGACTCCATCATCGACGGCCTGTACGTCCAGGAGGCCCGCAACTGCATCGGCCGGAGCCTGGCCCGCCGGGACCGCGAAGAAGGCAGCCCGCAGGCGGACCTGGTTTCGCCCGTGCCCATGTCCGGAATCGGACACGCCGTGGGCTACCACCAGGAATCCGGCATCCCCTACCAGGAGGTTTTCCTCTACAACCGGTACGCCGACCGGAGCTACACCCAGTCGACCCAGGACGCCCGGAGCCGCATGGCCAAGCGCAAACTCTCGGTGCTGCGGTACGCCGTGAAGGGAAAGCGGATCGTCATCTGCGACGACTCGATCGTCCGGGGGACGCAGATCCTTTACAAAGTGAGGGACCTGAAGGAGGCCGGGGCCGAGGAGGTCCATGTGCGGATTGCCTGCCCGCCCCTGATGTACCCTTGCGATTTCGGCATCTCCACCCGGTCGTACGACGAACTGACGGCCCGGAGCTTCTTCCGGACCGGCGATATCGAGTCGATGGACCAGTTGCGGGAACTGGAGCGGTGGGTGGCGGACCAGATCGGGGCCGATTCGGTCAAGTACAACAGTACCGAGGCCTTCGTGGCCGCCCTGGGGCTGCCCCGCGGGGACCTGTGCCTGAAATGCTTTGACGGCAGCGTTCCGATCCCCTGAGAGCCGTGGTTTCCCGGGCGGTTGCGCTCTGCAACGGCAACCCGCCTGTCACCGTCCCCCTGGAGACGCTTCAGACCTTGAAGACTCCTCCGTCGTAGACAACGACGTTCTTCCCTGTTTTCAGCCTGGCCGTCACGGTCTTGTTCTCCGTGTTCACGAGATCCCAGTGGAGGGCCGAATCGTTGAAGCCCAGGGCCTTCTTCTTTTCCCTTGTCAGTTCCGCCGGGTTTCCCGAGTAGGTGTCCGAATAGGACGACCCGACGGCCACGTGGCAGTTCCCGAAGGCCCCTCCGTGGTTCTCGTCGAAGAGCGTGTCCGCCATGAAGCGGCCGATCCGGGAGAACCGGCGGTCCGTCAGGGAGAACTCCCCTACCCGGCTCGCCCCCCGGTCCATGGCGAGCTGCTTCCGGACGAACTCCGCCCCCGTGGCGGCCTGGATGCCGACGGCCACGCCTTTCCGGAAGGTCAGCCGGACCCCATCCACGTAGTTGCCGCTCCGGTAGGAAGGAAGGTTCGCGTAATACGTCCCCTCGGTTCCACGCCAGTCCGGAGACAGGAAGACTTCGTAGCTCGGGATGTTGTGCCCCGAAACGCCGGCCCATTTCCTCTGCTCCCCCGGTACGACCGTCAGATCCATGTTCGCCGACTCGACGCGGAAGGACTTCACGGGCAGGCTGCCCAGCCACGTCTTGATGCGGCCGATTTCCCGGTGGATCCAGGACCACTTCCGGACGGGATCCTCCTCGTCGAGCCAGCAGGCCCGGACGATCTCGTTCTCGTAGGTCTTCGGGGTCGTCTTCGCCTGGAGGGCCAGCTCCTTCGTCGGATACGTGCAGAGGGTCCAGCCGTAGTGCCCCTCCTCTTCCCGGCGATCCAGGATGTCCTTCAGGGACTTGCGGGCCACCAGGACCTTCCCGATCCGGAGGGGATCGATCTCCTTCAGGTGCGTCAGCGACTCCGGCGCCCGCAGGAAAATCCGTCCATTGACCCGCTCCAGAAGCTCCCTTTCCCCCGGGGCGATGAAGGTCAGCTGGCGTCCCGATGATTTCTCGAAAAACATCCTCTCCATGCGAAACGTCAGCCCCATCCTCTGGACCGGGGACATCCCGCGATCCAGGACGCGGGCATACAGAAGCTCGGCCAGAGGCAGTGCCGGCGGGTCATACTGGATCAGGACAAGATCCCCTTTCCGGAATTTCCCTTTCCGGGCGGTTTCCAATCCCCACAGAAGAACATCCGCATAGCGCTCCAACCGGGTATCCGTCAGCATGTCCTCTTCCCTCCCTCGAAAAGTAGGGGAAAGGTAGCAGAAAAAGCGGGATTTGGCAAAGAGGACGGGGGGCGGGCAGGCCTTCCCCCGGGGTCGCCAGCGCCAGTGGAGAGAGGCGCGGCGGGACCCGCCGAAAAGGGCCAATTTTGTGTTGACAAGATTGTCCCTTTCCGTGTAGTTGCGTCGGCAAAGGATGGCCGATTGCCGATGGGTTCCCCTTTCACAAATCCCGCCGATGTCGAGCGCAAGACCCTGATGATCCTCCGCATTCTCCACGAGGCAGGTCAGTCCGTGGGATCGCGCCTGATTTCCCGGAAGATGCTGGACCGGGGCCTGCCGTCGAGCGAGCGGGCCGTCCGTTACCACCTGAAACTCATGGATGAGCGCGGATTGACGCGGCTGATCGGCAAACGCGACGGGCGGATCATCACCGACCGGGGCATCGAGGAGATCGGCCGGGCCAGGGTCCGGGACAAGGTGGGACTGGCCAATTCCCGCATCGAATCCCTGGCGTTCCAGACCACGTTCAAACCGGAAACCGGCCGGGGACTTCTGCCGGTGAACATCTCGCTCCTGCCGGAGGAGACGTTTCCCGAGGCCGTCCGGATCATGGAGCCGGTATTCGAGGCGGGTTATACCGTCAGCCGGCGCGTTGCCGTGGCCGGTCCGGGACAGAGGCTGGCGGGACTGCTCGTCCCCGAGGGAAGGGTGGCAATGGCCACGGTATGCAGCATCGTGGTCAACGGCGTTCTCCTGAAGCACGGCATCCCCATGGACTCCAAGTTCGGCGGCATCCTGCAGGTGAGGAACCGCCACCCCCTCCGGTTCGTGGAGCTGATTTACTACTCCGGGTCCTCCCTGGACCCGTCGGAGGTCTTCATCCGGGGAAAGATGACATCCGTCCGGAGCGTCGTGGCCGAGGGAGAGGGAATGCTCCTGGCCAACTTCCGGGAGATCCCGGCTGCCTGCCTGCCCCTCATGGAACAGCAGCTCGCCGGGCTTGCCCGGGCGGGCATTGACGGGGTCCTCGTGAAGGGCGAGGTGAGCGAGCCGGTCTGCCAGACGCCCGTGGAGGTGAACCGGGTCGGCATTGTTCTCATTGGAGGCCTGAACCCGGTCGCCTGCGTGGAGGAAGCGGAACTGGACGTGGACAACCGGGCCATGTCCGCCGTCATGGAGTTCGGAGACATGGAGCCGTTCGACCAGGTATTGAAGCGCTGCCGGACCAGGACGGGAGCCAGAAAGAAAACAGCACGCCGGCGGGCCGGGGAAGGATCGCCGGGGGAAAAATAAAAAAAGACCAACAAGAGAAAGGGGTATTGTCATGTCCGTTATTTCAGATGTCCTTGCCAAGGTGAAGCAGCTTGACCCCGACCAGCCCGAGTTCCACCAGGCCGTGGAAGAGGTCATGGAGACCCTGGAGCCGACGACGAAGCGCCATCCCGAGTTCGTGAAGGCGAACATCTACGAGCGCATCGTCGAGCCCGAACGCACGATGCTGTTTCGCGTTCCCTGGGTGGACGACAA
This sequence comes from uncultured Syntrophaceae bacterium, assembly GCA_964578535.1. Taxonomy (GTDB): domain Bacteria; phylum Desulfobacterota; class Syntrophia; order Syntrophales; family PHBD01; genus PHBD01. The sequence goes on from CAZODI010000012.1 coordinate 56,983, forward strand.
GGGGAATGTCCGGGTGAACCGGGGCTTCCGGGTCCAGTTCAACAACGCCATCGGTCCCTTCAAGGGCGGCCTCCGCTTCCATCCCTCGGTGAACCTGGGAATCATCAAGTTCCTCGGCTTCGAGCAGATCTTCAAGAATTCCCTGACGACCCTGCCCATGGGCGGCGGCAAGGGCGGCTCCGACTTCGACCCCAAGGGCAAGTCGGACGGCGAGGTCATGCGGTTCTGCCAGGCCTTCATGCGGGAGCTCTTCCGCCATGTCGGCGCGGAGACGGACGTCCCCGCCGGCGACATCGGGGTCGGCGGCCGGGAAATCGGCTACCTCTTCGGATACTACAAGAAGATCCGCAACGAGCATACCGGCGTGCTGACCGGCAAGGCTCTGGAATACGGCGGCAGCCTGGTCCGTCCCGAGGCTACCGGGTACGGCACCACCTACTTTGCGGCGGAGATGCTGGCCACCCGCGGCCTGGACTTCAAGGGCAAGATCGTCGCCATCAGCGGCGCCGGCAACGTAGCCCAGTACGCCGTCGAGAAGGTCAACCAGCTGGGCGGCAAGGTCATCACGCTGTGCGACTCCAGCGCTACCATCGTGGACGAGGCGGGCATCGACCAGAACAAGTGCGATTTTGTCATGGAGCTGAAAAACGTCAAGCGCGGCCGGATCAAGGAGTACGCAGACAAGTACAAAACCAGCTGCGTTGAGGGCTCCAGTGTGTGGGACGTGATCCGGGACCAGGGTTTGAAGGTGGACATCGCCCTGCCCTGCGCCACCCAGAACGAGCTGGACGCCTCCCATGCCGCCGCCCTGGTGAAGAACGGCTGCATCTGCGTGGCCGAGGGGGCCAACATGCCCTCCACGCCGGACGCCGTGAAGATCTTCCAGGAGAACAGCATCCTCTACGGACCCGGCAAGGCAGCCAATGCCGGCGGCGTGGCCACTTCGGGCCTGGAAATGAGCCAGAACAGCCTGAAACTCTCCTGGACCCGGGAAGAGGTGGACCAGCGACTCCTCATCATCATGAAGAGCATCCACAAGGCCTGCGTCGAGACCGCCGAGGCCTACGGCCGGAAGGGAGACTACGTGACGGGCGCCAACATCGCCGGATTCACCAAGGTGGCCCGGGCCATGCTGGCCTTTGGTGTCGTATAAAACGAAGTCCAAGGTTCCGAACGCGAAAGGACGGCCGCGGAATTCCCGCGGCCGTCCCTGTTTTCATGCCTCCACCGGCACCCCGGCATTCGCCGGTTCGCCCCTCTTCTCCGCCGACCCGGGGCCGGCTTCCCGCATCCCTCATTCCCGGGCGTATACGATCAGCTTCTGCGTCACGACGTTCGACATGAGCCGGAGGTTCCGCTCCCGCACGTCGTAGACGCGCACCACTTCCCCGTAGGCGCCGTCCCTGGGGGACAGTTCCGAGAGGCGGTTGGGAAAGGCCGAGAGCCACGCCGGATTGAAGTAGACGTTCTCCTTTTCGGGATAGATGGCCATATAGAAGATCTCCATCTCCACAAGGTCCTGGAAGAAATGGGTCCCGAAGGAGAGATCGGGGATCAGGCTTCCGTCCCGGTAGGCGATCTCGGCAATGGCGGTGATGTTGTTGATCTCCGAGAAGGTCACGGGGACCCCCATGGCCGGCGTCGTCGTTCCCCATCGACCCGGTCCCAGGAGTGCCGTGGGCCTTTCCTCCCGGTTCTCCACGAGCTTGTTGAGCCGGCCGATGATGCGGGCCACATCGTATTTTTCCGAGAGGGACAATTTTGTATAGCCCTGGGGATCGATGTAGATCACGTGGGAAATGGGCTGCGAGACGCTTCCGCCCATGAAGTTTCCCTCCTGCCGGATGAGCACCCGCTCCTTCCGGACCCTGGCCGGGATCTCCACCTGGGCCGTCTGCCCCCGCGTCTGGAACGGCCGGCATTGCAGCAGGTTGACCTGCAGGTTCCCCTGGGCGTTGAAGTTGGCCGTAAACTCAATGTCAACCGGATATTCGTAAACCCTTTCGAGCGTCTTGAGCATCCGGGACATGGTATCGGGAAAATCCGTCGTCGAGAGGAGCTCGTCGAAGGTCAGGATCCAGATGTCCGTTTCGGGCCTGCCCAGGGCCCGCAGGCGGTCCGCAGACTCCATGTCACGGGTGCCCACCAGGTCCAGCCTCGCGTCCAGGCCCTCCTGGACCACCTGCACCAGCGGCAGAGACTGGAAGCGGTTTTCCTCCAGGTTGAGCACGTCCACATCGTGCTGGGAGAACCGCCGGGCGTCGTCAAGCCCCGAATGGGCCTTCAGAAGGGGATCGTCGAGAGCCACGATCCGCGGATAATCGTTTTCCACCCGGTTGACCGCCCGGGTTCCCAGCCCCAGGACCAGACGGAGCATTCCGGCCTTGGGATCGAGGCCCTGTTTCCAGACGAAGGTGTTGTGGGAAAGACCGACCCCTGCCAGCTCCGGGAAGAAATAATGCTTCCGGTAGGATCCGGACACCCGCTGGACGAGGAGGGCCATCTGCTCGTCCTGCTGGTCCAGGCCCCGCTGAAGCCGGTAGGTCAGGGCATCGACATTCATGGTGCTGGCGAAGATGCGCCGCACCGCCTCCTCGAAAAGCTCGTAGCGCTGCTCCGGCGTGCCCTGGTTGGCGCAGAAATAGCTCTCGTACTTGCCCGCGAAGGCATTGCCGAAGGCGTCTTCCAGCAGGCTGCTGGAGCGGACGATGATGGGGGACTGGCCGAAATACTCGAGCATCAACTGGAACTGCTCCCGCACCTCCTCCGGGAAAACACCCCGGAGCATGACGTTCCGAAGCTCACCGGCGCACTCGAAATAGCCTTCCTTGGTCTTCTGCGCCATCAGGAGCTTCCACCAGCCGTTCTGAACGATGTAGGAGTAAAAGACATCGGATCCGATATAAAAGGAATCATGCCGTTCCAGCTTGCCGTCCCAGTCGAAGGACCGGTCCTTCCGAAGGACGTTCCGGGCCAGGAGCATGCCGACGGACTTTCCGCCGATGAATCCCGTTCCGATAAGGCGTTCGTGGATCTCCAGCAGATCCTCCAGGGTGAAATAATCCCTGGCCAGGGACAGCATGCGCTTCTCCCGCCCGATGAGGACCCGGGAGAGCTGGTCCACCATGCCGTGTTTCGCTTCCCTTGCCCCGGGGTCCTGTGCCAGTTCGCGGGCCTGCATGAAGATGCGGTCCCAGTAATCCAGGTTCCGCTCGGCACCGACGGATCCCTTGTGGGCCAGGAAGGCGAACAGGTTGGTGGCGTCGACGCTGTTCATGATCGGCGTGAAGCGGCCGTTGGTCTGAATGTGGGGAAGGAACATGGTGGGCGAATAGCGGTGCCAGGCCTTGAGGGGGTGGACGCACATCTTTCCCTTGTAATTGTAGATGTCCAGGAGCACCTGGGTGGTCTCCCGGATGCGGGCGACCGTCTTGAAGGAGTGCCGGCTCCGGAGAATGGCGAAATAGGCGACGGTGTTCAACTCGAAGAGGTACGGGCAGGTGATGACGAAGAAATTGCCGATCATCAGGTCCGTGGCCCAGGCGTGCAGGAGGTCCGAAAGGCAGTCGAAGACATAGAAAACATCCCGTCCCTCCTTGCGGATGATGTTGTGGACCTGCGTGGAGAAGGACTCGAACCCCATGTCGGCGTTGAGCTTGTAGATGGTCACCTGGCCCGTGGGCTCCAGGAGCGGCGCATGGCGGGCGAAGCGCATGTAGACGACCCGCTCGTTGTTCTCGAGGGCTGTCTTGACAAAGGGAAGGACGAAGGAGCGGTAGTCCTCCATGTCGTCCACCTGGAGCACCACATTGTCTCCTGTCTGGAGGTAGTTGAGGACGTTGTCGAGCCCCTCGATGCCGGTCGAGACCCGGGAAAAGGATACCATGGACAGAAACCCCCTTTTCGAAATTGCCGACTCATTCTTTATCAAATTTCATACCAGAAATGGTTTTCTTCTCCCATTGCCAATTTAAACGAAAATGTATAGAAGGGATTCGTTGGCACACTTTTTGTTCATTTTTGTCCATTAACAACCGCCGCGGCGGATCCGAGACAACCCGGAGGAACCTTGTGAGCACCCATAGTTTCGAAGAACTGGCGGCCCTCCATGCCATCGCCAAGATCCTGGCCCAGCCCTGGGAGTTGCGGGACCAGCTCGAGCGCGTCCTCAACGAAATGCATGTCCGGCTGGGGATGGAGCGCGGCATGATCTCGCTCCTCGATCGGGATACCGGCGAGGCGTGGCTGGATGTCGCCCATGGCGTCAATCTCGACGGCCTGGAGATCACCTACCGGATGGGGGAGGGGATCACCGGCAAGGTGGCCCAGACGGGCCGTCCCATGGCAATCCCCAACCTGGGCAAGGAGGCCCTGTTCCTGGACCGGACGGGAGCCCGGCGATACCTGAACCGGGAAGAACTGGCGTTTCTGTGCGTCCCGATCATGTACGACAACCGGGTCGTAGGCATCCTGTCGGCCGACAAGGGCGCCGGCTCCGTGATCGACCTCGATCTCGAGCTTACCATGCTCACCGCCGTCGCGGAACTGATCGCCAAGGCGGTGCACATCCTGGCGCTGGAAGAGGAGAACCGGCGGCTCCGCCGGATCATCAATCAGGGACGGTCGCCGTCCGTCGATTTTATAGGACATTCCAAGGGGATGCAGGAAGTCTTCGGGCTCGTCAGCCATGTGGCCGACTCGGGCACAACGGTCCTGATCCTGGGGGAGACGGGAACCGGGAAGGAGCTGGTGGCCCGGGCGATCCACATGAACAGTCCCCACGGCAAGGGCCCCCTGGTCCAGGTGAACTGCGCCGCGATTCCCGACACCCTCATGGAAAGCGAGCTGTTCGGTCATGAAAAGGGTGCCTTCACGGGGGCGCTTCGCCAGCGTCGGGGCCGCTTCGAGGAGGCCAACAACGGCACGATTTTCCTGGACGAGGTATCGGAGCTGTCCGCCGCCGCCCAGGCCAAGCTGCTCCGCGTTCTCCAGGAAAAGCAGTTCCAGCCGCTGGGCTCGTCCCGGCTGGTTCACACGAACGCCAGGGTTGTCGCGGCCACGAACCGCCGCCTGGAGGAATGCATCGCCACCGGCCAGTTCCGGTCCGACCTGTATTATCGCCTGAGCGTCTTCCCCATCCATCTGCCACCGCTTCGCGAGCGGGGCAACGACATCATTCTCCTGGCCGACCATTTCGTACTCAAGTATTCGCACGAACTGGGAAAACCGGTCAAACGGATCTCCACGGCCGTGGTCGAGGCCTTCCTGAGCCACACCTGGCCGGGCAATGTCCGCGAACTGGAAAACTGCATCGAGCGGGCCGTCCTGCTCGCGGAGGGGGATTCCATTGAAATCGTGCATCTTCCCCCTTCCCTGCAGATCAAGACCCGGACCTGTGAAAAGAAGGACTCGGGACGGCTCAGCTCCGTCGTCGAGGCCCAGGAACGGACGCTGATCATCGACGCCCTGAAGGAGACCCGGGGCAACCAGAGCCAGGCAGCGCGGCTCCTGGGAACGACGAAGCGGATCATCCAGTACAAGATCCAGAAGCTGGGCATCGACCCCCGGAAATACCGGCAGAAGGGGCGCGGACCGGACCGCCCGGGTCAGGACGTCCAGGAGGTGGCGTGACGGATGTCCGGCGGGATCGGAAACAACAATTTTGTATTTTCAGGCACACAGAAAAGACATTTTTGTGCCAGGACGCGCAAAGCCCGCAATGGTCCGTCTGCGGCGAATCCCATGTCCGCGCATGTCTTCATCCGCCGGCCATGGTGGCACATTTTTCGCTTTTAAGCAGGGACTGTTTGACGCCCTGCGGCGTGAATCGTTTTTGAAAGGATTTGTCATGTGCCGTCTGTTTGCCATCACCAGCCGGGAGCCCCTCTCCCCCATGACGGCCGTCCATGCCCTGAACGTCATGAAGGAAGGGCACGACGGCTCCGGAATGGGCCTGTTCCTGACGGACCTCGGGGGCAGCTTCGAGCGTTTCCGCGGCTCTCCCATTCTCTCAGGCATCTTCTCCAATGAAGGGCTCCGGACCCTGGATCGGTACCTGATGGACCTGGACTTCACCGTCAAGTACAAGCTCTCCATCCGGCCGGCCCAGATTCCGCCGAACGGAACACCGAAAAGGGACAATTATGTCATTCGCGCCTACGACTACCCGCCGGACTGGCTCACCCTGTCCCAGGAGGAGAGAGAGCACCGCCTGATGCTCACGCGTCTGCGTCTCCGCCAGATGGGCGAGGCCGACGGGTCCATGCTGATCTTCAGCTTCTGGCCGGACGTGATCATGCTCAAGGAGGTCGGGGATCCGATGGAGCTGGCGGATTACCTGGGCCTCGACCACGAGGAGCTTCAGGCGCGGGTCATCCTTGCGCAGGGGCGGCAGAATACGAATTACGCCATCAACATCTACGCCTGCCATCCCTTCTTCATCCAGGGCTACGCGACGATGACCAACGGCGAGAACACCGCCTTCGTCCCCATCCGAGAGTTCCTGACCTCGCGGGATTACGCCGGATACACGGGATACCAGTCGGACTCGGAGGTCTTCACCCATATCCTTCATTACACCCAGAAGCATCTCCATCTCGGCCTCGATCTGTACAAGCACATCATCACCCCCCTGAAGGACGAGGAACTGGGGCGCCACCCGAACGGCACAAAATTGAAACAGATCAAGCAGGCCTGCCGTCCCCTCATCATCGACGGCCCCAATTGCGTGATCGGCTGCCTGCCCGACAAGACCGTCTTCATGGTCCAGGACAGCAAAAAGCTCCGTCCCGGCATCGTGGGCGGCAGTTCCGGCCTGTTCGCCTTCTCCTCGGAGGTGTGCGGACTCGACGCGGCGATCCCGGCACGGAACAAGAGCACCGACATTCAGCCCATGAAGTACGACACGGTCATAATCCCGCCCGGCCGGGAGGAGGTGATTCGATGGAATCAGTGGGAACGATAACGCCTTCCACCTTGAGCCGGACCGACCTGCCCTGGCAGATCGACTGGAGTAAGGAGCGGTGCACGCTCTGCGGGCGGTGTACGGCCGTCTGTCCCGTCCGGGCCATCGAGCTGGGAGTGCACCGGAAGCGGGTTGTCCAGGTCGGCATGGGGCTGGCGGAGAAACCGGGGAACGTGTTCAGCGTCTATCACGGCGTCCGCCAGAAGACCGATCCGGCCTTCGCCTGCATCGGCTGCGGCATGTGCGACCTGGTCTGCCCGAACGAGGCCATCCGTCCCGTCCGGGGCGATGAGCCCGACAAGCTCCGCTTCCACAACAACGCGGGCGGGGTCCCCCGCAGGCGCGGCGGACGCAGGAACGACCCCAGGAGCCTGCTCGACGAGATCAAGTTCATCCGCATTTCCATGCTCACGGACCCGGCATTGGACGCGGGACGCCACGACTTCGAGCTGCGCACCCTCCTGGGCAGGATCCTGCCGCCGGAGAGACTGGTCCGGACCATCCAGGAGAACGGCTGGATTCCCCCCGTGCGGGAGATCTACCCCCTCATCATCGGCAGCATGTCCTTCGGGGCTCTCTCGCCGAACATGTGGGAGGGGCTCCAGATGGGGGTTGCCTACCTGAACGAGGAAAAGGGCATGCCCGTGCGCATCTGCACGGGTGAGGGAGGCTGCCCCCCGAGGCTCCTGCGCTCCCGGTTCCTGAAATATATCATCCTGCAGATCGCCAGCGGCTACTTCGGGTGGGACGAGATCATCCACGCCCTGCCGCACATGAAGGAAGACCCCTGCGCCATCGAGATCAAGTACGGCCAGGGGGCGAAGCCCGGCGACGGCGGTCTCCTGATGTGGTACAAGGTGAACAGGCTGATCGCCGCGATCCGGGGTGTTCCGCCGGGCATCAGCCTTCCCAGCCCGCCGACCCACCAGACGAAGTACTCCATCGAGGAGTCCGTGGCCAAGATGACCCAGTCCATGGCCATGGCCTGGGGATTCCGGGTCCCCGTCTATCCCAAGATCTCCGCCACGAGCACCACCCTGGCCGTGCTGAACAACCTTACCCGCAATCCGTATGCGGCGGGTCTAGCCATCGACGGGGAGGACGGCGGGACCGGAGCCGCCTACAACGTGTCCATGAACACGATGGGCCACCCCATCGCCAGCAACATCCGGGACGCCTACATGAACCTGGTGAAAGTGGGAAAGCAGAACGAGATCCCGCTGTTCGCCGGCGGCGGCATCGGCAAGAACGGCAACCTCGCCGCCAACGCCGCCGCCCTGATCATGCTGGGGGCCAGCGGCGTCCAGATCGGCAAGTACATCATGCAGGCGGCGGCGGGATGCCTCGGCTCCGAGACGGACCGATGCAACATCTGCAACATCGGACTCTGCCCCAAGGGCATCACCTCCCAGGATCCGCGGCTGTACCGGCGACTGGATCCGGAGAAGGTCGCCCAGCGGGTGGTGGATACGTACCTGAGCTTTGACACGGAACTGAAGAAGATCGTGGCCCCCCTGGGCCGCTCGACGTCCCTGCCGATCGGCATGTCCGACGCCCTGGGCATCGCCGACGGCGCCGCCGCCGCACGGCTCAAAATCAGCCACGTTCTGTAGGAAACAGGAAGAAGGAGCATCTCCATGCTGTACAAACCGACGATTGTCCTGCCCGGGGTCATTCAGGGCGTCCGCGTGGATTCCCGGGACCTGGAGGCAAACCTTCAGAAGGCCGTCCAGAACGGGCACCGGTGCATCGAGATCCATGCCTACGGCCAGCACGGGATCGGCGGCCGCCTCTGGAGAGGCGGCGACGACGAGATCATGATCCGCGTTCTCGGCTCATCAGGCCAGCGCGTTGGGTCCATGGGCTTTCCCAACACGACGATCGACGTCTTCGGCCCCGCCTCCGACGATGTGGGCTGGCTGAACGCCGGGGCGACCATCATTGTACGGGGCCATGCCACCAACGGGGTGGCCAATGCCATGGCCCAGGGGAAGATCTATGTCGCCGGTGACATCGGCGCCCGCGGCATGACCATGACCAAGCACAACCCCCGATTTGCACCTCCCGAACTCTGGGTGTTGGGCAGCGCCGGCGACTCCTTCGCCGAGTTCATGGCCGGCGGGACCGCCGTGGTCTGCGGCCATGGGACGACCCGGATCGAGAACACGCTGGGTTACCGCCCCTGCGTCGGAATGGTGAGCGGCCGGATCTTCTTCCGCGGACCCCACCGGGGGTACAGCGAGCAGGACGCCCGGCTGACCGATCCCGACGACGAGGATTGGCAGTGGCTGCTGGACAACCTTCTTGACTTTCTCAAGACGATCGGCCGGACGGAGCTTTACCCGGTCCTGGTATCGGACCGCTCGGAGTGGCACCTCCTGGTGGCCCGCAAGCCTTTTGAAAAGACGGGAACGCCGGTCCGGACCATGGCGCAGTTTGTCCGGGAAACCTGGGACGGGGAGCTGGGAGCAGGCGGCCTGATCGGCGACCTGACGGACCTCCCGCGTTCGGCCATCGACGTCGTACCCACCGGCGACCTCCGCCGCTGGATTCCCCGCTGGGAAAACGAAAAACATCTCCCCCCGTGCCAGGCATCCTGCCCGACGGGCATTCCCGTGCAGAAGCGGTGGACCCTGATCCGGCAGGGCCGGATGGCGGAGGCGGTGGATCTGGCGCTGACCTGCACCCCCTTCCCGGCCACCGTCTGCGGATACCTGTGCCCCAACCTCTGCATGCAGGGATGTACGCGGCAGGCGGCCTCGCTGCCGGCCCTGGACGTTGCCCTCCTGGGCAGGGCCTCCCTGGAGGCGAAGACGCCCGATCCCGCTCCCGCGACCGGAAAGAGCGTCGCCGTCATCGGCGGCGGTCCGGCGGGGCTCTCCGCGGCCTGGCAGCTCATGATGATGGGCCATTCGCCGGTCGTCTACGAGCGGGAGAAACGGCTGGGAGGCAAAATCACCGCCACGATTCCCAGGGCGCGGATCCCCGACGACGTGGTGGCCCGTGAAATTGAGCGGGTCCGGGAGCGGATCCCCGTGACATACCTGAAGAAATCCCTCACGAAAGAGGCGTTCCGGACCCTCAAGGGAAAGCATGACATCGTCGTCATCGCCCCGGGCGCCCAGAAGCCCCGGAAAATTCCCATTCCGGGCAAGGAGCGGGCGCTGGCCGCCCTGGACTTCCTGAGGGACAGCAAAGAAGACCGGGCCGCCGTGGGTGAGCGCGTGGTGATCATCGGCGCCGGCAACGTGGGCTGCGATGCCGCGGCGGAGGCCGCCCGGCTCGGAGCCCGGGAGATCACCCTGGTGGACATCCAGGAGCCCGCATCCTTCGGGGCGGAGCGCCGCCATGCCGAGGCCGCCGGGGCACGCTTTCTCTGGCCGCGGACGACCCGGTCCATCACCGACCGGGGCGTGGAGCTGGCCGACGGCGAAATCCTGCCGGCGGATACGGTCATCATGGCCGTCGGCGACGCGCCGGACCTCGGATTCCTTCCCGAGGACATCGTCCTGGAGAGGGGTTTCGTCGCCGTCAACGGGCAGTACCAGAGCTCCGATCCCCAGGTCTTCGCCATCGGCGACGCCGTCAGGCCGGGCCTCCTGACGGAGGCCATCGGGGCCGGTCGGATCGCCGCCCGGGCCATCGACGACCTGCTTCGGGGCCGGCAGGACACCTACGACAACCTGCCCGCCATTTCAACCTCGCGGGTGCACCTGGAATACTACGACCCGCGGATCCCGACGACGGGAGACCTGGGCAGCTGTTCCACCGCATGTGCCTCCTGCGGCGCCTGCCGGGACTGCGGCCTCTGTGAGACCCTCTGCCCGGGCCAGGCGATTTCAAGGCGGAGCCTCGGGGAAGACGCCTACGAATATATTGTGGACGGGGAACGCTGCATCGGATGCGGTTTCTGTGCCGACGCCTGCCCCTGCGGCATCTGGGAGCTTGCAGAGAACGCCCCTATCGAATAATAACGATCATTAAGAGAGATATGGAGGATTTATGAAAAAGACATGCCCGATCACCGCAGCCGAAAGGAGTTACCCGGTGGCGAAGGAAAAGTCCGGCCCCGTATCGGAATACTACGGCGAGGACACCTTCAACATCCGGGTCATGAAGGGCAAGCTGCCCGGAGACGCCTATGACAAGATCATCGACGCCATCCACGAAAACACCATTCTCGACCTCGAGACGGCCAACACGGTTGCCCACGCCATGGCGAAGTGGGCCATCGAGAAGGGGGCGACCCATTTCGCCCACTGGTTCCAGCCCATGACGGGGATCACGGCGGAGAAGCACGACGCCTTCATCGATGTAACCGGGCCCAGTTCGGTCATCGAGCGCTTTTCCGGCAAGCAGCTGGTCCAGGGGGAGCCGGACGCCTCGAGCTTCCCGAGCGGCGGCATCCGGGCAACCTTTGAAGCACGCGGCTACACGGCCTGGGACATGTCCTCCCCCGCCTTCATCCGGCGGAACGGCATCTCGACGACCCTCTGCATCCCGACGGCCTTTATCTCCTATACCGGCCAGGCCCTCGACAAGAAAACCCCCCTCCTGCGGTCGAACCGGGCGGTCAGCAAAAGCGCCCTGAAGATCCTGGACCTCCTGGGCGGCAAAGGCGTGAGAGGCGTTTACGCCACCCTGGGTCCCGAGCAGGAGTACTTCCTGATCGACGCGGACTTTTTCTTCAAGCGCCCCGACCTGGTCATGGGAGGCCGGGCCGTCGTCGGCGCACCCCCGCCGAAGGGACAGGAGCTGGAAGACCAGTACTTCGGGAGCATCAAGGAGCGCATCGCCTCGTACATGCACGACATGGAGGAGGAGCTCTTCAAGCTGGGCGTTCCCGCCAAGACCCGGCACAACGAGGTGGCGCCCAGCCAGTTCGAGCTGGCCCCGGTCTTCGAGGAGGCCAACCTGGCGGTCGACCACAACCAGATTGTCATGGACACGATGCAACTGGTTGCAAAGAAGCACCGCCTCGCCTGCCTGCTCCACGAAAAGCCCTTCGCGGGCATCAACGGCTCGGGCAAGCACCTGAACTGGTCGCTGTCGGACAACAAGGGGAACAACCTCCTGAATCCCGGACAGACGCCGCAGGACAACATCCAGTTCCTGGTCTTCCTGATCGCCGTCATCCGCGCCGTCTACAGGCACGCGGACATCCTGCGGGCCGCCGTGGGATCCTACGCCAACGACCACCGCCTGGGCGCCAACGAGGCACCGCCGGCCATCATTTCGATCTTCCTCGGCGACCAGCTCACGAAGATTCTCGAGGACATCGAGGCCGGCAAAGTGACGAAGGCCTCCGACAAGGAGATCATCAACCTCGGCATCGCCTCGCTGCCCATCGTGAGCAAGGACAACACCGACCGGAACCGGACGTCGCCCTTTGCGTTCACGGGAAACAAATTCGAATTCCGGGCCGTCGGTTCGGCCCAGTCGATTTCCTTCCCGGCCACGGTCCTCAACACGATCATCGCCGAAAGCCTCGATTACCTGGCAGACAAGATCAAGGCCGAGTGCGGAAAGAACGCCAATATCAACCAGTGCGTCCTGGCGGTGATCCGCAGGGAAATGAAGGATCTCAAGCCGGTTCTCTTCAACGGCGACAACTACTCCCGGGCATGGGAAAAGGAAGCGGCAAAGCGGGGGCTTCCCAATTACAAGACCACGCCGGAGGCCCTGAAGGCCCTGATCACCCCGAAGTCTCTGGACCTCTTCGAAAAATACAGGGTTCTCTCCAGGGAGGAGCTCAAATCGCGCTATCTGATCCGCGTCGAGCGGTACATCAAGGATCTGAGCATCGAGGCAAAGTGCCTGCAGAACATCTGCCTGAGCCAGATCATCCCGGTGGCGACGTCCTATCAGAACCGGCTCTCGGAGACGATCCTCCATACGCGGGAGGCTCTCGGCAAGGGCGCCGGACTGGCGGCCCAGCAGGCGCTGTTGAAGCAGGTGACGGAGCTGGTGAACAAGGTCTACGCCACCAACCAGACCATTCTCGCGGAAATCGAGAAGGTGTCGGCCGTTCACGATGAGCAGAAAAAGGCGGAGATGCTCTGCAACAAAGTCAAGACCCGGATGAACGAGCTGAGGGAATACACGGACGAACTGGAGGGCATCGTGGACGATGAGCTCTGGCCGCTGCCGAAGTTCTGGGAAATGCTCTTCATCATTTGACGGCCTCACGGTTGCATTCGTGCGCGGGATAGGATAAGGACGCCCGCGGGTTGTAAATCGTGGACCATATGACCTGGGTCCCTGGCGAGGGGGCGGGAAACGCGAAAGCTGCGTCTGTGCATTCGCCTTCCCGCCTTCTGGTTTCTCGCGGGCAACCGGAAGACGGATCGGAAATCCGGAGCCCGCATCCTGTTTCTTGACGGTTGAGGTATGTTCATGTCGCTCCTGCGGCAGCGGAAACCCGCCATTCTCGTCCTGGAGGACGGAAGCGTCTTCCCCGGCCGCGTCTTCGCCGGCGGGGGCGAGGTCCTGGGCGAGGTCGTTTTCAACACGGGTATGACGGGCTACCAGGAGGTCCTCACGGATCCGTCCTACAAGGGTCAGATCGTCGCCATGACCTATCCCCTCGTGGGGAACACGGGCATCAATCCGGAGGACATGGAATCCGCGGGGATCCACCTGGAGGGCTTCATCGTCCGGGAGTACCAGGACCGGCCCAGCAACTGGCGGGCCGACCGGTCCTTGAAAGATTTCCTGGAGGCGAACGGCAAGATCGGCGTGGAGGGGATCGACACCCGGGCCCTGACCCGGCGCCTCCGCCTGGACGGAGCCATGAAGGGCATTCTCACAACGGAGACCTCCGATACGGCCCTTCTCCTGGAGAGGGTGAAGGCCCACCCCGGCCTCGTGGGACGGGACCTGGTGCGGGAAGTGAGCTGCCGGGAGACCTACCTGTGGCAAGACGGACGCCCGCAGGAGCTTCCTCCGGACCTGCCGGCGGACCCGCGGCGCTTCCGGGTCGTCGTGGTGGACTGCGGCGTGAAATACAACATTCTCCGGCACCTGGAGGCAAGAGGCTGCCAGGTCCTCGTCGTTCCGGCCGCGGCAACGGGCGAGGAGATCCTCGCCTGGAAACCGGACGGCATCCTGTTTTCCAACGGCCCGGGAGACCCGGCGGCCCTTCCCTACATCGTCGACGCCGCCCGGCTCGTGCTCGGACAGGTGCCCGTCTTCGGCATCTGCCTGGGCCACCAGATCCTCGGACAGGCGGCAGGGGGCCGGACGGCCAAGCTGAAATTCGGGCACCACGGCATCAACCAGCCAGTCAAGAACCACCGCACCGGCCGGATCGAGATCACATCGCAGAACCACGGCTTCATCGTGGTCCCCGATTCCCTCACCGGCAGCCGCGAGGCGACCCACGACAACCTCAACGACACCACGTCCGAAGGCCTCTCCTACGAGGACCGGCAAGCCTTCAGCGTCCAGTACCATCCGGAGGCCGCCCCGGGTCCCCACGACGCGGCCTACCTGTTCGACCGCTTCGTGGAATCCATGACCGCCAGGAGAAAAGCGCCATGATCCTCATCGTCGACTTCGGGTCGCAGTACAACCAGCTCATCGCCCGGCGTGTCCGGGAACACCATGTCTACTGCCAGATCGAGCCTCCGGACCTCCCGCTGGAGAAGATCCGGGACCTGAATCCCGAGGGAATCATCCTTTCGGGGGGACCCGCCAGCATCTACGAGCCCGGCAGCCCCAAGGCGGATCCGGGGATCTTCGGCCTGGGCATCCCCGTCCTGGGAATCTGCTACGGTCTCCATTTCATGGCGGACGCCCTGGGGGGTGAGGTCATCCCGGCGAAAAAGCGGGAGTACGGCTTTGCCGAGCTCCAGATCCGGAAGCCGGAAGGGATCTTCAAGGGCATTCACCAGGATTCCCGCTGCTGGATGAGCCACGGCGATTCCATCGGCAAGCTCCCGAAGGGCTTCCGCATCACCGCCACGACACCCAGCACCCGGGTCGCCGCTGCGGAGGACCCGAAGCGGCACTTCTACGGCCTCCAGTTTCACCCCGAGGTGGTCCACACCCCGGAAGGCAGGCGGATGCTGGGCAACTTCCTCTTCGACGTCTGCCGCTGCAAGCGCTCCTGGACCATGAAGAATTTCGCCCGGGACACCATCGCGGAGACCCGGGAGGAGGTCGGCGAGAAGAAGGTCATCCTGGGACTGAGCGGCGGGGTGGACTCCTCCGTGGCCGCGGTCCTCCTTCACCAGGCCATCGGGGAACAGCTGACCTGCGTCTTCGTGGACAACGGGGTCCTCCGTCACGGGGAGGCCGAAAAGGTCCAGGAGGTCTTCCGCAGCAACTACCGCATGAAGCTCCGCTTCGTCCGGGCAGGGAGAGAATTCCTGAAAAAGCTCAAGGGAGTGGAGGACCCGGAACGGAAACGGAAGATCATCGGCCGAACCTTCATCGAGGTCTTCGACCGGGAGGCCAGAAAGATCAAAGGCGCCGAATTCCTCGCCCAGGGAACGCTCTACCCGGACCTGATCGAATCGCGGTCGGTCTTCGGCGGCCCCAGCGCCGTCATCAAGTCCCACCACAACGTGGGCGGGCTCCCGAAGCGCATGAAGCTCCGGCTCGTGGAGCCCCTGAAGCACCTCTTCAAGGACGAGGTCCGCCTCCTGGGAAAGGAACTGGGGCTCCCGGAGGAGATGATCTGGCGGCAGCCCTTCCCCGGCCCGGGCCTGGCCATCCGGATCATCGGCGAGGTGACGGAGCGCCGCCTGTCCGTCCTGCGCAAGTGCGACGTGATCTTCCTCGAGGAGATCCGCGCGGCCGGGCTATACCGGAAACTCTGGCAGTCATTCACGGTCCTCCTGCCCGTCAAGAGCGTCGGCATCATGGGAGACCAGCGGACCTACGAAAACATCCTCGCCCTCCGGGCCGTCACCAGCGACGACGCCATGACGGCCGACTGGGCACGCCTGCCCCACGACCTCCTGGGAAAGGTCTCCAACCGGATCATCAACGAGGTGAGGGGCGTCAACCGGGTGGTCTACGACATCAGCTCCAAGCCACCCAGCACCATCGAGTGGGAGTAATCGTGCCCAAGCGCACCGACATCAAGAAAATCCTGATCATCGGCTCGGGTCCGATCATCATCAGCCAGGCCTGCGAGTTCGACTATTCGGGCACCCAGGCCTGCAAGGCCCTCAAGGAAGAGGGATACGAGGTCGTCCTGATCAATTCCAACCCCGCCACGATCATGACGGACCCGGAGACGGCGGACCGGACCTACATCGAGCCCATCACCCCGGAGGCCGTGGCGAAGATCATCGCCCGGGAGCGGCCCGACGCGCTCCTGCCGACCCTGGGGGGACAGACGGGGCTGAACACGGCCGTGGCCGTGGCCGACATGGGGGTCCTGGACCAGTACGGCGTGGAGATGATCGGCGCCGACCGGGACGTCATCCACAAGGCGGAGGACCGGGAGAAATTCCGCCACGCCATGGAGCGGATCGGACTGCGGGTCCCCCGAAGCGGATTCGCCCGTTCCATGGACGACGTTTTCCGCATCGCCGCCGAAATCGGCTACCCCATCATCGTCCGGCCCTCCTTCACCCTGGGGGGAACGGGCAGCGGCGTCGCCTACAACCGGGAGGAGCTCGCCGGGATGGCCAAGGCGGGCCTCGACGCCAGCATGATCCACGAGATCATGCTGGAGGAGTCGGCCCTGGGCTGGAAGGAATACGAGCTGGAGGTGATGCGGGACAAGGCGGACAATGTCGTCATCATCTGCTCCATCGAGAACCTGGATCCCATGGGGGTCCACACGGGAGAATCCATCACCGTCGCCCCCGCCCAGACCCTGACGGATCGGGAATACCAGGACATGCGCGACGCCGCCATCGCCATCATGCGGGAGATCGGCGTCGAGACCGGGGGGTCCAACGTCCAGTTCGCCATCCATCCCGAAACGGGGGACATGATCGTCATCGAGATGAACCCCCGGGTGTCGCGCTCCTCCGCCCTGGCCTCCAAGGCCACGGGTTTCCCCATCGCCAAGATCGCCGCCAAGCTCGCCGTGGGCTACACCCTCGATGAGATCCCCAACGACATCACCCGGGAGACGATGGCCTCCTTCGAGCCGACCATCGACTACTGCGTCGTCAAGATTCCCCGCTGGACCTTTGAAAAGTTCCCCGAGACGGAGGACTTCCTGACCACGTCCATGAAGTCCGTCGGGGAGACCATGTCCATCGGCCGGACCTTCAAGGAGGCCCTCCAGAAGGCGGTCCGCTCCCTGGAGATCGGCCGATTCGGGCTTCTGCAGTCCATGCCGGCGGACGTCCGGAACCCCAGGGAGTATTTCACCCCGCTGCTCCGCACGCCCAACTCCCAGCGCCTCTTCCGGATCGCGAGCGCCCTCGCCCACGGCCTGACCGTCGAGGAAATCCACGAACTGACGAAGATCGATCCCTGGTTCCTGTACCCCATCCGTGACGTTGTGGAGGCGGAGCGGGAACTGGCCTCGGCGGAAAGAACGCCGGAGACGCTCCGGGAGGCCAAGCGGATGGGCTTCTCCGACCGCCGGCTGGCGGAGCTCTGGGGCACCGTCGAGAAGGAAATCAGGCAGAACCGCCTGGCGGAAGGGATCCTGCCCGTCTACAAGCTCGTCGACACCTGCGCCGCCGAGTTCGAAGCCTACACTCCCTACTTCTACTCGACCTACGAGACGGAAGACGAGAGCCGGCGATCCACGAAGCCCCGGGTGATCATCCTGGGCGGCGGGCCGAACCGCATCGGCCAGGGCATCGAGTTCGACTACTGCTGCGTCCACGCCTCCTTCGCCCTCCGGGAGATGGGGATCGAGAGCATCATGGTGAACTCCAACCCGGAGACGGTCAGCACCGACTACGACACCTCCGACCGGCTCTATTTCGAGCCCCTGACCCTGGAGGACGTCCTCCACATCGTCCGGGCCGAGGATCCCCTGGGGGTCATCGTCCAGTTCGGCGGCCAGACCCCCCTGAACCTGGCCCGGGGTCTCGAGGATGCGGGGGTGCAAATCCTCGGCACCTCCCCCGACGCCATCGACCGGGCGGAGGACCGGAAGCGCTTCCAGGACATCGTCAACCGGCTGGACCTCCTCCAGCCCAGAAACGACACGGCCATGACGGCGGAAGAGGCCGTCGCGGCGGCGGAGCGCATCGGGTATCCCGTGGTGGTGCGGCCCTCCTACGTCCTGGGCGGGCGGTCCATGGAGATCGTCTACGACGGCAAGACCCTGGAGTCCTTCATGGAGCGAGCCGTCCATGTCTCCCCGGGGCACCCGATCCTCATCGACCAGTTCCTGGAGGACGCCGTGGAGGTCGACGTGGACGCCATCAGCGACGGAACCGACACGGTCATCGGCGGCATCATGGAGCACATCGAGGAGGCGGGCATCCACTCCGGAGACAGCGCCTGCATCCTGCCGCCGCTGACGTTCTCCGGGGAGATGATGGCCCTGATCGAGCGTCAGACCCGGATGATCGCCGCGGAACTGGGCGTCGTGGGACTCATGAACATCCAGTACGCCATCAAGGACGGAAAACTCTACGTCCTGGAGGTGAATCCCCGGGCCTCCCGCACGGTTCCCTTCGTCAGCAAGGCCATCGGCGTCCCCCTGGCCAAGCTGGCCACGAAGGTCATGCTCGGAAAGACTTTGAAGGAGCTGGGATTCGCCGGAGCCGTCCGGCCGGACCACATTTCCGTCAAGGAAGCGGTCTTCCCCTTCAGCCGTTTCCCCGGCGTCGATGTCATCCTGGGCCCGGAGATGAAGTCCACCGGGGAGGTCATGGGCATCGATTCGTCCTTCGGGATGGCTTTCGCCAAGTCCCAGATGGCCGCGGGATTCCGGCTGCCGCTGGAGGGGCGGGTCTTCATCAGCGTCCACGATCGCCACAAGGAGGGGATCGTTCCCGTTGCGAGGACCTTCCAGGAAATGGGGTTCCAGATCGTCGGAACCCGCGGGACGGCGGCATTTCTCCACGACCACGGGGTTCACGTCTGGCCCGTCCACAAGATCAGCGAGGGCCGTCCCAACGTCCTGGACCATCTGAAGAACGGGGACATCCAGCTCATGATCAACACCAGCGTGGGGCGGAGATCCAGCGCCGACGCCACGGCCATGCGGCGGGGGGCGCTCCTGTACAACATCCCCTACTCGACCACGCTCGCCGGCGCCCGGGCCACCAGCGAGGCCGTCCGGGCTCTCCGGGAACGGGACTGGGGCGTGGCGCCGCTGCAGGAATACCATTCCGGATTGCTTCCAGGCGGGGAAGAGAGCCGGTAAGAACAGACCGAAGAGGGCGGGCATGAAAGACAGGGAACGAGACAACGGGAAGCCCCGGGAGGAGTGCGGCGTCTTCGCCGTCTACGGGCACCGGGAGGCGGCGCGGGTCACCTATTTCGGCCTTTTCGCCCTACAGCACCGCGGGCAGGAGAGCGCCGGCATCAAGGTGGCCGACGGCTGCCGGGTCTGGGGCCACAAGGGCATGGGGCTTGTCTCCGAGGTCTTCCCGGAGCAGACCCTGGCGAAACTGACGGGAACCATGGCCATCGGGCACGTCCGCTACTCCACGACGGGATCGTCGGTGATTTCCAACGCCCAGCCCTTTCTCGTCCACCACGGCGAGGAATACTACGCCATCGCCCACAATGGAAACCTGACCAACGCCCTGGCCATCCGCCGGGAGCTCGAGGTGCGGGGATCCATCTTCCAGTCCACCATGGACACGGAGGTGATCGTCCACCTGATGGCCCGCCATCTCGATGCGGGCATTGAGAGCGCCCTCACCCACGCCCTCTCGCGGGTCGAAGGCGCCTACAGCCTCGTGATCCTGACGCGAAACACCGTTGTCGCCGCCCGGGATCCCCGGGGGTTTCGGCCCCTGTGCCTGGGCCGCCTCGGCGACGGCTGGGTCGTCGCCTCGGAAACCTGCGCTTTCGATCTCGTGGGAGCCCAGTATGTGAGGGACATCCGTCCCGGGGAAATCCTCATTATCGACGAGAACGGCCCCCGCAGCATCGAGCCCTTTCCACCGCTCCCGCAGGCTCGCTGCATCTTTGAGCTGATCTACTTCGCCCGCCCCGACAGCCAGGTCTTCGGCCAGAACGTCTATCTCTGCCGGAAGCGCCTGGGCCGGCAGATGGCCCGGGAGTACCGGCCCGACGTGGACTTCGTGATGCCCTTCCCGGACTCGGGGAACTATGCGGCCCTGGGCTACGCGGAGGGGAGCGGCATCCCCTTCGAGATGGGCATGATCCGCAACCACTATGTCGGCCGCACCTTCATCCAGCCGACCCAGACGGTCCGTGACTTCGGCGTGCGGGTGAAGCTGAACCCCGTCCGGCCGCTCATCGCGGGACAGCGCGTTCTCATCGTGGAGGACTCCATCATCCGGGGCACGACCAGCCGCAACCGGGTACGAAACCTGCGGGACAACGGCGCCCGGGAGGTCCACATGGCCGTGAGCTGCCCCCCGACACGACACCCCTGTCCGTACGGCATCGACTTCTCTTCCAAGGGGGAACTCCTGGCTGCCGAAATGAACGACATGGAGGAGATCGCCCGCTTCGTCGGCCTCGATTCGGTGCATTACCTCTCCGTGGAGGGCATGGTGGCCGCCACGGGCGTGGAGGCCAACGGCTTCTGCCTCGCCTGCTACACCGGGGAATACCCCGTCGCGCCGCCGGAAACCTTCGGCAAGCACTGCCTCGAACCGGCCGACCCGGTCCAGCTCACCCTGATTCCATAAGAATCTTTCCTTTTCCCCGGACAACGGGCTCTCCGGCGCATCGGGCATATCCGTGTCCCGCAGGCGGACCCACGCCGTATCGGAAGAAATCTTGCCCCGACATCCTTATTGAACAGATAGCATTTATCTATCAATTCTGATACACAGGGACGTCTTTCCCGCCTCGTTTGTCCGTTTGTGACCCGGGCTCCGAGCGGGATCCCGGTGTGGATATCCTGCAAGTCCCTTCGGGCGGCATCTCCGGAGAAGCCGCCCCGACAGGAGGCCCCGTGGAGAATGGGCGCAAGACAAAGGCGCGGCTGATCGAGGAACTGCAAACCCTCCGCCGGCAGGTTGCCTCTCCCGGGGAGGGCGACCCCCTCCTGGAACATTCCCCCCTGGGCATTCTCGTTTTTCAGGACAACCGCTTCGTCGTCGTCAATCCCGCCCTGGAAGTCATGACCGGGCGCAGCCGGGACGAGCTCCTGGCGCTCACCAGGACCGGCATGGACGGGCTTCTGCACCCGGAGGACCGCGACGTCGTATGGCGCCGCCTGACCGAAAGGCTGGAGGGGACCCCCCTCTCTCCATCCAACCGTCTCCGCATCGTCCGTCCGGACGGCAGTATCCTTCCGGCGGAGGCCTACATCAACGTCACCCGCTATCAGGGCCGGCCCGCCGTTCAGGTCCACTTCATCGACGTCACGGAACGCCTGAAGACCGAAGAGGCCCTGCGGGAATCGGAGGAGAAATACCGCAACCTGGCGGAAAACGCCAACGAGGCCATCTTCGTGGCCCAGGACGGCATCATCCGCTACATCAACCCGAAATCGACGGAGATCGCGGGATATACAAGAGAAGAGTTCATTTCCCACTCCTTCCTGGAGTTCATCCACCCGGAAGACCAGCAGATGGTGGTCGAGCGGCACCTCCAGCGCCTGGCCGGGGAGGTGCCTGCTTCCTATTCCTACGTGTTTCGGGTTGTAACAAAGGATGGCGCGGTCAAGTGGGTCGAGCTCAAGGGAGTCCGCATCGACTGGGAGGGAAAACCGGCCACTCTCAACTTCCTCGACGACATCACGGCGCGCCGGGCGGCGGAGGAGGCCCTGCTGGCGAGCGAAGGACGCTTCCGGGCTCTCTTCGATTCCATCGAGGATTTTGTCTTCATCAAGGACACGGACCGGCGATATACCCTGGTGAACGCGTTTTTCCGGAAACGGTTCGGAATTCAAATCGATGCCTTCCTCGGCAGGAAGGACGCGGAGATCGGGATCTTCGAATCCCTCCCGGATACGCAGGAGATCATCGCCGACACGGACACCCGGGTGCTGGCGGGAGAAAGCGTCGAATACGAGCTGACACACCGCATCCAGGGTACTTCCCTTACCTTCCACGTCATCAAGACCCCCATCCGGGACGAGCGAGGAACCGTCGAGGGAATCTGCGGCCTCTCCCGGGACGTCACGGAACGCCGGCGGATCGAGGAGAGCCTTCGTATCTCCGAGGAAAACTACCGGCACATCTTTGAGCACGCCGCGGAGGGGATCTTCCAGAGCACTCCCGACGGGCGATATCTCCAGATGAACCCGGCGCTGGCCCGGATGTGCGGTTATGAAACGCCGGGGCAGATGATCCGCTCCGTGACGGACATCGCCACCCAGGTCTTTCTGGACCCCCTGGACCGGGAGCGCTTCCGGGAAATCCTGGAGCGGGAAGGGGTTGTCCGGAGCTTCGAGTGCCGGATGCAGAGGAGGAGCGGAGAGTCCTTCTGGGTGTCCATGAATGCAAATTGCGTCCGGAATCCCTCCGGGCAGGTTCTCTACTACGAGGGCATCCTGGAGAACATCGACGACCGCCGGACGGCGGAGAACGCCCTCCGGGAATCACAGCAGCAGCTGGCCGACATCATCAGCTTCCTGCCCGACGCGACGCTGGCCATCGATGCGGACGGGAACGTCATCGTCTGGAACCGGGCAATCGAGGAGATGACGGGCATCCCGGCCTCCGAGATGATCGGCCGGGGGGACTACGCCTATACGATCCCTTTCTACGGCGAACGCCGCCCCCAACTCATGGATCTGATCTGGGGGGACAACGCCGATCTCGAGACCCGCTACTCCCAGGTCCGGAAAGACGGCGGCGCCATTACCGCGGAGGCATTCTGCCCCGCCCTGTACGGCGGCCGCGGCGCGTACATCTTCATGAAGGTCTCACCCCTCCACGACCGGGAGGGGCGGATCATCGGCGCCATCGAATCCATCCGGGACATCAGCGAACGCAAGCGCATGGAGGAGGTTCTCCAGCAGAGCGAGGAGCGCTACCGGACCATCATCGAGAACATCGAGGACGGGTACTGCGAGGTGGACCTGGAGGGGAACTTCACGTTTTTCAACGGCTCTCTGCAGCGGATCATGGGATACGAAGCCGACGAACTGCGCGGCATGAACTTCCAGAAGTACATGGACGAGGACAACAGCCACAGGGTCTCCCGGACATTCGACGGCATTCTCGAGACGGGCGCTCCCGTGGACCGCTTTGAGTGTGAGATCCTGCGCGGGAACGGCGTCCGCAGGACGGTGGAGATGTCGGCCACGCTGATCCGGGACGCGGAGGGCAATCCCACGGGATTCCGGAGCATCGCCCGGGACACCACGGAGCGCAAGAAGGCCGAAGAGGCCATCCGGGAAATGGCCTACCACGACATCCTCACGGGCCTGCCGAACCGCCAGTTATTCACGGACCGCCTGGAGATGGCCCTGGCCCGGGCCGAGCGGGAAGGAGGCGTCCTGGCCGTCCTGATGATGGATCTCGACCGCTTCAAGGAAATCAACGACACCCTGGGACACACCGTCGGGGACGAGCTCCTGGTCGCCGTCGCCTCCCGCCTGAAGGGCCTGTTCCGGAGAGTGGACACGGTGGCCCGCTTCGGCGGTGACGAGTTCGTCATCCTGCTGCCGGAGGTCCGGGGCGACGAAGACACGCTCTGGATCTGCCAGAAGGCCGTGGAGGCCATCCGGGAGCCCTTCACCTGCGGGGAGCACGTCATGGAGGTCACCACGAGCATCGGGGCGGCCCTTTACCCGTCCCACGGCTCCGACATGAACACGCTGCTCCGGAATGCCGACGTGGCCATGTACAAGGCGAAACGGGCGGGCAGAAACCGGTGCGCCTTCTTCAGCGGCTGAGCCCGGAACGAAGCGGGCTGCCGCCCTTCAGGACCAACCCGCCCTGCGCCGCCCCCGGCTGCAGGTCAGGCCGCAGGACCGCCCGGTCGCGTCTTCGCGGCGACGCTCTCATGGCTCCACTGGTCGGGCCGCCTTCCCGTAATGCCCTCGTAGAAGGCCCGGATCTCCGCCATGTCCCGCTCGATGTCTCCGGTGGGATGAAAGAGCGGTCCCACTCCTCCGACCTTGCGGCGGTAATCCATGAAGCCCAGGCAGATGGGAACCCCGGCGCCGTGGGCGATGTGATAGAAGCCCGTCTTCCAGTAACGGACTTTTTTCCGGGTCCCCTCGGGGGGAATGATCATGGCCAGCGCCTCCGAGGTCCGGAATCGTTCAACGGACTGGGCCACCAGGTTTGTGGACTGCCTCCGGTCCACCTCGATCCCTCCGAGCCAGCGGCAGATCGGGCCCATGATTCCCCGGAACAGGGTGTGCTTGCCCATCCAGTAAACCTTCAGGCGGAAGGCGAAGGCAAGCATCAGGGTCAGGGGAAAGTCCCAGTTCGACGTGTGGGGCGCCGCAATGACCACGAATTTGGGGATCTCCGGGAGCTTCCCTTCTTTCTTCCAGCCCGTGACCCTGAGCAGGAAAAGGGAGAGTCCATAAAAGAACTGCTTCAGGACGGGCGTGTCGAACATGGTTCTCGACATGATGCGCCCCTGGACGGGCGCATCGATCGTGTCCCGCGGAGGCGACGACGAAGGGACAGCGGCGGCATCGGCCTCCTGCCCGGAACGGATTTGCCTCTCCAAGTGGGTTTCCTCCTTCTGTCTGCTTCGTGAAGCGTTTCCATTTCCCCGATGGGTCGGCGCGGGATCCCCGCTGCCGTCGAACGGACCGGCCGGAAAACGGCTGAGGGTACGGCAGGAATGGTGTAGCGGGGCGGCAAGGCGCCTGCTGCGCTTCCCTGCACCCTCTTCACCTGTAGATTGGATTTCCCTCCGAGAGGCCTCTTATCCGAACGTCATCGGGGTGTCAATTCGGAAAAAATTGCTGCGGGGAATGGAAAATGCCGTGAAAACAAAGAGGAGGGAGAGGTCCCCGCTCCCCGGGGGTACGGGTATTGGGACCTCTCCTTTGGCGCTGTCCGGGCGGTCGCCCGGCGGGTTGAAGAAAATGGGGTTCCGGATGGAATGCTCAGGACCTGCGATGCGCCGTCCGTCAGCCGATGGCCTCCCCGCCATGCTCACCCGTGCGGATGCGGATGGTCTCGGCCAGGTCCAGAATAAAGATCTTGCCGTCCCCGACTTCGCCCGTCCGGGCGCTCTGGGTAATCGCCCGGACGGCAGGCTCGACGAAGTCCTCGTTCACGGCGATCTCCAGTTTGACCTTTTTCAGGAGGCTCCCCGCCTCCCGGACAGCCCCTCGATACACTTCCGTCACACCCTTCTGCCGCCCGCGGCCGAGGACGGTGGAGACGGTCACAAGGGGGATCTGCACTTCCTCCAGGGCCTTCATGACCTCGTCCAGTTTGTGGGGCTGAATGAGGGCGATAATGTATTTCATGACGAACCTCCCTTTCTATTCGATGACCGTGTAGGCCGCTTCGCTCTGCTGGGTCAGGTCGAGGCCGATGGTCTCGTCCTTTTCCGGAACGCGCATGCCGATCAGGGCGTCCACAACCTTGAAGAGGATCCAGGTCATGATGCCGGCGAACAGCGGGGCCACGGCCACCATGATCAGCTGCGGCACGAGCTGCCCGCCGCCGAAGAAAAGGCCGTCCGCTCCGGCGGCATTGACGGCCTTCTCGGCAAAGAGGCCCGTAGCGATGGTTCCCCAGATCCCGCCGACACCATGCACGCCGAAGGCATCCAGCGCATCGTCATACCCGAGACGGGACTTGATCACGGCCACCGCAACATAACAGAAGACCGCCACCAGGATGCCGATGAAGATCGCATTCATGGGATTCACGAATCCGCAGGCCGGCGTGATGGCGACGAGTCCCGCCACCGCGCCCGTGGTCGTACCCAGGACCGTCGGGGCCCCGTGCTGCTGCCACTCGATGAGTGCCCAGGTCAGCCCCGCCGCCGCCGTGGCGATGTGCGTCGTTACGAAGGCGTTCGCGGCGAGTTCATTCGCCCCCAGGGCGCTGCCGGCGTTGAAGCCGAACCAGCCGAACCAGAGCAGGGCGCCGCCCAGCACGGTAAACGGCAGGTTGTGCGGCCGGAAGGGGGATTTCCGGTAGCCGAGTCGCCTGCCCAGGAGAATGCACAGGACCAGGGCGGAGACGCCGGAACTGACATGGACGACGATGCCCCCGGCAAAATCCAGCCCCCCCAGGTTCCTCATCCAACCGCCGGTACCCCACACCCAGTGGGCCAGCGGGTCGTAAACGAGGGTCGTCCAGAGCAGCGTGAAGACCAGGAACGCGGAGAATTTCATCCGCTCGGCGAAGGCCCCGATGATCAGGGCCGGTGTGATGACGGCGAACATGGCCTGGAAGATCATGAAAACCAGGTGGGGAATCGTCGCCGCATAGTCCCCGTTCGGCTGGCCTCCCACCGATTTGAGGCCGGCCCACTGGAGCCCCCCGATGATCCCCGAACCCGTGTCGGGCCCGAAGGAAAGGGAGTAGCCGAACAGCACCCACTGCAGACTGATGACGCACATGACGATGAAACACTGCATCAGGATGGACAGCACGTTTTTTCGCCGGACCAGCCCCCCGTAAAAGAAGGCCAGACCGGGAATCGTCATGGCAAAGACCAGGACCGTGGAAATCAAGACCCACGCTGTGTCGCCGGTATTCATGATTACACCTCCCACACTGCAAGAATAGGGTTTGCCCCAGATGAGACATGAAAGGGCAAGGGACGTGCCAATGGACCGAGTGAAGCTTAACTGCTCGATATCATATATTCTATTTCACCTTGACGGCTTTGGGGACAGACCCGGAAGGAACAATCTTGTGCCATAAAATCACTCCAGCACAAAATCGTGGTCCCCGCTTTTCGGTCCTGAAGACCATTCTTGAAGATTGACGGGCCGATGAAACAACGATATGAAGAATCCAACCGGCGGCAATCCGCCGTTTTTTTAAACGGAGACCTTCGAAATGATTCCTTTTTTTAAAATGAGCGGCAGCGGCAACGACTTCATCCTCATCGACAATCGGGATCATATCGTCGAGGCGGCCCTCGGCCCGGTGCAGGTTGTGGATTTCGTTCAGTCGGCCTGCCGCAGGGTGGCCTCTGTCGGGGCCGACGGCCTGATTCTCATCGAACGGTCCGACCGCCACGCCTTTCGCTGGCGCTTTTTCAACGCCGACGGGAGCGAGGTGGAGATGTGCGGCAACGGAGGCCGCTGCGCCGCCCGCTTCGCATTCCTGAAGAAGATCGCCGGCCCGTCCCTGTCCTTCGAGACTGCCGCCGGCGTGATCGACGCCCAGGTGACCGAGGACGTCGTAAAGCTCCGCCTGACGGACCCGACGGACCTGCAACTGAACGTCTCCCTGCCGGTGGAAGGACGAATCCTGGAGACCCATTTCATCAACACCGGCGTGCCCCACGTGGTTCATTTCGTCGAGGAGCTCGATGCATTCGACGTGTTCCGTACGGGACGGGTCATCCGTTATCACGAACACTACGCCCCGAAAGGAACGAATGCCAATTTCGTCCGGGTGATCGACCGCCGGACGCTCCAGGTCCGCACCTACGAGCGCGGCGTTGAGGACGAGACCCTGGCCTGCGGCACCGGCCTGACGGCCTCCGTCCTGATCGCCGCCGCCCGGGGGCTGGTGGAGTCCCCCGTCAGCGTCCGGGTCCGGAGCGGCGAGATCCTGAAGGTCTATTTCGAGCGGAACGAGAAGGGCTTCTCCAGGGTTTACTTCGAGGGACGGGTCCAGGTAATCTACGAGGGGACGATCTGGGAAGAGGCCTGGCGCGGCCTGGCGACGGAGACCGCGGCGGCCCGCCTGGCGTCGGACCACTAAGCACGGGTCAGCGCGAACCAAAAAGCGAAATCACTCTTCCAGACTGTTCAGGATCTCATCGAAGCGGAGGACGAAACGTTTTTCCTCCGCCGCCTCATCGAATTCCGCCAGCCATCGACGGATATAGGGAAGATCAAGATCCCCGACCTTCAGGAGGATCGATCGCACGTCCTCCAGGTCCCGGGGGCGTCCGGCGAATACCTTGTGGACGACAATGTCCTCGGGAGAAGCAAAACGGGCTGTTCCTCCCCCGGGAAAGACAACGGTCCGGGCCCGTCGGATCGCTTCCGTTTCATAGGTGGTGTAGGAAAAGATGAAATCGATGCGAATGCCGGTGTTATTATCCAGAACAGGAAGCACCAGCGTTTTGCGGACAAAGTCCTCCACGTCTTCGGGAAGGGGTTGAAGGGACAGATCGCGGACGGCCTGGAGCAGGTCCGGCAGGCGTTCGATCCCGACGCCGAGGGTCACGTCGATGTCCCGGGTCAGGCGGGGCTCCCCGTAGAGGAGGACGGCCTGGCCGCCGATCACCATGTACCCCAGGCCTTTCCGGTCCAGGGCAGCGCCGAGGGCTACAAGGATTTCTTCGAACATGAGTTCAGGATCCCTGCCAGGCGGATGTCCGTCTCGATGCCTTCCCAGGGGTCACAGGGGGGCAGGACACCCAGCCGAACCCCCTCCAGCCACAGCCCTTCCAGGATCCTGTAGGACCGGTCGAGGGGAAGCGGCCCCTCTTGCCGGGAAAGTCGGTCTGAAAACTTCCTGAAGGCATCGTTTCGTTTCATGAGTCCTGTCGTCCTCCCCGGAGATCGGACGGGGGAACCGGCTCGGCAGTCGGCCTGTTGCCGCGTCCTTTTCCGAAATTTCTTCTAACACGTTTCCGCTCTCGATTCCAAAGGAGATGTGCGATCAGCAGGATCGCAGGCCTTTACCACCCGGCTCTCCGATCATCCGTGCGGATCCTGTCGGGATTCAAGAGAACCGTGTGGTGGCGCCTCGAAACAGAACGGGGCCACGCAGCACTCCTCCAAAAGGATTCCGGTTTCCATCCAGCATCTTGTTTTGTCCCGGCCGGCATAAAAGAAGCCGGCCCGGGGTCCCTTCGACCGCCGAAAAACAGGCTTGAAGAAAAGGACGAAGTCGATTATCTGGAAGGCCTGCCCCACGAAGTCACCCAAACCATTTCATATAAGGAGAGAACCCTTGCAGACCGCCGAGAGACTGACCAAGATTCCCCCGTACCTGTTCATGGAGCTCCGCAAAAAGATCGCAAAGGCCAAGGCCGACGGCGTGGATGTCATCAGCCTGGCCATCGGCGACCCCGTGGAGCCCACGCCGGAGCCGATCATCGACGAGCTGTGCCGGACCGCCCGGGACCCGGAGAACCACCGGTATCCGACGGACGAGGAGAAGGGCATGCTGGCCTTCCGGCAGGAAATCGCCCGCTGGTACGCCGACCGCTATGGCGTGACCCTGGACCCGGCCACGGAGGTCCTGGGGCTCATCGGCTCCAAGGAGGGGTGCCACCACTTCGTCCTGGCCTGCATCAACCCCGGCGACATCGTCCTCATGACCGACCCGGGCTACCCGGCCTACCGGGCGAGCATCCTCATGGGGGGCGGCGAGCCCTGGAACGTGCCGATCCTCCGGAAGAACGGCTACCTGCCGGCCTTCGAGGACATCCCCACGGACGTGGCAAAGAAGGCAAAGGGAATGTTCCTGAACTACCCGAACAATCCCACCGGCGCCTGCGCCACCCGGGAGTTCCTCGGGCGTCTCGTCGAATTCGCCCGCTCCTTCGACATCGCCGTCTGCTACGACAACCCCTACAGCGAGATCCTCTTCGAGGGACAGGAGCGCATCAGCTTCCTCATGGCCGAGGGGGCGAAGGACGTGGGTGTGGAGCTCAACTCCCTTTCCAAGCCCTTCAACATGTGCGGCTGGCGGATCGGCATGGCCATGGGAAACCGGGATCTCCTCGCCGCCATCAGCAAGGTCAAGGAAAACACCGACTCGGGGATCTTCAACCCCGTCCAGTTCGCCGGGATCCACGCCCTGAAGCACGAAGCGTCCTCCATCGGGCACATGCTGGATGTCTACGGGGTCCGGCGGCAGATGGTCCTGGACGCCCTCGCGAAGATCGGAATCCGCTTCGACGCCCCGAAGGGGACGTTCTACCTGTGGGTGCCGGTCCCGGAGGGAATGACGTCCATCGAGTTCACCAACCGGCTGTTCGACAAGACCGCCGTCGTCGTGGCCGCCGGAACGGCCTACGGACAGTACGGGGAGGGGTACGTCCGGATCTCCCTGACCGTCCCCAACGTCCGCCTCAAGGAGGCGATGGAGCGGATCGTCCGGGAGTTCGCGTGACCGGATCACCGGTGCAGGGAGGCGCGCCATGAGCAAGATCATCGAATTCGTCCGTAACTACGAAGACCACAGCACCAAAAACGGCTTTCAGTTCGAGTTCGCCTGCGACCGGTGCGGAAAGGGCTTCCGGACGGAGTTCCGCTCTTCCGTCGTCGGCACGGCCTCGGGCATGCTCGACAAGGTCGGCGGCCTGTTCGGGGGACTTCTCGGCAATGCCGCGAACCTGACCCAGGACCTGCGGTCCGCCGCTTGGACGAAGGCCCGGGACGAGGCCTTCGAGGAGGCCGTGAACGAGATCAAGCCCCAGTTCGTCCAGTGCCCGCGCTGCTCCTCCTGGATCTGCCGGCAGGGCTGCTGGAACGCGAAAAAGGGCCTCTGCAAGCACTGCGCCCCGGACCTGGGGGTCGAGATGGCCGCGGCCCAGGCGAGCAAGTCCGTCGAGGAGGTCTGGGCGCACGCCGCCATGGCGGAGGAAGACAAGAAGCTGGGGAAGGAGTACTGGCGGGAGGGTATCCGGGCCACCTGCCCCCAGTGCGAGGCGCCCCTGTCGGGAAACGTCAAGTTCTGCCCCGAATGCGGTGCCGCGGTGAAGACAAAGCGATTCTGCACAGGCTGCGGGGCCGAGATGTCCGGGCCGGTGAAGTTCTGCCCCGAGTGCGGCGCAAAGCAGGGCTGAGGAGGACCCCGTGGCGAGTCTCCTGGACCGGACCTATGCCGCCTGGTCGAACCGGAGGCTCTTCTTCCGTCAAGGCTGGGGGGATCGCGCCCTCCTGGAGGAGGCCCTCCGGGAAGACGACGACCTCGGGCCCGTGAGCGCCATTTACCCCGTCTGGGAGGATGTCCGCGAGGAGGGCGAAGCCCTTTTGAAACAGGGGTCCTTCCCCAGCCCGTTTCTCCATCCCGATCTCCCCGCCCAAAGCCGGACGGCCTATGTGGAGCTTGTCCTGCCCCGGGACTGGAGCCGGCGAACACCCGTCTGCCTGCATTTCGCTGCTACCGGCGACGAGGGCTTTGAGCGCCGGCGCAAGGCCCTGGCCCTGCCCCTGATCCGGTCCGGAATCGGCTCTCTCATCCTGGAAAACCCCTACTACGGACGACGCCGTCCGCCGGGCCAGCACAGCAAGATGCTGAACGTCTTCTCCGACCTCTGGCTCATGGCGGGGGCCACGATCGCCGAAGGACGATCGCTCGTGGACTGGCTGCGCCGCGAGGGATTCGAGCGGCTGGGGGTATGCGGAATCAGCATGGGCGGGTCGATGGCCGCCCGGACGGCGGCCCTGGACCCGGAGCCGCTGGCCGTGACGGCGCTGATCACTCCACACTCTGCCTCCGCCGTGTTCACCGAGGGGCTCCTGAAGAACTACTGTGCCTGGGACGTCCTGAACCGCCAACTGGACGGGCACGGGGACGCCATGGAGCGGATGCGGGAGATCCTGGACCATACCGACATCCGGCGCCTGCCGCCGCTCCGCTGGCCCGAGGCGGCCTTTCTCGTCGGCGCCCAGGCTGACGCTTACATCTCCCGGGAGTCCGTCGAAAACGTCCACCGCCACTGGCCCGGCTCAACCCTGACCTGGGTGCCGAGCGGCCACGTGGGGGCCTTCCTGTTCCACCGGGATCTCTGGGTCGAGGCCGTCCGGAAATCCTTTGCCCGGCTATGAACGTCTTCGTCCGACCGGCATCCTACGACTGGCCGCACCTCAAGGGGGAATTCGACATCCTGATGGACCGCCTGGGCGGCCGGGAGGCCATCCGGAAAGGAATGCGGGTTCTTGTCAAGCCGAACCTCCTGTCGGCGGCAAAGCCCGGCCAGGCCGTCCTGACCCATCCGCTCGTTGTCCGGGCCGCCGTGGAGTACATCCTGGAGCGGGGCGCCCGCCCCGAGGTCGGAGACAGCCAGGCCATCGGCTCCTTCGACCGGATCCTCCGGGAAAACGGGATCGACCGGGCCCTGGAGGGCCTTCCCGTGACCGTCCGCGAGTTCCGCGATTCCGTCCCCGTCGACGTTGGGCCGCCTTTCGGAAAGATCGAGCTGGCCCGGGAAGTCCTGACGGCGGATGCAATCCTGAACCTGCCGAAGCTCAAGACCCACAGCCAGATGGCCATGACCCTGGGGGTGAAAAACCTCTTCGGCTGCGTCGTGGGGTACCGCAAGGCGGAATGGCACCTGCGGGCGGGGGTGGACCGGGACGTCTTCGCCCGGCTCCTCGTCGAGATCGCCCGGACCGTCCGGCCGGCCTTCACGATCATGGACGGCATCCTCGCCATGGAGGGGGAGGGGCCCGGCAAGAGCGGCACACCGCGGGCGCTCGGGATCCTGCTGGCCGCCACGGACCCCTTCGCCCTGGACGAGGCGGTCTGCCGCATCGTGGGGCTCCCGCCGGAGAAGCTCCCGACCTGGCGGTCGGGGCGGGGGCTGGGACTGCCCGGGGAGGAGGTCGCCATCGACGGGGAAACACCGGAGGTCCGGGGATTCCGGATCCCCGGAGCGGAACCACTCCTCTTCGGAAGCGCATCCATGAACAGCCTGGTCCGGCGCCACCTGCTGCAGCGGCCCGTTTGCGCTCCCGAATCCTGCACGCTCTGCGGCCTCTGCCGGGACATGTGCCCGGCAAAGGCCATCGCGGTTGAAGAAGCGGGGCTCCGCTTCGACTACGACGTCTGCATCCGCTGCTACTGCTGCATCGAGGTCTGCCCCCGCGGCGCCCTCCGGACGGCGGAGCCCCTCATGGGCCGCATGCTCCGGCCCGTGGTGAAGCGGTTCGTCTGAACATGCGAAAAGGGGGAGCGGATTTCGAATCCGCTCCCCTTCCTTTATTTCTTCTTTTTTATAGAGAATCAGGCGCGGATGGGATTGCGGCATGTGGGAGCAGGGCTTCCCTCGCGCTCAG
>CAZODI010000013.1:0-86771 GCA_964578535.1 uncultured Syntrophaceae bacterium
GGTGACCGGGAAAGCTTGGTAAACCCCATCCGGAGCAAGACCGAATAGGAGAACGCTTGAGGACGGCCCGTCCGAGGTTCTCGGGTAGCGTCGCTTGAGGCGGCAGGCAACTGCCGTCCCAGATGAATGGCCACCACCGCCCGGCTGGCAACGGCCGCACGGAACAGAACTCGGCTTACGATCTGGTCCGGCACCCTCCTTCCTACCAAAGACCGTCAAAAGCATCCCGGAAAATCTCGATCCGGGTTCCCGAGACATCCATCTTGACCGATACAACGTCAAAACGGCATTTCTCGTTCACGAGTCCCTTCCAGTTCAGGTAATGAAGGGATACCCTCGTGAGCCTCCGCTGTTTTTCCGGTCCCACGGACTCCTCCGGCTCCCCGAAGGCGCCGGAGCGCCGGGTTTTCACCTCCACGAAAACAAGAACATCACCCTCCCTGGCGATGATATCCATCTCGCCGGCTGAACACCGGTAATTTCTTTCAACGATCGCATATCCGGCTTTTTTCAGGTGAGCCGCCGCCAGTTCTTCCCCAATGGCGCCTCTTCGCGGGGTCGGCGCCTCTTTTTTCAGTTCCGGCAGGCGCCTCATGAAAAGGGGAGAAGCTCCGAGGGAGATGATGAGGCCTTCCCCTTCAGGTGAAAGGATTTGCGGTGAATCTTGGAGGCCCCGTAAACCTGGATGGCGTTCCGGTGTTCCTCCGTTCCGTATCCTTTGTTCCGGAGAAAATTGTACTGCGGAAACTGGTGATGATAGATTTCCATGATCTTGTCGCGGGAGACCTTGGCCACAATGGAAGCCGCGGCAATGGACACGCTCAGGCGGTCTCCTCCGACGATGACCTTTTGATGAAAGTCCAGGGGGATTGCATTCCGGCCGTCGATCAGGAGGTAATCCGGCCGTCGGGACAGGCTGAGGACGGCATCCTTCATCGCGGCCAGCGTCGCCTGCAGGATGTTGATCCGGTCGATCACCTGCGCTTCGATCACTCCAATGCCGACCGCCAGAGCGTCCTGGTGGATCCGGTCATGGAGAGCTTCCCGGACCTGCGGGCGCAGCAGCTTGGAATCTTTGATGTCGGGATTCCTGTATCCGGAAGGAAAAATGACGGCGGCGGCAACGACGGGTCCGCAAAGAGCCCCCCGGCCGGCTTCATCAACGCCGGCAATGGAGGAAAAACCCTCCTGAAGAGCCTTGCGTTCGAAATGATCCATCGCTCCCTTCGGCGGAGGTCCCCGTAAGAGACCCCGCCGCCGCGGGATGGAGTGCGCCTGTCCCGCTGTTTCAGATCCTGCTTGCGTCCTTGATCCGGGCCTTCTTTCCTCTCAGACCTCTCAGGTAGTAGAGCCGGGACCGGCGGACCTTGCCGCGGCTGATCACCTCGATCCGGTCGATGACGGGGGAATGAAGCGGAAACGTTCGTTCGACTCCAATGCCGTAGGAGATCTTCCGGACGGTGAAGCTGGAACGGTTGCTTCCACGCCTTTTCCGGATCACGACTCCTTCGAAGGCCTGAATTCGTTGCTTCTGGCCTTCGACGATCCGGACGTATACTTTCACCGTATCACCGGACTTGAACTCGGGGATGTCGCCCCGCATTTGCTCCTTTTCAATCATATCCAATACATTCATGGCTAAAGCCTCCTTCTATCCCTTCAAGGCAATCCCTGTAAAAGCCTTTGGTCGACCTGTCTCTCTCTGTCCGCCGTCGTGGAATCGAAAACCGGCGTTACAGACCTTCCCGTTCCTTCTCCAGGACCAGGCTCTGCAGCATTTTCCGGTCTTCGTCCCGCAGCGGTGCCGTTTCAAGGAGGTCCCTGCGCCTCTGCCAGGTCCTCTTCAACGCTTCCCTTCTCCTCCAGTCTTCAATGGCCTTGTGATGGCCCGACAACAGAATGTCCGGGACTTTCCATCCCCGGAAGTCTTCCGGTCTCGTATACTGCGGGTATTCGAGAAGCCCGTTGGAAAAGGAGTCGGCCTGGGGTGACGCGCTATTTCCCAGAACACCGGGAACCAAGCGGGCAACTGCATCCACAAGGACCATGGCCGCCAGTTCCCCGCCCGTCAGGATATAATCGCCGATGGAGATCTCCCGGTCGACCAAATGCGTCCGGATGCGCTCGTCCACCCCCTCGTAATGCCCGCAGATCATGACCAGCCTGGACCACGAGGCCAGCTCCCTAACCAGTTCCTGCCGAAGTGGCTCTCCCTGGGGAGTGAGGAGCACGACGAGAGCCCCTTCCCGGTCCGGCACAACGGTTTCCAGTGCCCGGGCCACCGGCTCCACCTTCATGACCATCCCGCCACCGCCGCCATATGGATAGTCATCGGTCATCCGGTGCTTTCCCTCGGCGTAATCCCGGATGTCGTGCAGGTGGATCTGGATTATCCCCTTATCTCTGGCCTTCCCGATGAGGCTGGCATCGAAGGGAGATCGGAACATCTCAGGGAAAATCGACAGGATATCGAAGCGGAGCATGGCGGATCAAAGTCCCTCGAGGATCCGGACGCTCATGAATCCTCTCTCCGTGTCAATCTCCCGAATCACGTCAGCAATGGCCGGGAGCAGGATCTCCCTTTCGCCCCCCCGGCAGACGTAAACATCGTTGCTGCCCGTGGGAAGGATCTCTTCGATGAATCCAAGAAATCGGCCATCGTCCGATCGGACCTCCAAGCCGATGAGCTGCCACCAGTAATACTCGCCTTCGGGCAGTTTCTCCAAGCGATCCGCCGGGATCCAGACTCTGCATCCCAGAAGGGAATCCGCCTGCTCAATCCGGGAAACTCCCTCCAAGGCAAGTAAAAATGCCCGCTTGAGCGGGTCTATTGTCTTGATCCGGTACGGAACGGCCGATGCGTCATCCTTCCCGATATACACTTCACGGATGACTTCCAGCGTCCGCTTTCCCTCCAGGAAGGAGAGCACCTTCACAGCTCCCTGCAACCCGTGACATTTGACGATGCGTCCTATTTCCAGCAGCTTCATGCATCATTCAATGATCTCTAGGACCGTTCTCTTGCGGATTTTCGTGGACGCGGCGCTTAATATGGCCCGCATTGCCTTGGCGGTTCGTCCCTGTTTTCCGATGACTTTCCCCAAGTCCTCCTTGGCTACTCTCAATTCGATCACCGAGGTTTGTTCGCCAACGATTTCATTCACTTCCACCTGATCAGGATGATCCACCAAAGCCTGCGCCATGTACTTGATGAGCTCCTTCATCGTTCCCACCTCCGTGATGTCTGCAAAGATTGAAGCGTCACGAATATCGATTCTCGCCGGCTGCCCATCGGCAGCCTGGGATCTCCTGCATGCACGATCGATCGTGGGTCGGAAGCGCCCGAAACATGCCGTTGGTCCGGGGATAACGGGCAGCAACTATCCTTTCAGTGGGATTCCCTTTTTCTTAAGCAGCTGGGAAACGGTAAGCGTAGGTTTCGCTCCCTTGGAGAGCCAATCCCGGACGCGCTCATCCTTTACGGTTACTTCGGCCGGTTCTTTTTTCGGGTCGTAGTGACCGACGATCTCGATGAATCTCCCGTCTCTGGGAAATTCGGAATCGGCTACTACGATACGGTAGAAAGGCCTGCTCCGTGATCCCATACGTGCCAGTCTTATCTTTGTTGCCATCCTATCTGCTTGTAACCTCCTCCGAAAATGGTTTTGCCAACGAAAAGGGTGATTGATTAACACATCTTTTTCAGAATGAAAAGGGAAAATTCCCCCTGCGGAGGGCCTTCATTCCGTCCTTGGAGGTCATCCGTTTCATCATTTTTCTCATCTCAATGTAATTTTTCAACAGCCGGTTCACGTCCTGTACGGAGGTCCCGCTTCCCCGGGCAATCCTTTTGCGCCTGGAGCCTTCGATGATCAGGTAGTTCGCCCGTTCCTGCCGGGTCATGGAGTCGATGATGGCAGAGATCCGGACGAGTTCCTTTTCATCGGGCATGGTATCCTTCATCGCCTTCATTCGCCCCAGGCCGGGAATCATGCCCAGAATGTCCTGGAGCGATCCCATCTTTCGGATCTGAGACAACTGGTCGCGGAAGTCTTCAAGGGTGAATTCATTCTTACGGATTTTCCGCTCCAGTTCAAGGGCCTTCTTCTGATCGACGACCGTCTGGGCCTTCTCCACCAGGGTCAGAATATCGCCCATCCCGAGGATCCGGGAAGCCATCCGCTCCGGGTGGAACGGCTCCAGCGCGTCCACCTTCTCCCCTACACCGACAAATTTGATCGGTTTTCCGATCACCGCGCGCAGCGAAAGGGCCGCACCGCCCCTGGCATCCCCGTCCATCTTCGTCATGATGACGCCATCGATGCCGAGGCTCTCGTCGAACTTCGCCGCTACGTTTACCGCTTCCTGACCGGTCATCGCATCGGCCACGAAAAGAATCTCCCCGGGCTGGACGGCTTCCTTGATGCGCCGCAGCTCGTCCATCATTTCTTCGTCGATGTGAAGTCGACCCGCGGTGTCGATGATCAGGACCTCATACCCTTTCGAACGGGCCTCATCGACGGCGTTCATGCAGATTTTCACGGGATCCTTCAGGTCATCCGCCCGGTGGAAACCGGCACCGATGGACCCGGTCAGGACCCGCAACTGTTCGATGGCAGCGGGCCGATAGACGTCAGCGGAAACGAGAGATACCCGCTTCCCCTGAGCCGCCAGGAAACGGGCCAGCTTCACAGACGTTGTCGTCTTTCCACACCCTTGGAGACCCACCATCATGACCGGCGTCGGGATCCGATTCCC
The DNA here is from genome assembly GCA_964578535.1 of uncultured Syntrophaceae bacterium. Lineage (GTDB taxonomy): Bacteria > Desulfobacterota > Syntrophia > Syntrophales > PHBD01 > PHBD01. The sequence continues at coordinate 4,759 of CAZODI010000013.1, forward strand.
GAAGCGCATCGCGCTTCCCGTCGTGCCCATGAGCTCCACGAGGCGGTCGTGGACGATCTTGACGACCTGCTGCCCCGGCGACAGGCTTTCCAGAACGTGCTGGCCGACCGCGCGGGTGCGGACCTCCTCAACAAAATCACGGACGACCCGGAAGTTTACATCCGCTTCGAGAAGAGCCATGCGGATCTCCCGCATGGCCTCCTGGATGTTCTCCTCTGTCAATACGCCGTGGCCTCTGAGCTTCTTGAAGATTCCTTCCAGTTTTTCCGTCAGATTTTCGAACATGATCGTCAGCCTTCGCTGCATGCCTTCGGCACTTTCGTTCCGGAATGCATGCGACACGGCACGCAACCGTCTCCGAACCTTCGCAGAGACAGCCCGTTCCCCTGTAAAAATCAGATTTTGCGGATGATGCAGCTTGCTCCCTGGATCTTCTTCGCGATCCGATCGGCGGCCTTTTGCGCCGCCTCCCGGGACTCAAATCCACCGACGACAATGCGGTACCAGCGCCCTTTCGCCGGCAGGTCAACAGCCAGAACACGCGGCTTGAATCCGAGGGACCCCAGTTTTTTCGCCGTCTCTTCAGCTTTCGCTTTTTCCTTGTAGGAGGCGACCTGCAGACTGAAGGATTCTTTCCCCTTCCCGGTCTCCTTCGCCGGTTCGGCCGATTTTCCGGGAGTCGCGCTCCCCGTCGCCACCCCAGGGACAGGTGCAGGTGGCGCGGTCGCCTTCGCGGTCTTTTTCTCCGCAGCCGTATCCTTCGAACCCGCCGGTGCACGTTCAGTCGCACTTGCCGGAGGGGCCGCCCCTTTCTGTGCTGCCGTAGCACCTGACGGTGGAGAGGGTGCGGCAGCCGGCGAGGGCACCGGCGGCCGGACGGCCGCCTGGGCCGATTGAGCCGGAGGAACCGTGCCGGAAGAGGCCGCCTGCCCCACCGGGGCGACACCGGGTGACACGGCTGCAGCCTTCTCATCTCCCGCGGGCGGTGTCTCAACGGCTTTTGCCGGAGCTGTCGCCGTCGTTCCTCCCTTTTCTGCCCCGGCCGGGGATGACCGGCTGATCCGGATGGCCGGATTCTCCATATCCCGGCCCATCTGCAGGCCCACCCAGAAGGAGGCAAAGACGAGAACTGACATTCCCGCGGCAAAGAGCAGCAATCCGCGTTTTCCCAACCGGAATTCGAATCGCTTTTCGTTCCTCGGGGGCATGCCGCCGTTCTCCATACTGCTGCGGGAATAACCGGATTTTACATTGCTTCGGGCGCCGCCACACCGAGCAGGTTCAATCCGTTGCGGATCACCGTCTGGATGCAGGCGACCAGGAAGAGACGTGCCCTGCTCAGGGACTCGTCCTCGGAAAGAACCTTGTTCCGGTTGTAGTAACTGTGAAACAGTCCTGCAAGATCGTTCAGATAAAAGGTCAGGCGGTGCGGTTCCAGGGTAAGGGACGCCGCTTCCACGACCTCCGGATAGCGGACGATCGTCTTGATGAGGGCGATTTCCTCGTCCAGCTTCAGGACCGACGGATCCACCTCCCTGCGCACGGGCCTGACGACATTCCGTTCTGCCGCGGTCCTGAAGATGCTGCAGATCCGGGCATGGGCGTACTGGACATAATAAACAGGGTTCTCGTTGGACTGGCGCTTTGCCACTTCCAGATCGAAATCCAGGTGGCTGTCGGAGCGGCGCATCAGGAAATTGTACCGGGCCGCGTCCTTTCCCACCTCGTCGACCACCTGCCTGAGCGTAACGAACTCGCCGGCCCGGGTGGACATGGCCACCGGCTTCCCGTCGCGGAGCAGGTTGACGAGTTGCACGAGAATCACCTGCAGTGCATCGCGTTCGTGACCGATGGCCTGAACGCCGGCCATCATCCGGGGAATGTATCCGTGATGATCGGCTCCCCAGATGTCGATGACCGTATCGAACCCCCGGGCGAACTTGTTCCGGTGATAGGCGATGTCGGCTGCAAAATACGTCGGCTCGCCGTTCTGACGCACCACCACCCGGTCCTTCTCGTCTCCATACGAGGTCGTCCGGAACCACAGGGTTCCTTCCTCTTCGTAGATGAATCCCTTCTTCTTCAACTCATCGAGGAGTCTTGCGACGCCGTCGTCCTTGTAGAGTTCCCGTTCGCTGAAATAGAGATCGAAGACCACGCCGAAGGCCTTCAGGTCGTCCTTGATCCCCTCCAGGATCACACCGCCGGCGTCGGCAGACAGGAGCGGCACGGACTCCTGTTCTCCCAGGGTCCGGTAGCGGTCTCCGTCCCGGTCCAGGATCTCCCGGGCGAGTTCCGTAATGTAATCTCCCTGGTACCCGTTTTCCGGGAATACGACATCCTCCTCCAGGAGTTGCAGGTATCGGTAATACACGGAGCGTCCCAGGTTGTTCATCTGGTTGCCCGCATCGTTGATATAGTACTCCCGGAAAACCGAGTGTCCCGTGGCGGCAAGGATGTTTGCGACGACGTCCCCCACCACGGCACCGCGGGCATGCCCGATGTGCAGGGGCCCGGTCGGATTGGCACTGACGAATTCAACCTGCATTCTCCGGTTCCGGCCGAGGTCCGACATTCCGTACCGTTCACCCCTCTCCTCAACCTCCCCGAGCTTCCGGTACCATTGGGCCGGCGCAATGAAAAAGTTGATAAAACCGGGACCGGCGATTTCCATCTTCTGGATGACTCCCCCGGAATCGCCGAGCTTCGCCACAAGGATATCCGCTATCTGGCGCGGCTTTCTCTTCAGGCGGGAGGCCAGGACCATGGCCGCGTTGGAGGCATAGTCACCGTGGGCGGGATCTTTCGTCCAGTCCACATCAAGGCCAGGAACGTCACACGACGGCAGGAGCCCTTCCCGAAAAGAGGCCATCAGGGCCTCGGACAGCATGTTTTGCAGTGTTCGTTTCATACCGGTTTCTTTAAAAAATCCCCTTCAGGACAGCAAAAAGGCTGGCACGGGGCCAACCTTTTCATAACCGTTGGTTCAGAAACTCACCCTTGGGATCCGCATCGAGAAATCCAATGCCTGCAAGCCCGGATCCCGCCGGGGGTCCGTTCCTATTCGTCGAATTTCTTCTTCGCCTTTTCGATATCCTGGTCCTTGATCGCCAGATCTCTCGTGTAATCGGGGCAATGCACGTTCCCCGAGGAATCCGTCGAGACGCTGAACCGCTTCTGGCAGGTGCCTCGCCACGCACAGATAGCACAGTATTTTTTATCCGTTCCCATTGAGATCCCCCTTTTCAGCCTTCGATCAACTTCGCGTCCGGAAATCAGCCCTCAACAGGCGCCGGTTCCTTACCGCTCGGGCGATACATCTATCCGCACCACCCGATGAAGTCAAGCCTTTTTGATCCTCACGCACGCGTCAGGAGCCAGCGCAGAAACGGCTCCCCGGCAAAAAGATAACCAAGAGCCCCAAGGCAGAGGAAAGGGCCGAACGGGATGGGAGTCTCCCGGCCCTTCTTTTTCAGCAGGATGTATCCCACCCCGGCCAGCGCACCGGTGAAGGAGCTCGCCAGGATAATAAAGAGCAATGATTTCCAGCCGAAAAAAGCGCCCAGCATGGCCAGCAGGTTGACGTCTCCACCGCCCATGCCCTCCCTTCCCGTGATGGCCTCGAAGTAAACGGCCACGAAATAGAGGGTGCCTGCGCCGATCATGATCCCCAGAAAGGAATCCACCGCTGGAATCCGCATAATGAAGACGGCCGCCAGAAAACAGAGCGGGATTCCCGGCAGCGTGATCGCATGGGGAATGATCTGGTGGTCCAGGTCGATGAAGGTAATGACGATGAGGGCAGAGACAAACAGGAAGGCTGCCAGAAAGGGAAGACTCAGGCCGAACACCTTGAAAAGCAGCCACCCCAGAAGGGCCGTCAACGCCTCCACCAGGGGATACCGGAAGGAGATGGGCTCTCCGCAGTCCCGGCATTTCCCCCTCAAAATCAACCAGCTGATGATCGGGATGTTGTCGTAGATGCGAATCGGGTGCCCGCACCGGGGGCACCGCGACGCGGGCTTCACGATGGACTGTCCTTCGACGGGCATCCGGGCGATGCAGACGTTGAGAAAGCTGCCGATGCAGGCCGCCGCGACTGCGATGAAGATGTCCATGAATACGGCCATGGTCGCCTTTCTCTATCCGTCCTTCCGGTCCCAGCTGTACGGAATGTCGTTGTCATGGGGATCGGCCCGGTATTCATCCGGATCGTCGTAGCGGTACACCCGGTCGGGCACATTCACCACGATCGCTTCCTCCGGGGAGATGCATTTGAAGCCATGATAGACAAAAGGCGGTATGTGAACCAGGATGGGGTTGTGCTCCCCGGCGAAATACTGGTTCACTTCCCCGCAGGTGGGAGAATCCTTTCGGGAATCGTAGAGAACGATCTTCATCATCCCCCGGACGACGGCCATGTTGTCCGACTGCACCTTGTGATAATGCCAGCCTTTGACAACCCCGGGATAGGCGGTGGTCATGTAGACCTGCCCGAAGGTCAGGAACATCTCGTCGTCCGCGCGGAGGATCTCCATGAGCCGTCCCCGCTCGTCGGGGATTACCTTGAGCTTCTTGATCTTGACGCCGTCGATCATGAGGCCTCTCCGTTCACGTTCAATCCCACCCCTTCACTCAAGGTGGTTCGCCCCCGTCCTGGCCACCATGTTGGAGGCATAGAGAAGGGATTCGAAGGTACCTGCATCGGACCACCAGCCGTCCAGGATGTTCCACTCCATCTTTCCTTCCCGGATGTAGAAGTTGTTCACGTCGGTGATCTCCAACTCCCCCCGCTGGGAAGGCTTCAGGGTCTTGATGAAATCGAACACGCGGCGGTCGTACATATAAATACCGATGACGGCATACGAAGAAGCCGGATTCGCTGGTTTCTCTTCCACTCGGACGATGCGATCCCCTTCGAACACAGGAACCCCAAACCGCTGCGGATCGGAAACTTCCTTGAGAAGGATCCGGGCACCCTCCTTCTGCTCCCGGAAGGCCTGCACGGCCTGGCGGATGTTTTTCTCAATGACGTTGTCGCCCAGGATCACGATGATGCGGTCGTCATCGGCAAAGTACTCCGCCAGGCTCAAGGCGGCGGCAATGCCCCCTTCCCCTTCCTGGTAGGTATAGTTGATATGCCTGAGTCCGAAGTCCTTGCCGTTGCCCAGCAGTCTGAGAAAATCGCCTGAATTCCCGCCGCCCGTCACGATCAGGATCTCGTCGATGCCCGCATTGACGAGGGCTTTGATGGGATAATAAATCATCGGTTCGTTATAGACGGGCAGGAGGTGCTTGTTGGTCACTTTGGTCAGGGGAAACATCCGGGTCCCCAGCCCTCCCGCCAGGACAATCCCTTTCATACAGAGTCTCCTTTCATTTCACCGGTTCTTTCAATGGCGCGGGATGTATACCATAAATCCCCCGGATGCCCAACAAAAAGCGTTTTTCCTTCCAGGCCGTGCATGATATAGGTCGGCGACCGCGGCAGCGAAGGAGAAAATCCGGATGAACAGCGACGAACGTTATATGAAGAGGGCTCTTTCCCTGGCGGGAAGAGGCGAATGCCGGGTCACTCCAAATCCGATGGTGGGTGCTGTCATCGTCCGGGACGGCCGGATTATCGGAGAAGGGTACCACCGATGCTGCGGCAGGGAACATGCGGAGATCAATGCTCTCCGAGCGGCCTCGGAGCCTGTCGAGGGGGCGACCGTTTATGTCACGCTGGAACCGTGCAGCCATCATGGCCGGACCCCTCCATGCGTCGAGGCCCTGATCAAACACAAACCGGCCCGCGTCGTCATCGGCACACCGGATCCGAATCCCTTGGTTGCGGGTACCGGAATCGCCGCCCTGGGGCGGGCCGGCATCCGGACGACCGTGGGCGTCCTTGAATCCCGATGCCGGGCACTGAACGAGCGCTTCTTCAAATTTATGGAGACGGGGCGCCCCTTCGTCACACTGAAATTCGCCCAGACGCTGGACGGCCGGATCGCCACCCACACCGGGCATTCCCGCTGGATCAGCTCTCCCCCGTCCCTCGCATTCGCCCATCGCCTGCGCAGTTCCCATGATGCAATTCTCGTCGGAGCCGGAACTGTCCTGGCGGACGATCCGGAGCTGACGGTCCGCCTGGTGCGGGGACACAACCCTCTCCGGGTCGTTGTCGACGGCTCCCTGCGAATCCCCCTGAAGGCCCGGATTCTTCAGGATCTAAGCACCGCCGGGACCCTCGTCGCCGTTACCGAACGGGCCTCCCGGCAGAAGATCGAGCAGATCAGACAGAAGGGCGCTGACGTTTTGCAGGTTTCGAAGGATGCGGCGGGCCGTGTCGATCTGTCCGATCTCTTTATCGCTCTGGGACGCAAGGGAATCACGTCAGTGCTCGTGGAGGGCGGAGCCGGGGTGATCACGTCGGTCCTTCGGGAACGTCTGGCAGACCGGATTGTCGTCGTCGTCGCTCCGAAGATCGTCGGCAGGGGGATCGAAGCGGTGGGAGACCTGGGCATAAGAAGGATGGAGGATTCCCTCGGGCTTGCCTGGCGAAGGATCTTCCGGCGGGGGAACGACATGATCTTCGATGGCCGTCTTCGGGACCGTCCGATGCCGCCGGGCAATTCGGACGCTCTCTCCGGCGATTCAGAAAACTTACACAAATAGGGACTCCCGGGACATGCCCTGGTATGCCATCCATACGAAAAGCCGGCACGAAGACAAGGTCCTCCTGGGGCTGACCCAGAAGGCGATCGACGCCTTTCTGCCGAAAATGGAGGTATGGAGCAAACGCAAAGACCGGCGGAAAAAAATCCATATCCCCATGTTTTCGGGATACCTCTTTGCAGAAACGGCCGAGATGGACAACCAGACCCGCCTCGACATCCTCAAGACGGTCGGCGTCGTGCGCATCCTCGGCCGGCCGAACGGCCAGGATCCGATTCCCGTTCCCGACGACAAGATCGACGCCATCCGGCGCCTGGTCGCCTCCCGCGTGGAGATCCAGCAGATTCAGTACCCGAAGGTGGGAGAGCGGGCCTGCATTGTCGACGGCCCTTTCCGGGGCATCGAGGGTGTCGTCCTGAAGGCTGACTACCAGCAGGAGCTGTTCGTGGTTTCCATCGAGCTCCTTCAGCGTTCCGTGGCAATCCGGCTGGAGGGCTTCCAGGTGGCAAGGATCTGATCCGAAGTTTCGCCTTGACTTTCGGGCCGGTTTTTGAATAAAGGCCCTCCTGTTTTCTACCTATTCTCCCCCCTACAGGAGACGGAATGGCACCGAAGGGAAAGATCGTCATTGACCGGAACCTGTGCAAGGAATGCCACCTCTGCATCCAGGCCTGCAAGCAGGGAAACATACATCCGGGCAAGGAATTCAACCAGAAAGGGTACCGCCCCGTGGAGGCGGTGGAAGACGGTAAATGCACCGGCTGCGCCCTGTGCGGCGTGATCTGTCCGGAGGTGGCCATCGAGGTGTACCGTGAATAAGGTCCTGATGCAGGGAAACTGCGTGATCGGCGAGGCCGCCATCCGTGCGGGCTGCCGCTTCTATGCCGGCTATCCCATCACCCCCCAGAACGAGTTGACGGAGTACATGGCGGAGAACCTCCGCAAGGCGGATGGCGGTGTTTTCATCCAGTCGGAGAGCGAGATCGCCGCGATCAACATGATCGCCGGAGCCAGCGCCGCCGGAGCCAGGGTGATGACCTCGTCCTCCAGCCCCGGCATATCCCTCAAGCAGGAAGGCATCTCCTCCATGGCCGCCTGCGAGCTTCCCGGCGTGATCGTCAACATGATGCGCGGCGGCCCCGGCCTGGGAAACATCCGCCCCTCCCAGGGCGACTATTTCCAGGCCACCCGAGGCGGCGGTCACGGCGACTACCGGACGATCGTCCTGGCCCCCGCCACGGGCCAGGAGTTGGCGGACCTGACCATGGACGCCTTCGATCTGGCGGACAAGTACCGGACGCCGGTCATGATCCTCGCCGATGGAATGATGGGCCAGATGATGGAGCCGGTGGTGTTCCGGAAACCCAAGCCTCGTCAATACCCGGATTGCTACGTCCTGAAGGGGGCGGGCGACGGAAAGAGCAAATTCATCCGCGGGCTGATCCTCGATGCCATCGAGATGGAGGAGCACAACTGGAAGCTGGCCCGGAAGTACAACCTGATCAGCCGGCAGGAGACCCGCTGCGAGATTCACGAGGCGAAGGACGCGGAGATGATGATCGTCGCCTATGGAACCGCCGCCCGGGTCGCCAAGGGCGCCATCCGCCGCCTCCGCGGCATGGACCTGAAAGTGGGGCTGTTCCGGCCCATCAGCCTGTGGCCTTTTCCCACCCGCGAACTCCGGGAGCTGTCGGAGCACATCAAGCACTTCATCGTCTTCGAAATGAGCACGGGACAGATGCTGGACGACGTCCGCCTTGCCCTTCAGGGATTCGCCAACATCGATTTCTTCGGCCGTCCCGGCGGTGTCGTCCCGACTCCGGCGGAACTGTCCAATGTCGTATCCCGCCGGTATCCGCAGAAGGATGCCTACGTGGATCGCTTCCTCCGGTTCAAGGTCGTGGAAGGTCCGTTCGGACCATAATCCCGGACCAGCCTGTCAAGGATCCGACAAGTCATGAAAAAGATCTTCGGAAGACCCAGAAGCCTCAAAGCCGCCCCCTACCATTACTGTCCGGGGTGCGGGCACAGCATCGTCCATCGTCTGGTGGCCGAAGTCATCGACGAAATGGACATGCGCAGCAGTTCCATCGGCGTTCCCCCGGCGGGATGCGCCGTTCTGGCATACTTCTATTTTGATATCGACATGATCGAGGCTCCCCACGGCCGCGGGCCGGCCCTGGCCACGGGGGTCAAGCGGGTCCTGCCGAAACACCTTGTCTTTTCGTACCAGGGCGACGGCGACCTCGCGGCCATCGGCACCGCGGAGAGCTTCCATGCCGCCAACCGGGGAGAAAACATCACCATCATCTTCATCAACAACGCCGTCTACGGGATGACGGGCGGCCAGATGGCCCCCACGACCATTCTCGGGCAGAAGACCACGACGTCTCCCCCGGGCCGGACCCCGCTTCTGGACGGATACCCCGTACGGATCAGCGAGATCCTCGCCCAGCTCAGGGGATCGGCCTACATCGAGCGCTGCGCCGTCAACAGTCCCGCCGCGGTCATGAAGACCAAACGGTCCATCCGGAAGGCCTTCCAGTATCAGATGGACAACCGCGGCTTCAGCATGGTGGAAATCCTTTCCCCCTGCCCCACGAACTGGAAGATGAGCGCCGTCGACGCCTGCAAGTGGATCGACGAGGTCATGACGAAGGAATTCCCCCTGGGTGTCCTCAAAGACATCGGCGCCAAAGAAGCCGGGAAGGAGAAGCAGTCATGAACGTCAAGACCATCTTCTCGGGTTTCGGTGGCCAGGGTGTGCTCATGATGGGATACAGCCTCGCCCACGGAGCCATGTCGCAGGGTTTCCATGTGACCTACCTGCCTGCCTACGGGGCCGAGATGCGAGGCGGAACGGCCAACTGCACGATCTCCCTCGGGGACGAGGAGATCGCCTCCCCCATCGCCTCGGAGCCGGATTACCTGGTCGTCATGAACGCGCCGTCCCTTTACACGTTCCAGAACCGCCTGGCCAAGGGCGGCATCCTGTTCCTGAACGCCTCCATCATCGAGGCCCGGCCGACCCGCCGGGATATCACCTTCTACGCCGTCCCCTGCGCGGAGATGGCGGAGGAAGTCGGCAACCCGAGGGCCGCCAACGTCGTCATGATGGGGGCTTTCCTGCAGAAGACAGGGATCATCCGGCCGGAGACATACATGAAGAGCCTGGAGACCATCATGGGAAGCAAGAAGAAGACGATGCACGATTCGAACCGTAAAGCCTTTGACGCCGGGTTCCGCTTTCTCGAATCCGTCGACAGGGAGGCCGGCCGATGAAGATCGTCAACCAGATCTCGGTTCTGCTGGACAACGTTCCGGGAACGCTTCTGAAGCTCTCGAACATCCTGGACAACGAAGGCGTCAGCGCCAAGGCGCTGCTCACGGCCAGCACGGCCGAAAGCAGCATGGTCCGGCTGGTGGTGAACGAGCCGGAACGGGCCGCCGCCATCCTGACGACATTCGGGTATAACTATGAAGTAACGGCGGTCCTGGCGGCGGAGGTGCCCGACCACCCGGGAGGAATGAACGCCATCCTCAAGCCCCTGGCCGGCAGCGACGTCAACGTCCATTACCTCTATACAACCATCAATCGCATCGGCCGGGAGACCATTGTGATCCTGGGCGTGGACAAGATTGAAGAAGCGGCCCGAATCCTGAAGCAAAACTGGGTGCGCATCGTGGGCGAAGAAATTTACTCGTTATAGTCTTCAGGCTGTTAAAAAGAGCGGCCCTGTGCCGCGTCCTGAAATGAGAAAAGGGGGATCGATTCCAATCGGTCCCCCTTTTCTCATCCGAGATGTTCCTGAATCCATCAACTCATTCTGCAGGCACTCAGAGCACCCGCCGGCGGATTTCTCCCCACAGGGCGTTTTTGCCGGCTCCCGTTCGGGCTGAAACCATCGGGAGAGGATCCGTCCACCCGATCGCCGAACGAATCACTCGCTCCCGTGCCAGTTGCTGCGTCCGCGAAAGGGTGTCGACTTTCGTGAGGACGACCAGCGTCGGATTCTTCTTGAGAGCGAGCCACTCCAATAGCGCCTGATCGTCGGCGGTGACGTCGCGGCGGATGTCCAGCAGGAGAATGAGGAGTTTCAAGGGCTCCCTGTCCGTCAGGTACCCCTCGATCAGGGGACCCCAATCCTCCCGAAGGGACCGGGCGACCCTGGCGAAGCCATACCCGGGAAGGTCTGCAAACAAAAAATCGTTGTCGACGCGGAAAAACTGGATCGCCCTTGTCTTTCCGGGGGCCTTGCTTGTTCTGGCCAGGCCCCGGCGATTCAGAAGAGCGTTGATCAGGGATGATTTCCCGACATTGGAGCGGCCGGCAAAGGCGATCTCGGGGAGCCCCTCCCGGGGGAACTGGGAGGGATCGGCGGCGGTTCCTGCAAAAACGGCCTGGGTCATTCTGAAGGACTTTCCGGTTTGGATCGGCTGGCTCGTAAGCCGCCAGACTCATTCCTTTTCAAAGTTGATGCCGTACTTCTCGAGCTTCCGCTCGAATGTGGGCCGGGAGATGCCGAGGCTTTCACAGATTTCCCCCTTGTTCCTGCCTCCGTCGGCCAGAATTCTCCGGATCTGGTCCTCCTCCAGTTCATCCAGGGTCATGATCTTCCCCGAGGAACTCCGGTACGGCAGTTTCGCTTTCTCCGCTTTTTCTCCTGGACCCGCCCCGGCCTTCTCGTCCTCCAGAAGTTCCGGGAAATCGCTCTTTCCCAGGACCTGCCCCTTGGCGACAACCGCCGCCCGGACCAGCAGGTTTTCCAACTCCCGGACGTTGCCGGGCCAGTCGTACTTCATGAAGACGTCCATCATTTCCTCGGACACGCTCACGATTCGCTTGTGGAGGTCCACATTGATCTTCGCCAGGAGGTAGTCGACGAGGGAGGGGATATCCTCCCTGCGCTCCCGCAGGGCGGGAATGCGGATCGACACGATGTTCAGCCGGTAATAGAGATCCTCCCTGAATTTCCCCTCCTCCACCAGGTTCTTCAGATCCCGGTTGGTTGCGGCGATGACCCGGGCGTGAACGGGCACCCGGTCCTTTCCCCCCACCCTCTCGAACTCCATCTCCTGAAGAATCCGGAGGAGCTTGGCCTGAAGGTTGAGGGACATTTCGCTGATCTCGTCGAGGAAGACCGTTCCCTGCCTGGCCAACTCAAATTTTCCAAGTTTGCGCGTGAACGCACCCGTGAAGGATCCCTTCTCGTGGCCGAAGAGCTCCGATTCCAGCAGGGTCTCGACGATGGCGGAACAGTTGATGGCGATATACGGTTCGTCGGGCGACGTATTGTTGTGAATGACCCGGGCAATCAGCTCCTTGCCGGTACCACTCTCGCCCTGGACCAGGACGGTGGTCTTGCTCTGGGAGACCACGCCGATGGTCTTGAAGATCTCCCTCATCAGCCGTCCCGCGCCGATGATGTCTCCCACCTTGAAGCGCCGGGAGGGCTCCATGAGGAGGCCGTCGATCTTCTTTTCCATCTCGTTGGTCTTGAGGGCCTTTTTAATGGCCACGTCCAGTTCGTCGACATTGACGGGCTTGTGGATGTAATCGAAGGCGCCGCCTTTCATGGCCTTGATGGTCGAGTCCATGTCGTGGTGGGCCGTGATCATGATGACTTTCACGCTCTCGTTTTCTTCCCGGAGATCCTCCAGAACGGTGAAGCCGTCGATGTCCGGCAGACGGATGTCCAGGATTACCACGTCGGTGGGCCCCTCCACATATCGGTTGAGACCGGATGTACCGGTATTGGCCGTCACCACTTCATATCCCTCTTCAGAGAGGTACATCTCGAGGGTTTCACAGATGGATTCGTCGTCATCGATGACAAGAATCTTGGCCATTCCGTCGCTCCTCTGGATCCGGCTCAATTCCCGTTCCTCTCAACCGCAGGGCCGGCCGCTTTGCCGTTTCCCATGCCAAGCGGAAGCGTCACGATCACCCGGGTCCCCTCTCCCCTGCGGCTCCGGATCTCAATGTTTCCCCGATGAAGATCCACGATCTTCTTGACCTGTGTCAGCCCCAGCCCCGTTCCGTAGCTTTTACGGGTAAAAAAGGGATTGAATACATGCGGCATCGCTTCCTCATCGATCCCGCAGCCGTTGTCTTCCACCTCCACGACAAGCACGGGCGGTCCTTCCTCTGCCCGCATCATTGTGCTCACGACCAGCCTGCCGTCAGCCTCCATGGCGTCGATGGCATTCCGGTACAGGTTTTGGAACAGCTGCTCCAGCATGGCCCCATCGACGGCGGCGACAGGAACATCCTCGGCGAAGCGGTATTCAACCTGTATATTCTTGTCCGCCAGGGATTTTTCCACCATCTCCATGGCATTTTCCAGAACCCGGCGGACATCCGTCATCCTCTTTCTCGGCTCCTCCGGGCGCGCGAAAATGAGCACGTCGTTCACCAGGTGCTCCAGGTGCTCTACTTCCCGCTGCGCGATTCTGAAGCGTTTGAGATCGTTTCCGGTAGGCTGCAGCCTCTTTTCGAGAATCTGCAGGCTCATCTTGATGGAAGAAAGGGGATTCCGGACTTCGTGGGCAATGCCGGCTGAAAGCTGGCCGACAGCCGCCAGCTTCTGGCTCTCGTAGAACTTCTCCTCCAGCTCCTTGAACTCCGTAATGTCCCGTTCGACCACCACGAGCCGGTTCGTTCCCCGGAGAGGACGTGCAGTGAGAAGGAGGTTCCGGCGGGTTCCATCACTCAGGGCCACCTCCATTTCAAACGGCGTAAAAACCCCTCTTTTGGCATCCTCGAACCGGGCCAGCAGATCGTCCCGATGTTCGGATCCCACAAAATCCGTGAAGTGCCGGCCCTTCATTTCTTCGGCTGTCAGTCCATTCATGAACTTCGGGATGCGGCTGATGAAGTTGACCGTTCCGTCGGGTCCAAGATCAAAGAGGTTATCCGGAGAGCTTTCAACAATGGACCGGAGATAATTATGAACCGCTTCGATCTGATGGCGGAGGTTGACGTTCTCCGTGACCTCATTCTCCAGGGTCTCGGCGTATTCCTTCATGTTGTTGGACATCTCCACTTCGCGGGTGACGTCCTGAAGCGTTTCGATGGCCGCAATGACCTGTCCCTTTTCGTCGAAGATCGGCGCCGCCAGGAAATACAGGTGGCGAGGCTTGCCGCCGAGATCTTCGTAATAATCCCGGGCCTCGTAAGCGCCCTTGACCACGGTGGAGGGACGAACCATTTTTTTTGCATAATAGCGATCCAGCTCCGCGATATTGTTATCCACAATCAGGTCCGCGACGAGTGGGCGCTTTTCCTTGTAGAATGGAAGGTATTGCCGGTCCGTCCCGATCATTTCATTGACGCCGTAACCGCTCATTTCCGTCAGTGCACGATTCCAGAAGATGATTCGATGCGAGCGGTCGATAACGAACATCGGGATGGGTGAGCCCTCGATGACTCCCTCAACGGTTTTCTTTTCCCTGGCCAGCTGCTCCTGCGAATCCCTGAGGTGCTGTGCCATCTCCACTTCCTGGGTTACATCCTGAAGGGTCTCAATGGCGGCGATGATCTGACCTTTCTCGTCAAAGATCGGCGCGGCAAGAAAATAGAGGTGCCGGGGCTTGCCTCCCAGATTGTTATAATAGTCTCTGGCTTCGTAGGCTCCCTCCACCTGTTTAGACGGCTGAACTTTCTTCTTGCCATAAAACTGCTCCAGTCCCGGCATATCCTGATCCACGATCAGGTCGGCAATCACCGGACGCTTCTGGTCCGGACCATAAAAAGGAATATACTGTTTGTCCGTTCCGATCATGTCGGCCTGCTCCAGGCCGGTCAGATCGGCACAGGCCTTGTTCCAGAGAATGATGCGGTGGTCGCGGTCGATGACGAAGGTGGGAATGGGGGAACCCTCTATGATTCCCTCGACAGTCTTTTTCTCGCGGAGGAGTCGTTCCTCCCAGGCCTCCACCTCCTGCAGGCGGGCCAGTTCCTCACGAATGAATTTTCTTCGCCGGGCCATGTAAGCCAGGGTGACTCCACCTGCGAACAGGATAAGGATCAGCCCCGCCGCGGAAAGGGCAAAGGTCAACTCCTGCCGGCTGAACGGTTCCGCCACCCCTTTACGCAGGGCGTGATTCACCGTCAATGCCATGAGGACCAGGAAAAGCAGAAGGAAAAAGGTCGTCAGCCAGACGGGAAATTTGATATTGGGTCGCTGAAGCATCCGGTTATCGGGCTTTCCCATGAAGGCATACAGAGCGATCGGGTCCTGACGGGCCAGCTTGTCATCCGCTGGTCCCGACGGATGCAAACTCCAACAGTGTCGGCATACTACAGGGGGGCCTCCAAAAATTCAACCGAAAATGCTACAGGATTTCAGGACATCTGCCCCTTTCCAAGCCAGGGGAGCAAGCCCCGGGGCGTCCCCCGGACACATGTCAAAGAAAGGGCGAGCCGCCGCGAGCGGATGCCCTCTGTATGGATTCCGCTGCAATCCGAAAGAGGAGAACTGTGATCATGCCCGTACGCCGTGAAAAATATCAGGAACTGACCGAGCGGATGGCCAGTCTCGGAGTTTCGGAAAGCGATTTCCGGGAGCACTTCACCCGCTCATCGGGTCCTGGAGGGCAAAAGACCAACAAGACTGCCACCTGCGTACACCTCGTTCACGTTCCCACCGGCCTGTCCGTGAAGTGCCAGGAGGAGCGATCCCAGGCACTGAACCGTTTCCTCGCCCGGCGGATTCTTCTGGACCGGATCGAGAGCAGGCAGAAAGGGATCTTGAGTGAAGAGAGACGGAGGTGGGAAAGGATCCGTCGGCAGAAGCGACGCCGGTCTCAGCGCGCCAAGGAGAGGATGCTGCAGGATAAGCATCACCAGTCCGAGAAAAAGCGCCTCCGATCGTCTGCGTCGGAGGATGAGCGCGGTTAAGGGCAAAAAAAACGGGAGCAAGGAGCATTATTTGCGGCGCTCCTTCTCCCGTTTTTTCTATAATAACAGGATCGCTCTTGCTCTATGCAATGAGCTTCAGCAGCGGATTCGCGTAAAGCAGAATCAGCGCGATAACCAGGGCGTAAATAGCCAGCGATTCGATCATGGCCAGACCCACCATCATGGTGAGAAGGATCTTGCCCTGGGCTTCGGGGTTACGACCAACGGCGCTCGTGGCTCCGCCAAGACCATGTCCCATACCGGTTCCGGTTCCGTTTGCTGCGATTCCAACACCAAGGCCGGCCGCCAGCACGCTGCAGCCGATAATGATGGCCTTCGTGTAGTTCACCGCCGCTCCCGGTGCCGCCGCTTCCGCCGCCATGGCCAACGGAGCCCACAGCAACACGATCAACAAACCAGCAGCTGCATACATCATCCTCTTTTTCCTCATCATCTACCTCCTTGCAGGATTTCCCGTCCCGTCGAAGCGCCGCCAATCCTTGCCTGGTGAAGCTTCGCGGCCGAGTGCCACATTCCTAATCTCCGTTGACAAAAATGTCAAGCCAAATTTCCGCACCGATACGGGAAAAACTTGTTGCCCCGACTTGACAGGGGAAAATTCATGTTTAATATATCCGCGAATTACAACATCCTGTCAGAAATTCTTGTAAAAATAAGAGATTAACCAAAGAAAGGAGAGGTTGGAGAATGAAGATCAGGCCGCTTCAGGATCGGGTCATCGTCGAGAGGGTGGACGAGGAGCAGAAGACCAAGGGAGGCATCATCATCCCTGACACCGCCAAGGAAAAACCGATGGAAGGCAAGGTCGTCGCCGTGGGAAAAGGCCGCACCGCAGAGGATGGAAAGCTGATCAAGCTGGACGTCAAGGCCGGTGACCGAATCCTCTTCAGCAAGTACGCCGGTACGGAAGTCAAGGTGGAAGGCAAGGAATACCTCATCATGCGAGAGGATGACATTCTGGGAGTCATTGAAAAGTAAATAAAGGTCAGAAGGAGGAGGATAGAATGGGATCAAAAGTTTTACAGTACGATGAGGAGGCCAGGAAGTCGATCCTCAAGGGTGTCAATACCCTGGCCGATGCCGTAAAGGTCACACTGGGCCCCAAGGGAAGAAACGTAATTCTGGATAAGTCATTCGGCGCCCCCACCGTGACAAAGGACGGCGTTACCGTAGCCAAGGAAATCGAGCTGGAAGACAAATTCGAGAACATGGGCGCTCAGATGGTTCGCGAGGTTGCAAGCAAGACCAGCGACGTCGCGGGAGACGGGACGACGACCGCCACCATCCTGGCACAGGCCATTTACCGTGAAGGCGCCAAAACCGTAGCCGCCGGCAGCAATCCCATGGATCTCAAGCGGGGAATCGACAAGGCCGTGGAAGCGGTAGTCGGTGAACTGAAGAAACTGAGCAAACCCACAAAGGATCAGAAGGAAATCGCCCAGGTTGGAACGATCTCCGCCAACAACGACACGGGCATCGGGAACATCATCGCCGAGGCCATGAGCAAGGTTGGCAAGGAAGGCGTCATCACCGTGGAAGAGGCGAAAGGCCTCGAAACGGAGTTGGAGATCGTGGAAGGCATGCAGTTCGACCGCGGCTACATATCTCCCTACTTCGTGACCAATCCCGAAAAGATGGAAGTGGTTCTCGAAGATGCCTTCATCCTCATCAACGAGAAGAAGATCAGCAGCATGAAAGACCTCCTGCCGATTCTCGAGCAGATCGCCAAGATGGGAAGGCCCCTCCTGATCATCGCGGAGGACGTCGAGGGTGAAGCCCTGGCGACCCTGGTGGTGAACAAGATCCGCGGAACCCTCCATGTGGCATCCGTAAAAGCCCCCGGCTTCGGCGACCGCCGGAAAGCCATGCTCGAAGACATCGCCATCCTGACGGGCGGTAAGATGCTCTCCGAAGACATCGGCTCGAAGCTTGAGAACGCCCGCCTGGAAGACCTGGGACGTGCCAAGAAGATCATCATCGACAAGGACAACACCACAATCATCGACGGAGCCGGGGATCGCAAGTCGCTGGAAGGCCGTGTGAAGCAGATCCGCGCACAGGTCGAAGAGACCACCTCCGACTATGACCGGGAAAAGCTCCAGGAGCGCCTGGCGAAGCTCGTCGGCGGGGTGGCCGTGATCCGCGTGGGCGCCGCCACAGAGACCGAAATGAAGGAAAAGAAGGCCCGCGTCGAAGACGCCCTGAACGCAACCCGTGCGGCGGTCGAGGAGGGCATCGTTCCCGGGGGCGGCGTGGCATACGTCCGCTGCATCCAGGCCCTGGACAAGCTGAAACTTACCGGGGACCAGCAGATCGGCATCAATATTGTCAAGAAGTCCCTGGAGGAGCCTCTCAAGATGATTGCCTCCAACGCCGGGTGGGAAGGCTCCATCGTGGTGGAAAAGGTCAAGGAAAAGAAGGGGGCCTTCGGGTTCAACGCCGCCAACGAAAAATTCGAGGACATGATCCAGGCCGGCGTTATCGATCCCACCAAGGTCACCCGTTTCGCCCTCCAGAATGCCGCGTCCGTGGCGTCCCTGATGCTGACAACCCAGTGCATGATCGCGGACAAGCCGGAAGAGAAGGGCGCGGGAATGCCCCCCATGCCCGGCGGAGGATATCCCGGCATGGGCATGTAAGAAATCTGCAGCAACCGAAACGTTCTCTCTGAAGGGCTCCCGGCCGACCGCCGGGGGCCCTTTCTTATTCTTGAAAATCCATACCTTTCTGTGGTAGGCGTCATCGGACATAAAACCCTGAAACAGGAGCGGATGATGGACTACAAGGGCAGCCTGAACCTACCGAAGACGGATTTCCCGATGAAAGCCAACCTGGCGCAGCGGGAACCTGAAATGCTGCGCGCCTGGGACGAAGCGGATATCTACGGCAAAATCCGCGATGTCTCCAAGGGGCGGCCGGCATACATCCTCCACGACGGGCCTCCCTATGCGAACGGGAACATCCATCTTGGAACCGCGCTCAACAAGATCATCAAGGACATGGTCATCAAGTCCAGGAACATGGCGGGATTCGACAGCATTTACGTACCCGGATGGGACTGTCACGGTCTGCCCATCGAACACCAGGTCGACAAGGAACTGGGTGAAAAGCGATACGACATGTCCCAGGCGGACAAGCGGAGATTCTGCCGGGCCTATGCGGAAAAGTTCGTGGACATCCAGCGGCAGCAGTTCAAGCGGCTGGGGGTCTTCGGCGACTGGCCGAATCCCTACCTGACCATGACCTATGACTACGAAGCCATAACGGTTGCCGAATTCGGGAAGCTCTGGCTGGGCGGAAGCGTCTACAAGGGGAAGAAACCGGTTTACTGGTGCGCTTCCTGCAAAACGGCACTTGCCGAGGCGGAAGTGGAGTACGGCGACCATACGACGCCCTCCATCTATGTAAAGTTCCCCATGATTTCCGACATCGGCGCGGTTCGGCCCGCCCTGAAGGGCGAGAAGGTGAATGTCGTCATCTGGACGACCACCCCCTGGACGATTCCCGCCAACCTGGCCATCGCCTTTCACGAAGAGTTCCTCTACGTTGCGGTCAAGATCGAGGATGAGGTCCTGATCCTGGCCAAAGACCTCCTGGACTACTGCCTGGACGCCTTCGGCTGGAAGGGGAAGCCCTATGAGATCCTGGACGAGTTTCCCGGCCGGGAAATGGAAGGGCTCAAGTGCCGGCATCCTCTCATCGATCGCGAAAGCCTTCTCATCCTCGCCCCGTTCGTAACCCTGGAAGCGGGGACCGGATGCGTCCACATCGCCCCGGGACACGGCCAGGAAGACTATGAGATCGGAATGGAATACGGGCTGGACAACTACGCCCCCGTGGACGAGGACGGCAAGTTCACCCCCGACGTGGCAGACTTTGCAGGCCAGTTCGTCTTCGACGCCAACGGCCCGGTCAACGAGAAGCTGCGGGAGAAAGGCGCCCTCCTTGGCCTGGTGGACATCGAGCATTCCTATCCCCACTGCTGGCGCTGCAAGCAACCCATCATCTTCCGGTCCACGGAGCAGTGGTTCATCTCCATGGAGCGCAACGACCTGCGGAAGAAAACCCTGGAAGCCATCGACACGGTGCGCTGGATCCCCTCCTGGGGACGGGACCGGATCTACGGCATGGTCGAGAACCGCCCGGACTGGTGCATCTCCCGCCAGCGACTGTGGGGAGTGCCGATCACGATTTTCTACTGCACGGCGTGCCAGAACGAATTCCTGACGAAGGAGATGCTGGATTACGTCGTCTCCCTTGTCCGCCAATACGGGGCAGACGTCTGGTACGAACGGGAGGCAAAGGATCTGATGCCGTCCGGGACGGTCTGCCCTCACTGCCAGGGAACCGAATTCCGCAAGGAGACCAACATCCTGGACGTCTGGTTCGACTCCGGAGTCAGCCACGCCGCGGTTCTGGAAACCTGGTCGAACCTTCACTCACCCGCGGACATGTACCTCGAAGGAAGCGACCAGCACCGCGGCTGGTTCCACTCGTCCCTGCTGGAATCCGTTGGAAGCAGGAACCGGGCTCCCTACCGGAACGTCCTGACCCATGGATTCGTCGTCGACGGAGAGGGCAAGAAAATGTCCAAGTCCGTCGGCAACGTCGTGGACCCCCAGGACATCATCGACAAATACGGCGCCGAAATCCTCCGCCTGTGGGTGGCCGCCGAGGACTACACGGTGGACATCCGGATCTCGGAAGAGATTCTCAAACGCCTCGTCGAGGCCTACCGGCGTATCCGCAACACGAGCCGGTTCATCCTCGGTAACCTTTACGATTTCGACCGCCGGAAAGATTCGGTCGCTTACGACGACATGGAGGAAATGGACCGCTGGGCCCTCCATCGCCTCCAGGAGATCACACAGAGGGTCGTGGACGCATACGAAAACTTCCAGTTCCACGTCGCCTTTTACACCCTGCACAACTTCTGTACGGTGGACCTGAGCGCCCTGTACCTGGATGTCCTGAAGGACCGCTTCTACACATCCAAAGCGGCGTCCCGGGAGCGCCGCTCCGCCCAGACGGCCGTCACGATCATTCTCGACGCCATGGCCCGCCTGCTGGCTCCGATCATGACCTTCACCGCGGAAGAGATCTGGTCCGCCCTGCCGGCCTGGGATGGAAAGGCCGCCAGCGTCCACCTGACGGATTTCCCAAAGGCCGACCCGGCGTTCCTGAAAGCGGAGCTCGGAGAGCAGTGGAAAGCTCTGATCACCCTGAAGGGCGAAATCGCCAAGGCCCTGGAGCTGGCCAGAAAAGAAAAAACGATCGGCCACTCCCTCGATGCCCGGGTCCGGATTGCTCCTCCGGAAGGACACCGGTCCCTCCTGGCGTCGCACCTGGAGGATCTGCGGGCACTCCTGATTGTCTCCCAGATCGAGCTGAGCGAGCGGAGCGCCCTTGAGAACCCTTACGAAAGCCAGGAAATCGAGGGGCTGGCGGTTGGAGTCGTCCGTGCGACGGGAAACAAATGCCAGCGCTGCTGGAACTACAGCGACACGGTGGGAACGGCCGCCGCTCACCCCGACCTGTGTGATCGCTGCCTGCGCAACCTGCCGTAGAAACGGGACGGTCTCTCAAGGGATCCGGGAACGATTCCCCGCAGGCCGAAGGCAACGGACATGACGACTCTAAGGAAACAGGCGCCCCTTCTGGCGATCGTGATTCTGGTGGTACTGGCCGACCAGGTCACCAAGGCGTGGGTGACCACCACCATGAACCTTCATGAGTCCATCCAGGTCATTCCGGGCCTGTTCAGCATCACCTACGTTCGCAACCCCGGGGCGGCCTTCGGTTTCCTGGCCGGGGCGTCACCGCTGGTCCGTCTCTCCTTCTTCATCGCGGTGACCCTCCTCGCCATCGGCCTGATCGTGTACTCCCTCTTCAAGGACCGATTCATCCAGGCATCCTGGAGAATTCCCCTGGTCCTCATCCTGTCCGGGGCACTGGGCAATCTGGCCGACCGGGTCCGCTTCGGGGAGGTTGTCGACTTCCTGGATTTCTACATCGGATCGGCACACTGGCCCGCATTCAATGTTGCCGATTCCGCCATTACGGTGGGAGCCGTCCTGCTCACGATCCTTGCCTTCCGGGGTGAAAAGGACGTCATCGAGACCGGTTCCTGATTCCCGAAGGGATCGACAACCATGTCCTTCAGGCCGGCACTGTTCCTCTCCAGGCTCCTGTCTTCGGCAAGGCTGTTCATCCTGAGCTTTGCGCTTCTGATCCTGATTGGCGCACTGTTTCTGTGGCACCCCGTCTGCGCCGCGAAGACCCCTCTCTCCTTCATCGATGCCCTGTTCATGTCGGCTTCCGCAGTCTGTGTCACGGGGCTGGCCACCATCGACATCGGCCGGGATCTCTCCCTGACCGGCCAGATCGTGACGCTGGTCCTGTTTCAGCTCGGCGGGCTGGGCATCATCACGTTTTCCACCGTTCTTCTCGGAATCGTGGGCCTGGGAGTCCCCTTCAAGGGGAGGGAAATCATCCAGTCCACCTTTCTCCATACGCCCCGCCGTGATTTCCTGATGATTGCGAAGTGGGTCCTTCTGTACACCCTCGTGATCGAGAGCACCGGAACGGTGCTGCTGTTTCTCCGCTTCATCCGGGAACAGCCCGCCGGGCAGGCGGCCTACTCGGCGATCTACCACGCCGTATCGGCTTTCAACAACTGCGGCTACACCCTGTTCACGGACAGCCTTGTCCGGTACCAGGGGGACTGGCTGGTGAATGCCACCGTCATTGCCCTTATCATCCTGGGCGGGATCGGATTCATCGTCCAGTACGAAATCTTCTCGAAATTCCGGGGGCGGCAGCAGCGCCTGTCGGTGCACACCCGGATTGTCCTGTTGACGACCTCCATCCTGATCGCCGCCGGGACCCTGTTTTTCTACCTCTTCGAATTCAGCCACGTCCTGAAGGGCATGCCGGCGGATGAGCAGTTCCTGGTCGCCGTTTTCCAATCCGTGACGACCCGGACGGCGGGATTCAACACAGTGGATATCGGACAGCTGACCAATGGAACGATTCTCGTCATGATGATCCTGATGTTCATCGGTGCCTCCCCGGGATCGACCGGTGGAGGGGTCAAGACCACCAGTTTCGCCCTCTTGATGCTCATGATCTGGAACCGGATGAAGGGGTTCGATACGGTCAGCATCTACAACCGGACCATGCCGGCGGAGATCCTGACCAAGACGATCCTGATCATTTTCGCTTCGGCTTTCTCCGTCTGCCTCATTACCTCGTTTCTCCTGCTGGTGGGATCCAATCCGGGACAGGACCCCGCCCTGACCCGCCATTTCTTCGTCGAATACAGTTTTGAAACCGTCTCCGCATTCGGGACCGTGGGGCTGTCCATGGGCATCACGCCGAAGCTGAGCGACCTGCAGAAACTGGCCATTGTGCTCATGATGTTTGCCGGCCGGCTGGGGCCCCTCACCCTGGCCTTCTCCTGGAGCCGGACGAAACGGGGAGTGACCTATGCGGAAGAATCCGTCATGGTTGGATAAGGAGGTATCTCGATGAAACGGGTCATCGTGATCGGGCTGGGCATTTTCGGCTTCAACATCGCGAAGGAGCTCTTCGAGAACGGCTTTGAGGTCATCGCCGTCGACAAGAACAAGGACGCCGTGCAGCGGATCCGCGACTATGCCACGAAAGCCGTGCTCGCCGACGGGACGGACCGGGATATCATGGACATGATCGGGATCCAGGAAGACGATCTGGTGATCGTCTCCTTCGGAGAAGACCTGGCCGCCAGCACGCTCATCACGCTGCACCTGAAGCAGCTGGGTGTGAAGACCATCATCACCAAGGCCGTCAGCGAGGACCACAAGCTGATCCTGGAACGCGTGGGCGCCACCGAGGCGATCATCCCGGAAAAGGTCATGGCCGCCAAGCTGGCCAGAAGTCTCCGGTACCCGAACGTCCTGGATTACATTCCCCTTTCGGACGATTACATGATCTCCGAGATCGCCCCCCCGTCCGGGTTTCTCGGAAAATCCATCGGCGAACTGCAGCTCCGCGGCCGGTACAACATCGAGGTCATCGCGGTGCGGGACGTCCTCACGGACCGGATTTCCATGGTCCCCACCGCCGGTTACGTGCTCAAGGACGGCGAGGCCCTGGTCGTCGTCGGAAGGGACAGGGATATCGAGAAGATCAAGTGAGCCGGAACAACCGGCGTTATGGCGCCGCCTTTCCCGGTTTTTCGATCCCGTCCAGGATAATCGTGGCATCCACGGCACAAAGGCCTTCCCGCGTAACAAGGAGCGGATTGATATCGATCTCCCGGATCCGCGAAACCGCCAGCCCGAGGTCTCCCAGGGCAATCAGCACCCTGGCCAGATGCTCCCGGTCGACCGACGGAGCGCCGCGATAGCCGTTCAGAAGTGCCTGTCCCCGGATGCGCCCGATGAGCCCGAGCGCCTCGTCCATACCCAGCGGAGCCACGGCGAAGGCGGTGTCCCGGAGGACCTCCGTCAGCGTTCCGCCGAGGCCGAACAGGACGCAGGGGCCGAACTGGGGATCCCGGACCAGTCCCGCGATGAGTTCCCCTTCCCCCCGCACCTGCCGCTGGACCAGGACCTCCCCGGCATCCGTCAGACCGTTCCGGATCGCGCCGTATGCCTCACGGAGTCCGTGGGCATCCCGGATGTTCAGGCGCACCAGACCGGCCTCGCTCTTGTGCACCAGGCCGGGCTGCAGGCCTTTGAGCACCACGGGATAACCGATCCGTTCCGCTTCCTTCAGGCATTCCTCCTCGCTTGCGACCCGCGTCTCTTCCACGGTTGGAATTCCCCGGGAACGGAGAATCCGTTTGGACACCTCCTCATCCAGGGTTCCCCGGGCGTCCCGAATCAATGTCTCGATTTCCAGTGCGATCCGTCCCGGTGACGGCAGCGGATGCTTCGGTACTATCGTTTCCCCGGCGGGCCGCCTCCTCAGGACGGCTTCGAGGCATTCCACGGCGCGATACAGCTCCTGAAACGCCAGCACGCCGAAGGAGCGGGCCTGCTGCTGAAACTCAGAGACCTTGTCGCGCGTTCCCAGGAGCCATAGAAAGACGGGTTTCCCGGCCTTCCGCGACTGGGCGGCCAAGTCTTCCAGGTCCATGGTGATGCGGAAGTTGCCGACAAAAGCCAGGAGCAGGACGCCGTCCACCCCCGGATCCGCCAGGATGGACCGCAGGGCCGTGCCGTAGACATCCACGCCGGTCCCCATGTTTTTTTCCATGGCGGGCCAGACGTCCACCGGGTTGGCGACGGGCATCCAGGAAGGGAAAAGCTCCTGCACGGCGGCGGTGGTCTCTTCGGACAGGTCGGCCACCTCCAGCCCCACGTCCTCGAAGAAATCCGCCGCCATGATCCCCGCCCCGCCGCTGAAGGTGAGAACGGCGATCCTCCCCTTCCCGGAAGCCGCCGGCGGAGCGGCGGCCAGGGACCGGCAGAGATCCATCCACTGCTTGAAGTCTCTTGCCTCGGTAACCCCTTCCTGGGCCAGGGCACCGGCGATGACGGCATGGTTTCCCGCCAGGGAGGCGGTATGGCTCATGGCGGCCTTCGCGCCCCGGCTGCTCCTCCCGCCCTTCAGCACGACAACCGGCTTGGGGCATGAGCGGCAAAGCTCCAGAAACCGGCGGCCGTCCCGGAAGGATTCCAGGTACAGGCCGATCACCCTCGTGTCCGGATCCCCCACCAGGTACTCCAGCAGGTCGTTTTCGTCCACGTCGGCCTTGTTTCCGATGGAGCATGCCTTGCTGATGCCCATCACCCCGTGGGTCATGAGGTCCACCAGGAATCCCGCCGAGAGGAGGCCGCTCTGAACGACCAGGGACACGTCTCCCGGAACCAGGCCCCGGAGGAGGGCATTGGGATCCATGAACGAAAAGACATGGCTGCGGACGGCGTCGACAAGGCCCATGCAGTTGGGGCCCCAGATCCGGAGCCCCAGTTCCCGTCCCCTGGCGACCATCCGGTCCTGTAGTTTCCGGCCTTCCGGGCCTGTCTCCGCGAACCCCCCGGACTCGACGATCACACCCCGGATCCCCGTGCCGGCACACTCGTCCAGGGCCGTGAGAACCTGCGGGGCCGGAACGAACAGGATCGCCAGGTCCGCGGAACCGGGCACCTCCCGAAGGGAAGGGACACAGGGGATCCCCTCGATTTCAGAGTACTTCGGGTTAACCGGGCAGATCACTCCCCGATAACCCGTAATCAGGTTCTTCAGGATGGCGTTTCCTCCCTTCGAGGGGTTCGGGGTGGCCCCGACAACGGCGATCCCCCGGGGTTCGAAAAAGAATTTCATACGATTCCTCCCGTTGAATGAATGAGCGACGTGTATCCGTATTACAAAACGGGAATGAATGGAAGTCTGCATAAGGTTGGATCATCGCAGGCTTCGATTGGACAGCCGGAGGTTTCCTGTGCTATGAGAATCAGGAATTGCGTTCTGCAATTTCTTCTTTCGAGAGTCGCCCAGGAACAATAAGTCTTCAGGATTCAAGCACAATCGGGAAGGAGGTGAAGAAGCCAGAGATCTTGCATGGAGCCAGCTGACCGACACAAGGGGGAAACGTCCACTCAATCAATGTCGACCAATCCATTCACCATCGGAACGGATTAAGGAGGGATCGCATGAGCTGGAAGGATGTTTACAACAGCAGGCTGATGTCGGCACAGGACGCGGCTAAGATCGTTCAATCAGGCGACCGTTTTTGGACCCCTTTGCTTCTGGGACAACCGTCCATGCTGATCATGGACGCCATCGCAGACCGCAAAGATGAACTCAAGGACGTGGAGTACTGTTTCGCTCTCGTCCTCCGGCCTTACAAACTCTTCAAACCGGAATACCGGGATGCCTTCAAGCTGGTCTGCGGATTCTACAGCACACCGCATCTCCAGGAGCTTGCCAAAACGGAATGGTCCAACTTCTGGCCCGCCCAGAGCTCGGATATCTCCGTCAAGAACATGCACCGCCAGCGGACCTATCCCCGCCGCGGAGGCATCGTCCTGCAGGTCACACCCCCGGACGAGCACGGCTACGTGAACCTCGGGCTGGATACGTTCTACACCGAGCAGATCATGGATCAGTCCGACTGGATCATCGCCGAGGTGAACGAGAACATGCCCCGGACCTACGGGCAGACGAACTTCCACGTCTCCCGCTTCACCGCCTTTGTCGAAAATCCCAATCCCATCATCGCCGTGCCCACCCCGCCGCCCTCGGATGTGGAAATCAAGATGGCGGAAAACGTCGTGAAGCTCCTTCGGGACCGGGACTGCATCCAGGTGGGCATCGGCGCCGTTCCGGCCATGATCAGCAAGCTCCTGGAGCACTCGGGACTCAAGGACATGGGCATCCACACGGAGATGGCCCCGGCGGGAACCCACAAACTGGTCGAGAAGGGGGTTGTCACCTGCAAGTACAAGAAAGTGAACAACGGCAAGATCATCCTGGCCTTCACCATGGGGGACAAGGAACTCTACGACTTCCTGGCCAACAACCCCATGGTGGAATACCGTCCGACCCTCTATGCGAACTACATCCCGACCCTCGCCCAGGAGGAGAACGTCGTGGCCATCAACGGCTCCATCGAGGTGGACCTGACAGGGCAGATTGTCTCCGAGTCCGTCGGGAACCTGATGCGGACAGGAACGGGAGGCCAGCTGGACTTCGTCATCGGGGCCTTCTGGTCGAAGGGCGGCCGGGCCATCAACCTGGTCCCGTCAACGACCCTGAACGACACAGTATCCAGAATCGTCCCCTACATTTCATGGGGTTCCAGGGTCACGGTGCCCCGTCATTACGCGGGTTATGTCGTCACGGAATACGGGGTGGCGGATCTGTACGGCCGGACGGAACCGGAGCGGGCGGAGGAGCTGATCAAGATCGCCCACCCGAAATTCCGGGAGGAGTTGGAAAAGGCCGGACGAGAACGGGGCCTGATCAAGAAGAAATCCTTCTGAGCCGGCATGGGGAATCAACCTCCCTGCCGGCAGGAAAGCAGCGGGAGAATACACGGGGGTGGCCGATACGTCTCCCCCGTTTTTTTTGTCATTGCACGAAACCCGGCAGCCAAAGGGCGATGGATGGAAACAAGATCAGCAGGAGCGCCATGACCAGTTGCGCCAGGAGGAGTTTCGTTGCCCCGCTGAAAATGACCTGGAGCGGAACATCCTTGGCCACACCGGCCACGACATAAACGTTGATGCCGACCGGCGGCGTGATCACACCCATGCCGGTGATCAGAACGATGACGACGCCGAACCAGATCGGATCGTAGCCCAGGGTGGTAACCACGGGAAAGAAGATCGGGATCGTGAGCATGATCATGGCCAGGGAATCCATCAGGCACCCCAGCAGAAGGTACGTCAGGATGATGAGGCCGATGATCAGGGGCGGAGGAAGGGCCAACCCCGACACCCAGCCGCCCACCTCCGAGGGAATGGTCGTCACGGCCAGGAAATGGCCGAAAACCGTGGCCCCCGCCACGATGACCATGATCATGCAGGAGATCCTCGCCGTCTCCTTGAGGGACAGGACGAATTTCCTCCAGGTGATGTTTCTTCCCGCCGCAGCGATGAGGATCGTGCCCAGGGAGCCGATGCCGGCCGCTTCCGTGGGGGTGAAGATGCCGATGAACAGCCCTCCCATGACCATGACAAACAGGGCCAGCGTTTCGATCACGCCGGCCAGCGAGGAGATCTTCTCGCGCCAGGGAGCCCGGACGTCCTTCCGGCAGAGATCCGGACGGAGCGCGGTCCAAATTGCGACAACGAGAACAAACAGAAGCGCAAGCAGGATTCCTGGCAGGACGCCCGCCAGGAACAGCTTCCCGATGGACTGCTCCGTCATGATCCCGTAGACAATGAAGATCGTGCTGGGCGGGATCAGAATGCCGAGGCTCCCTCCCGCCGCAACCACACCCGTTGCCAGGGCCGGGTCGTAGCCCCTCTTTTTCATCTCCGGCAGCGCCACGGACGACATGGTGGCCGCCGTGGCGCTCGTGGAGCCGCAAATGGCCGAAAAAGCGGCACAGGCGCCGATGGTGGCAATCGCCAGACCGCCTCTCATATGTCCGAAGAACTTGTGAGCGGAGTTGAACAGGCGACCGCTGATCCCCGAGTGGAAGGCCACCTGGCCCATGAGCACGAACAGGGGAATGACCGTCAGGTTGTAGGAGCTGAAGACGGAAAAGACATCCCGGGCCATGAGATTCAGGGCCGCATTCCAGGACACAAGGACCCCGAAGCCGAGGAATCCCACGATGGCCATCGTGAAACCGACGGGGATCCGCAGGAACATCAGCAGGATGAGCAAAACGAAACCTGCAATTCCGATGGTGATGGGTGTCACGACAACACGACCCTCCTGATAAAACGAACCAGGTCAACGATCAAAACGCAACAGAGGATAGCGCAGCCGATGGCGATTCCCCAGGCAAACGGCGAAATCGGCATGGCCAGCGTCAAGGACACCTCGCCGCTGGCCTGCAGGTCCCGGGCGTAGACGGCGCTCTGCCAGGCCAGGATACCGAACAGCAAGGTGCCGGCCGCTGCCTCCAGGCCGTCGATGCACAGTTGCCAGCGGGTCGGCAACCTGGAGGTCAGGAACTCCACGGCGATATGTCCCCGCTCAACGGATGTCTGCCCCAAGGCAAACGCCGCGACGACCGTTCCCAGAAAACCCACGATTTCATACGTCCCGGGAATGGGATACCGTGCCAGGCGCAGGATGACATCCGCGCAGGTCAAGAGCATCATGGCCACAATGCCCGCGCAGGCAATGCCGTTGGCAAACCCGATTGTCTTCAGGTATCTCCGTTTCCAGGGCATGGCGTTCTCCTCTGCTGCACGTCTCCGGGCGGTCCGCTACTTCTTCTTGGCCGGACGACCCGACTTTCCGATCAGGAGCTCGGCTTCCTGGACCACCGATTTCCCGGACACCCCGCTCGCCTTCACGGTTTTCACATATTCGTCGATCACGGGATCGACTGCCTTCCTCCAGCGAAGACTCTCGGCCTTCGAAAGCGGGATGATTTTGTTGCCAAGCTTGAGGCTGTACGCCCTTCCCTCGGCATCGATGTCGTCCCAGGCCTTGCCGTGCACGTCGATCCATTCGGTACTCACGTCCTCGATGGCCTTCCGGACGTTCGGGGGCAGCGAGTTCCACTTCTTGAGGTTCATGACCACGAACATCGCCGTGGTGTAGCCGATATCACGGCATTCCGTCGTATTCTTTATCACCTCCGCCTGCTTCCATCCCTTGAGGACCTCGATGGGGCCGATCGTCCCTTCCACAACCCCCTTCTGCAGGGATTCATAGGTCGACCCCTGGGGCATGGCCACGGGAACAGCGCCCAGAGCACTGATGACCTTCGCACTGAGCCCCGTCGAACGGATCTTCATGCCCCTCAGATCTTCAAGCGTCCGTACCGGCTTCACCGTATGCAGGAGCCCCGGTCCATGGGCGTGCAGGTAGAGAACCTTCACCTGGTTCAGTTCCCGGGGTTTCAGCTTCTGATAGAACTCGTTGGCCACCCTGGTGGCGGTCCGGCCGTTCGGGTATCCGAGGGGAAGATCCAGGGCCTCCATAACGGGGAAACGGCCGCGGGTGTATGCGAACGCGGACATGCACATGTCGGAGATTCCCTTGACGACGCCGTCGTAGCACTGATCCGCCTGGGTAAGGGATCCTCCGGCGAAGACCTGGATCTTCACCTGCCCCTGGGTTCGCTTTTCCACTTCCTTGGCCCATGTGTCGGCAGCCTTTTTCTGGCCATGATTCGGCGGGAAAAAGATGCTGTAGGTCAACTGGGTCGGCCCCGCCCAGGCGGCGGTCAGGCCGGAGAACACCCCCAGCAAGAGGACTGCCAATGCGATCCGGATGATTCTTTTCATGATTTCTCTCCCTCCTGGTGATGAAGAATGGTCGTTATGTCAGCCGGCCGGCACGGTTCCCGGATTCCGGGGATCCGTGCCACAGCCGCCGTCTCCGCTTATGAAAGGCCTGCCTGTTCGCTCGACGGTCGGACAGGCAGGCCGCCGGTAGGCATAACAGGTGGAACAGAAATAAAATCGGGCCTGGATGCTGTAAAACATCATGAAACCGCAATTTCCCGTTTCGGGTTATGAATTTGTAGGATGAAAGGGGCGGACGATAAAGCTGGGAGAAGCCTGCTTTCCCACCGGGCAGCGGCGGGAAGCAGGCATCAATACATATAAGGCTGGACGAGAAGGGTTTTCATGGATGCTCGGAATGTGCCGTCCGAAATCACGTCTGGTTCCTCAAAGCAAAAAATAGGTTTTCACTCCTATGGGATCGACCGTTGCCTGTCAAGC
Source organism: uncultured Syntrophaceae bacterium (assembly GCA_964578535.1). Classification (GTDB taxonomy): domain Bacteria; phylum Desulfobacterota; class Syntrophia; order Syntrophales; family PHBD01; genus PHBD01. The sequence continues at coordinate 35,692 of CAZODI010000013.1, forward strand.
ATTATTATCCGTCCGGGATTGATTCTGCTGGCTGACCTCGCGGCGCAGCCGCTCCACCTCTTCCCGGTACTGCTCGGCCCTGGCCTTGGCGAGCTCGATCTCTTCCCTGGCCTTGTCAAGCTTTTCTTCGTTCTTGTGGCGATCCTCCCGGATCTTGTCCTGAATGTCGTCGAATCCGACATACATGGCAAGAATGCCGCCCATGATCAGAACAACGGGCAGCCCGCCCTGGACAATGACGAGAAACTGGTGCCCCCAGAACATGATCCCGATGAGACCGAAGACCGTGGCAACGGCGCCGCCAATGAGAAGAGTCATTCCCGTTCACCTCCCGCAACGGACCCTGTTTGCACCAGGTTTTTTCTTTTTTGCCGCGCATTGACTCGAAACCGTCAATATCATAGAGAAGTGTTGCAGGCAAGGCGAAACGATCCACCGGGAGGCTTCCCGACGTGCCATTTTCGATACCTATCGACCCGAAATAACAGTATAATTTCTCGACCTTATTTTCGTTGACATTCGCCGGTGGCCATGATAGGGGGCGCGATGAAATGGGACAAATCAGACAGGCAGTCCCTGATCCAGTTGGCCTACGCAAGCACCATCGGAATCGCGATGGTATTGACCATTTTCGGTGGGCTCTATTTCGGAGCCTGGCTGGACCGGAAACTGGGAACGGATAATCATTACTTCATGTTCCTGTTTCTGGCGGTCGGCGTGATCGTCGGATTCCGGAACATCTACCTGATGATTCAGAGAAGCGCGACGGATGAGGAACCCGTCATCCGATACATTAAAAGTGAACCGCATCGAAAAAGACCCCCTCCAGGCAAGAATTGAAATCACGAACTGGCTCGTGCTGGCAGTTTGTCTGATCATCAGTGTTTTGCTGATGTCCGCATCGTTCACTTATGGAATCCTTCTGGGCGGTTTCATCAGCATCGTCAATTTCCACTGGCTCGACCGGGACCTGCGGAAAATATTCTCGAACCTCTCCGGGAAAGCCAAGTCCGCCCTGCTGCTGAAATACTACCTGCGCCTCGCCGTAACGGCCGTGGTGCTTTACATCCTGATCAGCCAGTCCCTTGTGGATATCATCGGCCTGCTTGTCGGTCTTTCCGTGGTGGTCATGAACATCGTGCTGACGGCGGTTCTGGTATTCTCAAAAAAAAATTGCGTTGAGGAGGTTTTATAGAACATGCACGGCGAATTTCTGTTTGTTCACATTCCCGGCGTTGCCGACCATGTCACGCATACGTGGCTGATTATGGCGCTTCTCGCTCTCTGTGGTTTTCTGGCCACCCGTAGAATGTCGGTTTATCCGGGGCGTTTCCAGAACGTCATGGAGGTCGTCGTGGGAGCCCTCAACTCGCTGCTCGTCGATACCATGGGGGAACAGGGCAAAAGATTCTTCCCGCTGATCGCGACGCTGGGACTCTTCATTCTGGTTTCCAACCTCCTCGGTCTTGTCCCCGGATTCGTCTCTCCGACATCAAGCTTGAACATGACCATCGCCATGGCGCTCATCGTATTCGTGTTGACTCACGTGGTGGGCGTCCAGATCCAGGGCCTCAAGTACTTCAAGCAGTTCCTCGGACCGGTCTGGTGGCTCATCCCCCTGATGCTGCCCATCGAGATCATCAGCCACCTGTCCCGTCCCCTGTCCCTGTCGGTGCGGCTCTTCGGTAACATCGAAGGCGGGCACATCGTGATCATCGTCCTGTTGATCCTCGTTCCGCTCCTGATCCCGCTGCCCATCTACATCCTGAAGGTTCTGATCTCCTTCATCCAGACCCTCGTATTCATGCTTCTTTCCATGATGTACATTGCAGGGGCCATGGAAGAGCATCACTGATCCGGCAGAAATCAACGCAACAAAAAAGCGCCTCACATTGAGGCGCTTTTTTTATTTCTTTCCGCAATCCCGGGGTTCCGTCCTTTCCCGGGATCGCTTCCCGTTCCATCGGCTTTGGGAACCACCTTCCCGAACCGGGACGAATTCACCCCTCGGAACTTCTATTTTCCCGAGAGGTAGGCGTCGATGGCCTGGGCCGCTTTCCGACCCGCCCCCATGGCCAGGATGACCGTGGCCGACCCGGTGACGATGTCTCCGCCGGCATAGACGCCCTTCCGCGTCGTCTCCCCGGACTCCCCCCTCGTGATTATATAGCCCCAGCGGTTCGTCTCGAGGCCCGGGGTTGTGGAGGGAACAATGGGATTGGCCATGGTCCCGACGGCCACGACCACCGTGTCGACGTCGATGACGAATTCGGAACCCGGGACGGGAACTGGACTTCTCCTCCCCGAGGCATCCGGTTCACCCAGTTCCATGCGCAGGCAACGGATCCCCGTCACCCATCCATCCTTGTCGCCGATATATTCGACCGGATTCGTCAGCAGCCTGAACTGCACGCCCTCCTCCTTGGCGTGGTGAACTTCTTCGATCCGGGCAGGCATCTCCGCCTCGCTCCGCCGGTAAATGATGTATGCATTCTCCGCCCCCAGGCGCAGGGCCGTTCTCACGGAATCCATGGCCACGTTGCCCCCGCCTATGACGGCCACATTCTTCCCCCGGACGATGGGGGTGTCGTACTCGGGAAACCGGTAGGCCTTCATGAGGTTCGACCGGGTCAGGTACTCGTTGGCCGAGTAGATGCCGCTCAGGTTCTCCCCGGGAATGTTCATGAAGACGGGGGCGCCGGCACCCACTGCAAGATAGATGGCGTCATAGCCCTCCTCGAAAAGTTCGTCCACCGTCTTGATCCGTCCGATCAGGGAATTCAGGACGATCTTGACTCCCAGGCTGCGGAGGTAGTCCACCTCCGCCTCCACGATGGCCTTGGGCAGTCGGAACTCGGGGATACCGTACACCAGGACGCCGCCCGCCTTGTGGAGGGCCTCATAAATGGTGACCTCGTAGCCCAGTTTCACCAGGTCTCCGGCGATGGTCAGCCCGGACGGACCCGCTCCCACAACGGCGATCTTCCTGCCGTTCGGAGCCGGCTTTTCCGGGGCAGCCACCTGGCCTGTGTTCCGTTCGTAGTCCGCGGCGAACCGCTCGAGGCGGCCGATGGCCACCGGCTCGCCCTTCTTCCCCAGGATGCAGAATTTCTCGCACTGGTCTTCCTGCGGGCAGACCCGGCCGCAGACGGCGGGCAGGCTGTTCGTTTCCTTCAGCGTGCGGGCGGCGCCCAGGAAATCCCCTTCGGCGATCCGCTTGATGAACTCGGGAATCCGAACGTCGACGGGACATCCCTCGATGCATCCGGGCTTCTTGCACTGGATACAGCGCTTCGCCTCGAGAATCGCCGTCTCGGAATCATATCCGATAGGAACTTCGTCAAAGTTCCTGATCCGGTCCGCCGGAGCCTGCTCCGGCATTGCCTGCCGGGGGATCTTCTCCTTCTTTTCCTTTTTCGGTTCAGTTTCCATGCGACCCGCACCTGTGTTTTTCGTAGGACTGCTTTTCCTCTTCGCAGTACATCCTGAGACGGCTGGCAAGAAGGTCGAAGTTCACCTGGTGCCCGTCGAACTCCGGTCCATCAACGCAGGTGAATTTCGTCTTCCCGCCGACTTCCACCCGGCAGGCACCACACATCCCGGTGGCGTCCACCATGATCGGGTTCAGGCTGACGGTCGTCGGAATGGCGTAAGGCCGTGTCAGATTTGCAATCACCCTCATCATGGGAACCGGGCCGATGGCAAAGACATGGTCGACCTTTTCGCCGCGGTCGATGATCTGCTGCAGGACGGCGCTGACAAAGCCGTGGAATCCGTAGCTCCCGTCATCCGTGCAGACCACCAGTTCGTCGCTGGCGGCGCGCATTTCCTCTTCGAGAATGATCAGGTCCTTCGTCCGGGCACCGATGATGGAGGTCACCCGGTTCCCCTTTTCCTTGAGGGCCTTCGTGATGGGGTAGATAACCCCGACGCCTACGCCTCCGCCGACGCAGACGGCATGGCCGAAGATCTCAATGTCCGTTGGATTTCCCAGGGGACCCTGAACGTCCTGGAAGGCATCCCCCGCCTTCAGGGCGGACATGGCCGCCGTCGTTTTCCCCACGACCTGGTAAATGATCGTGATCGTACCCCGGCCTGCATCCGACTCGACGATGGTCAGCGGGATGCGCTCTCCCCTCTCGTCGATCTTGAGGATCACGAACTGACCGGCTTTTCTTTTCCGGGCAATCTCGGGTGCCAGAATCTCCATCCGGACGACCGCCTCGGACAATTGCCGCGCTTCCACCACCGTGTACAAGGTCATTTCCCCCTTGACAGAAAAAGGGGAGCCCTGAAGCTCCCCAGAATCGACCTCCGTTGCGGCTGCAGGATTGAGCCGACCATTTCCCGAAAAGCCTGTCGCCTCAGTATTCCTTCGTCAGCTTGTCCAGCTCCGCCAGGGTGAACACGGGGCCGTCCTTGCAGACGTACTTGCTGCCGACGTTGCAGCGACCGCACTTCCCGATGCCGCATTTCATCCTCATTTCGAGGGACGTGATAATGTTCTCCTTGGAGAACCCAAGATCGAAAAAGACCGGCAGGGTGAAGCGGATCATGACCGGCGGACCGCAGATGACCGTCACGGCGTTTTCCGAACTGGGGGCCACCTCCTTGCAGACCGTGGGAACGAATCCCTCCCGTCCCTTCCAGCCCGCGTCGCCCTTGTCGACGGTCACGTTCAGATCGATGTCGTCCCGCTTGGACCAGGCCTCCAACTCATCCTTGTAGATGAGGAGTCCCGGGTTGCGGGCGCCGTAAACCACGGTGATTTTGCCGAAGCGTTTCCGGTTGTCTCCATGGATCATGTAGTTGATCAGGGAGCGCAGCGTCGTGAAGGCGAATCCGCCGCCTACAATGACGATGTTCTTACCCTCCAGGAATTCGATGGGCCAGGAGTTGCCCAGGGGTCCGCGGAGCCCCATCCGGGTTCCTTCCTCCATTTCGTGGAGGGCCGACGTGACGACACCGGCCTTCTGAACCGTGAATTCGACGTATCCCTTCTGGGTGGGAGATGACGCGATTCCGATGGGGGACTCGCCCTTGCCGAAGATGGACAGCTCCCCGAACTGGCCGGGGGTGTACCGGAACTTTTCCTCGTCCTCCTTGTTGAGGAAGGCGAAGCGGAAGGTCTTGATGTCCTTGGTGTCCACCTCGGTGACAATCTTGATCACTTCCACGGGGTAGGGTACGTATGGATTCTGCATTGCGCTCTCCCGAAATTATAGTTTCGAAATGTCCTCGATGATTTTCCGGATATCGATGTTGACGGGGCAGTACATCACGCATCGCCCGCAGCCCACGCAGGCAATCGCGTCGAAATTGTCAACATAGTACTTGAACTTGTGCATGGTCCGCTGGCGCCAGCGCTCTTTCTGGCTCGGTCGCGGGTTGTGTCCTGAGGTTTCCTTCGTGAAGAGCCAGTACATGCAGGAGTCCCAGTTCCGCAGGCGCCGGCCGTCGCCGTACTTCATCTCGTCGCTGATGTCGAAGCAGTGGCAGGTGGGACACAGGTACGTACAGGTCCCGCAGGCAAGGCATTTCTGATGGATTGTGTTCCAGAAGGGATGCTCGAAGTTCACATCCAGGATCGGCTTGATCTCCTTCGCGGGGATCTTCGACGAAATGGCCTGCTCCGCCTGCGCGGCGATCTCTTCCTTCTTCTTCGCCGCCCCTTCATCCGCCTGGACATCACCGAAATACTTCAGGAGTTTTGCCCCCTTTTCGGTCACGAATTCCGCCAGGAACTGATCTCCCAGATCCGTCAGGAGAACGTCTGCCCCCTCGGACGAAACCGGGTGCCCCCCCACGGATGTACAGAAACAGGTCGTATAGGGCGGACGGCTGCAGGCCATGGCCACGATCGTCGTCTTGTTCCGCTTGTCGATCCAGAAGGGATCTTTGTATTTTTCCTGATCGAAGAGCATGTCCAGGAGAACAAAGCTGCGGGCGTCGCAGGGGCGCACGCCGAAGAGGACGGCCTGTCCGCTGTCCGCTTCCAGGCTCGCGAACTCCGTCCCTTTCGGGGTCCGCGTGTAGCGCATCATCACTTCCGTCCGCGGGAAAAAGAAGTTCTTCGGTGCGTTCTTGCTGTTGGAATAGGCCGTGAGGGGCTCGTCCCCTTTTTCCAGCAGCTTGAAGAGGACGTTGTCCTCCACCTTCACCGGCGCGAACACAGGTCCGTCCTCACCGATCTTCCTGATGATGCCCCCGAGGGCGTCCTTCTTGATCAACCGTTTTTCCATAACGTCCCTTTTTCTTCTGTCTGAAAGATGTTTGTCACCGCCGGTTCGCGGCGGCCGGCCGAAAGGGTCTTGTCGCTACAGGAGGCCCAGCCCGCTCACCAGGGGAGTCGGATCCACGTTGTGGAGCTTGAACCAGGTCGCGGGCCCCTGGAGTCCCATGGCCAGAGCCACCAGTTCTGTGAAATAGAAAACGGGCAGGCGGACATTCTCGCTGGCCCTCATGTCCAGGTTGGCCATGCAGACGGGACAGGCGGTCACGACACAGTTTGCCCCGGCTTCCCGGGCCATGGCAACCAGCTTGTCCACCATCTTGATCACGATGTCCGTCCGGCTGATGGTCAGGCTGCCGCCACAGCAGTCGGTCTTGTAGGACCAGGGACGGACGTCGGCACCCATCGTTCGCAGGATCTTGTCCAGGAGAACGGGATTTTCATAGTCGTCGAACTGGCACACTTCCGGGGGCCGCAGCAGGAGGCACCCATAATAGGAAACGGGCTTCAGGCCGGTCAGCTTCCGGGTGACCTTTCCTTCCAGGGCATCCAGCCCGATGTCCTTGCAGATGATATCGATGGGGTTGCGGACGGAAACCGTCCCCTCGACTTTGCGTCCCAGGATCTTTTCAACATCCGCCTTCAGGGCGGCATCATGCCCCAGGTGGTGCTGGGCCGACTTGAAGCGGTTGAAGCAGGCGGCACAGGGGACCATGACCTCCTTGACATCCGATTTCTCGACAGCCGCCAGGTTCCGGGCGGGAAGAGCCACGGACAGCCTGAAATTCGTGGCGTGGGCCGATGTCGCCCCGCAGCAGGACCAGTCCTCCACTTCCTTCAACTCGATCCCGAGGGCCCGACTGACCGCCTTGACGGACTGGTCATATTCCTTCGCCGTCCCGTGGAGGGAACATCCCGGATAATATTGAACTTTCAACGCGTGCCTCCTTCAGGTGGACTGTTGCATCAGGCATTCTTCGTCTTGTCGAAGATGCCCCGCACGGACTGGATATCCTTTGTCTTGGGAGAAATAAGGGCGAGCTTCCCTTTCATGAACATGCTCAACCCCATCGCGGCATCCGAGAAGAGATCTCCCGACTTGAGCTTGTAGTTGACCGTCATCATCGTCTCGTTGATGCGGCCGTTGGAACGGATGTTCGCCAGGAAGGCCTCGTGGAAATGGAGAACGTTCTTCTCCCGGGCTCCGACACCGGAGACGATGGCCATCTCACGGAGGGCGTCCATCATGCGGGCAATGTCCACCTCGTTCGGGCAGCGGGTGATGCAGGTCTCGCAGGAGGCGCACAGCCAGATGGTGGAACTGCCCAGAACCTTGTCCTTCATCCCCAGCTGGATCATCTTGATGATCTTGTTGGGGTTGTATTCCATGACGGAGGCCAGGGGGCAGCCGGCGGTGCATTTCCGGCAGTGGTAGCATCGCTGGATCGGAACGCCGTTTATTCTTTCGTTCACTTCATCGAGAAATGTCTTCATGTCCTCTCCGTTCGTCTCGCTATCTTCGGTCAGCGGCCAGCACCCGAAGGATTTGACCAGTACCTTGCTCATTTCTCTACGGGTTGAAGATAAAATCGTCCTTGTCGTTTTCGCTGTAGGCCGACAGCGGCGGGACATCTTCCATCGAGGAGCCGGCCCGGTTGTTGAACATCTCCAGGCAGTCCTTGTCGAGCTTCTTGAGGAACTTTCTCAAGTCCACCCCCATGGGGCAGACGGACACACAGGAGCCGCAGTCCACGCAGCGCCCAACCATGTGGAAGAGGCGCATGAACTGGAAGACCTGGGTGTCGGTGGCGTCCTCGCCGATGCCGACCCATTGAGGCTGGCTCTGGTCCTGGAAGCAGATGGCGCAGTAGCAGGAAGGACAGGCCTGGCGGCAGGCATAGCAGCGGATGCACTTGGCCATTTCCTTCGTGAAATAGGCCCAGCGCTCTTCGATCGGCAGGTTCTCGAAGGCCGTCACCTCATCATATTCCCGGTCTGCATCCATGGGCGGGGCCTTCTCTCCAAGCATCACGTCCGAGATCACCGGATTGTTGAAGCGGCAGGTAAGGCAGCAGTCCGCCAGGGCGTCCTTCAGGGCGAGCTTCTTATCGCCGGCGGCGGTTTTCACGGTGATGGAGTCACCCGACACCGCCGCATCGAGGACCTCTTCCCCTCCCAGGGCGGCGGAGAATTTCTTGCGCTCGATATAACCTGTGCAGGGCACGCCAAGGACCACGACCTCGTCCCGCTCATACTGCCTTTCCTGAAGACACAGGACAATCGACCGGGTCGTACACCCCCGGGCCACGACACCGACGACCTTTTTCTTTCGGTCCTCCGGCTTGACCCGCTTCTGTGCGTTGCGGTGCTGGGAGATCAGGTCGTGGACGAACTTGGCGAGGTTCTGGGTGCAGAAGGAGTTCCACACCAGCTTCTGGGCTTCTTCCGGGAGGGTAATGAAGCAGGGGGTCGCCGTTGCGGGCAGTGTTCCCGCTTCGTAGCCGACGATGACATCCACCTTCTTCTCCTCCAGGAGCCTGCCTGCCTCTTCCCGCAGCTTTTTCTGAATGTTTTCCACTTTGTTCGAGTCCTCGTCTTCGAGTTATATACGAAATGATGCCTGGCACCCTGCGCCCCGCCCAACCGTTCCGGTTATGGATCTCCAGATCGTCCGGGACGGCCCGCGCGGCTCAGAGTTTCTTCACCAGCTTGTTCGCTGGGCCGAGGGCGGTCACCCGCTCCGTCACTCCCTTGATGACCTTGGCGAATCGCTCCCCTTCGGAGGCGGACACCCAGGTAAAGATCGTCCGGTCTCCCTCCACGCCGATGTAGGAAAGGAAACGTTTCAGCGCGGCGAATTTCCGCCGGGCCGAGAGGTTGCCCGTCAGGTAGTGGCATTCCCCAGGGTGGCAGCCGGAAATCAGGACGCCGTCGGCCCCTTCCTGGAGGGCCTTCACGACGTAAAAGGGATTGATCCGTCCCGTGCAGGGGACGCGGATGATGCGAACGTTCGGGGGATACTGGATCCGGCTGATCCCGGCCAGGTCCGCCCCGGCGTAGGTGCACCAGTTGCAGACGATGGCCACGATTTTCGGCTCCCAGTTTCCCTTGGCTTCTTGTCCAGACATATCGGCTCCGTTTCTCTTGGAATTCAATCCTTGCTTCGCGCTACATGGCGGAGATCTGCGCCAGCACCTCTTCGTTGTTGAAGCCGTTCAGGTCCACGGCGTTCATGCGACAGGAGGCTGTGCAGACCCCGCAGCCCTTGCAGAGCACGGTGTTGACCACCGCGCACCCCTCGGCGAGGTCCACGGCAATGGCTCTGAAGGGGCAGTTGACCTCGCAGAGCCCGCAGGCGGCGCACCGTTCCTTGTTGACATAGGCCGTCTTGCCCTCGGCTTCGATGAAGTCCTTCGTGAGGATCGTGCAGGCCCGGGAGACTGCCGCGTTGGCCTGGACGATGGAGTCCTCGCTCAACTTCGGCGCGTGGGACATACCGCACATGAAGACGCCGTCGGTGGCGAAATCGACCGGACGGAGCTTCACGTGGGCCTCCAGGAAGAACCCGTCCTGGTTGGTCGGCACCTTCAGCATCTTTCCGATTTCCTCGTTCTCCGGGTTCGGAACCGTGCCGACGCTGAGGGCCAGGAGATCCGTCTTCAACTCCACCGTCTCGTTGAGGATGGGATCGAGCAGACGGATCACCACCTTGTCACCCTCGGTCCTGATCTCGGGTTTCCGGTCCTCATCATAGCGGACGAACTTGACGTTCAGCTCCCGGGCCTTCTTGTAGTAGTCCTCCTTGAGGCCGAAGGTCCGGATGTCGCGATAGAGAATCGTGATGTCCTTCTCCGGGTCCGCTTCCTTGAGCTTCAGGGCGTTCTTGATCGCCTCGGAGCAGCAGTAGCGGCTGCAGTAAGGCCGCTCGGGGATGCGGGAACCTACGCACTGGATCATGGTGACGCTCTTGGCCGCCGCCGCCTTGGCATCCTTCTCGGCGATCAGCTTCTCCAGCTCCCGCTGGGTCAGGACGCGGTCCGACTGGCCGTAGAGGTACTCTTTCGTCTCCAGCTCGTACCCGCCGGTGGCCACGATGACCACTCCGTGCTCGAACTGCTCTTCCCCGTCCTTCGTCTTGACGGTGGTCTTGTAGTTGCCGATGAAGCCCTCAATCTTCCCGATTTCCGCTCCCGTGAAGACCGTGATCAGGTCACTCTTCTTCACGCGATCGATCAGGCCCGCCAGGTGCTTCTTCGTATCCAGGCCTTCGAGGGTAAAGTAAAGGTTTGCATAGTTGCCGCCGAGGGACGGCTTCTTCTCGACGACGTAGGACTTGAATCCCTGGTCCGCGAAGGAGAGGGCCGCCGTGATGCCCGCCAGCCCGCCGCCGATGATCAGGACGTTCTTGTTGACGTTCAGCTGACCCGGCTTCAGGGGCTTCAGGAACTGGGCCTTGGCGATGGACATCCTCACCAGGTCCTTGGCCTTCTCGGTGGCCGCCTCGGGCTCGTGCATGTGAACCCACGAATCCTGGTCCCGGATGTTCGCCATCTCGAAGAGGTAGCGGTTGAGTCCCGCCTTCTCGCAGTTCTCCTGGAAGAGCCCCTCGTGGGTCCGGGGGGAGCAGGAGGCAACGACGACGCGGGTCAGGTTTTGCTCCTTGATGACCTCGCCCATTTTCACGGCTGTATCCTGGGAGCAGGTGAAGAGATTGTCCGTGGCAAAGACCACATTGGGCAGGCTCTTGGCATACTCGACGACCTCCGGAACATTGACCACGCCGCCGATGTTGATGCCGCAGTGGCAGACAAAAACGCCCGTTCGGGGGCCGACCCCGCGGATGTCCGACTCCAGGGGCAGTTCCTCTTCGGTGATCATCGTACCCCGGCGCTCCGACAGGAGGCCGGCGGCGCAGGCCGCGGCGCTTGACGCCTCCATGACCGTCTCGGGAATGTCCTTGGGCCCGCCGAAGGCGCCACAGACGAAGACACCGCTCCGGCTGGTCTGAACGGGGTTTTCGAGGGCGGTCTGGCAAAAGCCGTGCTCTTCAAGATTGATTCCCAGAGCCTTGGCAAGTTTCGCTGCCTCCGGGGGAGGCGTCAGACCGACCGAGAGGACCACCATTTCAAACTCTTCCTCGACGAGCTTGCCGTCCTCGGTCACGTATTTGATCAGCAGGTTCTTGGACTGCTGGAGCTCCTTCACGCTGGAGGGCATGGAGCGGACGTAACGGATCCCGTACTCGTTCTTCGCCCGGTTGACGAACCGGTCGAAATCCTTGCCGTGGGCCCGGATGTCCATGAAGAAGATGGTCGGCTCCAGGTCCTTGGCGTGCTCTTTGCCGATGATGGCTTCTTTCGTGGCATACATGCAGCACACGGAGGAGCACCAGCTGTTGCCGCAGGAGGTGTCCCGGGAGCCCACGCACTGGATGAAGGCGATCTTCCGGGGCTCCTTGCCGTCGGAGATGCGCTGGACGTGTCCGAAATATGGACCCGACGCGGAGAGGATGCGCTCGAACTGGATCGCCGTCACAACGTTGGCGTAGGTACCGAAGCCATATTCGCCGCGGACGGATGCGTCGAAGGTCTCGAAGCCCGGAGCGGCGATGACGGCGCCGACCTCGATGGTCTCTTCCTCGAAGGTATCGTCATGGTTGATCGCCTTCGCGATGCAGGCATCGACGCACTGATAGCACTCGGAGCAGATGCCGCAGGCCAGGCAGCGCTGGGCCTCGCGGACGGCCTCTTCCTCGCCGAAGCCGATGCCGACTTCCTGGAAGGTCGTCCTCCGTTCGTCCGGTTTCATGTGCGGATACTTCGCCCTGGGAGCCTTCGGAACGGCGCTCACGTCGGCCTTGTCGGCCAGATTCTTCGTCCAGTCCTTCGCCCGGCCCGCCGCCATGTCCTCGCCCTGGAGATACCGGTCGATGGACACGGCCGCTTCCTTTCCGGCGAAGACGGCCTTGACGACCGTCTGGGGACCCGTGACCACGTCGCCGCCGGCGAAGACGCCGGGGACGTTCGTCGCGAAGGTAACCGCGTCGACGTCGAAATTCTTCCACTTGTTGATGGAGATGCCGCTCTCGGCGGGTACGAAATCAAGGTCCGCCTCCTGGCCGATGGCCGGGATCAGGGCGTCGCAGGGAACGACGAACTCGGAGCCCTTGATCTCGATGGGACGGCGGCGGCCGCTGGCGTCGGGCTCGCCCAGCTCCATCCGGGTGCACTCGATGCCCGTCACCTTTCCGTTCTCCCCGACAACCCGCTTGGGGGCCACGAGGAACTCCATCTTGATGCCCTCTTCCAGGGCCTCCTCGATCTCCTCCGGAGAGGCGGGCATTTCGGCCCGGGACCGGCGGTAGAGGATGAAGACGTCTTTCGAGCCCGTGCGGATGGCCGTCCGGACGGCGTCCATGGCCACGTTCCCGCCGCCGACGACGGCAACCTTGTCGCCCAGGAAGACCTTCTCGCCCAGGTTCACCCGTTTCAGGTAATCCACGCCGTGGATGACGCCCTGCATGTCCTCCCCGGGGATGTTCAGCTTGCTGCTGTTGACGGTGCCGCAGCCGATGAAGACGGCATCGAAATCCTTCTGGAGTTGGGCGAAGGGGAGATCCTTGCCAACAGGCTTGTTCAGGTGAATCTTGACTCCCAGGTCCTCGATGACCTTGATCTCGGCCTTCAGGACGTCCTTGGGGAGGCGGTACTCGGGAATGCCGACCGCCAGCCAGCCGCCCGCCACGGGCAGGGACTCGAAGACCTCGCAGTCGTAGCCTTCGGCAGCCAGGTAGTAGGCGCAGGTGAGGCCCGCCGGACCGGCGCCGACGATGGCCACCTTCTTCCCCTTGCTCTCCTTCTTCTCGGGGATGTAGCGGGTCTCGTCCTTCAGGTCCAGGTCGGCGACGAAGCGCTTCAGGTGCATGATGTCGATGGGCTCGTCCACCTTGCCGCGCATGCAGGCCGTCTCGCAGGGGTGGTTGCAGACCCGGCCGCATACGATGGGGAACGGGTTGTCCTTCTTGATGAGCTTCAGGGCTTCCTTGAATTTCCCCGTGGCGATGAGGGCGACATACCCCTGGACGCTGATGTGGGTCGGGCAGCTCGCCTTGCAGGGGGAGGTGCCGAGCTTGTCGATGGCGAAGCCGCTGGGAATGGCCTGGGGGAAATGCCGGTAGGTGGCCTTCCGCTCGCTCAGGTTCTCGTTGAAGTCGGAGGGTACCGAGATGGGGCAGACGTTGGCGCAGTCGCCGCAGCCGGTGCACTTGGAGAGGTCGATGAAGCGCGGCGCCTTCGTCATCCGGACCTTGAAGCGGCCCGGCTCGCCCTCGACGGATTCCACGGTCCGCCGGGTGAGGATCTCCACGTTGGGATGGCGGCCTACTTCTACCAGTTTCGGGGAGAGGATGCAGGCGGAACAGTCGTTGGTGGGAAAGGTCTTGTCCAGCTGCGCCATGACGCCGCCGATGCTGATCCCTTTTTCCACCAGGTAAACCTTCAAGCCTGAGTTCGCCAGATCCAGGGACGCCTGAATGCCGGCGATACCGGATCCCACCACCATGACCGCACCGATTTTTTCATTTGATTGAGCCACTGGACACCACCTCGGGATATCTCAGAATGTTTGCGTCCGTCCCGTCATCGCGCCCGGGGAAGATCCTGAATCTGAAATGGGCGGGAATGCGGACCTTATTGAGAGAACATGCTTGACACCCAGCCACCTGTTGATGGGGGCTGAACCGTCGGTGCCGCTACCATGATTAGGGCGTTCTGTCAAGTCGATTTCACCCCTCCGGGGAACCCGGATGCACACCCCCCGAAGAAGAACAACCACTTGCAACATAAAGGTTTTTTTGTTACATCCCCGAGGCGCGGCGGCCGCCCGCGGAAGCACCCGGAGAGGCGCGAAACGACCATTGCCGCCACGGCGGAAATCATGACAAAACCATCTCCACGACAGGAATCTGCCGGGAGCCGTCTGGTCCGGGCCATCTCCGAAGACGGTGCAATTCTGGCCCTGGCCTGCGACACCACGGAACCGGCCGCCCGATCCGCCGGCCGCCACGGAGCCTCCCCCGTCGCCGCCGCCGCCCTTGGACGTGCACTGACCGGCGGGGCGCTCCTGGCTTCCCTGCTCAAGGAAGGACAGAGCGTGGCCCTGAAGTTCGAGGCCGACGGCCCGCTGGGCAGGCTCGTGGTGGAGGCCGAACGGAACGGTCATGTCCGGGGGTACGTCCAGAATCCCGGCGCCGATGTGCCGGACCGGGAAGGAAAGCTGGACGTCTCCGGGGCACTGGGAACCAACGGTTTCCTTACGGTCCTGAAAGACCTCGGCCTGAAGGAGCCCTACCAGGGGATCGTCAGCCTCCGCTCCGGCGAGATCGCCCAGGACATCGCCCACTACCTCCTCGAGTCGGAGCAGGTCCCCTCCGCCGTTGCCCTGGGTACCTACGTGGAGGCCGACGGCCGCGTATCGGCCGCCGGGGGATTCCTGGTCCAGTCGCTCCCCCCTCCGGATCCGGACGCGGTGGAGCGCATCGCCTCCCGCCTGGAGGCGATGCCCCCCGTAACCACCCTGCTCAGGCAGGGGAAGACGCCGGAAGACCTGCTCCGGGACATCTTCTCCGACATCCCGTACCGCATCCTGGAGACGCAGCGCCTGATGCTCCGGTGCTCCTGCAGCCGCAGCCGGATTGAGCGGGTCCTGGTCAGCCTGGGAGCTCTGGAGCTCCAAGAAATGCTGGAGGAACGGGGAGAAGCCGAGGTGAGCTGCCAGTTCTGCCGGACCGTATACCGGTTCAACCGGGAGGAGCTGGCGGAGCTGATCGGGCGCGCCGCCTGACCGGCTGAGCCCCTGCTTTCGCCCCCGGACGAAACGGCCGGTCATGCCGCATGCACGACCGATCACACCCTCTCCTGAGAGAAAGGAGCCCGCCATGAAAATCGACCGCATCGAACTCTTCCACGTCGCCGTTCCCCTTCCCAAGCCCTTCTGGCCGTCCTGGATCCCCGGCTATCCCCAGACGGTGAACCGCTTCACCCTGATCCGCCTCACCACCGACGGGGGGCTCCAGGGCCTGGCGGCGGGCATGGCCTTCGAGCGGGAGCGGGAGGGCCTGGGAGGACTCATCGGGCCGTACCTGATCGGCCTGGACCCGACGGACATCGACCTGGTCCGCCGGCGGCTCCGGGAGGTCGGCTACCTGGGCTGGCGGAACTACTGGATCGAGGCGGCCTGCTGGGACATCCGGGGCAAGGCGGAGGGAAAGCCCGTCTGGGCGCTCCTGGGCGGCATGGATGACCGGCCCGTCCCCGTCTACGCCTCCACCGGCGAGGTCCATCCCCCGGCGCAGCGGGCCGAGGAGGTGATCCGCCTCCGGGAGATGGGCTTCCGGACGGTGAAGCTCCGGGTTCACGGCGCCACGATCCGGGAGGACATCGCCCAGGTGGAGGCGGTCCGCCGGGCCGTCGGCGACACGATGGAGATCGGCGTCGACGCCAACCAGGGCTGGCCCGTCACGATCATCGAAAAGCCGCCGGTCTGGGACCTCGAGCGGGCGACCGAATTCGCCCGGGCCGGCAAGGACCTGAATGTCTCCTGGCTCGAGGAGCCCCTGGACATGTATGCCTGGGACGAATTGGCGGAGCTCCGCCGCCGCTCCGACGTTCCGATCGCCGGGGCGGAGCTCAACGCCGGCTGGCAGGAGTACAAAATCATGCTGGAAAAGGGAAGCTTCGACATCTACCAGCCCGACGCCACCATGGGCGGCGGCATCGGCGACTCGAAGAAGGTCCTGGACGCCTGCACGGCCCAGGGACTCGACTTCAGCCCCCACACCTGGACGAACGGCCTCGGCTTCCTCATAAATCTGCATCTTTATGCCGCGAGTCCCCGGAAGCACCCCCTCGAATACCCTTACGAGCCGCCCGCCTGGATCCCCGAGTACCGGGACGGGATCCTGGCGGAGCCGATCCGGGTCTCTCCCGAAGGCACCGTGGAGCTCCCGAAGGGACCCGGCCTCGGCATCGTCCTGGACGAGGACAGGCTCGCCCGCTACGGGGAGAAGTTCTTCGAGATCACCCCCGGCGGAATCGCCGCGAAGGCCATCCGCGAAAAAGGGCTCTTCACGGCCATCAAGCTGGCCATGAAGAAGGGGAAATAGGGACTTACGCCATGAAGGCGATGATCCTGAAGGGCATATCCAGTCTCCGGGAGAACCCCGCGCCCCTGGAGACTGCCGACGTTCCGGCCCCGGAGCCGGGCGACGGGGAGGTCCTTCTCCGGGTCTCCGCCTGCGGGGTCTGCCACACGGAACTGGACGAGATCGAAGGCCGGACGCCGCCGCCCCGGTTCCCCGTCATCCCGGGCCACCAGGTGGTCGGCCGGGTCGTCGGTCACGGACGCGGGGCGGAGCGGATTCCGGTCGGAGAACGGGTCGGTGTCGGCTGGATCTACCGGGCCTGCGGCCGCTGCCCGTTCTGCCTGGAGGGAAACGAAAATCTATGCCCGGGCTTCGAGGCGACGGGACGGGACACGGATGGAGGGTACGCGGAATACATGACCGTTCCGGAGGCCTTCGTCCATCCCCTGCCGCCGGCCTTCACCGACGTCGAGGCGGCTCCGCTCCTGTGCGCCGGGGCCATCGGCTGGCGGTCCCTCCGGCTGACGGGCCTGCGGAACGGACAACGCCTCGGCCTGACGGGATTCGGCGCATCGGCCCACCTGGTGCTGCGGCTGGTGCAGCACCTTTTCCCCGACACGCCCGTCTTCGTCTTCGCCCGGAGCGATCGGGAGCGGGCCTTTGCCCGGGAACTGGGTGCCGTCTGGACGGGGAACACGGCCGATACCGCCCCGGAGCGGCTGGATGCGGTGATCGACACGACCCCGGCCTGGAAGCCTGTCGTGGAGGCCCTGAGAAACCTGGCCCCGGGAGGCCGCCTGGTGATCAACGCGATCCGCAAGGAGGAGGGCGACAAAACGGCTCTCCTCGCTCTCCAATATCCCGAGCATCTCTGGATGGAGAAGGAGATCAAAAGCGTGGCCAACGTGGCCCGGCGGGACATCTCGGAATTTCTGGCCATGGCGGCGGAGATTCCCATCCGGCCGGAGGTGCAGGCGTATCCCCTGGCGGAGGCGAACCGCGCTCTGATGGAATTGAAAGAAGGAAAGATCCGGGGGGCGAAGGTGCTCGTGATGGGGAATTGATGAGGCGGGTCCGCGACACCGGCTGTGGATGGACCTGCGTACGGAGCTTCCGGTCCATGGCCGGGGAGTTTCTCCCATCAAAGAAAACAGAGACCCGCCGGGTCGTTCCGGATCCGCTTGCGTCTGCTATTGGTCTCCGCTTTCCTTCTTCTTGCGGTGTTCCCGGACGGCGATGAAGACATAAACGCCCACGGCCGCCCCCAGCGAGATGATCAGGTTCACCAGCCCGCTCTCGATCCCGAGGACCCGCTCACAGAGGAGCCAGACCACCAGGTAGGTGACGGCCGTCAAGATTTCCTGCATTTCGGAACCTTCCCTCCCAGCGTGGATTCCTGCGGCCCCCGCCGATGATCCCTCTACGCGAAGGCCGGGTGTTTCCGGACGATCAGTATGGCCGTATACCTATCCGTCTTCCAAAACACAACGAAAAACTCCCCCCGCCTGGACTACGATCAGGCATCGTCCCGTAAATTCGAGCCGTTCCGCCGCCCCGGAAGGCAAGGCATTCTTCCATTTCCATCCCCCAAATGCATTTGACCTATGCCGGGGGTCGGACGGCCCAGGCAAGCCGCGCCCGTCCGAGGGCCCGGCCGAAGCAGGCAACCGCATTCGGCAGGGGTGCCGCGGGATCCCGGTGAAAGAGATAGATCCTCTCCACCCCCAGACGGGCGGCGTTTTCGGCCAACCCCCGGTGTGCCTCCGCCGGGGCGTCCGCAGGCAGGAACAGATGGATGGGGATGCCCAGCCCCTGCACGGCCCGGATCCGCCCCAGGGCGTCTCTAAGGCCGCCCGGCATCCCCGCCTCGTCAAGCGGCATCATCACCCGGATGGCACGGATGGGAAAGGAGCGCAGCCGTTCCCGGAAGGCCGGATCCTCCGGCAGCCAGCATCCCGTCGTCCAGAGGGTGATACCCGTGCCACGGGGAACCCGGCCGAGGATGCCGATCAGATCGGCCCGGAGGAGCGCATCCCCGCCATAGAACTCGATGCTCCGGTAGTTCGGGTCCACGGCCTCAAGGTCGCGGATCACCGCCTCGACAGGCCTGCGCGGCGGCCTTCCTGCGGCATTGCAGCCGGAGCAGTCCGGCGGGCAGGGGGCGCCGAGATCCACCTGGTTTTCCGAAGCGATGGGATAGAAAGGACGTCCCGGGCCCATCGGCCGGATGTGCTCCTCGATGTAGTCGGGGTTCCGCATCGGGCAGGTATCTCCGCCCAGCCGGACCAGCGGATGGGATTGCATCCGCTCGAACACTTCCACCACGGACTCACGCGTCGCGTCGCCGAAGACGAGGGGCAGATACGGGCAGGGTGCGATCCAGCCGTTGCTCATGACGTGGCAGAAGATGTTCTTCGCCGTGCACTTGTTCGTCTCCCCCACCGGCGTTCCGGGTGTGTGGACATAAATGTGGGGGACATATTCGGGGTCGATGCAGGCAAACAGGTCCCGCTCCCGGCGAGCCGCAAAGGGGGTTCCGTCGGGACGGGCCGACCGTCCGGAAAAGCGGGGCAGGAGGAGCCTCACCTTCCCGGCACCCTTCTCAAGGACAAAAGCCATGAACCGGTTCATGTCGCCGCCGGTGAAAAAGTCGGCCGTCTGCGGCACGATGGAGACGTGCACGGCCATGGAGGTCGCCGCCCCCAGCTCCAGCGCCCGGACTGCCCGCTCGAAGCTCCCCGCCCTTCCCCGCCGCCGGTCGTGCTCCTCCGGCCGGTAGTCATCCAGGCTGAGGTAGATCTGATCCAGTCCCGATGCCTCCAGTCCGCGGACGAAGGCCCCATCCAGGAGCCAGCCGTTCGTCTCCAGGGACATGATGAATCCGGAAGCCTTCCCGCGTCGGATGACCTCGAACAGGTCCTTCCGGAGCGTCGGCTCGCCGCCGAAGAGGTCCACCACCAGGCAGCCGGCCAGCCGAAGGTCCCGGAAGATGTCGTCGATCTGCTCCAGGGTCAGCTCGCCGGGCATGACATTCCGGAGCTCCGCCACCCCGCAGTGCCCGCAATTGAGCTGGCACCGGTTGGTGAGGGTGAGCTGGACGACTTTGATGAGCGGCAGGGCCATGTCAGGTACCCCGATCCCGGCTGAGATTGTAGGGGAGTTCGCAGTCGAAATCCCGGATCACCACCCCCCGTCCCCGGGCGTTCACGAAGTCCGCTGCGGCATCCAGCCGCCACAGCGCCTCCTCCGGCAGGATCTTCGGCAAGAGCCGGGCCGCCGGGGTCCCCCGGTTGTCCGAATAGTGGAGAAAGTATGTGTCGCTGAAGGCGTCCGCCAGGGCGAGGGACGCCCGGAAGTCCTCCCGGGTCTCCGTGGGAAAGTTGACGAGCACGTGCGTGCAGAGGAGGGACCCGGGGGCGATTTCCCGGAGCCGCCGCACGCACTCCACGACCCGGTCGATCGGGTAGCGCCGGTTCATCAGGTCCAGGATGCGCTGCGAGCCCGACTGGAGCGGGATGTTGGCGTAGCGGATCCGCCCGGTGGCGAAGAGGGGCGCCAGTTCGTCGATGCGCTCGTCCACAAAGGCCGGGAACACGTAGCTCAGCTTGAGCGTCAGGCCGCCGTCCAACCCGAGGAGCCGGGCCACAAGCTCGACCAGATCGCTCCCGATGTCCCGGCCGTAGCTGGCGCAGTCGTCCGCCAAGAGGGCGAAATCAAGCACGCCGCGGTCGAGCCCGCTGCGGGCCCGGGAGAGGACCGCCTCCACAGGCACACTCGCCAGGCCCCCCTTCGCGCGGCGGATGTTGCAGTAGGAACAGGCGTTCACGCATCCCTGGCCGATGAAGAGGAAGGCGTCCTGCGGCCCGAGATGCTGGCCCGGCAGGAAGAACTCCGGCGGCAGGCGGCTCGCCGCGGCCGCCCGGACGGGGATCCGGTGGGGGAATTGCGCATCGAGAAGGTCCAGGTCCTTCGGCCCGATGCACAGCACTCCTTTCGGATCGAACGGGGCGTCCGGCAGGCCGGCCAGGCAGCCCAGGAGAACCACGGTTTTTCCTTTCCCCTGAGCCCTGGCCGTCTCCAGCGCCGCCAGGGATGAGCCGATCTTCCCCTCCGTGACACAGCAGGAGTTCACCAGGAGGATCCCGGCGTCCCGGACGTCCCGCACCAGGGGGTGGCCGTTCAGCAGGAAGAAGCGGACCGCCTGGGTGAAGAGGTACGCGCCGGGGGCGCAGCGCCGGCTCGGATTGAAGACGAAGATGCCGGGCTTCGGGGCTGCGGCGGGCTCAGGCATAGGGCACCACGAACGAGGCGAGCTTTCCCTCCGACACCAGCCGTTCCAGGTAATCCGCCTTCGCCTGCCGGTCCCGGTCGTCGTACCGGGAGGCCAGGGCCGCCGCCCGGGTCAGGCGGTTTCCGCCATAGCCGATGAAAACGGAGTGGTCGAAGAGGCCGGAGAAGGAGACGCTCTCCGCCAATTCCTCCCAGGTCTCCGTGGGAAACGCAAAGATGAAGTGGGAATAGACGAAGACGCCGGGATCGAGGGAGCGGAGCCGGAGAACCGCGTCCGCCAGGCGGCCCGGATCGTAGCGGCGATTCATCAGGGCCAGGATGCGCGGGGAGGCAGACTGGGCGGGCAGGCAGACGTAAGGGATGCGTCCGGCGGCGAAAAACGGCTCCAGCCGGTCGGCATAGTTCAGGAACAGGGCCGGGAACACCGTGTAGAGCTTGATCCGGAGGTCCGGGGCGATCCCGCAGATCTGCCCGAGCAGCCCTGGGAGGTCGTCGCCCCGGTCGAGGCCGTAGGAACCGCAGTCGTCCGCGAGCAAGGTCACGGTCCGGACGCCCTCTTCATACAGTTCGCGGGCCTCCGCCTCGATCTCCTCCGCCGGCCGGCTCCGGACCCGCCCCTTGGCCAGCCGGATGCTGCAGTAGCTGCAGTCGTTGATGCATCCCTGAGCGATCAGGAGGTAGCGGTCGTCCGGCCCCATGCAGGGCTGGTAGGGCCGATGCCCGTCCAGGCAAGAGACGTGGACGGTCTCGAAAGGAACGCGCGCCCCGATGAAAGCGTCCAACTCGACACTCGCATGGTAAGGGATGAACCGAATCCGGTCGGCTTCCCCGCCCAGCGCCGCCTTCAGGTCATCGGGAAAGGCCGCCAGGCAGCCGAAAACGACAAAACGCGCCCGCGGATGGCGTTTCATCGCCCCGGCGATGGCCGCCTCGCACCGCCGCCTCATCCCGTCTGTCACGACGCAGGCCCCCACGAACACCAAGTCCGCTTCCCCGTCGCCACCAACCCCATGGCCGTTCAATTCGAAGTACCGCCGGGCCCGGGTAAGAAACAGGGCGTTGTTCTCGCACCCCGGGTGAAGATTGACGATCAGGACGTTCATGGCTGGCCATCCCATCTGACTTGTTTCATGGGTGCCACTTTCATCAGATCATCAATCCGTTATCAACCATGAATTTCAATCAATACCTGCATTTCAGCAAATGCTGAAATCGCTTTGGAAGACTGAACCGGGATTTTTCTTTCAGGAAACCTGGAGAATCATTTCCATTCAAGACGATGCACCGGGAGATAGTTCATGAA
The DNA here is from genome assembly GCA_964578535.1 of uncultured Syntrophaceae bacterium. Classification (GTDB taxonomy): domain Bacteria; phylum Desulfobacterota; class Syntrophia; order Syntrophales; family PHBD01; genus PHBD01. The sequence continues at coordinate 57,658 of CAZODI010000013.1, forward strand.
GTGCATCCCTGAAAATTTGAAAGCTTTTCGAAGTGTTTCGGAGGGGTTGCATGTTCTTTGAAATATTTCTTGCCACTTCCACCTTTGGCATTCCACCGGGATAATAGCCGGCTTTCATCAAAACGCGTTCCAATGCCTCCCATGTGCCACCGGCAATCGCGTCAGGTTCGCGATACGGGGCTCTATTACCGATATTGCCGGATACCCTCGGATATGCCTCTTTCAGCGCTATTGGATCACCAAAGAACCACGCCTCCAACTCTTCAATCGCGATTCGGTTCAAAACCTCAAACTGTCCGCTCACCGCCGCGGCCGTTTTTGATGTGAAGCCGGCTTGACGAACCATCCTTTCCAGTTCAGCCTTCAATTTATAGCAATCGTCCGTGTCCCGATCGACCAGAACAACAATCCGAGAATCTTCCGGTAACCATGCCCGGTAGCCTTTCAGCCGATTCGGCAGACAGGCCAACAAATCATGTTTCCCATTGAAAGCATGTATATCAAAGGTCATCTTCCCTTGAAGAATCAGAGGAAGAATGTTCCTTAGTGCTTCTTCCGCCGAGTATTCCTCCACCAGGAATTCAACATGCATGGATTCTTTACTCCTTCACCGATCGGTGCAGGAGCTTCGGCCTGCTCTTTGGACCGCCGGCACCGTTCAACGGATCACCGACGTCAAAATGCCCTTCCATCCACAATTGTCCCAGTTGCGCGCCGTTCTCCATGAAAGCGTTGACACCCGGCATATCGAACGCCCGCCTGGCCTGAGTGAAACCCCGTTCGTCGCGGTAGAGAACCCATAGTTCCCGGGGTCGCAGGCTGTTCACAAAGTAGGGCGAATGCGTCGTAATGAATAGCTGGGATCTTGCTGCAGCATTTCTGCATTCTTCGGCCAATTCAGGCAACAGCCTTGGGTGCAGCTGATTCTCCGGTTCCTCTATCCCGATCAGTTGCGGCGGTTCCGGGTCATACAGCAAAGTAAGATAAGCCAGCATCTTCAAGGTACCGTCCGAGGCAAAACGGGCCAATACCGGCCGCTCAAACGGCGCATCCTTGATCTGCAGGAGGAGCCTCCCATCCTGCATCGGCTCCGCCTCAACCTTCTCCAGCCGCGGGACCCTGGCGGAAAGCGTTTTCAGAATCTGGTCCAGTCGATCCGGTCGCTGTTCTTTCAGGTACTGGATTACATTCGGGAGATTATCGCCGATGGAACTCAGGCGCTCCTGCGGCCCGGCTTCCGGAAGCCCCCTCGTGGTATCGGCGCTCAGATAGGAAAGATACCAGCCCGTGACGAACCTGCGCAGTGCGCTGACACGAGGATGCTTGGCAAACTGTCCCAGGGTGTTGACGGCCAGCATTTCCGGGGAATCCAGCTGCTCGTCGATTCGCTCGTCCCGATCATCCGGCAATTCCCCCGAAATGACCCGCCCCCGGCCTTTTCCAAAGTCAAGAAACCGAAAAGGCTTGCCGTGGCCGCCTCTGCGCCACTGCAGCCATTCTTCCGCAACATAAGGACCTTTCGAATTCTCATCGATTGCAAGGTGGTAGGTGACAACGGGCAGCCTTGGTTTTTCACGGTATTTCAATTGAATAACGACAGGTCCCTCTTCCCCCCGTGTCCGCAATTCCCGGAAACGCCCTCGTTTGTCCCATGCCCGGCGCAAACCGGTGACGAAGCACTCCGACAGAAAAGCAAACACGTCAAAGATGGTTGACTTGCCGCTGCCGTTCGGCCCGAGAAATACAGTGAACGGTGTAATATCCTTCAATTCGAGATCACATAGCGCACGATAATTCTTGACCTTCAGATATTCAATGCGTGGCACGCTCTGGCCGATCGGCGCTTTGATTGTCATGATAAACTCCTGTCGGTTGACGGTTGGATGCTGCCTTGTATCATATGGAAACAATTATTGAAAGAAGATCAACCGGGCACATTGTCAATCGATGCCGGACAATTGTTGATCGGGCATTTGCTCCTTTTATTCTTGTTCATACCCCCGACATCCGGGCGATGATGCCCTTCATGATCTCGTTGGTGCCGGCGAGGATGCGGGTGACGCGGAGGTCCCGCCAGGCCCGGGCGAGGGGGCCGCTCTCGTCGAGGCCCAGGCGGCCGTGGAGCTGGAGGCACCGGTCGGCGATCCGCCAGGCCGTCTCGGTGGTCCACCACTTGGCCATGGAGACCTCCCGGACGACGTTCTTCCCCTCGATGTGGTCGGCAATGAGCTTGTCCACGAACGTCCGGCCGATCAGGACCTCCGTCGCCATCTCGGCGATCTCGAAGCGGACGTGCTGGAACGACGACAGGGCCCTCCCCGAGACGTCCGTCCCCTTCACGTGGGAAATCGTGTGCTCCAGGACCCACTCCGCCGCGGAGACGGCGCCGATGGCCACGACGAGGCGCTCCGGCTGGAGGTGCCGCATCAGGTTCTTGAATCCGGAGCCCTTCCCGCCAAGGCGGTGGCTCAGGGGCACCCGGCAGTCGTTCAAGAAGATCTCCGTCGTGTCCTGGCTGTGCCAGCCCGCTTTCTTCAGGCGCCGTCCCCGCTCGAAACCCGGGGTCTTCCCCTCCACCAGGTAGATATCTACGGCCCGGTGGGGGTCCTCCATGGCCGGGTCCTTCGCGGCCACCACGAAGAGGTCGCCGTTGGTTCCGTTGGAGATGAAGGTCTTCTGGCCGTTCAGGACCACGACATCGCCGTCCTCCACGGCGCTCGTCCGGATGGCCGCCACGTCGCTCCCGGCGTGGGGCTCCGTCATGGCGATGCCGGTGACGATCTCGCCGGCGATGCACCCGGGAAGATAGCGGTGCTTGAGCTCCTCCGAGGCGAAGGACGTGATGTAGGGGACGACCACGTTGCTGTGGAGCCGCGGCGAGAGGCCGTAGCAGTTCGTCTTCGCCATCTCGTCCACGACGATGACGGAATGGAGGAAGTCGAGGCCCCGGCCGCCGTACTCCCGGGGCACGTCGGTGCAGAGAAATCCCGCCGCGCCCATGGCCCGCCAGGCCGATCGCGGAACGATGCCGTCGGCCTCCCACCGGTCCACGAAGGGGATGACCTCTTTCGCCAGGAACCGCCGGAACTCCTCGCGGAAGGCCTGGTGCTCACCGGTCCAGGGCAGGATCTCCATCATCCCTCCCGCAGGCGCTTCTGGAGGATGCGCTTGAGGACCTTGCCGCCGGGATTCCGGGGAAAGGACTCGACGAAGAAGACCCGCTTCGGCATCTTGAAGGGGGCGATCTTCCCCTGGAGTCCCGCCAGGATCTCGTCTTCCGTCACGGTCTCGCCTTCCTTCAGCAGCACAAACGCCGCCACCACCTCGCCCCGCTTCGGGTCCGGCATGCCCACGGCCGCCGCCTCCTTCACCGCCGGGAGGGATTGGATCGCCCGCTCCACCTCGGCGGGGTAGATGTTCTCCCCGGAGGAGATGATCATCTCCACCTTGCGGCCGATGATGTAGAGAAACCCGTCCCCGTCCCGCCGCCCCATGTCGCCCGTCCGGAACCAGCCGTCATTCCTGGCCAGGGCGGTCTCCTTCGGCTTCCGCCAGTAACCGGAGAAGACGTTGGGGCCTTTCACGACGATCTCCCCGGGCTCCCCCGGGGCGACGTCCCGGTCCTCCTCGTCGATGATGCGGAGCCGCACGTGGAAGACCTCCTTGCCGACGGACCCGGCCTTCCGGACGGCGTCCTCCAGGTCCAGCGACGTGAGCCGCCCTGTTTCCGTGAGGGCGTATCCCTGGACGAAGCCGATCCCCTTCTCGTCCTGGTATTTCCGGATGACCGGGAGCGGGATCGGCGCGCCGCCGGAGATGAAGAAGTGGACGTGCGACAGGTCCGCCCCGGCCCATTCGGGCGTGTCCGCCATGAGCTGGAACATGACCGGGACGGCGAACATGTAGTTGATCCGCTCCCGGACGATGGTCTGGAGGACCTCCGAGGCGTTGAAGAATCCCGACAGGACGACGGACCCGCCGGCGTAGATGACCGGCGTGACGGACGCCGCCAGGGCGCCGATGTGGAAGAGGGGCGCCACGACGAGGGACCGGTAGGTCCGGTTGACGCCGTAACCGATGAGGGAATGGACCGCCCCGAAGAGGATGTTCCCGTGGGTGAGGACGGCCCCCTTGGGGTCGCCCGTCGTCCCGGAGGTGTACATGATGAACAGCGGATCCTCGTCTGTTACGTCCTCCACGGGTGCGGGCTCGACATCCGGCTCCGCCGCCGTCAGGTCCGACAGAAGCGACTCGCCGGGGAGGGGGTCCCCTTCGTGGCGGATCCAGTGGCGGATCCCCAGGTTTGCGTCTTTCAGGGGCAGAGCCTTCGCAGCGAACTCGGCGGCATAGACAATCCCCCGGGGGGCCGAGTCCCGGAGGATGTATTCGATCTCCGGTCCCGCCAGGCGGTGGTTCACCGGCACCAGGATGGCTCCCGTCTTGGCGCAGGCGAAGAAGATCTCCAGAAACTCGCTTGTGTTGCCCATGATGAGCGCCAGGCGCTCGCCCTTCACGATGTCCAGGTGCTGAAGCGCCCGGGCCGTCCGGTTGACCCGCTCATTGAAAGACCGGTTGCTGAAGACCCGCTCCCCGTCCTTCAGGAATTCCCGGTCCGGGTGGGTGAAGGCCCTCTTTTCAATCCACTCTCCGATGTTCATGATTCTTCCCCGATATTGGAAAACAGAAGGGAGACGTACGTCCCCCCGTGGGAGATCCCGTTCAGGAGCCCTCTTTGCACCTTCGCCCGAGCGACCTGTCCCGTCACGAAATGCAGCGGCCGGACCGGCTCCTCCAGGCCCAGGGTGGGAGGCACGGCACCGTCCCGGATTGCCAGGGCCAGGGCCGCCGCCCGCATGCCCCCGGAGGTGAAGCTCTCCCCGAGGGCGCCCTTCAGGGCCGTTACGAGCGGCCTCTTTCCAGCCGGTCCGAAAACCTGCTCCAGCCCTTCCGCCTCCAGGAGGTCCGGCTGGAGGCCGCCTCCGGCTGCGGCGAAGACCGCGTCCACGTCCTCGGGCGCGCTCCCGGCGGACCGGAGCGCCCGGCGGACCGCCAGGACAACGCCCCGGGGATCGGTCGGCCAACCGGTCATGGGAGCCGGCGACGAGGCCATTCCCTCCCCGGCGATCTCCGCATAGACAGTCGCACCCCGCTCCCGGGCCAACTCCAGGGACTCCAGGCAGAGGATCCCGCAGCCCTCCCCGGCCACCGGCCCGTTCCGCCGGAGGTCGAAGGGTCGGGCGCCTTCGGAGCCGCCGCCCTGGAGCGGCGACAGGGCCTTGAAGCGCGTCAGGGACTCGAAATAGAAAGGGGCCAGGACGTCGGCCCCGCCGGCCAGCAGGACGTCCGCGGCGCCCCGCCGGATCTCCTGGGCCCCGTAGGCCAGGGCCGATTCCGCCGAGACGGCGTAGTGGTTGACCGTCGTGTTGATCCCCCGGAATCCCAGCTCGATGGAGGCGTGCCCCGCCGGGGCGTTCATGACCACGTTGGGCACGAGGATCGGGTTGGCCGAGCCGGGCCCCTCCGTCACGAGGACCCTGGCAAAGGAGACCGTCACGTCGGTGCCGCCCCAGGCCGTCCCCAGGATCATGCCCGTGCGGTCCCGGTTGGCCGGCGTGATCGCCAGCCCCGCGTCGTCCAGGGCCATCCGGGCCGCCGCCGTCGCCACGGCGGAGAGGCGGTCCATCCGCCGGAGGTTCTTGACGGAAACGAAATCCCTCGCCTGGAAATCGCGGATCTCCGCCGCCAGCCGGCAGGGGAGCGCCTGCACGGGGAATGCGGCCACGGGGGCGATCCCGGATGCCCCGGCAAGGACGGCCTCCCAGAAAACCTCGCGGCCGGAGCCGAGGGGGGAGACGATGCCGATGCCGGTGATCGCGACGCGCCGGTCCATGCTACCCGTTCCCTCCCTCGAACCGCCCGATGACGAGCGAGGTGTTGTTCCCGCCGAAGGCAAAGGAATTGGACAGGACCACCGAGAGGTCCGCCTCCCGCGCCCCTTCCGTGACGTAGTCGAGGTCGCATTCGGAGTCCGGCACGGCGCAGTGGATCGTCGGCGGGATGAAGCGGTGGCGGATCGCCAGGACGGACGCGACCGCCTCGAGGGCCCCCGAGGCGCCCAGGGTGTGGCCCGTCATGGACTTCGTGGAGCTGACGGGGATCCGCCCGGCCCGGTCTCCGAAGACGTGCCGGATGGCCCGGCTCTCCATGACGTCGTTGGCCGGCGTGGCGGTGCCGTGGGCATTGATGTAGTCGATCTGCTCCAGCGAAATCCCGGCATCACGCAAGGCCTCCCGCATCGACCGGACCGCCCCGGAGGCCTCCGGGTCGGGAGCCGTCATGTGGTGCGAGTCGCAGGTGACGCCGTAGCCCAGCACCTCGGCATAGATCCGGGCCCCCCGGGCCCGGGCATGTCCGAGGGACTCGAGAATCAGGATCCCCGCCGCCTCCCCCAGGGAGAGGCCGGCGCGATTCCCGGCGAAGGGCTTGCAGGGCTCGGTGTCCACCGCCTGGAGGGCGTTGAAGGCGGCATAAGTGATGCGGCAGAGCGGCTCCGTGCCGCCGGCGACGACGACCGGCGCGGCTCCCCGGCAGATCAGGTCCCGGGCGTAGCCAATCGCCGTGGCCCCGGACGAGCAGGCCGTCATGAAGGACGTTTTGGGCCCCCAGAGCCCCAGGAGGGTGGCAATCCGGTCGGCCGAGGAGGCGCAGTAGACCGCCGACAGGGCCGAAAAGCGGGCCAGCCGGCCCCCGGTCCGCAGGTAGTCCCCGTAGAACCGCTCCCCCTCCAGGAGCCCGCCGCCCCCGCCGCCGATGACGACGCCCGTCTCTTCCGCCAACTCCGGCGGAAGCGGGTCCAGCCCGGCATCCTTCATGGCCTCCAGGGTCGCGGCGAATCCGAGCAGGTCCGCCCGGGACATGCGCTTGATCGAATACGGCGGGGGGATGTGGTTGCGGGGATGGAAGTCCTTCACTTCGGCGGCGATCTGCGTCCGGAAGGTCGAGGGATCGAAGACCGAAAACGGCCCGATGCCGCAGCGGCCCTCCTGCAGAGCCTTTGAGAAATCCGGGGCGCTACTGGCGATGGCGTTGAGGGTTCCCAACCCGGTGATGACGACCCGTTCCATCATTCAGAGTTTCACCAGCTCGACGTGGCCGATCGTCCGGCCGAGAAACCGTTCGGCCATGGTCTGGAACCGGAAGGGTACGTCGGAAACGAAGCAGGAATAGGGCGGTTTCTCCCGGCGCGGATTCCACAGGTGAAGGTCCGTCAGGAGATCCGCCGCGACCTCCGCCATCGCCTCCCCCGAATCCACCAGGTGAACCTCGGGACCGGCAATCTCTGCGAGGAGTGGCTTCAGCAGGGGATAATGGGTGCACCCCAGGACCAGGGTGTCCAGGTGCTCGGCCAGGACGGGCTTCAGGTATTCGTTGGCCGTGATCCGCGTCACCGTGTGATCGAGCCACCCTTCCTCCACGAGGGGCACGAAGAGCGGACAGGCCTGGGAAAAGATGCGGGTCGCCGGATCCAGGGCGTGGATGGCCCGGGCATAGGCGTTGCTGTTGATCGTGGCGGGGGTCCCGATGACGCCGATATGGTGGGAGCGTGTCTCCCGGACGGCGGACCGGGCGCCGGCGTCGATGACGTCCAGGACCGGCACGGGCGAGCGGCTCCGCACCGCCTCGCCGGCCACGGCGGCGACGGTGTTGCAGGCAATGACGAGGAGCTTGACTCCCTTCTTCAGCAGGAAGTCCGTGATCTCGATGGCGTACTGGGTCACCGTCTCGACGGATTTGACGCCGTAGGGAACCCGGGCGGTATCTCCGAAATAAACGATACCCTCGAAGGGTAGCCGCTCCATGAGCGCCCGCACCACCGTGAGCCCTCCCACACCGGAGTCGAACACGCCGATGGGATGTTTTGTCATGTCGCCCATGAGATTCTCCGCGCCGAAACGATGAACCTCTTCTTACCCTACGGAAGAGGAAAATTCAAACGCCGCGGTCCGGCTTCCGGCTGCCTTCGTAGAGGTCGTACAGGAGGAGCCGGCATTCGATGTCCCCGTTGTAGAAGGGGATTCTCCGGCTGGTGCGGAGGCCGACCCGCTTGACCAGGGCCAGGTTCCCCGTGAAGACGGCCCCGGTGTAGCCCCGGCAGGATTTTTTCAGGAAGTCGCCCACGCGACCGTACAATTCCCCCAGGCCGGCCTGGTCCCCCAGGCGCTCCCCGTAGGGCGGGTTGAAAACAACGAGGCCGCCTCCCGGAGGCGCCTCTGTTCTCATGAAATCACCGGCGGAGAAGGAGATGTGCTCCTCGACGCCGGCCCTCCGGGCGTTCTGCCGGGCCGCCACCACGGCCTCCCGGTCGATGTCGGTGGCGACGATCCGGCCCCGGAAACTTCGCTTCGCGTTTTTCCGGGCCTGGCGGAGGAGAGCGTCCCATTCCTTCCCGGGGAAGCCCCGAATCGACATGAACCCGAAATGCTCTCGCAGGAGGCCCGGGGCACGGTTCAGGGCCATCAGGGCCCCCTCGACGGCCAGGGTGCCGCTCCCGCACATGGGATTGACGAGGTTCCCCTCCCCACTCCATCCCGCCGCCATCAGGACTCCCGCCGCCAGGGTCTCCTGCATGGGCGCAGCCATGGGGATCCGCCGGTATCCCCGGCGGGACAGGGGCTCCCCGGACGTGTGGAGAAAGATATCGGCCCGGTTGCCCTGCCAGTGGACGTGGACGACCGCCCCGGTTCGTTCCGGCCCGGAATCGGGACGGCGGCCGCGACGGACCGTCATGCGGTCCACGATGGCGTCCTTCGCCTTCATGTTCACGAAGCGGGAGTCATTGATGGTGGGGTGGTTCACCGTGCAGGTCACCGTCAGGTAGCCGTCCTCGTGGAGATACTCCTCCCAGGGCAGGTCCGTGATCCCCCCGTAGAGTGCGCCCGGGCCGTCGGCCGCGACGCTCTCGAGATGATACAGGACCCGGTGGGCCGTCCGGAGCCGGAGGTTCAGCCGCAGGCAGTCCAGAAGGGTGCCTTCCGCTTCCACGGCCGTGTCCGTCTCCATGCGGACGGGAACACCCAGCCCGGCGACTTCCTCAAGGAGGTAAGGAACCATGCCCCGGGCGCAGGTGAGGACGATGCGGCGCGGCGTTTTCCAAGGATTCATGGGTCTCCTCCTATCACACCTCCCGGAAAAGGCAAAGCAAACCGGGGTTTGCCCGGACCGGCGGTCCCGTTTTTTCCCTTTCCATCGAGTCCCTCATCATGTATAAGCATCCCTTGTTTCAACACCTTGGCCGCTTCGGCGGCGGAACAGGAGGGAAAAAACGATGATCCGACCGTTTACCTATACGGGGGCAAAAAAGATCGTCTTCGGTACGGGCTCCTTCCGCGGCCTGGCCGACCACATCCGGGAACTGGGGGCGGCCCGGCCCCTGGTCGTTCTCGACCATGCCCTTGCCGAGGCGGGCTTCCGCAAGACCGTGAAGGACCTGCTCGACAAGAGCGGCCTGCGCTATTCGCTGTTTGACGGAGTGGAGCCGGAGCCGGCCCTGGAGCGGGCCGACGAGGGAGCCAGGGCCGCCCTGAAGGGCAAGTGCGATCTCGTCGTGGGGATCGGCGGCGGCAGCTCCATGGACGTGGCCAAGGCCGTGGCCGCCCTGGCCGGCAACAAGGGCAAGGCCGTCGATTACTTAGGCCTGAACAAGGTCCCCGGCCCGGGACTCCCGACCATCATGGTCCCCACCACCGCCGGCACCGGCAGCGAAGTCACGTTCACGGCCGTCTTCGTCCGAAAGAACCTGAAGAAGAAAGAGGGCATGAACAGCCCATACCTGTACCCCGAGGTCGCCCTCCTGGACCCGGAGCTGACCCTGAGCCTCCCCGCGCAGGCCACCGCCTCCACGGGGATCGACGCCCTCTGCCACGCCATCGAGTCGTACACCTCCATCAACGCGTCGCCCATGAGTGAGATGATCTCCCTGGAGGCCGTCGGCCTCATCGCCGAGAACCTGCGCACCTGCGTCCACAACGGCAGCGACCTGGAAGCCCGGGAGCGCATGCTCCTGGGGAGCCTCTACGCGGGCCTCGGGCTGGCGAACGCCGGCGTCACGGCGGTCCACTCCCTCTCCTATCCCCTCGGCGGCGCCTGGGGCATCCCCCACGGGATGGCCAACACCCTGATGCTTCCCGCGGTGATGGCCTTCAACCTCCCCGGGACCATCGAGAAGTTCGCCGTCCTGGCCGATGCCATGGGACAGGAAGTGGAGGATCTCTCGATGCGGGACGCCGCCACCCTCGCCCTGGACGCGGTGGAGCTTCTCATCGAGGACTGCGGCCTGGCGATGACCCTGGAGGAGTTCGGCATCGCCGAGAAGGACCTGCCGGCCCTGGCGGACGTGGCCCTCACCGTGGCGCGCCCCCTGGCCAACAACCCCCGGAAAGTCACCCGGGAGGACGCCATCGACATTTACCGGGATGCCCTCTGAGCGTCCCTTCCCACGATCAAAAACGATAAGGATGGAGAAAAAGCCATGTCCGGAATGGAATTGATCGGCAGCGAGGAAAAACAGGAAGTACTGGACGTCCTGGAGACGGGCGTCTTCATGCGTTACGGCTTCGACCAGGAGCGGAAGGGCGTCTTCAAGGTCCGCCAGTTCGAGGAGGAGTTCAAGCGCTATCACGGAGCCGCCCATGCCCTGGGCGTCACGTCCGGATCGGCGGCCCTGAAGGTGGCCCTCTCGGCCATGGGCGTCGGCCCCGGCGACGAGGTCCTCGTCCCGGCTTTTACATTCATCGCCACCTACGAGTCCGTCCTGGAGGTGGGGGCCATCCCGGTCGCCACCGACATCGACGCGTCCCTGAACATGGACCCCGCCGACATCGCCCGGAAGGTCACGCCCTACACGAAGGCCGTCATCCCCGTCCACATGTGCGGCGCCCCGGCGGACATCGGCCGGATCATGGAGGTCTGCCGCGGCCTGTACCTGATGGTCCTGGAGGACAACGCCCAGGCCGTCGGCGGGAGCTACAAGGGCAAAAAGCTGGCCACGTTCGGGGAGATGGGCACCTTCAGCCTCGATTACTACAAGACGCTGACCACCGGCGAGGGCGGGATGATCCTGACGGACCGGAAGGACCTCTACGACCGGGCCGACTGGTACCACGACCACGGGCACGACCACAATCCGAAGGTCAGCCGGGCCATGGAAGGACGCACCATCCTCGGCTTCAACTACCGGATGAACGAGTTCCAGGGAGCCCTGGGCCTCGCCCAGCTCCGCAAGCTCGACTTCATCATCGCGGAGCAGAAGAAGAACAAGGCCGCCGTGAAGGAGATCCTCTCGGGTGTCCCGGGGATCGGCTTCCGGGCGATCCCGGACCCGGATGGCGACACGGCGACGCACCTGGCCTTTCACTTCGCCACGGAGGCGCAGGCGGAGGCCTTCCAGGCGGCCCTCGGCGCGGGCGGCGTCGACACGGTCTGCTTCAAGAAGAACAAGTGGCACTACCTGGCCAACTGGGAGCACCTGATCGCCTGGTCCACGGCCAACCCGAAGAGCTTCCCCTTCACGAATCCCATCTACCGGGGGAAGGTGGACTACAGCATCCGCCAATATCCGCAGGCCCACGACCTCCTGGGGCGGACCCTCTTCCTGGGCCTCCCGATCCGGATGCCCGAGGGGCGGCTGGATCAGATCCGGGCGGCGGTGAAGAAGGCGGCCGAGGCCCTGTAGCGGGGCCGGGAAGCACGAAAGGCGTTACAGCCATGCGGAAAGAAGACACGGGCATGATCGTCGTCACCGGCGGCGCCGGCTTCATCGGCAGCGCCTTCGTGTGGAAGCTCAACAGCGAGGGCATCGAGGACATCGTCGTCGTCGACCGCCTGGGGACGTCCGACAAGTGGAAGAACCTCGTGAACCGGCGGTTCGTCGAGTACATCCACAAGGACGACTTCCTCAAGATGATCTACGCCGACCAGGTGCCCTTCACCGTCCGGGCCGTGGTCCACATGGGCGCCTGTTCGTCCACGACGGAGAAGGACGCCGACTACCTCTGGACAAACAACTACCTGTACTCCTGCCGCCTCGCCGACTGGGCGATCCGGAACGGCATCCGCTTCCTCTACGCCAGCTCCGCAGCCACCTACGGCGACGGCTCTCTGGGCTTTTCCGACGACGACGAGACCACGGCGCTCCTCCGGCCCATCAACATGTACGGCTACTCGAAGCAGGTCTTCGACCTCTGGGCGCTCAAGCGCGGCGCCGACCGGCATATGGCGGGCCTGAAGTTTTTCAACGTCTTCGGCCCCAACGAATACCACAAGGGCGACATGACGAGCGTCGTCTTCAAGGCCTTCCACCAGATCCGTGAAACCGGGAAGGTCCGGCTGTTCAAGTCGTACCGCCCCGAGTATCCCGACGGCGGGCAGATGCGGGACTTCGTCTACGTGAAGGACTGCGTCGAGGCAATGTGGTGGCTCCTGAACCACCGGGAGGCCAACGGGATCTTCAACCTGGGGAGCGGTAAGGCCCGGACCTGGAACGACCTGATGGCGGCGGTCTTCCGGGCCATGGACCGGCCCGCGAACATCGACTACATCGACATGCCCCCGGGGCTGGACGAGCAGTACCAGTACTTCACGGAAGCGAAGACGGACCGCCTCGCCGGAACGGGCTGTCCCGTCCCGTCGACCTCCCTGGAGGATGCCGTGCGGGATTATGTCGTAAGCCACCTTGCACAGCATGACCCCCACCTGGGCATGTGCTGCGCCATTCAGTGACCATGACCATCGCCGTCATCATCCCCTCGCGGTACGAATCGACGCGCTTCCCGGGCAAGCCCCTGGCGGATCTGGCGGGGAAGCCCATGATCCAGCACGTCTACGAGCGCGTCCTTCAGTCCGGCACGGCAAGCCTCGCCGCCGTCGCCACGGACGATCCCCGCATCTTCGCGGCCGTGGAGGCCTTCGGAGGGCGGGCCGTCATGACGGCGGACACGCACCACTCCGGCTCGGACCGGATCGCCGAGGCGGCGGGGATCCTGGGCCTCGCGGAAGACGACATCGTGGTAAACGTCCAGGGCGACCAGCCCGTCTTCGAGCCGGTCCAGATCGACGAGGTCGTCGCACCGCTCGTAGAAGACCCCTCTCTGCCCATGTCCACCCTCATCTACCGGATCCGGCGGGACGAGGAGATCACCCACCCGAATGCCGTGAAGACGGTCTTCGACCGGAACGGGAACGCCCTCTACTTCTCCCGCTCCACCATCCCCTTCGTCCGGGACCGGGGAAAGACGGCGGACTACTTCAAGCACCACGGCATCTACGCCTACCGGAAACACTTTCTCGACACCTTCACGAAGCTCCCCGAGGGGAGCCTCGAGCGCCTCGAATCCCTGGAGCAGCTCCGGGCCCTGGAGCACGGCTATCGCATCCGGGTTGTCATCACGGAGCACGACTCCATTGAAGTGGACACGCCCCAGGAGCTGGACCGGATCCGGCGGCTCCTGGAAGAAGGCGGATCATCCTGAAGGAGGCAGGAACGAAGAAGGAGGGAACGGAACCATGGTGGACCTGGAATACCTCAAGAACATCAACCTTGTATCGGATCCCCGAACGCAGAAGATCGTGGGCACACTCTTTTTGAAGCCCAATTACGAGATCTTCCGCAAGGTGGACATCCGGTTCGAGAACATCGACCGGATCCCCCGGGACGAGAACGTCATTTTTGCCATGAACCACACGGACCGCTTCAACTACTGGCCTTTCCAGTACAAGCTGTGGCGGATGAAATACCCTTTCACGACGGTCTGGGTGAAAGGCAAGTACTACCGGAACTCCCTGCTCGCCAAGGGGCTTGATCTCTGTAACCTGATCCCGGTGCCCTCCATGGGCTACCTCATCGAGGAGTTCTACAAGAAGCGCTTCGGCAAACGGATCGACCGGGAGGAGTACCGGAAGATCCGCGACGTCATCGACGAAAAATACGAGGACCTGGAGACGTACCGGCAAAATCTGGCGGAAATAACCCAACTGATGGGGGAAAGTTTCGTGGATTTCATCCGCGACCTCTACGAGAGGATCATGGAGAAGGTGGCGGACCTGAGCATTTACGCCCTCTTCGAGAAGGGGCTGAGTGTCATCATCTTCCCCGAGGGAACCCGGGGATCCCAGCTCGGGGAAGGGCGGACGGGGATCGCGCAGGTGGCCCTGCACACGGGAAAGACCATTGTGCCGGTGGGGTGCAACAATTCCGATGCCGTGTATCCCGGCAGCAGTCCCGTTGCACAGAGCGGCTGGATCACCTACCGGATCGGCGAGCCCCTCACGCTGGCCGACCAGTTGAAGGAGTTTCGAATCTCCGAGAAATTCAAGCTCCTGTCCCGGGAATCGCAGCAGAAATACAGGGAGAAGTTTGAAGGGGCCACGGCCGTCATCATGAAGGCGATCAATGCCCAACTGGACGAGAAATACCGGCGATGAGTACGGGTCGAACGGGAAGGAGGAGAACCATGAGAAGCAGCATCCTTCGGTGGAGAATCCTGCCCGGCGCGGCAGCGGTTCTTCTATTCCTGCTGGCCGCCATCCCAGCTGTTTCCGCGGCCCCCGCCCGGAAGGGCGACGCCGCCGACCGGCACTGGTGGGAGCGGCCGAAAGTCGTCAAGATGCTGCAGATCTCGGAGGAACAGGTCGGCCGCATCCGGCAGGCGACCCGGAGCGACCTCCGGAAAAGCGCCGAGCTGAAAAAGGCCTTCCGGCAGGAGCAGGACACCCTGGATCAACTGGTTGCCGCGGAGAAGCTGGACGAGAAGGCCGTCCTCAGGCAGACGGAAAAGCTGCTGTCGGTCCTGGCCGGCTTCACGAAAATCGAGGCGGAGATCCAGTTCAAGGCCATGAAGGAGCTCACGGCAAAGCAGCGCCGCGAACTGATGGAGATGGTCCGGGCCAAAAAGGACTGGGCCATGGAGAAGATTCGAAAGACGATCCCGGAAAACGGCGACGCACGATCGATGGATGATTGAGGAGGACCGGTTTTCACAAGGAGCGGTCCGGACACGGCGGACGCCTCCCGAAGTCCGCTCTGGTGAGCAGGCTTCACCGGCCCGTTCCGTTTTGACGCCCCGGATTTACAGCTCGAAGGTGGCGTCGATCTTGTAGGTCTTGACCGCACGGAGGCTCAGGATCTCGATCCCCGTCTTCTCCCGGATCTCCGCAAGGGCCGTCTCCAGGGCCTCCTCGGACGGGGCGATGAAGGTGAACCAGCAGTTGTACTCGTGATCCCGGCGGTAGTGGTGGGTGACGCCGGGATAGGCGTTGACGGTCGTCACGAAGTTGCCGGCCTTCCCTTCGGGGACCCGGGCGGCGCAGAGGGTGCTGACGAATCCCAGTTTCCGGGGGTTGAAGGACGCCCCGATGCGCCGGATCACCCCCTTCTCCCGGAGTTCGCGGACCCGGCGCAGGACTTCCCCCTCCGGGAGGCCCACGGCCTCCCCGACCGCCCGGAAAGGCGATGCTTCCAGAGGGAATTCCTTCTGGAGGATGTTCAGAATCTCCCGATCTTTTCCGTCCATTGTTCCCCGGTGGTAACAAGTGATCCGGACATCCATCAAGGCAATCGTCAGAAATAGACGCGGAACAGCGGACTGATCTCGGGCGCCCGGCGGACTTTGCTTTCCGGCACGTCAATGGAGCCGTCCCGGTTCCGGTCCAGGTACTTGTATTTTTTATCCGCCGACTTCCTGAGCTCGTCCATGGACAGCTTGCCGTCCTTGTTCCTGTCCAGATCCCTGAACTTCGACCGCGCTCCCTGGATGGCCTTGAACTCCTGCTCGCTCAGATAGCCGTCCCGGTCCTTGTCGGCCTCCTGGAACACCTTTTCCGCCGCCGCGTCGATCTCCTGGCGGGACAGCTTGCCGTCCCCGTCCGTGTCCAGCTCCTCAAAGGAAGGCCCCGCGGCCAGGGCCGTCCCGGCCAGAAAGGTGAGGATCAACAGCGTCGTCAGCCACACGTTCTTCATCGTTTCACTCCGTTCTCCCAGTCGGCGCATCCCCTGCGCCCCGTTGTTCCGCTTCCTCCGGTCCGGGCATGCTCCCGGCCCGCCTTCTATCGACCGCCTCCCGGCTCGTAAATGCAGAGAGGCTCCTCCGCCAGGTAATCCCCCGTCGCCTCGTAGGCCCGGGCGCGGCAGCCGCCGCAGACGCGGATGAACTCGCAGCGCCCGCACTTGCCGCCGTAGCGGTTCAGGTCCCGCAGGTCCCGGAAGACCGCCGATTCCTTCCACACCGCCTCGAATCCCCGCTCCCGGATCTGCCCGCAGTCCACCTCCAGGTAGCCGCAGGGCTGTACCTGGCCGGTGTGCGAGATGAAGCAGAAGGCGCTTCCCCCCAGGCAGCCCCGGGTCACGGCGTGGAGGGGGTGGCCCTGGGGAGCCGATCCCGCTGCACCGCCGCGAGTCGCTTCGGCCGGACCGGCATCTTCACCTCCCGCCGTCTTCTTTCGCTGGCGCACGACCCGGAAATAGTGGGGGGCGCAGGTGGCCTTGAGCTGGATGGGCGCCCGATGCTCCTGTTCGGCGAACCACTTCAGGGTCTCTTCGTACTCCTCCGCCGAGATGGCCTGGTCGGCCATCTCCCGTCCCCTCCCCGTCGGGACCAGGAGGAAGATGTGGTGGGCCGCCGCCCCGATCCGGACGGCCAGATCGAGAATTTGCGCAATCGAGGCCCGGTTCGCCCGGGTGATCGTCGTGTTGATCTGGAATTCCAGGCCCGCCCGCTTCATGGCCTCGATGCCCGCCATGGCACCCGCAAAGGCCCCGGGGACGCAGCGGAAGGCGTCGTGGCTCGCCGCGTCGGCCCCGTCAAGGCTGATGCTGACCCGCTGGATGCCCGCTCCGATCATCCGCCGGGCCGCGTCCTCCGTCACGAGGGTGCCGTTCGTGGCGAGGACCATCCGCAGGCCCTTCTTCGTCCCGTACGCGGCCAGGTCGTAGACATCCTCCCGGAGCAGGGGCTCGCCTCCCGTGAGGATGATGACGGGTCGGCTGAAGCCGGCGATTTCGTCCAGGAGTCGCAGGCCTTCATCCGTGGTCAGCTCGCCCGGGTAGGGTCCCCGCTCGGAGGAGGCCCGGCAGTGCACGCAGGCGAGGTTGCATCGCCGGGTGATCTCCCAGGCCACCATGCGGAGCGTATCTTCCAGGACGGGCAGGCGCCTGTCTTTACCGGTGTCGGCCATTCACAATCCGTTTCTTCGCCGCTCCCGGACGCCGGGAGCGGATGACGGAATCCCTTCGGAAAAACTCAGCGGGCGAGGACCTTCGCCGCCTCGGGGGCAAAGTAGGTGATGATGATGTCCGCCCCGGCACGCCGGATCGAGGTCAGGCACTCCATCATGGCCCGCTCGCCGTCCAGCCATCCCATCTGGGCGGCGGCCTTGACCATGGCGAACTCGCCGCTCACGTTGTAGGCGGCGATGGGCAGGTCGAACTCCTCCCGGGCCCGGCGGATCACGTCTAAGTAGGCCAAGGCGGGCTTGACCATGATGATGTCGGCCCCCTCCTCCACGTCCAGGGTGATCTCCCGGATCGCCTCGTCCCCGTTGGCGGGGTCCATCTGGTAGGCCTTCCGGTCGCCGAACTGCGGGGCGCTCTCCGCGGCCTCCCGGAACGGCCCGTAAAAGCAGGAGGCATACTTGGCCGAATAGGCCATGATCGGAAGATCGTCGAAGCCCGCCTCGTCGAGGCCGTCCCGGATGGCCCCCACCTGGCCGTCCATCATGGCCGAAGGAGCCACCATGTCCGCCCCGGCCCTGGCGTGGGACACCGCCGTCTCCGCGAGGACCTCCAGGGTCGAGTCGTTGTCCACGGCCCCCTTCTCCAGCATGCCGCAGTGGCCGTGGCTCGTGTACTCGCAGAGGCAGACGTCGGTGATGACGAGGAGGTCCGGGACGCGGCTCTTGATCTCGCGGACGGCCCGCTGGACGACGCCGTCCTTCGCGAAGGCCCCCGTGGCCAGCTCGTCTTTTTTGTCGGGGATGCCGAAGAGGAGGACCGCCGGGATCCCCAGGTCCTTCGCGGCCTTCGCCTCCTGGACGAGATAGTCCGCGGACATCTGGAAGTTCCCCGGCATGGAGTGGATGGGCTTCTTGACGCTCTTTCCCGGGACGGCGAAGAGCGGATACACGAAGTCGTCAACGGAAAGCCTCGTCTCCCGGATCATGCGCCGGAAATGCTCGTTTTTTCTCAGCCGTCTCGGCCGGTACAGGGGGAACTGCATCGTCGCCTCCTCCTTTTTTTTACGCGATTTCCCGGTCCGTCAGGTAACACGCCGGATCGGGCGCCCAGATGTCGCCCGCGACGGCCTCCGCCCGGGCCCGGAAGTTCCCACCGCACACGCCCAGCCACCGGCAGGTGGCGCAGCGGCCCTTGACGTGGGGCTTCTTGTCCTTGAGCTTCGCCATCAGCTCGTTGGACGTGTCGGTCCAGATGGCGCTGAAGGGCCGCTCCCGGACGTTTCCGAAGGAGATGCCCCGCCAGAACTGGTCCGCATGGACGGCGCCGTCCCAGCTCACGCAGCCGATGCCGTTGCCGGAGCTGTTCCCCTCGTTCATCTTCAGGAGCTCCAGGACCTCCGCCGCCCGAACCGGGTCTTCCCGGAGGAGGCGCAGGTAGACGTAAGGGCCGTCGGCGTGGTTGTCCACCGTGAGGATCTCCTTCTCGAGGCCCTTCGCGAAGAGGTCCCGCGTCCGGTCCATGATCAGGTCCAGGAGCCGCCGCGTCTCTTCGTGGGAAAGGTCCTCCTCCACGAGGGCCGAGCCCCGGCCGGAATAGACGAGGTGGTAGAAGCAGCAGCGGGGGATGTCCTCCGCTTCGAGCAGGTCGAAGATGGCGGGGACGTCCTTCACGTTGTGGCGGTTCACGGTGAACCGGACGCCCACCTTGATGCCGGCGTCACGGGAGTCCCGGATGCCCCGGATCGCCCGCTCGAAGGTTCCGGGGACGCCCCGGAAGAAGTCGTGGGTCTCTTTCAGGCCGTCCAGACTCACCCCGATGTAGGACAGGCCGATCGCCCGGAACGTGCGGATGCGCTCCGGCGTGAGCAGGGTGCCGTTGGTGGAGATGACGGCCCGCATGCCCCGGTCCACGGCGAACTGCGCCAGTTCCGGCAGGTCCTTGCGGATCAGGGGCTCGCCGCCGGAGAAGAGGATCACCGGGGACCCGAAGGACGCCAGGTCGGCGATCAGCACCTTCCCCTCCTCCGTCGTCAGCTCGTCCCGGTAGGGGATGTTGCGCGAGCTGGAGTAGCAGTGGATGCACTTCAGGTTGCACCGCCGGGTCATGTTCCAGACCACCACCGGCCGCTTGTCGGCGGAGAACTGGAGCAGATGCGAAGGCAGGCGCCTCGACTCCCGGTTGTAGCGGAGGACGTCGGCGGCTTCCACGGCGCCGCAGTAGAGTTTTGAAATTCCGATCATTTCCTGTTTGTTGAAAAAAGTTTCTATCCCGTCGGAAGGGATCCCGGCTCACCCGTTGCGCCGGTCGCCCGCTATGGGCAGATCAGCTCCAGCTTCGGGAAATACGTCCGATACCTTGCCGCGTCGCGGGTTGCCAGGGTCATGCCCGCCAGGGCCGCGTGGGCACCGATATAAAAGTCGGGGAGGGGAGAGCGTTTCTCTCCCCCCCTCTTCCGGTATTCCTGGAAACACTTTCCGGCCAGAAACGCCGCCTCCCACGGAAGGGGCAACCGCTTGAAATGACTTGGCGGCAGGGCATCCTCCAGGTCCTCGATCCGCGCGAACCCGATGGACACCTCGGCATAAATAACCGGGTTGACCGCCAGCACCGCCGTCTCCGCGCATCGGGCCAGTGTCTCGGAGGACCAGGGAAACCACACCGGATCCTCCGTGACGATGTCCAGGATGACGTTGCTGTCTACCAGGATGTCCATGTCATTCCCGGGTCAGGGCCAGGATCTGGTCCGTGCTCATCCCCGCCGTCGCCCGTCCCCGCATCCGCTCCACCATGGCCTTCCCGCGGCTTCCCTGCCCTTCCGCCTTTCTCAGGATGACCCGGTCTCCCTCCAGTTCGAAGGACACCTCGGTGAGGGGGAGAAGACCCGCCTTTTCCCGGATTTCGAGCGGAATCGTAACCTGTCCCTTCGTTGTAATCCGCATCGGCGTTCTCCTGAAATTCTTACTTTAACTATTCTTACTTCATCGGAAGGAAAAACTCAAGCGCCGGAGCGGGATGCAGGAGCACCATCTTACCGGAATCTGTCGGGAGGGGGCGGGGCGAAGCCGTAGCCGTCCCACAGGCGGTTTCCGTGCTCCCGATATCCCCGGCCACAGGAGATGACGTGCTTCCGGCAGAGGGTCTCCCGCCACTCGTACTTCACCAGGATCGTCTCTATGGCCCTTGCCTCCGGGTCGAAGCGCACCTGCCGCGAGGGTGAGTACTCTTCCCGGCCGTAGCCCGTGCCGGCGCTCTTCGATTCTTCCCGCTGCACCGAGGGAGCCGCCTGCCGGCGGGCCATATCGCCCTTGGCCTTGCCCGCGGGCGCCGACATGGAGAAGTCCATCGGCGACTCGTAGCGCCGGATCTCGGGATAAACCGCCACGGCAATGACACCCATGGCAGAGGTGTCGCCGAAGGCGGCGGCATAGGAGTCGGCCACGTCCGTGAAGTAGAAGCGATTCACGCGATCCTGCCCGCTCCGCCAGCCGCTGTACTCGTTGGTGGCGTAAGGTTCGAGGATGTACATCCGCTCGTTGTTCCGGAGCCACGACTTCTGGCCGGAGATTATGTTCCGGCCGTCCACGGCGACGACGACGCCGACCCGCCGGTCCAGGCGGTTGTGGACGACGATCCGGTAGTGATCGCCCCGGACGGCCTCGGCATAGACCTTCTTCAGGCCGTACCGGCTCTTCTGCATGTGGAGGGGCAGGGTGCGGCCGTCGTCGGTGACGATGCTCACGTCCACCGAGTCGCCGACGGAGGCCCAGGCGGGCCCCCCGGCCAGAACCAACAGCGCTGCAAAGATCGCAAACAGGGTTTTCATGACTTCCTCCTTCTTCCATCCTGGGATTTTGGGTGCTGCCTTTTGGGGGATTGGACAGGAGGAAGAAGGAAAAAGTTCCCGAGAAAAAAATTGGGCAGATTTATTTCAGCAGCCGGCCTGACGTTCAGGGCTGTTCAAAAAGGGTTGAATGCAAGGCGCCTGCAGTCCTGAGCCACGAGGCGTACTTGTTTGGTACGTCGAGTGGCTCGGGACAAAGGCAACGCAGCAGACGCCCTTTTTCAACAGTCCGCCTTCGAGAAGTGGGCTTCGATGGCGGTGACCATACCGGGGATTGTGTACTCCTGCTGGTGGATGTGGATGGGCAGGCCGGCCTTCCGGGCGGCGGCGGCGGTGATGGGGCCGATGCAGGCGACCTTGAGGCCCGCGGGCAGTGCCTCCACCCCGCCCAGAATGTCCAGGAAGTGCCGGACCGTGGAGGGGCTCGTAAAGGTGACGACGTCGGCCTTACCCTCCGCGAAGATCGCCTCCAGCTCTTCCCGGGTCTTCTCCGAGCGGACCGTCCGGTAGGCCGTGACAACATCCACCGTCGCCCCCATGGCGGCGAGCCCCTCGGGGATCACGTCCCGGGCCTCCGCCGCCCGGGGCAGGAGGACCCGGGCACCCTTCAGGTCCACCTTCTCGAACGCCTTGACCACGCCCTCCGAGATGTACTCCTCCGGGACGATGTCCACGCGGATTCCCCGCCCCTCGACGGCCGCCGCCGAGGCGGGTCCGATGGTGGCGATCCGAATGCCCCACAGGTCCCGCACGTCGCCGCCCCGTTCACGGAGGCGCTCGAAGAAATGCCGGACACCGTTGGCGCTGGTAAATACGATCCAGGCGTAGGACGACAGGCTGTCCAGGGCCTTGTCCAGCCCTGACCAGTCCTCCGGCTCCGCGATCCGGATGACGGGGAAGTGAACGACCCGGGCGCCCTTCTCGTCCAGGAGGGCGGCGAAGGATTCCGCCTGGGCCTCCGGCCGGGTGATGATGACGCCCCGTCCGAAGAGGGGCCGGTTCTCGAACCACGAGAGCTTCTCCCGCAGGGCAACCACCTCGCCGACGACGAAAATCGCCGGCGGCTTGAATTTCCGCTCCCGGGCCAGCTCGACGATGGTTCCCAGGGTCCCCGTCAGGGTCCGCTGGTCCGGCGTCGTCCCCCAGCGGATCAGGGCCGCCGGGGTCTCCGGCCTTTTCCCGTTCTCGACAAGGCTTCCGACGATCCGGTGGAGATTCTTCACGCCCATCAGGAAGACCAGCGTCCCGATGCCCGCCAGGGCCTTCCAGTCGATGTCGCTCTGCCCCTTCGTGGGGTCCTCGTGGCCCGTCACGAAGGCGAGCGTGGACGTATACCCCCGCTGGGTCAGCGAGATGCCCGCGTAGGCGGGTACGGCGACCGCCGAGGACACCCCCGGGACGACCTCGAAGGGCAGCCCCGCCGCCGCCACGACCAGCGCCTCTTCCCCGCCGCGGCCAAAGACATAGGGATCGCCGCCCTTGACCCGGGCCACCACGCGGCCCTGCCGGGCCTCCTCCACGAGGATCCGGTTGATTTCATCCTGGACGAGGGTGTGGTCGCCCCCCTCCTTCCCGGCATAGATCCGCCTCGCGCCGGGCTTCGCGTGGACGAGGATCTCCTCGTTGACCAGGTGGTCGTAGACGATCACATCGGCCCGGGCGATGCACCGCACGCCCTTGAGGGTGATCAGCCCCGCGTCCCCGGGCCCCGCACCGACGATGTAGACGATTCCCTTCTCCGCCATCGAATACCTTCCTTATTCTTTCTATCAGGGGCTCAACACTGTCGGTAGACCAGCTCCAGGATCGCCCGCCCGCCCCGGGAGAGGAGGTTCTCGGCCAGCTGCGTGCCCGCATCCTCGAACTCCCCGAAGGGTCTGCGGACCTCGTCCCGGACGACCAGCCGGCCATCCAGATTGCTGATGAGCCCCTGGATGACCACGTCGCCACCCTTCTTCTTCGCATGAGCCGCCACGGGGACCTGGCATCCGCCGCCGAGGCGCCGGAGAAAGGCCCGCTCGGCCCCCGCCTCGCCCCACGTGACCGGATCGTTCAGGAAGGCCAGGGCTTCCCCCGTTCTCCCGTCGCCCGTCCGGGTCTCGATGGCGAGAACCCCCTGGCCCGCCGCCGGCAGGATGAGCTCCTCCGGCAGGAACTGGGTCACCCGGTCCATCCAGCCCATCCGGCGGATCCCCGCCGCCGCGACAATGATCCCGTCCAGGTTCTCCGTCTCGACCTTCCGGATCCGCGTGTCCAGGTTCCCCCGGAGGGGAACGATCTCCAGGTCCGGGTAGATGCTGACGAGCTGGCACCGGCGGCGGAGAGAGCCCGTGCCGATGCGGCTCCCCCGGCGGAGGTGCTCGAATTTGACGTTCCCCCTGGAGATCAGGACGTCCCTCGGGTCCTCCCGCTTCGGCGTGACGGAGATCGTGAGGCCCTCCGGCAGCTCCGCCGGCATGTCCTTCATGCTGTGGACGGCCAGGTCCACCTCCCCCCGGAGCAGGGCCTCCTCGATCTCCTTGACGAAGACGCCCTTCCCGCCGATCTTGACGAGGGCCACGTCCTGCATGATGTCGCCCTTCGTCTTGATGACGACCAGCTCCACGGCCAGGCCCGGGTGGCACTCCCGGATCCGGTCGGCCACCCAGCCGCTCTGTTTCAGGGCCAGGGCGCTGCCCCGGGTCCCGATTCTCAGCACGTTCGCTTCCAGAATATCCTCCATTGATCTATATGTGCCGCCCGCCTTCACGGCTCCCCGTCCAGGCGGAACAGGCGGCGCAGGGCCTCCGCGTACACCGCGGCGCCGTTTTCATGGCTCTCCTCCTTGAGCCCCGTGATGGGGTCGTGGAGGATCTTGTTCACGATGGATGAGGCCAGGATCTGCACCCGCTCGCGGTCGGCCTCGCTCAGCCCCTCGATCCACGAGGAGACGCGCTCCATCTCGCCCCGGACGATGCCGTCCACCTTCTCCCGCAGGGAGACGATCGTGGGCACGACCTCCAGGGTCTGGTACCATCCCTCATACCGGTCCAGCTCCTCGGCGACGATGTCCTCGGCTTTCCTCGCCTCGGCCAGGCGGCCCCGGATGTTCTCGTCCACCACTTCCTGGAGGTGGTCGATGTTGTACAGGTAGACGTTGTCGATGTCGCCCGCGGCGGGCTCGATGTCCCGGGGAACGGCGATGTCGATGAGGAACAGGAGCCGGTTCTTCCGGCGCCTCAGGGCCGCCGCCACCATCGGGGCCGTGACGACCCAGCCGGCCGCGCCGGTGGAGCTGATGACGATGTCCGCCTCCTGGAGCGCCCGGGACAACTCGTCGAAGGGAACCGCCTCGCCGCGGAACTCCTCCGCCAGGGAGGCGGCCCGCGCGTGAGTCCGGTTGACGACGAGGATCCGCGGGGCCCCCTGGCCGATCAGGTGCCGGGCCGCCAGCTCAGACATCTCGCCGGCGCCGATGAGGAGGATCGTCTTTCCCTTGAGGGTCCCGAAGATCTTCTTCGCCAGCTCCACCGCCGCGAAGCTCACCGACACGGCGTTGGCGGCGATGCCCGTCTCGGTCCGGATCCGCTTGGCCGTCCGGAAGGCGTGGTGCAGGAGCTTGTTCAGGACGGCCCCCGTGGCCTTCCGCTCCACCGCCAGGCGGTAGGCGTCCTTCACCTGACCCAGGATCTGCGGCTCCCCCATGACCAGGGAATCGAGGCTCGCGGTCACCCGGAAGAGGTGCCGCACCGCCTCCCGGTCGTAATGCGTGTAGAGGCAGCGGTCCATCTCCTGCCGGTCCAGGTTGCCGTAGCGAAACACGAATCCGTGGAGCCCATCCGCGGCCTCCCGGCCCCCGGCGCGGGCGAGGATCTCCACCCGGTTGCATGTGGAGAGGAACAGGGCCTCCTCGACGCCGGGCACCCGCAGGACCTCCGCCAGGGGATCGCTCCCGTCCTCGCAGGTGATGCTCAGGCGCTCCCGGATCTCCAGGGGGGCCGTCTTGTGGTTCATGCCGACGAGAATCAGGCTCATGGCGTCACAGAAAGCGGTGGACCGTCGTGAAGAAGGTCTTTTCCACGACGAAGGTCAGGAGCAGAACAAGCAGGGCCGCCACCGAGTAGAGGGCCGCCTTGTGGCCCCGCCAGCCGATGGCCAGGCGCTGGTGGAGGAGGAGCGCCAGGATGACCCACGCCAGGACCGTCCAGACCATCTTCGCGTCCCACTGCCAGGCGCTGCCCCAGACCACCCGCGCCCAGACGGAACCGGCCAGGACGCCGAGGGTGAGCAGGGGGAATCCCCACAAGAGGCAAAGCTCGTTGATCCGGTCCAGGTCCTTGAGCGGGGGCAGGAAGCGGCTCAGGGGGGTGATTTTCTTCTCTTTGATCCGCTTGTCCTGGATCAGGTACATCAGGCCCGCCAGGGCGGCCAGGACGAACAGGGTCTCTCCTGCCAGCGTCAGGATCACGTGAATCGTGACCAGGGAGTGCTCCAGCTGGGGCGACGCCGCGACGGCCCCGCCGAGCCCCGTGGAGGCGACGATCATCATCACCGACGCCACCGGGGCCACGAAAATCCCCAGGACGCGGGTCTTGGTCCTGAACTGGAAGGCCAGGTATCCGCCCGTCATGATCCAGGCGGTCAGGGAATGCATGTCATGCAGGCCCACCACCGGCGCCCGCCCGATGGCCATGCACCGCAGGACCAGGGCTCCCGCATGGATGACGAAGGCCGCGGCCAGCAGCCAGGTTGCAACCCGGGCCACGTGGACGCGCCGCACCACGACCGAGGCGACGTAGGCCAGGGCGCTGAAAAGATAGGCGGCCAGAGCCGCCTTGAAAACCAGGATGTCCATGAATTCAGGGCCTCGCGTCGATGTCTTCCCCGGTCAGCTCCTGGAGCAGAGCCCGTACGCCCTCCCAGTCGCCGGCACGGATCCGGTCCAGCACCCCGGAACGGACCACGGCCTCGAAAAGGACCTTGTTTTCGGCGGCGGACCTCCCCCGGGCGGTCACCTTCCGCCGGAGCTCCGCCATGATCTCCAGGAGGACGGCGTATTCCGGTCCGAAGCACTCCTCCAGGTCCTCCCGGATCCGCTTTGCCAGGGCGGGGCTGCTCCCGCCGGTGGAAACGGCCACCATCAGGTCGCCCCGCTGGAGGATCGACGGCAGGATGAAGTCGCAGCGCTCCGGGTCGTCCACGATGTTGACCAGGATGCCCCGGCGGCGGCACTCCCGGCTGACGGCATCGTTGACGTCCTCCCGGTCCGTCGCCCCGATGACCAGCATGGCCCCATCCAGCTTCGACGGCTCGTACTCGGAATCGACGTGCTCCACCGTCCCGGCGCGGGCCAGGTCCGCCAGGCGCGCCGTCAGCCGCCGCGACAGGACGGTCACTCGGGCGCCGCACTCCACGAGGCGCTCCACCTTGCGCTCCGCCACCTGGCCGCCCCCGACGACGACGCACCTTCTGCCGGCGATGTCCAGATTGACGGGATAGTAAACCATGGGTGTCTCCCTTGAGGTCCGGACCGCATGGAGAGGCTCCGGCACAGGCGTCGAAAACCGCGTCGAGACGCTACCATGCCGGGTTTGAAAATTCAAGCTGCTTGAAATGTCATGGGAAACAGGTTATGAGAAGGCATCTTTCAGGGAAGGGAGAGGACATGCCGGAACGATCGTCCAAGGGGGAGGGAAAGCAGGAACGATGGCTGAAGGTGACGCTCCTGAGCCCGCCGGAGATGTCGGACGCCCTGTCGAATTTCATGACCGAGCTGGGTGCCCAGGGAGTCTACCAGGAAACCCCTGTGATCCAGGATGAAAACGAGGATTTCCCCGGCCTGTCCCCCGAGGAGACCATCTATGCCTTCCTGCCGGTGGACGTCCGGATGGAGAACCGGATCGCATCGCTGACGGCGTACCTGGAAGACCTTGCGGAGCTCTTTCCCGACCTGCCCGCCGTCCGCCTGAATCGGGAGATCATCGAGAATCCCGACTGGGGAGAGGCCTGGAAGAAGTACTTCAAGCCCATCCGGATGAGCCGCAGCATCGTCGTCAAACCCACCTGGGAGCGCTACGCATCCTCGGGCCGGGACATCATCATCGAGATCGATCCGGGCATGGCTTTCGGCACGGGCCAGCACCCGTCCACCCGCATGTGCCTGGAGGCCATCGAGGACCTGATGCTGCACGGCCGCCACGAACTGAAATGGCACGTCCTCGACGTGGGGACCGGAACAGGCATCCTCGGAATCACCGCGGCCAAACTCGGCGCCGAGCGCGTCCTTTGCGTCGACGTCGACCGGAAGGCCGTCGAGGTTGCCCGGGAGAACGTGGCCATCAACCAGGTGGCCGAACGGGTGGCCGTGGTCAACCGGGACGTGGCGACCATCCGGGACTCCTTCAACCTGATCGTGGCCAACCTGACGGCCAAGCTCCTCCTCAAGCTGCGCGCCCACCTGACCTCCCTTCTGGACGACGGGGGATGGCTCATCCTGTCGGGCATCCTGGAGCAGCAGCGGGGTGCCATCGAAGAGCACTTCCTCACCGGCCAGCTCACGATCCAGCGGCTCGTGACGGAAAAGGAATGGATCTGCTACGCCCTGAGAAAGGGAGGGGGCGGCGCGTGACCCGTCCGCGCATTTTCCTGGATTCCCTGCCGGAGCCCGGGGATACCCGGACCATCGACGATTCCCGGAGCCACTACCTGAAGAACGTCCTCCGCCTCAAGGAGGGGGAGGAAATCGTCCTCAGCGACGGACGCGGCGCCGAGTGCGAAGCCGTCGTTTCGTATCCTGCCGGCGGCCGGGCGGAGTTGAAGATCCGGAACCAAGCCACCCGGAAATCCCAGGCGGTCCCGATCATCCTGGCCCAGTCCCTCCCGAAGGGGGACAAGATGGACGCCATCATCCGGCAGGTCGTGGAGCTGGGTGTCCGGCGGATCGTCCCCTACCGCTCGGCCCGCAGCGTCCCCAGGATCTCTGCCGACAAAGGCACGGCGCGCGTCGCCCGGTGGCAGCGCATCGCCGAGGAATCGGCCCGCCAGACCGGCCGCGCCCACATCCCACAGGTCGATCCCATCCACTCCTTTGAAGAGATGGTCCGGATGGCCCTTCCGGAGGACGCCTGCCGCCTGATCTTCTGGGAGGAGGAGAAGGAGGCGGGATTCCGGGAGACCCTGCGTAGCATTGGGGAAGGCACCGCGGCCTACTGCCTGATTGTCGGACCCGAGGGCGGCCTCTCGACCGACGAGGTCCGCCTGGCCCGGGAAGCGGGATTCCGGTCCGTCAGCCTGGGGAGAAACGTCCTCAAGGTGGAGACGGCCGCCCCGGCCGTCGTGGCCATGCTGCAGTACGAGATCGGCGGGCTCGGCACGGCCGGGGGAAAAACAACCCGGGAGGAGGTCCCTTGAATTCGATGAACCCCTATGCCGGATTCTGGAGGCGGGCCTTCGCCATGTCGGTCGACTGGATGATCCTCTCCACCATCGCCGTCTTCCTGTTCATCACGGGGGCCGTGGCCCTCAACCTCTCCTGGCTGCAGGGGGGACTGGCCTGGCCGGAGGACATCTTCGCGTCGGTGTCCACGTTCATGCTCCTGTACGCGCTCTCTCTCCTGTGCATGAACTGCTTCTACTTCACGTATTTCCACGGCCTCACCGGGCAGACCCCCGGGAAGATGCTCTTCCGGGTCCGGGTCGTCTGCCAGGACGGAACGCCGTTGCCGCCCGGCATCGCCTTCCTCCGCTGGGTGGGATACCACTTCTCGTCCATCTTTCTCCTGGGCTTTCTCTGGGTTGCCGTGGATCCCCGCAAGCAGGGCTGGCACGACAAGATCGCCGGAACGGTCGTGGTCGTGGTCGGCGAGCGCCGCGAGAGCGCCCAGATGGCGCTTCCGCTCGGCCCGTACACGGGATAAAAAGCGCTTGACAAGAAAAGGGAGATTTACTACAAATCGCATCCCCAACGGGGGAGCAACCGATGCAAAAACGGGCCGGTAGCTCAGTCGGTAGAGCACCGGACTGAAAATCCGGGTGTCGGCAGTTCAATTCTGCCCTGGCCCACCATGACAC
>CAZODI010000014.1:0-20628 GCA_964578535.1 uncultured Syntrophaceae bacterium
GGAAACGTTTTCGCGACGGCGGGAGCCCCCGTGGCAGCCCCCAGCGCCCTGATACGAATAAAGAAGAAAAATCATGGAGAGGGTACTGGTTTGAAATCCGCCCCCTTTTTCCCGATCCTGCTCAAACGGCCGCCGCTTCCCGGAACGAGCGGATCTCGCGGAGCGCCCGGTGGCGGATGATGAAGAACGCCACGACACTGGAGAGGGGCTGGGCCAGCCAGACTCCGCTCACCCCGAAGAACGGCGGCAGGATGATCAAGAGCGGCACCAGGAGCAGCATATCCCGGATGAACATGAGCCACATGGCCGTCGATCCCTTCCCGAGGCCGATGAACATGTTGATCCACACCAGCGCCGGGGCGATGATGATCATGGCGGAAACAAAAATCCGGAGTGCCGGAACGGCCATCGCCGTGAGCCGCGGATCGGTCGAGAACAGGCCGAGGATCTGGGGGGCCAGGACTTCGAGCAGCAGGAAGGATGCCACCGCCAGGATGAGGGAAAACCGGTTGGCCTCCCGCACCGTTTCGATCAGCCGCTGATAGCTGCGGGCGCCGGCACTGAAGCCGACCATGGGCATGACTCCGTGCCCCACCCCGAAAAGGATCATCATGACCACGCCGTTCACCCGGAAGCACAATCCCAGCGTCGCCAGAGCCTCGTCACCGTAAGGGACAAGGGCGTGGTTGTAGACGATGATGACGGCACTGACGACGAAGTTCATGATAATGGAAGGAAATCCGGTCTGGAAGATGGACCGGAGGATCGCCGGGTCCGGCATGAGCCGGCTCCGGTCGAGACGGTACCTGGACGAACGGAGGCTGATGAAATAGAGGGACAGCAGTGCCGCCGCGGACTGGGAGATGACAGCGGAGTACGCGGCGCCACGGATTCCCATGGCCGGGATGGGTCCCCAGCCCAGGATGAATATCGGATCCAGGACCATCCCGATGGCGGAGAAGACGAGGACGACGTGCATGGACAGGTTCGGTCTTCCCTCGGCGCGAAGCAGGTTGTTCACCATCATGAAAAACAGGACGCAGGGGGAGCTGAAGATCACGATGGTCAGGTAGCTTCGGGCCATGGGCAGGATATCGTCGGAGGCGCCGAACAGCCGGAGCAGGCCGTCGGGGTTGGCGAGGGTCAGGACGATCAGCAGGGCCCCGAACGCGAAGGTGAGGAGGAAAACCTGGCCCGCCGTCTTCCGGGCCGATTCCAGGTCTCCCGCCCCGAACATGCGGGCGGCAAAGGAGCCGGCCCCGACACCGGTGCCGACGCCGAGGGCGGCCAGGATCATCTGGACCGGGAAATTCACCGTCAGGGCCGCCACCGCCTGGTGGCTCGTCCGGGCGAGCCATAGCGTGTCCATGAGGTTATAGAGGGCCATGGACAGCATGGCGGCCATGGAAGGCCAGCTCATCCGCAGGAGAAGGGGAAGAATGGGGCCACGGCCCAGATCCAGGCTTTTGTCAGTCATAGGGGAACGATCCGCCCCTGGAATTGTAAAACGGGGGAATTCCTGCTAACACGCAGGCGCGGCCACTTCAAGACAATTTCACGGCTGCTTTCCGACGCAAGGTCGCCGCGGCAGTCGAATCCTGGTCCTGGAAAAAGAGCCATGAACGCGCAAAGGATAAACCTGATCGTCATCGTCGGTCCCACCGCATCCGGGAAGACGCGCCTTGCCGCCCGCCTGGCCCGGGAGACCGGCTCGGAGGTGATCTCCGCGGACTCGCGACAGGTCTACCGGGGCCTGGACATCGGCTCCGGAAAAGACCTCGGGGACTACCTCGTCGACGGCGCCCCCGTTCCGTACCATCTGATCGACATCGCCGATCTCCGGGAGGAGTTCAGCGTCTTCTCTTACCAGCGGGCGTTTCGCGACTGCTTTGCGGAGTTGTCCCGGCGGGGGATCGTTCCTGTTCTGGCCGGCGGGACGGGGCTTTACATCGAGGCGGTCCTCCGGGACTACCGCATGGAGGATGTCCCCGAGAACCCGGAGCTGCGGAGGGGGCTGGCGGACCTGAGCGAGGAGGAACTGGCGGAGATGCTCCGTTCCGCCAATCTCCGGCTGCACAATACGACGGACCTGACGGACCGCGCGCGTCTTCTGCGGGCCATCGAGATCGCCTGCCACCGGACGGAAACGCCGGTGGAGCCGGGGCCGGTCCTGCGTCCCCTGGTCGCGGGGGTGCACTGGGACCGGGCGGTCCTCCGGAGCCGCATTGCCAGGCGCCTCGAGGACCGCCTGGCGGGGGGACTGGTCGAGGAGGTGCAGCGGCTCCGGGAGTCGGGCGTCTCATGGGAGCGGCTCTACGCCCTCGGCCTCGAGTATCGATACATCAGCCTTCACCTGGCCGGGGATCTTCCATACGACGCGATGGTTCGGACCCTGAAGACGCGCATCGGCCAGTTCGCGAAAAGGCAGGAGACCTGGTTCCGGGGCATGGAGCGACGGGGCGTCCCGATCCGCTGGATGGACGGGGACGATTACGACACGCTCCGGGACCTGGTGAAGGCGGCAGTGCCATGAGCACATCCCGGACGGTCCGGCGCTACCTCGACGGCTGGGCGGAAAAGCCCCTGCACCCTTTCCTGGCCGGTCCCCTGGAGGGCCTCTCCCGGGCCGTCGTCATCCCGGCCCTGGCGGAGCGGGACTCTCTTTTCACGACGCTGGCGGACCTGGCGCGCCAGCCGGAGCCGGAGCTGGCGCACACGCTGGTCCTGGTGGTGGTGAACAACCGCGCTCCCTCCAGTGACGACCCCGCGGATATCCGGAACAACCGGGAGACTCTGGAGATCCTGGCCGCCGTCATTGCCGGGTCGGATGCGGAGACGGCGGCCGGAGGACCGGGGCTCGGGGAGAGTCTCGCCTGCATCCGGCGGAGCGCCCTCCGGCTGGCCGCCGTCGACGCCTCCTCCCCGGGATTCGAGATCCCCGACCGGGACGGAGTCGGCCTGGCCCGCAAGATCGGCCTCGACCGCGCCCTGTCTCTCCTCGACATGAGCCGGCGGGATCCGTCCTTCCTCGTCTGCCTGGATGCCGACAGCCGGGTGGACTCCGGCTACCTGTCCGCCGCCGGCGCCTTTTTCGCCCGGGGGGAGGCCCCCGGGGCCGTCGTCGATTTTGCCCACCAGGAAGCGGAAGATCCGGTTCTGCAGGAGGCCATCCTGCGCTACGAGCTGTTTCTCCGCGCCTACGTTCTAGGCCTGCGCTGGGCCGGCTCTCCCTATGCCTTCCACACGGTCGGCTCCACCATCGCCTGCACGGGCGAGGCCTACGCGGCCGTCCGGGGCATGAGCCGGCGCCGGGCCGGGGAGGACTTCTACTTCCTCAACAAGCTGGCCAAGCTGGGGCCTGTCGGCCGAATCGGCGGAACCGTCGTCCGTCCCTCGCCCCGGCCGTCGCTCCGCGTTCCGTTCGGGACCGGACGCCGCATGGCCCGCGTGCTCTCCGGCGAGGAGTCCGCCGCCGGGAGTCTTTACGAGCCGGAGATCTTCCGGATCCTCCGGGAATGGATCCGCCTGGCGGAGGAGAACCCGGACCGCTCCGGGGAAGACCGTCTCGCCGAAGCCCGCCGGATCCACCCGGTTCTGGGTCGTTTTCTGGAGGATCAGTCCTTCCCCGGGGCCTGGGAGAAGATCCGCCGACAGGCGCCCGGGCCGGCCCATCTGCGGCGCCAGTTCCACGGCTGGTTCGATGCCTTCCGCACCCTCCGGGCCGTTCATGCCCTCCGGGACGGGGGCCTGCCGAATGTCCCCCTTGTCGATGGAGTGGAGCGGCTTCTGCAATGGACGGGATGTCCGGATGCGGCGGGCCGGCGGGAGGAGACCGGGAATACGGCCGCGGCCGAACTGCTGGCGGTCCTGTGGGAGAAAGACCGGGAGGCATCGTAGCCGCGCCGTTTCCTTCCTTGACGACGCTCGTTCTTTTCGCATATACAACGGAAAATTTTTACAATTTCAGCGAACCGGCGGCTGCTGCCGCCGACGCCGGGCAAGGGGAAGATCCCGCCGGAGGAGGAAGGTTTTTCATGAAACGTATGGTGTACGCGTTCTGTTCCGTCTTGCTGATTCTCGTGATCCTGGTGGCTCCGATCGGCTGCGCCAAGGAGGACAAACCCAAGGAAACGGCCGCCGCGCCCCAGCAGGCGCCGGCTCCGCCCCCCATCCCCCTGCCCGGTGCGGCGGGACTGGAGTCTTCCACCGCGCTGACGGCGGCGCCTGCCGTGCCGTCCGACGTGCTGATCGAGGTGGACGGGACAAGGCTCACGGATGGCCAGATCGATGCCATCGTGAAGAAGCGGCTGGCCGCCGTGAAGGAGAAACTCACGGCCGAGAAGAGGAAAAAGCTCCGTGACGACATGCGCAAGCGCATTGTCGACGACTTCGTCACCCGCACGCTCCTGGCCAACGAGATCAAGAGGCGGAACCTGACTGCCTCCGACAAGGAGATCAGCGATGCCATCGAGCAGGTCAAGGGAACCCTGCAGCCGGGGACGACCCTCGAGGGCCTCATGAAGCAGAGCGGAACGACACAGGCCCAGCTCCGGGAAGAAATCGCCTTCGGCGTCAAGCTGGACAAGCTCGTGCAGAGCAGCATGGGCAAGCAGGGGAAACCCACCGACAAGGAGATCGCCGCCTTCTACGAAAAGAACAAGAAGACCTTCACCATCCCCGAATCGGTGAGGGCACGCCACATCCTGATCGCCAAGTCGACCGGCGACGACGAGAAGACGAAAGCGGAGAAGAAGGCCAAGGCGGAGGACATCCGCAAGCAGCTTCTCGCCGGTGGGAACTTCATGGAGCTGGCCAAAAAGTACTCCGACTGCCCCAGCAAGGAGCACGGCGGCGATCTGGGAGAGTTTCCCAGGGGCCAGATGGTGAAGCCCTTCGACAATGCCGCCTTTTCGCAGAAGGTCAACGAGATCGGCCCGGTTGTCGAGACGGACTTCGGCTACCACATCATCCAGGTCCAGGAGCACAACGCCGTGAGGCCCATGCCCCTGGAGAAGGTGAAAGACCGGGTGTCCCTCTACCTGGAGCACCAGAAGAAACAGCAGGCCCTCGTCTCCCTGGTCAAGAAACTCCGGGAGAAAGCGAAAATCGTCCTTTACAAGCCGGTATAGCGCGAAAGGAGGTCAGGCCATGCGGCATCGCCAGGCGGGGAAGATCCGTGACGGGCTGTGGTACCTGGGTCGGGAGGAGTCTGGTGTCTATTTCCTGAAGGGGCGGGAAGGGGCCGTCCTGATCAACGGCGGCCTGGCCCATATCCTGCCCGACGTCCTGGCCCAGATGGAGGCGTTCGGCCTTGATCCGGGGAGCCTGACAAAGATCCTGATCCTCCACTCCCATTTCGACCACATCGGCGTCGTTCCCTGGTTCAAGAGGACCTGGCCGGGGATCGAGGTGTGCGCTTCCGGACCCGCCTGGGACATCCTGGCCATGCCGAAGGCCATCGGCATCGCCAACACCTTCACCCGGATGGCCGCCGGGATGGCCGGGGCCGAAAACGGACTCGAAGGACGCGATTACGAGTGGCGGGACGACATCCGGGGGACGGCACTGAAGGAGGGGGACCGGATCGACCTGGGCGGCGTCGCCCTGGAGATATTCGAGACGCCCGGGCACACGAACTGCTCCATCACCGCCTGGGAGCCCGCCGCAAAGGCCCTCTTCGCCTCCGATGCCGTCGGCATCCCTTACCGGGATACGGCGTTTCCCTCTGCGAACACGAACATGGCCCAGTACCTGGCCAGCCTGGAGAAGCTCCAGCCTCTGCCGGTGGCGATTGTCGGGGCGGACCACTACGGCTATGTCACAGGCGACGAGGCGGCCGGATTCGTCGCCGCGACCGACCGGGAGGCCCGGAAGCTCGACGCGGAGATGCGGGAGATTTTCCGGAGCAGCGGAGGCGACGTCGAGGCCGCGGCGAAGGCCATGAACGCCCTGTTCTTCCAGCGGTGTCCCGATTACTTCATCGCCCCGGAGATTCTCGAGGGGGTCTTCAAACAGATGATGAAGTACATCGCCAAGTCCTTGTAAGAAGGCGAGGCGACCTGGAAAAGGGGGGGCGGATCCGAAATCTGCCCCCTTTCTATCCCGAAACAACACGGGGACGGATTTCATGCCTGTCCTCTCTTCAGGAGAAAGCCATGACCGAAGAACAGCACATCCATGGTGTGGAAGAAGCGAATGCAGCGGAGGAAACAGCGGGGGCCGACGATCGGCAGCGTGTCCGGGTGAACCAGAAGAACCTCTACCGGGAGGAGACTTTTTCGGACCTCCAGGTGGCGGTGATCCGGCAGCTTTCGCCGGTGAAGCCCAACGGAGAGCCGGACAAGACCCGGAAGGTCCTCTTTGCCGGGCAGACCCAGATCATGACTCCGCAGGGGCCGCTTCCGATCCAGTTTCCCATCGACGCGAAGAACCTCCAGCAGGCCCTGGACATGTTCCCGGATGCGATGGAGGCCTACGTGGAAGGCCTGATGGCGCAGGCCCGGGAGATGCAGCGCCGGGAGTCTTCCCGGCTCATCGTCCCGAACCAGCCGGGCGGAGACAGCCGGATCATCCGGTAGTCCCGGACGGGGGAACCCGTCCGCCGGGGTCACTCATAGCCCAGTTCGATCAGGCGCTCCTCCGTGATACCGAGGAAGTGAGCCACCTCGTGGACGACGGTGATCTCGATCTCCTCCTCCAGTTCCTCCAGGGTCCAGCACATCTCCTCCAGGGGCTCCTGGAAGATGAGAATCGAATCCGGGTAGAGGGGAGGATAGGTGGCGGAGCGTTCCATCAGGGAGGCTCCCTGGTAAACTCCCAGGAGGGGATAATCCGGGGGGAGGTCCATCTGCCGGAGGAGCTCCCGGGACGGACGCTCCTGGACGGAGATCACCATGTTGTCCAGGTGATGCCGGATCTCCTTCGGAATCCTGCGGATCGCCCGCTGTACGG
Organism: uncultured Syntrophaceae bacterium; assembly: GCA_964578535.1. GTDB lineage: Bacteria > Desulfobacterota > Syntrophia > Syntrophales > PHBD01 > PHBD01. The sequence continues at coordinate 6,952 of CAZODI010000014.1, forward strand.
CCTGGTCGAATTCGTGCTTTGACAGTCTCATTCCCTTCCCCCTGGGCCGGCCGTTCCCAATGGTGCGGCCGCGCATGCACGGCCATCATACCACGGCTTCCGGGGCGAGGAAACCCCCTGCCGTCGGCCATGACGGCGCGGGTCACCCGGCGGAACCGCCCGCCTCGACAAGCCCGCCGATCCATACTATGATGATGCGGCAATCCATCGGAGCATCTGCCATGGCCCGTTTCCGCCGGGGAATGTCTCCCGCGGTCCTGACGGCTTTCCTGATCGTCGCTGCGATCCGTCCCGCAGCGGCCGGCCCCATGTCCGGGATGCCCGCCGGGGACGGCGCTCGAGGGGCGCCGGTCCGGGATGTCCGGATTGTCCGGGAATATCCCCACGATCCGGAGGCCTTTACGCAGGGCCTGCTGTTCCATGGCGGTTTTCTCTATGAGAGCACAGGCCTCCGGGGCCGATCCAGCCTGAGGAAGACGGCTCTCGAGAGCGGTGCCGTCCTCAGCATCCGGCGGTTGCCGGAAGACCAGTTCGGCGAGGGGCTGGCACGTTCGGGGGAGCGCCTCATCCAGTTGACCTGGCGTTCCGGGGTGATCCATGTCTACGACCGGAGGACCTTGCGCCTCCTGGCCACGGTTGCCTATCCCCGGGAGGGATGGGGTCTGGCGTCCGACGGGAAACGGCTCATTGCCAGCGACGGAACGGATCGCCTTTATTTTCTGGATCCCTGGACCTTCCGGACGCTCCGCTCCATCGCGGTGACCGACGGGGGGCGCCCGGTCGACCGGCTCAACGAGCTGGAATGGGTGGAAGGCCGGATCCTTGCAAACGTTTGGGAAAGCGACCGCATCGCCCGCATCGATCCGGACTCGGGCCGGGTGGAGGGATGGATCGACCTGGCGGTCCTGCGGCAGAGACTTCGGGGGACGCCCGCCGGAGCGGCCAACGGGATTGCCTGGGACGCCGTTCGGCGCCGGCTCCTGGTGACCGGAAAAAACTGGCCCCTGCTGTTTGAGGTGACCATGGACGAAACGGACAGGTAACGGACCATGCCGCAGGACCTGATGTCGGACATCCTGATCATTTTCGGCCTCTCCGTGGGGGTCCTTTTTCTTTTTACAAAGATCCGCGTCCCCGTCCTGGTGGGATTCATCTTCACGGGCATGCTTGCCGGCCCTCACGGGCTGGGGCTCATCCGCCAGGCGGAAAACGTGGAGATCATGGCCGAGGTGGGGATTGTGGCCCTCCTGTTCACCATCGGCCTGGAATTCTCCTTCCGCCATCTTGTGAAGATCCGCCGCTCCGTGCTCCTGGGCGGTTCCCTCCAGGTGGGCCTCACGATTGCCGCCGGGGCCGGGATCGCGGCGGTTGCGGGCTTTCCGTTCGGCCAGTCGATGTTTTTCGGGTTTCTTCTCTCCCTGAGCAGCACCGCCATCGTGCTGAAGGCGCTTCAGGACCGGGCCGAGCTGGACACGCCCCACGGCGGGAGCGCCCTGGGAATCCTCATTTTCCAGGATCTCGCCATCGTTCCGATGATGCTCGTCCTTCCCTTCCTGGCCGGGGCCGGCGGGAAAACGGGAATGGACCTGCTGATGACGGCATTGAAGGGGACCGCGGCCATTGCCGTCATTGCCGTGGGGGCGAAGTGGGTCGTACCCTGGTGGCTCCACGCCATCGCACGCACCCGGAGCCGCGAGCTCTTCCTCCTGGCGGTAATCCTCATCTGCCTGTCCGTCGCCTGGCTGACCCACGCGGCGGGTTTGTCACTGGCCCTGGGCGCCTTCCTGGCGGGGTTGATGATCTCCGAGTCACCCTACAGCCACGAGGCGGTGGGCCACGTCCTGCCCTTCCGGGACGTCTTCACGAGCTTTTTCTTCGTCTCCATCGGGATGCTCCTGGACATGGGGTTCTTTCTCGGTCAACCGTTTCTGATCCTGGCACTGACCGCCGCCGTCCTCTTCCTGAAGGCCTCCCTGGCCGTCGGCACGGTCATCGTCCAGGGACTTCCCTTCCGGATCGCCCTCCTGGCGGGCCTGGCCCTGAGCCAGATCGGAGAGTTCTCGTTCCTCCTGTCCAAGGTCGGGTCGGGTTACGGCCTGATGAGTCAGCGGCTCTACCAGATCTTCCTGGCCGTCTCCGTCTTCACGATGGCCCTGACCCCCTTCATCATCGGCGCCTCGCCGCGCATGGCACGCCGGATCATGGCCTGGCCGCTGCCGGCCCGCCTGAAGGCAGGCGGCTCGCTGTACCACGGCCCGAAAGAGACCTTCATCGGAGACCACCTCGTCATCGTCGGCTTTGGCCTCAACGGCAGGAACATCGCCCATGCTGCGCGCCAGACGGGAATCCCCTTTGTGATCCTCGAGACGAATCCCGACACGGTGCGGGATGAGCGAAAGGAGGGGCTGCCGATCCATTACGGCGACGCCACCCACGAGGCGGTCCTGGACTCCGCGGGCATCCGGACCGCCCGGACGCTGGTCGTGGCCATCAACGACCCCACGGCGACGCGGCGTATCGTGGAGCTGGCCCGCCGGCTCAACCGGACGCTGCACATCATCGTCCGGACGCGATACCTGGGCGAAATGGCGGCGCTCCACGAACTGGGGGCCGACGAGGTGATCCCCGAGGAGTTCGAGACCTCCATCGAGATCTTCGCCCGGGTCCTCCGGAAGTACTTGATCCCGAAGCCGGAGATCGACCGCTACATCCAGGAAATCCGGACGGGCGGCTACGACATGCTGAGGACCCTGTCCCCCGATGCGGCTGTCTGCACGGACCTGCGGCTCTGCCTCCCCGACACCGAAGTGGTCACGTTCCGTTTGGAAAAGGGTGCGCCGGCGGATGGACGGACCATCGGGGACATGGCCCTTCGAAAGGAGCACGGCGTTACGATCCTGGCGATCCGGCGCGGAAACGAGATGGTTTATAACCCCGATCCGCAAATGGAGATGTTCGCCGGGGACATCCTCGTCACTCTCGGGGCTCCGGAACAGACCGCCGCCGTGGCGGGACTGTTCTCGGACGGCGGCTCCGATACGGACAGGGGCGGGATCGCAGAGCCTTCCCCGGGAGCGGCCGCCTGAAGGCCGTTCCGGAACGCGGGAACAGAACAAGGCGACGGTCTTGACGGGGGCTTTCGCCGAGGGTAAGGTGGAGACCCTTCCGGGCGGCGGCGCATCCGGAAAGGCCCAGGCGGGGAAGACGAAAGGAGCGGACAGGAGGGGGAGCCGGCCATGAGGTGGACAGGCAAGAAGGTTGCCCTTGCCCTGGGCGGAGGCGGCGTGCGTGGATTTTCCCATGTCGGCGTTCTGGCGGTCCTTGAGGAGGAGCGGATTGATCTCGATCTCATCGCCGGGACCAGCGCCGGTGCTCTTCTCGGCGGCGCCTATGCCGCCGGCCTCTCGCCCCGGGAGCTCAGCCGCAAGATCGACGAGTACCTGGCCAGTCCCGCCTTCCAGGACTCGGAACTGAAGGCCATCGGTCTCTCCGTCGCACCCGCCGTCGAGAAGAGCCGCATCGCCAGGATGGCCGCATCCCTGCGCGGCCGCTACTACATGCTTCGCTCCTTTTTCCGCCCCTCCGTCCTGCCTCCCCGGGACTTTGCCTCCCTCATCGACTATTTCATCCCCGACATCGACATCCGGGAGACACGGATTCCCTTTCTGTGCATCGCCACGGACCTCCTGAAGGGGCAGGAGGTGGTTTTCACCGAGGGGTCCCTCCGGCGGGCCGTCCTGGCGAGCTGCTCCGTTCCCGGGGCCGTGGAGCCCGTGCGCTGGGGCGAATGGCTCCTCGCCGACGGGGGCATCACGAGCCTGGTCCCCGTCCGGGCGGCCCGGAAGGCCGGAGCGGACGTAGTCATCGCCGTGGTGGTCGACCGGGAGGTGGTGGAAGCGCCGCAGTTCGAGACCGCCCAGGATGTTTTCTACCGGGCCGGGGAGATCACCTCGGATCGCCTCCAGCTGGAGGAGCTCCGGGAGGCCGACGTCGCGATCCGCCCCGACGTGGGGGACCTGCACTGGATGGATTTCACCCGCGCGCGGGATCTCGTCCGGATCGGGGAGGAGGCCGCCCGTGAGGCCCTCGGCCGGATCGAGGAGGCCCTGCCCCTCTACAAGAGAGCATATCGCCTGGCCGGCCGGCTTGTTCCGTCCCTGCGCAGGAGATCCTGACCTGCCCGCCGGAGGCATTTGAATCCCGGACCGGCACGCTTCATGTCCTGCCTGCAGCTGGAAAGCCCCGGGAAGGCGGGCCACACCCCCGTTTTACGCCAAACCGGAAAGGAGAACGATCCATGCGTACCCGTTCATACCTCACGCTGTACCGCCTGCTGGCGGCGTTTGCTCTGACGCTCCTCCTTTCCGTCGGCCCGTGCATCGCCATGTCCGCCGCACCGGGCATCGAGCAGTTCAGCCCCGAGGGAAGCGCCCGCAACGTCCGGCAGGTAGCGGTCCGCTTTGTCACGGCCATGGTGCCCCTCGGCGATCCCCGCCTGGCGGATCCCTTCACGGTATCCTGCCCCGAAAAGGGAAGCGGGCGCTGGGTGGACTCCCGGCACTGGGTCTATGATTTTTCCCGGGACCTGCCGTCGGGGGTCTCCTGCCGTTTCGAGCCTCGTCCGGACCTGAAAGACCTGGCGGGCCGCGGGATCTCAAGCGCGAAGGCCTACTCCTTTACAACGGGCGGCCCCGCCGTCCTGCGCTCGTGGCCCGGAGAGGGCAGCGAAAGCGTCCATGCGGACCAGGCTTTTGTCCTTCTCCTCGACGGAGAGGCCGATGAGGAATCGATCGGGAAGCACGTCTATTTCTCCGTCGCCGGGATCGGAGACCGTGTGGGAATCACGATCCTGTCGGGAGAGGAGCGGGCGGCCATTCTCAAGACCCTTGGCCTTCTGAAACAGGGGAGCCGGGTCGTGGTGGTCCGGGCACGCCGCGTGTTTCCCGACGAGACGGCGGTGAACCTCGTCTGGGAGGCCGGTGTCCGGTCCAAGACGGGGCTGACCCGGGAGCAGGACCAGGTCCTTGCGTTCAAGACCAGCGGTCCGTTCCGGGCCGAGTTCCGCTGCTCCCGGGAGAATCCGGACCGGGCCTGCATCCCGCTCCTGCCGATGGCGGTGCGATTCTCCTCGCCGGTCCCCGCGGCGGCCCTGGAAAAGATCACCCTGAAGACGAAGGCGGGCCGCGTCTTCAAACCCGTTGTCCGTACCGATGACGAGGACGCCGGCTACGTCTGGCGCGCCCTCTTCGAGGGGCCCTTTCCCCAGAAGGGCGAATTTATCCTGAGCCTTCCGGGGGATCTCCGGGACGAGGCGGGGCGCTCCCTCGCCAATGCCGCGCAGTTTCCCCTGGCGGTGAAGACCGACGCGTATCCGCCCCTGGCGAAGTTTGCCGGGCGGTTCGGCATCGTGGAGAGCCGGGCCGGGGTGCTTCTGCCCGTGACGATCCGCAATCTCGAAGCGGACATGGAAGCCCAGCTGCTCCATGTTGTGAAGAGGCCGGGACAGCCCGGTCCGGAAGCCGTGTCCGATTCGCCCGCGGCAAAGAAGAAGGCGGCACTCGACCAGCGCCTTGCCGGGAAGATCCGTCCGGTCGACGGGGCGCAGGAGGCCCAGGTCATCCGCTGGCTCTACCGCGTCGCCGCGGCGAAGCGGGAGGCCCCCGTCCTGAAGGAGGAGAAGGGCGTCCGGACGCTGCCCGTCTCCATGCCGGCGGGCCGGCAGGCCACGCAGATCGTCGGCCTGAAGCTGCCGGGGCCGGGGTTCTACGTCGTGGAGATGGAGAGCCGGATCCTCGGGGAACATCTCCTGCAGAAACCAGCGCCGCTCTACGTGCCTGCCGCCGCCCTGGTGACGAACCTGGCGGCCCACTTCAAGTGGGGCCGCGAGTCTTCTCTCGTCTGGGTGACCAGCCTGGACAGGGGCGAGCCCGTCAAGGGGGCCGCCGTGGCGCTCCGGGACTGCACGGGACGCCCGGTCTGGGAGGGAAAGACCGGTCCCGACGGGATTGCCCTGATCCGGAGGGCCCTTCCGCGGGAAGGCCAGCTGCCCCGCTGCAAGGGGGAGACGAATTGGGAAGAGGCATCCCGGGCCCTGGCGGACATCCACGGCGGCCTCTTCGTCTTTGCCCGGTCCGGCTCCGACATGACCTTCACCCACTCGAGCTGGAACGACGGGATCGAGCCCTGGCGCTTCAACATCCCGACGGGCTCCGGCGGGCCGGGAGAAGCCGTCACCGCCCATACAATCCTGGACCGGACCCTCTTCCGCGCCGGCGAGACGGTTCACATGAAGCACGTGATCCGGAACCGCACGGGTCAGGGATTCGCCCTTCCCGGGGCGGCCGCGATGCCGAAGGAACTGGTGATCGAGCACCGGGGAACCGGTCAGTCGTACCGCCTTCCCCTGGCGTGGCAGCCCGGAGCCCTGGCGGTGAATGCCTGGTCGATCCCGCAGGGGGCGAAGCTCGGCCTCTACGACGTCTCCCTCTCCATGGGCGGCAAGAATGGCAGGAGGCTCCCTTCCGGCACGTTTCGGGTGGAGGAGTTTCGGGTTCCGCTCATGAAGGCGGCCGTCCAGGGGCCCCGGGATCCCCTTGTGAACGCACGCCAGGCCGACGTGGACCTCTCGGTGTCCTATCTCTCCGGCGGCGGCGCCGGAGGCCTGGCCGTGAAGCTCCGGGGGGAGGTGCGTGACCGGGAGGTCTCCTTTGCCGACTGGGAGGGGTACGAGTTCACCGGCGAGCCGCTGGAGGAGGGGGTGTCCGAACGGTCCCGGCGCGAGATCCCGGAGGACGGGGAGGAAACGGGCACGGAGCCCCCGGAGGTGCCCGATCGCGCGGCTCCGCCGGCGAAGGGCCGTCTGGCCGTGCAGGACCTGATTCTTGGGGCGGGCGGGGCAATCCGCACCCGGCTTGCGGATCTTCCGGCTGTGGACCGCCCCCGGGAGATCCACCTGGAGATGGAGTTCCGCGATCCCAACGGCGAGGTGCAGACCGCGGCAACGAACATTCCCCTCTATCCCTCCCGGAGGCTCGTCGGCATCCAGCCCGAGTCCTGGGCGGCCTCCCGGGAGAACCTTCGCTATCGCGTGGCGGTGGTGGACCTCAAGGGGCGGGCGGTTCCCGGCGCAGAGGTGTCCGTCGACGTCTACACCCGGAAGGTCCTGAGCCACCGGGTCCGCCTGGTGGGAGGATTTTACGCCTACCGCAGCAGCGTGGAAATCACGAAGGTTGGCCGGCACTGCTCCGGGCGGACCGACAAGAACGGCCGGCTGGGCTGCGAAGGTCCCGTGTCGCAGTCGGGGAGCCTGATCCTGGCGGCCCGGACGGCCGACGAGCAGGGCAACGCGGCCCTGTCCCGGCGCACCGTCTGGGTGGCCGGCAAGGAAGACTGGTGGTTCGAGACCGGGAACGACGACCGCATGGACGTCCTGCCGGAGCGGCGGAGTTACGAGCCGGGGGAGACGGCCCGCTTCCAGGTGAGGATGCCCTTCCGCAAAGCGACGGTCCTGGTGACGGCGGAGCGGGAGGGGGTCCTGGATGCCTTCACGCGGACGCTATCCGGCAAGGGGCCCGTCCTGGAGGTTCCCGTCCGGGAGCACTGGTCGCCCAATGTCTTCGTCACCGTTCTGGCCGTCCGGGGACGGACCGGCACGCCCGCCCCGACGGCCCTGTTCGACGCCGGCAAGCCCGCCTGGCGCTTCGGCATCGGCGAGATCCAGGTGGGCTGGAAGGCCCATGAGCTGAAGGTCCAGGTCCTGCCGGACCGGGAGGCTTACCGCATCCGCGAACGGGCGAACGTGAAGATCCGTGTCTCCCGGGCGGACGGACAACCGCTCCCGAAAGGCGCGGAGGTCGCCGTGGCGGCAGTGGACAAGGGGCTCCTCCAGCTCCTGGGCAATGACAGCTGGAAACTCCTGGAGGCCATGATGTCCCGCCGGTCCTGCGAGGTGACCACCTCCACGGCCCAGTCGATGGTCCTGGGGAAGAGGCACTTCGGCCTGAAGGCCATGCCCCATGGGGGGGGTGGGGGCAGGCAGATTACGCGGGAGCTCTTCGACACGCTCCTCTTCTGGAACGGGCGGGTCGTCCTCGACGAACGGGGAGAGGCCGCCGTGACGATTCCCCTGAACGACTCCCTGACGGCCTTCCGGATTGCCGCGGTGGCCCTGGCGGGGTCGGATCTCTTCGGTACCGGCGGCGCGGACATCCGGACGACCCAGGACCTGATGGCCCTCTCGGGCCTGCCGCCTCTGGTCCGCGAGGGAGACCGCTACGATGCGGCCTTCACCCTTCGGAACACGACGGAGCGCTCCCTGGACGTGGAGGCCGTCCTCACGGCCGAGGGCCTGCGGGAGCGGCCGGCACCGCAGCGGATCACGCTCCCCGCCGGTTCCGCCCGGGACATCGCCTGGTCGATCTCCGTTCCGGCGGGCATCAGGAGCCTCCACTACGAGCTGACGGCCCGGGCGGCCGGCGGCGCGGCGGAGGATCGTTTGAAAGTACGGCAGCAGGTCGCCGAGGCGGTCCCGGTCCGGGCCTTCCAGGGGACCCTGGAGCAGCTCCGCCCGGAGGCGCGGGTGCCCGTGGAGAAGCCCGCCGACGCCCTGGCCGGACGGGGCGGCCTGGAAGTCAGCCTTCGGCCCAAACTGGGGCAGGGCCTGGCGGGGGTCCGGGACTACATGGAGCGGTATCCCTACGGCTGCCTGGAGCAGCGGGTATCCCGGGCGGTCGTCCTGGGAGACCGCGGCCTCTGGCTGTCCATTGTGAACACGCTTCCGTCGTACCTGGACGCGGACGGCCTCCTCAAATATTTTCCGGGAATGGTCCTGGGAAGCGACGTCCTGACGTCCTATGTCCTCTCCGTGACGCACGAGGCGGGCCTTACCCTGCCGGAGGACGTGAAGGAGCGGGTCACGAAGGGACTCGGAGCGTTCCTGGCCGGCCGCGTGAAGAGGGCCGGGAGCCTTCCCACGGCGGACCTGGCCATCCGCAAGGTCGCCGCCGCGGAGGCCCTGTCCCGGAACGGGGGGCTCGATGTCAAACTCCTGTCGGCCATTCCGGTGGACCTGGAACTCTGGCCCACCTCGGCGGTGATCGACTGGATCCGCCTGCTCCAGCGTCTCGAGGGCCATGGCGGACGGGAAGCGAGCCTCCGGGAGGCCCTGAAGATCCTCCGGGCCCGCCTGAGCCTGCAGGGGACGCTCCTGGGCTTCTCCACGGAGAGGAACGACGGGCTCTGGTGGCTCATGGCCTCGGCGGACGCCAACGCCGCCAAGTCCATGCTGGCCCTTCTTCCCGAGAGCGGCTGGCGGGAGGACATGCCCCGGCTGGCCAAGGGGTTCCTGGGGCGGATGAAGCGGGGGCGGTGGGACACTACCGTCGCCAACGCCTGGGGGATCCTCGCGGCCCGCGCCTTCTCGGCACGGTACGAAAAGGATCCTGTGGCGGGTTCGACAACGGCGGGCCTGGGAACGGCGGTGAAGAGCCTTGCCTGGTCCTCCTCGCCCCAGGGTGGCGTCCTGTCCATTCCGTGGCCACGAGGGACGGATACTCTGCTCCTTGCCCATCAGGGAGGCGGGGCGCCCTGGGCGGAGGTCCGCAGCCTGGCCGCGGTGCCCCTGAAGAAGCCCTTTGCGTCGGGATTCCGGGTAACCCGGACCGTCCGGGCCATCGAGCAGAAGAAGAAGGGGGCCTGGACGGCCGGCGACGTCGTCCGGGTGAAGCTGGAGATGGATGCCGCTGCCGATATGACCTGGGTCGTGGTGAGCGATCCCGTCCCGGCGGGGGCCTCGATCCTCCGGACGGACATCGGGGGCGGATCGACTCTCCTCAGGGCGGGAGAACAGTCCCGGGGATACGCCTGGCCGGCCTTCACGGAAAAGTCCTTCGAAGCCTGCCGGTTCTATTACGAGTACGTGCCGAAGGGAAAGTGGTCCGTGGAGTACACCCTGAGGCTGAACAACGCCGGGACGTTCCACCTGCCGCCGACGCGGGTGGAGGCGCTCTACGCCCCGGAGATGTTCGGCGAGTCGCCGAATGCGATCCTGAAGGTCGGGGCTCCGTGAACGGTGGCGGGCCGCCGGCCTTGGCGCCGCGCTGCGGGGGGCACCGCCGGAGAGGATGCGGCATGAGAAAAAAGATCCTCCTCTGGTCCTTTGCGATCCTCGTCCTGGTCGCCGGTGCGGCGGCGTGGATCCTGTCGGGCATGCTGCGGGGAGGCCCGCCGCCCCCCTCCTTTGCCCAGGTGCGCGATGACTGGCGGCTGTCCGAGGCCTTCCTCCTGGACCGCCACGGCCGCGTGATTCACGAGCTGCGCGTCGACCCCTCGGGACGCCGCCTGCAGTGGGTAGCCCTGGACGACATCTCACCGGCCCTGGTCCGGGCGGTCGTCCGGGGGGAGGACCGGCGGTTCCGGGAGCACGGGGGTGTGGACTGGCTCGCTGCGGCGGGATCGTTCGCGAAGCGGATTGCCGGCGGCCCTCTCCGGGGAGCCAGCACGATCTCCATGCAGCTTGCGGCACGGCTGGACCGGGAAGCACGTCCGCGGGCCGTGAGGAGAACCTGGGAGGAAAAGATCCGCCAGGCGCGGGCGGCCCTGCGTCTCGAAGAGGCCTGGACGAAGGATCGGATCCTGGAGGCCTACCTCAACCTGATCACCTTCCGGGGCGAGCTTCAGGGCGTGGCCGCTGCTTCCCGGGGACTCTTCGGCAAGGACCCGTCGGGCCTCACCGACGAGGAGGCGTTCCTGATGGCGGCCCTGATCCCGGCCGGACGGGCCCGGCCCGAACAGGCCGCGGCCCGGGCGTGGCGCCTGGCCCGCTCCCTCGACGTTCAGACGACGCCCGATCGCCTGCGGTCCCTGGCCGACGAGCGGCTGGGGCAGCCCTACGTCATCCAGCCGGCTGTGGCCCTGGCGCCACACGTGGCCAGGCTTCTCCTGACGGAAGGGAACCGGAGGGTCACCTCCACGCTTGACGGCGACCTGCAGCGGCAGGTAATGGAGATCCTCCGCCGGCACCTGGACATGCTCCGGGACCGGAACGTCCGGGACGGGGCCGTCCTCGTGGCGGACAACCGGACCGGTGAGATCCTGGCCTACGCGGGCAACCAGGGGCCGGACTCCTCGGCGCCGTTCGTGGACGGCGTCCGGGCCCCGCGGCAGGCCGGATCCACTCTGAAGCCGTTCCTGTACGGGCTGGCCCTGGAGCGTCGAATCCTCACGGCGGCCTCCATCCTGGAAGACTCCCCCGTGGAGATCCCGACGCCGGCCGGGCTGTACATGCCGGAGAATTACTCGAACCGCTATGCCGGGCCGGTGAGCGTCCGGACGGCGCTGTCGTCGTCCCTCAACGTCCCCGCCGTGCGGGTTCTCGGGCTTGTCGGGGCGGAGCCATTCGCCCAGCGCCTCCGGAATATCGGTTTCGGCGGGATCCGGAAGGACGGCGAGTACTACGGCTGGTCCCTGGCTCTGGGGTCCGCCGACGTGACGCTCTGGGAACTGGTGACGGCCTACCGGGTCCTGGCCGACGGCGGGCGGGCGGGCAGCCTGTCTCTCGTGCCGGCCGGGAGGATTCCACCCGGGAAGGCTGGAATGGACCGGCGGGCGGCCTTTATCGTTTCCTCCATCCTGGCGGACCGCGGGGCCCGGAGCGTCACTTTCGGACTGGAAAACGCCCTGGCGACCCGGTTCTGGTCGGCCGTGAAAACGGGGACCAGCAAGGACATGAGAGACAACTGGTGCATCGGATACTCGGAGCGCTACACCGTCGGGGTCTGGGTGGGAAATTTCTCCGGCGCCCCCATGTGGAACGTGACCGGCGTCTCCGGAGCCGCTCCGGTGTGGATGGAGGTCATGAATATCCTGCATCGCCGCGTCGACTCGCGGCCGCCTGCACCGCCGGCCGGCGTGGTTGAAGCGCCGGTCCGGCCGGCCGGCACGGAGCCGGACCGGGCCGAGTGGTTCCTGGCGGGGACCGAGCCGTCGCCGGCTGCGGAGGCGGGACCGCCCCGAGCGGTTGCCGCCATCCTGTATCCGCCCTCGGGAGCCGTCCTGGCCCTCGATCCGGACATCCCGGAGGAGAACCAGCGAGTCTCCTTTCTGGCCAGGGCTCCCAAGGGGGCGGTCTGGATCCTGGACGGCCGTGCCGCCGGGAGAGCAGCATCCCACGTCTGGGCGCCGGTCCGGGGAGAACACGTCCTGTCTCTGGCGGATGCGGAAACAAAAATTCTCGATACGGTGAGGTTCCACGTAAAATGACGAGCCGTGCGTACCGGCCTTCGGGCTGGCTGAAAAATACCCATGTTCAAACCCTTCTCGCCAGTTCGCGCCTTCGGGTCCTCGGCCGCCACCCCATGGAAGAGGCCGCCTCGGAGGTCATCCTGGACGGCGTGCACCGGTCCCGCCTCCAGGGATTTCATTCCCCGCAGCCCGGCGGGAAGCCGCGGGGCCTGTTCATCCTCCTGCACGGCTGGGAAGGCGGTGCCGACTCCGCCTACATCCGCTCGGCGGGGCGATACTTCTGGGACCGGGGGCTGGACGTCTTCCGCCTCAACCTGCGGGATCACGGGAAAAGCCATCACCTCAACGAGGGGCTCTTCCACGGCGCCCTCATCGACGAAACCCATGCCGCCACCGTGTCTGCCGCGAAGCTGGCCAAGGGAGCCCCCTGCTGGATCATGGGCTTCTCCATGGGAGGAAACTTCGCCCTTCGGATGGCTCTCGGACAGGGCCGGGAGCCCATCTCCGGCCTCCGCCGCGTCTTCGCGGTCAGCCCGGCGCTCGATCCCTACAAGTCCACACTGGCCATCGACGAGGGGCCTGCCCTCTACCGGAGGTATTTCCTGAACAAATGGAAGCGCTCCCTCCGGAAGAAGGAGCGACTCTTCCCCGAGCGGTACCGCTTCGGGGAGCTGCTGAAGGAGCATGACACCTGCCTCGGCCTCACGGAGGCCATCATGGGTTACTTCCCCCAATTCCCCGATTACCGGACCTATTTCCGGAAGTACACGCTTCTGGACGGGACGTTCCGGTCCCTGGAGACGCCGGTGACGATCTTCATCTCCGCCGACGATCCCGTCATTGACGTCAAGGATTTCCGGGAGCTGGCACCGGGCCCGAACCTGGACCTGCGGATTCTTTCCCATGGCGGGCATTGCGGCTTCTTCGAATCAGCCTTCCCGTTTGCCAGCCACCACGAACGGGAGGCGATGCGGATGATCGAGGAGGAATGCCGGGCAGAGATCCACTCCCGCAATGGAGTCGTTGCTTTTCCGCGGCTGGATTGCTATAGGAATCGCCCTGTTTGATGCGGAAAGGGGAGGGTGCCGTGGCGAAGATGACGTCGAAGAAGGACCTGGAGGGCCTGACCCTCCTGGGGGAGGAAAAAACCCGGCCGGGGAAGAAGCTGGAGACGTTCCCCAACCACAACCCGGAGCGGGACTACACGGTGACCCTCCGGACGGAGGAGTTCACCTGCGTATGCCCCGCCACGGGCCAGCCCGACTTCGCCGTCCTCACCATCCGCTATATTCCCAACCGGAAGATCCTGGAGTCCAAGTCCCTGAAGCTCTACCTCTGGTCCTACCGGGACCGCGGCGTCTTCCACGAGCACGTGACAAACGCCATCCTGGACGATCTCGTGGCGGCCCTGGCGCCGCGCTGGTGCAAGGTCACCGG
>CAZODI010000014.1:20728-50146 GCA_964578535.1 uncultured Syntrophaceae bacterium
CCATCCTGGACGATCTCGTGGCGGCCCTGGCGCCGCGCTGGTGCAAGGTCACCGGAGAGTTCGCCGTCCGCGGGGGGATTTCCATTACCGTGGAGGCGGAGTACAGGGCCTCAGGCTGTTGAAAAACGCCCGTCTGCTGCGTTTCCCTCATCCTGCGCCACTCGACGTACCCAAACGTACGACTCGCGGCTCAGGATTTCGGGGGCCTTGAATCCGGGCATTTTTGAACAACCTTCATGAGTGGATTTCAACAAAATGAATCGGACCTGTTTTTCCCGGTGAGTGAAAGATGAAGGAATCCGGAATCGGACGATCCCGGTGGCTGCCGGCCATCACGGCCTTGTTTGTCACCTCCCTGATCGTCGCCAACCTGATCGCCGTCAAGCTGATTCAGGCGGGTCCCCTCGTCCTGCCGGCGGCGGTCATCATTTTCCCCCTGTCGTACATCTTCGGGGATGTTTTAACGGAGGTGTACGGATACGGCCGGGCCCGGCGGGTCATCTGGACGGGCTTTGCCTGCAATCTCCTGGCGGTTTTCGCCATCGAGGCCAGCATCCGCATTCCAGCAGCCTCCTTCTGGACCCTGGGAACCATGGACTCCACCGTTTCGAACCAGGCGTACAAGGCCCTCCTGGGGTTCGCACCCCGGCTCCTCGCGGCATCCTTTGCGGCCTACCTCGTGGGAGAGTTTCTCAATGCCTTCGTCCTGGCGAAGATGAAAATCGCAACGGCGGGGCGCTTCCTCTGGTTGCGGACCATCGGCTCCACCGTCGTGGGCCAGCTGGCCGACTCGGCCATCTTCATTGCGGCAGCCTTCTGGGGCATGATCCCGCTCCCCGTCCTGGGGACGATGATCGTCACGCAGTGGCTCGTCAAGAGCGCCTACGAGGCGGCCTTCACGCCCGTTACCTATCTCGTCGTGGGATATCTGAAGCGGGCCGAGGGGAGTGACGTCTACGACCGGCACACCCGTTTCAGCCCGCTCCTGTGGGGGGACCCGTCCCGGGAGACATCGCTCCGCGGCAAGGGCTGAGATCTCTCAGGGGAGGACCGCCCGCAGGGCCTCCAGGAAGCGATCCACGTTCTCCCGCCGGGCCGTGTGGCCCATGAGGCCGATCCGCCAGATCTTTCCCGCCAGGGGCCCGAGCCCTCCGCCGATCTCGATCTTGAACTCCTGCCGCAGCCTCTTTCGGACGGCGAGCTCGTCGATTCCTTCGGGGCTGCGGACGGTGTTGAGCATGGGCAGGCGGAAGGGCTTCTCCACCAGCATCGAGAGTCCCATGCCCTCCAGCCCGGCCACGAGGGCCTCATGGGCCTCCCGGTGCCGCGCGAAGGCCTTCTCCGGGTCTTCCTCCAGGACGAGCCGCAGGGACTCGTACAGGGCGTAGAGCATGTTCACCGGGGCCGTGTGGTGGTAGACCCGGTTCTGGTTCCAGTAGTTCGTGATGAGGCTCAGGTCCAGGTACCAGTTGGGGACCTTGGTCTTGCGGCGGTTCAGCTTCGCCGCGGCGCGATCCGAAAAGGAGAGAGGGGCCAGGCCCGGAGGGCAGGAGAGGCACTTCTGGGTACCGCTGTAGAGGGCGTCGATGCGCCAGTCGTCCATGCGGACCTCGATCCCGCCCAGGCTCGTGACGGCGTCCACCAGGTAGAGCGTGTCCGTGCCGGCCAGCATCTTCCCGATCTCGGCGACGGGGTTCCGGACGCCCGTGGACGTCTCGGCGTGGACCACCGCCACGATGGAGAAGGGTCCTTTCTTCAGGGCATCCGCCGTCCGGTCGAGATCGACGGGGGTTCCCCATTCGAACTCCAGGGCCTCCACGCGGGCTCCCAGACGCCCCGCCACGTCCTGCATGCGGCGGCCGAAGACGCCGTTCGTCAGGATGAGGACCGGGTCTCCGGGCTCGACGAGGTTGACGAAGCAGGCCTCCATCCCGGCGGAGCCGGTCCCGGACATGGGAACCGTGAGGGCGTTTTTCGTGTTCAGGAGTTCCTGGAGCATGGACTTGGCGCCGTCCATGATGGTCAGGAAGTAGGGGTCCAGGTGGCCCAGCGTGGGCTTCGCCAGGGCCTCGTAGACCGTCGGGGGCACGCAGGACGGGCCGGGGCCCATGAGCAGGATTTCTTCGATGCCGTCGAGCAGATTTTTCATGACGCCGCACCTCCTCTGCGGATCTTGTCCGGTGGACTCGGGGTGAAGGAACCGGCTGCCTGGAATCCTTGCGGATCCTCGGCCTTTTCTATAGCGAAAAGATTTGTTAATGTCCAATGTCCCATCCAGCGGATCATGCATGACTTTCGGAAAGGAGAAAAAATATGCTCAGGCACGTGGTGTTCGTGAAGTTCAAGGCGGGGGTGACGGCGGAGCAGGTGGAGGAGGTGAAGAAGGCCCTGGGAGGCCTGCCGGGAAAAATCCAGGAGATCAAGGGGTGGGCCTTCGGTCCCGACGTTCTCCGGACGGAGCGCTCCGTCGACTTCGCCCTCGTGGCCGACTTCGAGGACGTGGAGGCCCTGAAGCGCTACCAGGTCCACCCGGACCACGTCCCGGTCTTGGGGCTGGTGCGCTCCGTGAGCGAGCTGCTGCAGGTCGCGGATTTCTATCTGTAGGAAAAACAGGCCGGATTGTTTTGTGCTGCAAACCAAGTCCGGCCTGTTTTCATGCAGAATCAATCAGACCTGTTTTCCGGGGAGGTAACGATGAAGAAAAAGGTGCTGGTGACCCTCAATCTGCCGAAGGAGCTTCTCGACCGCTTGAGGGAGGCTTGCGAGGTGGACTTCCATTCCGAGGATCGCCCCATGGAGCGTAAGGCTTTCCTGGAGCGGCTCCCGGGAAAGGAAGGCCTGCTGCCGTCGATCACCGATGCGGTGGACGCGGAGGCCATGGACCGGGCGCCGGGCCTCCGAATGATCGCCAACTTCGGCGTGGGCTTCAACAACATCGACGTGGCGGCCGCCACGGCCCGGGGCATCCCCGTGTCCAACACGCCGGGGGTGCTGACGGATGCCACGGCGGATGTGGCGTTTGCCCTGATCCTGGCGGTGAACCGTCGGGTGGTCGAAGGGGACCGGATGGTCCGGGAAGGAGGGTTCCGTTTCTGGGCGCCGTTCCTCTTTCTCGGCAGCGAGGTCTCCGGCAAGACCCTCGGGATCGTGGGGATGGGCCGCATCGGACAGGCCGTGGCCCGGCGCGCCCGGGGATTCGGTATGCCGGTTCTCTACAACAACCGGAACCGCCTGGATTCCGCAGAGGAGGAAGCTCTGGGGGCCTCCTTCCGGTCTCTCCCAGACCTTCTGGCGGAGGCGGACATCGTGTCCCTCCACGTTCCCCTGACGCCGGAGACCCGCCACCTGATCGACCGGGAAGCTCTGGGACGCATGAAGCCCTCGGCGGTCCTGATCAACACCTCCCGGGGGCCCGTGGTGGACGAGAACGCCCTCGTGGACGCCCTCCGCGCGGGGACCATCGCCGGGGCCGGACTGGACGTCTACGAGGATGAACCCCGCCTGGTGCCGGGACTGGCGGAACTGGACAACGCCGTCCTCCTGCCCCATGTCGGGAGTGCCACGTGGGAGACCCGGATGAAGATGGCCGATCTGGCCGTGACGAATCTCCTGGCGGGGCTGCGGGGAGACCGGCCGCCGAACCTCGTCAACCCCGAGGTCTGGACATAATCCTGGAGAATGCCGGCTTAGGAGAAGCGGACGGATTTGAAATCCGTTCTTCCTTTGTCTTTCTTTTTTCTTTCCTGACAGGCCAGCACGCCTTCTCTTGGCATTCAACGCATCGGCGCGGGGGCTGCCACGGGGGCTCCCGCCGTCGCGAAAACGTTTCCGCTCTTCGCCTTCTGAAACCGAAGAGCCTGGGGTCCGGAAACGTTTTCTAATTGCTCCTCTGGGAACCCCCGGTCGCGCCCCCGCGAACATTGGTGGGTGAGGGGGGCTTCCCGGAGCGCGAATAGCGGCTTTTTCGGGGCACCCTGCCGTCGCAGCGCAGCGCCCGCAAAGTCATCTGTCTGAGCGCCGCCAGGCGCGAGTTATGACTTTGCAGCGGAGCGAGACGATGCAGGGTCGAAAAAACGCTTCTGAGCGCGAGGGAAGCCCTGCTCCCACATACCCACCCCATCCGCGCCTGATTTTCTTAAAAAAGAGAAAAAAGGAAGAGGAACGGATTTCAAATCCGATGTTTTTTGCTTTCCTGCTTGTTTATGCCTTGGGCGTCCAGTAGGCGCAGTCGCGCGTGGCGTCGGTGATGACGTGGTCGACGAAGCGGGCGAAGCGCCAGCAGTGCTCCCGGGCGCCTTCGGCCTCGCTCTCGAAGTACAGGCAGGCGATGCAGGTCGGCTTTTTTTCCTCTTGCCTTTCCATGGTTTCCCCTCCTTTGAATGACGGATGAATGAACACGGGAAAAGGACGGATCCATCTGCCCTTTTCCGGTCGGTTCAAACGGGGTTGGATGCAAGGCGCCCGCAATTCCGGGCCACGAGGCGTACTGGATGATACGTCGAGTGGCACGGGATCAGGTCAATGCCGCGGGCGACCCCGTTTGAACCGACCGGGCTAATGCCGGGTGCGTGCCAGGAGCGACCCGATCACCCTCTCCAGGTGGTCCAGGGTGTTGCACTCCCGGGCATCGTGGCAGTACGGCAGGAAGCGCTTCATTTCCGAGTCGCCGGTTCCCCAGAAGGGGCGCGGCTCCGGATTCAGCCAGACGAGGCGCCGGCACCGCTGGTAGATCTCCCGGAGGATGCGGGCGTCCGGGTCGGCGTTGTTGTTCCGCCCGTCCCCGAGAAACAGGACGGTCGTCCGCCTTGTCACGGCTTCCAGGTATTGCGACCGGAAGTCTTTCAGCGACCGGGCGTAGTCCGTCAGGCCCATCACGATCGGAAGGTCCGCACCCTGCTGGAGACGGTCCACGGCCTCTTCCACAGGATATCGCTCGAAGACGTCCGACACCTCCAACAGATTTGAACAGAAGACGAAGGTGCGGATGCGGAGGATCTCCTCGTTGAGGCCGTAGAGGAACAGGAGAAAGAAGCGGACGAGCCGCATCATGGACCGGCTGATGTCGCAGATCACCAGCACATCGGGCCGGTTCAGCTTCCGCTCTTTCCACTTCGGGTCGAAGAGGAAGCCCCCGTAGGGCACGTTGTGCCGAAGGGTCCGTTTGAAGTCCAGGTGGCCCCGCCGGGCCGCCTTCCGCCGGCGCGAGTGGATGTCGTTGAGACGCTTCACGAGGCGGCGGATCATCTCGCCCATCTTCTCGAAGTGGCGCTGCTCCAGGTGGGAGAGACGGGTCTTCCGCAGGGCGTCCTCCAGGTACTGGTTGACAAGGCCTTGACCGTAGAGGTCGAGCTGCTGCTCCACGTACCGCCGGACACTCTCCGTGAGCTCTTGACGGGCCGCCTGGAGCGTGTCGGCCTGGGCAAGGGAAACGCCGTTGCCGGCCCCCGAGAGGGTGCGGATCGTTCCGTCGAGCCCCTCAAGCCCCAGCGCGTTGAGGATGCGGACGGTGTAGAGGCTCCGCTGCGTCGGCAGGCGGATGGACCGGATTCCGGCCTGCCGGGATGCTTCCTGGAGGGCCGCTGCGAGAGCGGCCTGATCCCGCTGGAGAAGCATCCGGCTCAAGGGATCCTCCGGGAGCGGGGCGTCCCGGGAAGGATCGCCTTCCTGTGCCGGAACGGCGGCGTTGCAGGGAAACTCGGCGAAGAACCGGTCGAAGGTGTCGGAGAACAACGCCTTCTCTCTCCCGGACTTGGCCAGGGCGGCGCCGAGGGAATCCTTCAGGAGCAGGCGGTTTCCGTACCCCACCAGCGTGGCGGCGGCGCAGGCGTCAAGGGTCTCGGCGACGGAAATCCGCACTCCCGCCAGCCGCAGGGCCGTGACGAAGTCCTCCAGCACCCGGTCCATCGGATCAGCCCGCGTCGTTGCGAAGGAGAAGCGGGGCAAGCTGCGGCATCCGCTCCTCCACGGTATGCACGTCATCCTGGTACTTCAGGAAGACATGGAGGGTGTCGCGAACGACCTCCGTGGTGAGGCGCTCCGCGTGGAGCAGAACGACCACCCGCGCCCAGTCTATGGTCTCGCTGATGGAGGGGGCCTTCTTCAGGTCCAGGCCCCGGATCTCCTGGATGAACGAGACCAGCTGCTTCTCCAGCTTCTCCGGCAGGTCCGGGACGCGGCTGCGGACGATCCGGCGCTCCAGGGCGGCGTCCGGGAAGGGGATGAAGAGGTGGAGGCAGCGCCGTTTCAGGGCCTCGCTCAATTCCCGGGTGTTGTTGCTGGTGAGGAAGACAAAGGGGCGGGACGCCGCGGAGACCGTGCCGATCTCCGGGATGGACACCTGGTATTCCGAGAGGATCTCCAGGAGGAAGGCCTCGAACTCCTCGTCGGCCTTGTCGATCTCGTCTATCAGGAGGACCGCGCCGTCGGGGTGCTCCAGGGCCTTCAGGAGAGGCCGCGGCTCCAGGAAATGGCGCGAAAAGAAGATGTCGTCGTACTTGTGGAGTTTGTCGATGGCCGAGGCGAAGCCGTTGTCCCGGGAGACGATCTCGTCGAGCTTGTCCTTCAGGAGCTGCGTGTAGAGAAGCTGCTTGCCGTATTTCCACTCGTACAGCGCCTTTGCCTCGTCCAGCCCCTCGTAGCACTGCAGGCGTATCAGCGGGAGGTCCAGGAAGGCGGCAGCCGTCTTGGCCAGCTCCGTTTTGCCGACGCCGGCGGGCCCCTCCACGAGGATCGGTTTCCCCAGGTGCCAGGCAAGATACACCGTTGTGGCGATGACGCGGTCGGCGATATAGCCCGTCCCGCGGAATCCCTGCTGGACCGCTTCCCAGGAGGCGATCCGGTTCTGCCGGTCTTCGTTCATGGTTTCCTTTCCGTCCATTCGCGTTTCCGTCACTTCGGGTTCCGGATGAAGTCGAGCCCCGCCTTTTTCAGGCGCAGCGTGAGCACATTGCGTCCCACCGAAAGGGCCAGGCGGGTGTCCGAGGCCCAGCCGGCCAGGTCTCCGTCGGAGGCGAAGCCCCCCTGGGATGCCAGGTCGTCCAGGAGGAACTGGCAGTGGTCCGCCATCTCTCGGAAGGTGAAGAGCAGGGAGAAGAGGGGGCGTGCGGGATCGGGATAGTCGAGAAGCCAGGCCGCCTCCCGGGCCAGGATCCGGATCATGTCCAGTTGTGCGGAAAGTCGTCCCAGGTCGGCGCGGATCTCTTCGCCCGGCTCGGTGACGTCCCGGAAGAGTGCGGAGAGGAGACGGGCCTGGCGGAACAGCATCCCCGTGACGGGGCCCATGAGCAGGGTGTCCTCGATCTCCCGGAACGGGAACGCCAGCCGCCGGTACGCGTCGGTCGTTTCCCCCAGGGCGGCCTCCGGCGGGACGAAACAGTCCTTCAGGATAATCCCGCCGTGTGGAGAAGGATGAAGCGCCTTCATGTCCGCCGGCTCGGTCCGGATGAGTCCCGGGGCGTCGGCGGGAACCAGGAAGGTGCCGAAGGACTTCTTCTTCTCCGTTCCCCCCGTCACGGCCAGGGCCACGAAGAGACCGGCCAGGGGGCCGTTGGAGAGCATGGCCTTCTCCCCGTTGAGGACCCATCCGCCGTCCCGCGGCTCCGCGGAGGTTTTGAGAAATTTCGGGTGGGCGCCCACCTTCGGTTCCGAGGCCGCGAGGGAGATAACGGTCCGGCCCGAAATGATGGAGTCCAGCCACTGGCGGCGTTGGTCCTCCGTGGCGTCTTGCAGGAAGACCCACCGGGTCACCATCACCTGGATCAGCCAGGAAAGAACCACTCCCAGGCAGCCGCCGTGGAGGGCCAGGGTCTCGCCGACGGCCTGAATGGCCGGGGCGCCGCCACCGCTGCCGCCGGCTTCCACGGGGATGCCGATCCGGTAGAATCCCTCCCGGCCCATGCGCTCCCAGAGGTCGGGCGGGAACAGGGCCGTACGGGTAAGCTCCGACCGGTGCGGGTCGATGACCGACTCGGCAAACCGGGCGACGCGCCCGGTCTCCTGCCGGATTCGCTCCTGCACTGCTTGCATCATGGCGATTCCCCTCCGTTGGCGGTCCTGTGCGGGCTGCTGTTGCGCCCGAATCTCCTGGAAATGTCCTGCAGGATTCGCCGGAAAGTGTCGAGATCCGCCTCCGAGAACCCTTCCTTCACCTGCCGGTTCACCGAACGGATCACCTCTTTGGCCCTGTTGCATTCTTCCCTTCCGGCCGCTGTCAGGTACAGGTTGGACGAGCGCCGGTCTCCCGGATTGGCGTCACGGCGGATGAAGCCTGCACGCTCCAGGCGGTCCGCCAGTCCCGTCAGGGTGGAGTTGTCCACGGCGAGGATCGTGCTCAGCTCGGTCATGGTTCTGCCGTCCCGCTGCTTGAGGAGGAAGAGGATGCCGCTCTGGGCGATGGTGACCCGGATTCCATTTGAGGTCAGGGCGGCATTGATGTGGTTTCTGATCTGCTGCTGCGCCGTGCTCAGCATGTAGATGAAGCGGTCGTCCGCCGGAGGCGGTGGGTCGGTCCGTGTGTTTGGCATGCGTATATTTGGCATGCCAAACAATCGATGTCAAGAAGAATGTGGGTCGGGTCGGGGAAATTCTATTCGAGGCGGTAGTCCTTTTCCTGGAAGAGGGCGAGGCATGCGTCGACGACGACTGCATCGTAAAGGGTTCCCCGGTGGGTCCGGATCTCATCCATGGCCACCTCGGTGCCGAGGGCCGGCCGGTAGGGGCGGTGGGAGCACATGGCCTCCACGACATCCGCCACCGCAAGGATTCTCGATTCCAGGAGAATCTCGTCCCCCTTGAGACCGCTGGGGTAGCCCGATCCGTCCAGGCGTTCGTGGTGCTCCAGGACCATGCGGGCGATGGGCCAGGGAAACTCGATCTCCCGTATGATCTCGAAGCCGGTCTGGGCGTGGGTCTTGACGAGGAGCATCTCGATGGGACTGAGCTCCGACGGCTTGCCGAGGATCTCCGCGGGAACGGCCACCTTGCCGATGTCGTGGATGGCGCCGGCCATGCGCAGGCCGTCTACCTGGTCCGCCGGCAGATTCAGCTCCTGGGCGATTCGGCGAGCCAGGTCCGATACGCGCTGCTGGTGGCCGGACGTGCAGGGGTCCCGGTATTCGATCGTGGAGGCCATCACCTTGATGATCCCGCCGAGGGCCCTGCGGATTCTGACGAAGCTGTCCCGGACACGCTCTTCTGCCAGGTGTTGATCGGTGATATCGCTGATAAATCCTTCCAGGCTGGTCACGTTCCCCTCGGCCGAGGGGATTCCGTTGCCCTGCTCCGAGACGAACTTCTCCTTTCCGTCCCGGGTCAGGATGCGGTACGAGAGGCGATAGGTCCGGCCTCCGGCGATGACGGACTGGATCCTGTTCCAGACGCGGTCCCGGTCCACCGGGTGGATGATTTCGTTGTATGTGACAACGCCTCCGGTGAGCTCTTCGGGGGTGTAACCGGTCAGCTCCTGACAGCCTGCACTGACGTAGTCCACGTTCCAGTCCCGGTCGTTGGCGCAACGGAACGCCATGCCGGGAAGGTGGTCCATCAGGTTGGCCAGGCGGCGCCTGCTCTCGGCGAGGTCCTCCTCCATCTTCCGCCGCTCGGTCACGTCGGAGAGGGTTCCGGTGATGCCGCAGTACCGCCCGTCCTGGAAGATCTTCCGGCTGATGGCGGCACGAACCCAGACGATGCGCCCGTCCTTTGCATAGAGCCTGCTCTCCCAGGGTTGCATCCCCGAGCTCCCCTCCAGTTCGAAGCGGTTCAGCATTTCCTTGAGGTCGTGCCGATGGATGTAGGACATGAAGGGCTGGCCGATCATCTCCTCGGGGCGGTACCCCAGCACCGATTCGATCTGGGGACTGACGAACGTGACCGTGCCGTCCACGTCGAGGGCATACACCGTTTCCTGCAGGCTCTGGATGAGGGAACGGTACTGCAGCTCGCTTTCCGAGACGGGCTCGGCGCTCTGGCCCGGCGAGAACGCCTCTTTCAGACCGGAAAACGGGTGGCTCCAGGTCCCGCCCAGGCTGGCCAGCTTTGTTTCCAGGAAGGCGATCCGGCGGCGGGCCTGCTCCATCTCCTGATTCAGTTTCTGATAACTTTCTGCATCGTCCATCGACACGTGCTCCTGATGGTTATTTCCTCATAACGTCTTCTGTCCGGAAGCCTGGGCCGTCAACGGCACAGGGTCAGGATTTCGGCGATCGCTTCTTTCGTGTAATCCTTGAGCCCCCATACCTGGGCGAGGGCAAAGGCGTTCTCCGTGATGCGGCCGATTCCCTCCTCGGGAATCTTTCCCTCCGCCAGGGTCACGGGACTGCCGATGGCGACGAACCATCTCCGGAGGCTCGCAATGCCCTCCCGGGCGGCTTCGGCATCGTCCGCCGCCTCGACATGGAAGATCCGGCGGGCCAGGCGGGCAAACCGGGCGGGGTTCTTCCGGGCGGCCCAGGTCATCCAGGCGGGCATGACGATGGAGAGCCCCGCCCCGTGCGGGATGTCGTAGAGGGCACTCAGGGCGTGCTCGACCATGTGCATGGGGAAGCCGACGATTCCCATTCCGGCGGTGGTGAGGCCGTTGAAGCCCAGGACGGCGGACCACATCAATGTCGCCCGGGCCTCGTAATTCTCCGGCTCCCGGAGGATCACGCCGGTGCTCTCCATGACGCTGTGCATCAGGGTCTCCACCAGGCCGTCCTGCAGGTCGCTGGATGTGGCGGTGTTGGTGAAATAGCCCTCCAGCATGTGGGCGATGATGTCGACGGCACTGTAGGCGCTGTAGGCGCGGTCGAGGCTGAAGAGAACCGTCGGGTCCAGGACCGAGGCCTTCGGCTGGACCGACATGTCCCGGATGCTGTATTTGCGGGCTCCCTCTTCGTTGGTGATGACGGCGGCGGGATTCATCTCCGAGGCGCTGGCGGAGACGGTGACCACGGTGAGGACCGGCAGGGCCTTTTTGATGGCGCTTTTCCGGAGGAAGAAATCCCAGACGTCGCATTCAGCCGGGACGCCTGCGGCGATGGCCTTGGCCGTGTCGATCACGCTTCCGCCCCCGACCGCCAGGACGACGTCGGCTCCCTCGTTGCGGGCCAGCTCGATGCCCAGGCGGACGTGCGAGAGGACCGGGTTCGAACGGGCGCCGGGAAACTCCACGACGGCGACCCCCGCCTCACCCAGGGAGGCCATGACCTGGTCGTAGACCCCGTTGCGCTTGATGCTGCCGGTTCCGTAGACGAGGAGCACCTTCTCTCCGTATCGGCGCACCTCCGCCCCGATCCGCCGTATCTGTCCCTTCCCGAAGAGGATCCGTGTGGGGTTTTCGAAGATGAAGTTCTGCATGGCTTCTCCTTCCTTTCGCGGCAGGCTGTTCTTGCTTTTTTCCGGAAAGGGGGGCGGATTTCCACTTCGCCCCCCTTCCGTTCGTTATGGACAGCGGGACGGACCCTTCCCCCGTCCCGCGGTCTCTACCTTTTTCAGGATCCCCCCCTGGAAGGAGAGGTGGTAGATGAAATCGTTCTCGCCGCAATTGTAGGACCAGCGCTCGACGCTCTGCCGTTTCCCTTTCCTGCTGGCCACCTTTTTCCGGGTTCCCTTCTTTTTGTCTTTTGTTTCCTCCTCGACCGACGTCCCCGTTTCAACCTGGGAAACCTTCTCCTTCAGCAGGGGTTCGCCGCACTCGAGGATGACCTTCGCCTTGCTGTCCCCCTCCGAAACGAGGGCGCCGCCCCGGCAGCGGAATGCCTCCGCCCCCGGCGCCGTGCCGGCCAGGAACAGTGTGACCAGGATCACGGTCCCGGCCCATCGCGTTCCTCTCATCGATGAATCTCCTCTCTGTTCCGTATTTTGACTGGCCGGGGAAGCGGGATCAAACCGGAACCGGTCATCAACTAACGGAATTTGCCGGGATGGTCAAGGTTTGAAAAAGAGCAGGAAAGGCCCTTTTTCAGAATTGACAATATCTTGCCGATTGGTTACCTATGGTCGCTACATTTAGCATATGCATCGACAGGCAAGGGGCCATTCGTCCCTGCATGTTCTTCTCCCTACAACCTGCCTGCATACTCAAAACCTTGCGGAGGATCTGGAAAGTCATGGAAAAGAAAATCCCTCTCACCATCGACGGCAAGGCCGTCAAAGCCTTTCCGGGACAGACGATCCTGGAGGTAGCCCGGCAGAACGGGATCTTTATTCCCACGCTCTGCTACATGGACCGGACGACGAAGGTCGGCGCCTGCCGGGTGTGTGTCGTGGACGTCGAGGGTGCCCGTACGCTCGTCGCGTCGTGCTGCATGCCCATCAGCCCGGGCATGGTGGTCCGTACGGACACGCCGAAGGTCCGCGCAGCCCAGCGGATGGTCGTGGAGCTCCTCTGGTCCTCGGGGGACCACAATTGCCTCACCTGCGAGCGCAACGGCAACTGCGAACTCCAGGACCTGGTCTACCGGTTCCAGATCGAGAAGCCCCGCTTCGACATCCAGCCCCCCGGACACGCGAAGGATCAATCCAACACCATGATCCAGCGGGACCTGAACAAGTGCATCCTCTGCGGCCGGTGCATCCGGGCGTGCAACGAGATCCAGGTGAACGAAGTTCTCGACTTCAACCGCCGCGGATCCCGGGCCAAAGTCGGTCCCGCCTTCGACGCCGACTACATCGACTCGAACTGCTTTTTCTGCGGGGAGTGTGCGGACGCCTGCCCCGTGGGCGCCATCACGCTCCGTCCCGCCCGCTTCTCAGGAAGACCCTGGGAGGTAAAAAAGGTCCGCACGACCTGCACGTACTGCGGCGTCGGCTGCCAGATGGAACTGAACGTCCATGAAGACCGCATTGTCTCCGTGACGGGAACCCCGGCCTTCGGCGAGCCCAACCTGGGAAGTCTCTGCGTGAAAGGACGGTTCGGCATGGACTTCGTCCAGCACCCGGACCGCCTCAAGACGCCTCTGGTCCGCAGGCAAAAGGGCGGCGAGCTGGAGGAGGCCTCGTGGGAGGAGGCCCTGGATCTCGTGGCGAAGCGATTCGGGGAAATTCGGGATAAGAACGGGCCGGACGCCCTGGCGGGCCTCTCCTCGGCCCGCTGCACCAACGAGGAGAATTACCTCTTCCAGAAATTCATGCGCGCGGTGATCGGCACCAACCATGTGGATCACTGCGCACGGCTCTGACACTCCGTAACGGTGGCCGGTCTGGCCGCCGCCTTCGGGAGTGGAGCCATGACGAACTCCATCGCGGAGCTCGAGAGCACCGAGTGCATCCTGGCAACGGGGACGAACACCACGGAGAACCACCCGGTCATCGGGGCCGTGGTGAAGAGGGCCGTCCGCCAGCACGGGACGAAGCTGATCGTCATCGACCCGCGGGAAATCACCCTGACCAAATACGCCGACATCTGGCTCCGCCAGAGACCCGGGACGGACGTGGCCGTCCTGAACGGCCTGATGAACGTCATCCTGGCGGAAAACCTTTACGACAAGGTCTATGTCGAGGGTCGGACCGAGAATTTCGAAGCCTTCCGGAAGGTTGTGGAGAAGTACACTCCGGAGGCAGTCGAGAAGATCTCCGGCGTTCCCGCGGAAGACCTGAAACGGGCGGCCCGGATGTATGCAAAGGCGAAACGGGCGTCCATTCTCTACTCCATGGGCATCACCCAGCACATCACCGGGACGGATAACGTCAAGTCCATCGCGAACCTGGCGATGCTCTGCGGCAACGTCGGCATCGTGGGAGGCGGCGTGAATCCCCTGCGGGGGCAGAACAACGTCCAGGGAGCCTGCGACATGGGAGCCCTGCCGAACGTCTTCCCGGCCTACCAGCAGGTGGCCAGCCCGGAGGTTCGGGCGTCTTTCGAGAAGGCCTGGGGAGTGAAGGCCCTTCCGGACAAGCCGGGCCTCACGGTCGTGGAGATCATGAATGCTGCCCACCACGGCGACATCCGGGGGCTCTACATCATGGGCGAGAATCCCATGGTCTCCGATCCGGACCTGTCACACGTGGAAGAATCCCTGAAAAAACTCGATTTCCTGGTGGTCCAGGACATCTTTCTGACGGAGACGGCCCGTCTTGCCGACGTGGTCCTGCCTTCGGCGTCCTTCGCCGAGAAGGACGGGACATTCACCAACACGGAGCGGCGCGTCCAGAGGATCCGCAAGGCCGTCAGCCCCCCGGGGGAGGCACTCCCGGACTGGGCGATCATCGCCGGCATCGCGACACGCATGGGATATCCCATGGCATACGGCAATGTACGGGAGATCTGGGAGGAGATCCGGAAGGTCACGCCGAGTTACGCCGGCATCTCCTACAAGCGGATCGAGCGGGAGGGGATCCAGTGGCCCTGCCCGAACGTCGAGCATCCGGGGACGCGGTTTCTCCATAAGGACCGCTTTTCCCGCGGCCGGGGCCTCTTTGCCGCCATCGAGTACCTGCCGCCGGCGGAGGAGCCGGACGAGACGTATCCCATGATTCTATCGACGGGACGGGTCCTTTACCACTACCACACGGGGACCATGACCCGCCTGGCGAAGGGCCTCTCGGAGCGGTATCCCGAGAGCCTCGTCGAGATCCATCCCGAGGATGCGGCACGTCTGGGTATCGGCGACGGGCGCTCGGTGCGGCTCACTTCGCGGCGGGGAGCCGTGGAGGCAAAGGCCATGATCACGGACCGCTCTCCCGTGGGTACGGTGTTCATGAACTTCCATTTCCGCGAGGCCGCGGTGAACCTCCTGACGAATCCCGCCCTGGATCCCGTCGGGAAGATTCCCGAATTCAAGGTCTGCGCTGTTCGTGTCGAGGCTGCCTGAGCCGCGGGCGCGAAAACGGCGGAGTCGCATCGTCTTCCGTCCCCGCGGAAGCGGCGTCCCGCGGGGGTTCGGCGTGGGGGGCTGAAGCCAAAACGCCGCAGCCATAACGCTTGACAGGCATAGTGCCGGGTGATATACGCTGCTCCAGTGTGTCGGGGCGTGGCGCAGTCTGGTAGCGTATCTGAATGGGGTTCAGAGGGTCGGAGGTTCAAATCCTCTCGCCCCGACCATCTTTTGAAAGCCCTGCGGGCACCAATTCCGGCGAGAAGACATGGGGAATGCCCGGGAAATCGAGGGTGACCCTTCCGCCCGCTGAAAACAGCATCTTTCCGAGGGAAGGTGCTGTTTTTTTATGCCTGGCGGAAGGTGGGCACCGGAAGGGACCCTGTCGCCGGGAAGAGGCAATCCGGAATGCGTGACGTGACAAGAACCGAGATTCGCGAGGAGATCGGGGACCTGGTTGCGGAGCTGTTCGCCGCCGGACGCGCCGGGGAGCGCTTTGTTCCGGGAGAGACCCCCGTCCATTATGCCGGGCGTGTGTTCGACGAGCGCGAGATCCAGGCGGCCGTTGCGGCGTGCCTCGATTTCTGGCTCACCGAAGGCGCACATGCACAGCGGTTTCAGCAAGACCTGGCGGAGAAGCTGGGCGTCCGGGAAACCGTTCTCGTGAATTCGGGCTCCTCGGCGAACCTGCTGGCCGTCACGGCCCTGACCTCGCCGCTTCTGAAAGACCGCTGCCTGAAGCCGGGAGACGAGATCATCACCGCGGCCGCGGGCTTCCCCACCACCGTGAATCCGATTCTCCAGAACGGTCTCGTGCCGGTCTTTATCGACTCCTTCCCTCCAACCTACAATCCGCGGGCGGAAGACATCGCCGCCGCCGTCGGCCCCCGGACGAGGGCCGTCTTCCTGGCCCATACCCTGGGAAATCCCATCGACGCCGATGCCGTCCTGGAGATCGTCCGGAGGCACGACCTGTTCCTCATCGAGGACTGCTGCGACGCCTTGGGGTCCACGTACCGGGGCCGCCAGGCCGGGACGTTCGGAATTCTCTCCACGTTCAGCTTCTACGCTGCCCACCACATCACCTTAGGCGAGGGGGGCGCCGTGGCCTCTTCGGATCCGGTCCTGCTCCGGATCCTCCGTTCCCTGAAGGACTGGGGCCGAGACTGCCACTGCGGGCCGGGCCAGAACAATGCCTGCGGACGGCGCTTCACCGGCCGGCACGGCAATCTGCCGGAAGGGTACGACCACAAGTACGTTTACTCTCATCTTGGCTACAACCTGAAGGCCACGGATATTCAGGCCGCCATCGGCGTGGAGCAGCTGAAGAAGCTGGACCGGTTCTGCGCCGCCCGGCGGGAGAACTACCGGTCCTGGATGGAGCGCTTCCGTCCCCTGGAGGACCGCTTCATCCTTCCGGAGGCGACCCCGGGGAGCGATCCCGCCTGGTTCGCCTTCCCCCTGACCGTCCGCGAGGGAACGGGCTTCACCCGGCGGCAGGTCACGGATTTCCTGAATGAAAAGCTGGTTGAGACGAGGAATCTCTTCGGGGGCAACCTGCTCCGCCAGCCGGCCTACCTGGACGTTCGCCACCGTGTTGCCGGAGAGCTGGACGGGGCGGACCGCATCATGAACGACTCCTTCTTCATCGGCACCTATCCGGGGATCGGCGAGGCCCAGATCGACTACACCATGGACGTCTTCCGGCGATTCCTGGAAAGGGAGGGGTGAATCGGCATGAACCCGTTTGACGACTTCTATCGCGGCCGCCGGGTCCTGGTAACGGGCCATACGGGTTTCAAGGGCTCCTGGCTCGTGCTCTGGCTCCGGAGACTCGGGGCCGAGGTCACCGGCTTCGCGCTGCCGCCCGCGACGGAGCCCTCCCACTTTGCCATCCTGGGCCTGGAGAAGCGAATCCGCCACCGGGAGGGAGACATCCGCGATCTCGACGCCGTCCGGAAGACCTTCCGCGAGGCGGAACCGGAGGTCGTCTTCCACCTGGCAGCCCAGGCCATCGTCAGGACCTCCTACGAAAGTCCCAAGGAGACTATCGACGTCAACGTCGGGGGCACCGTCAACGTTCTGGAGGCCATCCGAAGCGCGTCCTCCGTCCGTTCCGCCGTCGTCGTGACGTCCGACAAGTGCTACGAGAACCGCGAATGGGTCTGGGGCTACCGGGAAGAAGATCCCCTGGGCGGCCATGATCCCTACAGCGCCAGCAAGGGCGCCGCGGAGATCGTCTGTGGGGCCTACGGTCGATCGTATTTCAATCCCGGCGGCCGGGGTCCGCACATGGGATTCGCCACAGCAAGGGCCGGGAATGTCATTGGGGGGGGCGACTGGGCGGCGGACCGCCTCATCCCCGACTGCGTCCGGGCCCTCGTGGCGGGGAAAGCCGTCGTCATCCGGAACCCCGGGGCCACCCGGCCCTGGCAGCACGTCCTGGATCCGCTCTCCGGTTACCTTCTGCTGGCCAGGCGGCTGGCGGAGGATCCCGTCCGCTTCTCCGGCGCCTGGAACTTCGGCCCCGCTGACGGCCCGGCCGTGCCTGTCCGAGAGGTGGCCGCCGGATTCGTGGGATTCTGGCCGCGGGGAAGGCTCCGGCTGGAGGCGGCCGGGAAAGAGGCGCCCCACGAGGCCCATGCGCTGGCCCTCTGCACCGACAAGGCGCGCAAGATCCTCGGCTGGCGGCCCATTCTCGCTGCCGGGGAGGCCGTCGACTGGACGGCAGCCTGGTATCGCGCCTGGCAGCAGGGGGAAGAAAATCTCCGCTCCCTCTCGCTGCGCCAGATCCGGCGATACGAAAAATCCTCAACATGACGGGATATTTATAGTCTGCGTGACGTTCATCACATTCTTCGACCGCAGAATGTGTGCATGAGACAGTCCCGGCACACTCGGATCGGGGATGGAAAGCGGGCCGAAGATCGTGTATGGTTTCGATGGGATAAAAGATCGCACCCGGTTTCCGGATGCCGGAGGGAGAGAATGCCCCGGAACGTGAGAGGAAAAAAGAAGATGCCGCCCGTCGTGATCCTCTGCGGCGGAATGGGGACGAGGCTGGCGGAGCAGACGGAGGTCCGGCCGAAGCCGATGGTGGAGATCGGCGGACGGCCTATGCTCTGGCACATTATGAAGCACTACGCCCGGTACGGCTGCCGGGAATTCTACCTGGCCCTGGGCTACAAGGGCGAGTACATCAAGCGCTATTTCCTGGAATTCCACACCCTGAACCGCGACTTCACGGTCAATCTCGGAGACGGACGCATCGGCGTGCTGGATTGCGCCAACGGGGAGGACTGGACGGTCCATCTCGTGGACACAGGCCTGGAGACGATGACGGGGGGGCGCCTGAAACGCATCGCGCCGCTCCTGCCGAGGGGGCGGTTCCTCATGACCTACGGGGACGGCGTGGGCGACGTGGACCTGGATAAGCTCCTGGCCTTTCATCGCTCCCGCAAGGGGCTCGTGACGCTGACCGCCGTGAGGCCGCCGGCCCGGTTCGGCGCACTGGACTTCGAAGGCGACCGCATTGTCCGCTTCAAGGAAAAGTCGGTTGTCAGCGAGGGCTGGATCAACGGCGGATTCTTCGTCATCGAGCCGGCCGCCCTGGATTACATCGCGCGGGACGTCATGTGGGAGCACGACCCCATGGAGCGGCTCGCCGCGGAAGGCCGGGTGTACGCCTACCGCCATGAGGGCTTCTGGCAGTGCATGGACACGCTCCGGGAACTCAAGTACCTGGAGTCCCTCTGGGAAAGCGGCTCTCCGCCCTGGAAGACATGGTGAACAGGCAGAAGAAGGCATCGGAACGGGTTATGCGGGCGGCCGTGGTTACGGGGAGCCGCCGAGAAACGGGGAGAGCCGCCGGAAACCCCCTGGCGGAGGACCTGGACCACGTCCTGGACAGGACCCGGGACCTCTGGGAAGAGCTGCGGGGCGGCCGGATCTTCATCACCGGCGGGACGGGATTTTTCGGCTGCTGGCTCCTGGAGAGCCTCCTGTGGGCCAACCGGGAACTGGGGCTGAAGGCCAGGGCCGTCGTCCTGACCCGCGACCCGGGGCGCTTCGCGAAAAAGGCGCCGCACCTGGCGGGCGACCCGGCGGTCCGGCTGCATGGCGGCGATGTCCGGACATTCCGTTTCCCGCGGGGTGCCTTTTCTCATGCAATCCACGCCGCCGTGGAGGCCGACGATTCAGTCTGTGCCTCGAATCCGCTGGATGAGATGGACGTGACGGTTCTCGGAACCCGTCGTATTCTGGATTTCGCCCGGCAGGCCGGCGTCCGGAAGTTCCTGTTTACAAGTTCCGGCGCCGTTTACGGCAGGCAGCCTGCCGATGTGCCCCGCATGCTCGAGGATTATACCGGAGCGCCGGACCAGGTAGACACCGTGTCGCGCTATGCCATCGCAGGCGAGGCCAAGCGGGCCGCTGAATCGATGTGTGTCCTTGCGGCACGGATGTTCGGCCTGGAGGTTAAGATCGCCCGCTGTTTTTCGTTTATCGGCCCGGGGTTGCCCCTTGACGGAAAGTTCGCCGCAGGGAATTTCTTCCGGGATGCCTTGGCGGTCAGGCCGATTATCGTCAAAGGAGACGGGACGGCCGTCCGCTCGTATCTTTATGCGGCAGACTTGGTTGTCTGGCTCTGGACGATTCTTTTCCGGGGCGCCTGCGGTCGGCCTTACAACGTCGGTTCCGAGGAGGAGATCACGATCCGAGAACTGGCACGGGCCATCTCGGGATGCTTCGATCCGCCCGTACCCGTCCGGGTCATGAAGCGGCGGCGACCGGGCGTGGCTGTAGACAGGTATGTTCCTTCGACGACGAGAGCCGAAATGGAGCTTGGATTGGCACCTGGCCTGGACCTGTCGGAGGCGGTTGCAAGGACAGCCATCCGACTGTCAGTATCAACTTCGCAGAGTCGGATCGTAAAGGAAACATGAACCGAATTGCATATCGGGTATGCCCCGTCTGTGGGAGTGAATCCTCCGATCCCCTACACAGGCAGGACTTTGTTCTTCCCGAAGGGCATCCCATGTCAGGAGGTTATGACGTCGTCATATGCAAGACCTGCGGGCTGGTATTTGCCGACACGGCTGTATCGAAAGACCAAGTCGATGCTTTTTACTGCCGCCAATCGAAGTACGGTCATCCTGAAACATCGACCGGCGGAGGCACTTTATCATGGGACAAGGTCCGCCTTTCAACAACAGCGGAGCGTATTGCCCAATATGTTCCGGACAGAAAATCTCACATACTTGACATCGGATGTGCCGGGGGTGGGTTGCTGGCAGCCTTGAAAAAACTTGATTACGAATTCCTGTGCGGGGTGGACCCATCGCCGGCTTGCCTGGAACATGTCGAGCACCTCGGCATTGAAGCATTTCAGGGCACTCTATCCGAGCTTCCCGATGTGCTGGTTTCAGGGTCCTTTGACTGTGTCATCTTATCCCACGTCCTGGAGCACCTTCTAGTTCCCGGAGAGGCCGTCACCAGTGTCTTTCACCTGCTGAAGCCGGGAGGACTTCTCTATATGGAAGTTCCCGATGCCAGCCGCTACGAAGCCTTTCTGACGGTACCATTCCAGGAGTTCAACACAGAGCATATAAACCATTTCTCGCAGTCCTGCCTATGTCGTCTCTTCATGTCCCGAGGATTTCAGGAACGTTTCCGGGGCCGGTCCATCATCAACGCCTCGGCCGATACTCTCTACCCTGTTATTTACGCGGTTTATGAAAAAACAGGCCATGGAACCGGCGAGATGCGACATCGGGGTGATGATTCGCTCCGCATGCCGATGGAGCGATACATCCGACAATCGCATCGAATCCTGGAACGTATGAATGGAAACATAAAAGCGATGATGGCAGGAAACCCGGGAATCATTCTCTGGGGGGCGGGACAACTGGCCATGAAACTGCTCGGGGAGAACTCCCTGGCGGAAGCCCAAATCGCGGCCATCGTCGACGGAAATCCCGTCCATCACGGACTCCGCTTGAGGGGGGTGGCGATCTCGGCTCCGGATCAGATCCGTGGCATGAACAATCCAATCCTGATTGCCTCCGTGCTCCACGAGGCTGAAATCAGTCATGAGATTCGTTGTCGCCTTGGTATGGACAACCCCATCCTGTCTCTGCTGACTGTTGGCGAGCAGGGTGTAGCTTCGGAAAGTCTTCGGACACAGGTGGATCCCCGGGAAGATATGGAAGTTCTTTTTGCAGAAAATCCAGTGGATGCGCGTAGTCGCGCAGACAATCAATTCAAGGTATGGCTGGAAGAGAGCCGCGGACCGCTTGTCCTCTTCGGTGCCGGAGCATTGGGCGGGAAGATCCTGGATTGCCTGCGTCAGGACGGCATCGAGCCGGCCTGTTTTGCCGATAACAATCCGGCCAAACAGGGGAAGCGTGTTAAAGGCTTGCAGGTCCTGTCTCCAGAAGAAGCCGTCGGTAGTTTCCATGGCGCATCCTTCGTTGTCACTATCCGCTCTCCCGGCCATGCATACAAAGACAGCCGGCGCCAGCTCTTGAACGAGGGTTGCGACAGGGTTCTGCCGATATTGCCCGTTCTGTGGAAATATTGGGACCGGCTGCTTCCGCATTACGGGCTGGATCGTCCCGATTTCTTCCTGGCGCATACCCGGGAAATCCGAGAGTCCTTTTCGCTGCTCGCAGACGGGGAGTCCCAAAGGCTCTTCACCGCCCTGCTGAGAATGAGACTACGGGCCGATCTAGATGTGCTGTCGCTGCCTTCCCCGAGCGACCAGTATTTTGCCGAGGGAGTGGTCCGGCTTTCGCCCGATGAATGTTTCGTGGATTGCGGTGCCTATGACGGGGATACGATTCGAGGCTTCCTGGCCCGCAGGCGAGGCTCTTTTCGCAGGATCCTGGCGTTTGAGCCGGATCCCGCAAACGGAGAAGTGCTTGGCAGGTATGTCGAGTCCCTGCCGGAAGAGATTCGCAACAGGATCACCATCCGACCGGAAGCCGTGGGAATGCGCCGGGGAAGGGTTCGATTCGACTCGACCGGTTCAGGTGCTTCATCCATCAGTGGAGACGGCAGCATCGAGGTAGACACGGTTTCCCTCGACGAAGCGCTCGGGGATGATCGTCCCTCCTTCATCAAGCTGGATGTTGAGGGCGCGGAGCAGGATGCCCTGGCAGGCGCCCGGGACCTGATCCGGCGGTTCAGGCCGCTCCTGGCGGTCTGTGTCTACCATCGGCCGGATGACCTGTGGCGGATCCCCCTTGATCTTCAGGCCATGGACGCAGGATACCGATTCCATCTCAGGGCACACGAAAACGACGGGCTGGATACGGTTCTGTATGCCATTCCGGGGGAGCCGACATGAACGTTGCCCAATACATCGCCGGGACGCTGGCCGATCATGGAGTCCGCCATATCTTCATGCTGGCCGGGGGCGGGGCCATGTTCCTGAACGATGCGTTCGGTGCCGAGAGTCGCATATCCTGCGTCTGTTGCCACCATGAACAGGCCTGCGCGATGGCCGCAGAGGGCTACACCCGGATGTCTGGACGGATCGGTGTCGTCAATGTCACCACAGGCCCCGGCGGTATCAACGCCCTGAACGGTGTTTTCGGTGCCTGGACGGACTCGATACCGATGCTTGTCATTTCCGGGCAGGTGAAGCGTGAGACCTGCCTGGCAACATACCCCGACCTTCATGTCCGCCAGCTCGGCGACCAGGAAACGGACATCCTGTCTATGGTCAGGGGCATCACGAAATATGTGGCCCTCGTAAACGATCCCACCAGGATCCGCTATCATCTGGAACGAGCAATGAACCTTGCCGTTTCCGGGCGGCCTGGCCCCTGCTGGCTCGACATTCCCGTCGACGTTCAGTCGGCGCTCGTCGATCCCCCAAGCCTTAATACCTACGATCCGAACGAGGACGCAATAAAGGCCGATCCGGAGAAGCTGCGGACTCACTGCCTGGAGATCTTGGAGCGCCTGCGAATGGCTGAGCGGCCAGTGATTCTTGGCGGTACAGGCGTTCGCCTGGCGGGAGCGGCGGATGTCTTCCACAAAACGGTTCACCGCCTCGGCATCCCCGTCACGACGGCCTGGACCCACGACCTGATCGCCTCGGACGACCCGCTCTTCTGCGGCCGTCCCGGGACGATCGGGACACGGGCGGGAAACTTCACGGTCCAGAACGCCGATGTCCTCCTCGTTCTTGGCAGCCGCCTCAACATCCGCCAAGTGAGCTACAATTGGCCGTCTTTTGCGCGGACGGCCTTCAAGATTCAGGTGGATGCAGACCCGTCAGAGTTGGCGAAGCCGACGGTTCGGCCCGATCTGCCGGTCGTCGGCGACCTCAAGGTGTTCCTTGAAGAACTGAACCGGCAGATGGACGGCCTGGAATGGGATATGAACAGGCATGCTGGCTGGCTCGCCTGGTGCCGTGAGAGAGGGGAGCGCTATCCGGCCGTTTTGCCCAAACATCGAGACTTCAAGGGTGCCGTCAACCCCTATGGATTCGTCGAGGCACTTTTCGAGCGTCTTCGGGAAGACGATGCTGTTATTACGGCCAATGGGGCTGCCTGTGTCGTCACATTCCAGGCTGCACGTATCAGGAGGGGACAGCGTCTTTTCTCAAATTCCGGAAACGCCTCCATGGGGTACGACCTGCCAGCCGCGATTGGAGCCGCCGTGGCCAGAGGAGGGAAACGAGTGATCTGCCTGGCCGGTGACGGAAGCATTCAGCTCAACCTCCAGGAACTGGCCACCGTCGTTCAGCATCACCTGCCGATCAAGCTCTTTGTTTTCAATAACGACGGATACCTCTCCATCCGTCTGAGCCAGGCAAATTTCTTTGGTCGGTTTATCGGTGAGAGCCGCCGGAGCGGCCTCTTTTTCCCGGATTTGATGAAAATCGCCGCAGCTTATGGAATCCAATCTCTGCGCATTGACGGGGCCGATTATGAAGCACAGATAGAAACAGTGCTCGCGATGGACGGTCCGGTCCTGGCGGAGGTGATGCTCGATCCGTCCCAGGCCTTCGAGCCCAGGATGAGTTCGCGTACCCTTCCGGACGGGCGTATCGTTTCCGCGCCATTGGAGGATATGTATCCATTCCTCGATAGGGAGGAACTGGAAGAAAATCTTCTCATACCACCAATGGATCATGTATGAGCTGAAACCCCACTTATGGTAGAGATAACGGAAGGAGACCTGCCATGATTCAGAGAGACATCTTCGAGGACCTCTTTGTCCTGGAACTGGCCAACAACCACTGGGGCGACGTGAACCGGGGGATGCGCATTATTCACGAGTTCGCGACGGTGGTCCGCTACAACAATGTGCGCGCGGCCATCAAGCTGCAGATCAGGGACGTGGAGAACTTCATCCATAAGGACTTCAGGGATCGCGAAGACATCCGGTACGTCAAGAAAACAGTAGACACGCGCCTGTCCCGGGATGATCTGGCCGAGTTGGCAGAGGGCATTCGCCGCGGGGGCTGCATCCGCATGGCGACACCTTTCGATGAGGCATCCGTGGACCTGTGCACCGACCTGGGCGTGGAGATTCTGAAAGTGGCAAGCTCCGACGTGACAGACTGGATCCTGCTGGAGAAAATAGCCAAGACGCGTAACCCCGTCATTGTATCCACAGGGGGTTCTTCCCTGAAGGATCTGGACGACATGGTTACCTTCTTCGAGAACCGCCATATCCCCCTGGCGATCAATCATTGTGTGTCCCTTTATCCGACAGAGGACTGCGAGCTTGAGCTCAACCAGATCGACTACCTGAAGAACCGCTACCCCAGCCACATTATCGGCTTTTCGACTCACGAGTACACAAGCTGGGACGAATCAATCTTGATGGCTTACGCCAAGGGAGCGCGAACGTTCGAGCGCCACATAGACATCCTGACGGAGGATCGTCCCTTCTCACCGTACTGTTCCACCCCCGAGCAGATCGCCCGGTGGTTCCAGGCCTGGAAAAAGGCAAAGGAGATGTGCGGGGCGCCCGGGACCGAGAAGACCGTTCCAAAAAAAAAAGAAATTGAGTATCTGGACGCTCTCGTAAGGGGGGTTTACGCAAGACGTGATCTGCCCGTCGGGACGGTTTTGACGGAGGAGGACTACTATCTGTCCATCCCCCTGCAGAGAGGACAGCTCTCCTGCCGGGAGCTTCTGAACGACCTGACCCTGGCCAGGGACTGCCGTAAGGACGAGGCCATCATGGTGGACATGACCGAAAGCCCCTACAGCAGGGATCCCGGCCTGAAACGCCAGATCTATGAGCGCGGTCTGTGAAGGCGGGACTGTGAAAACGAGAGATTCACTGATCAGCATCATAACACCCTGTTTCAATGAGGAAGCGAACGTCCGCGAGCTTCATGCACGGGTGAAAGACATCTTTGCGGACCTGCCAGGCTATCGGTACGAGCATATTTTTATCGATAATGCATCCCGGGACCGGACCGTGTCGATCCTGAAGGACATGGCCGCGTCAGACAGCCGGGTGAAGATAATTGTCAACGCACGCAACTTCGGGCACATCCGATCTCCCTATCACGCGATGTTGCAGGCTCGGGGTGATGCCATCATCTTTCTCGCTGCGGACTTTCAGGACCCTCCTGATCTGATCCGGGACTTCCTCGGAATGTGGGAGGAGGGTTACCGGATCGTCATCGGTGTCAAGAAACAGAGTGAAGAGTCAGCCCTGCTCTTCGCGATCCGCAAGGTCTACTACGACCTGGTGAGCCGCCTTTCTGACGTCGAACTCATCAAAAACTTCACGGGATTCGGGCTCTTTGATCGGTCCGTGGTCGAGATAGTCCGCGGCATCGACGATCCCTATCCCTATTTCCGCGGATTGATCTGTGAGATAGGATTCGAGAAGGCCGTCATTGAGTATGTTCAGCCAGCCCGTAAGCGCGGGATCACAAAGAACAATTTCTATACCCTTTACGACTTGGCCATGCTGGGCATCACAAACCACTCCAAGGTTCCGCTCCGCCTGGCCACCATGACGGGCTTCACCCTGGGGGCTGTGAGTCTATTTGTCGCACTCGGTTACTTGATCTATAAACTCATTTTCTGGGACAGCTTTTCCGTCGGGATTGCGCCGCTCGTCATTGGCCTTTTCTTCTTCGCTTCCGTCCAGCTCTTCTTCATCGGCATCGTAGGAGAGTACATCGGCGCCATCCACACGCAGGTGCTCAAGAGACCGCTGGTCATCGAGAAGGAGCGGATCAACTTTGACTGACCGGAAGAGAGCCATTCCTCCCGAAAGGATGTCCCGCCGCGGGATCGCATGCCGCACCGTCTTTTCTCGACGGACCTCCAGTTTGCCATGACCCGCGAACTGTTCGCACGACACGGAGTGAAAATCCGGTTTGTCCTGGTCGGCGTCTGGAACACCGTCTTCGGCTACGGGGTGTACGTCGCCCTGGACTGGCTCTTCGAGCGGTTTTTTGCACACCGGGCCGTTGCCTATATGTCGGCCGCGGTCCTGTCGAACATCCTGGCCATCCTGAACGCCTATATCTTCCATAAATACATCACGTTCCGCTCGGAAGCCCGCGGATGGGCCATGATCCCGGAGTTTTTCCGGTTTTTCTCGACCTACCTGGTGAGCATCGTCGTGGGGCTGGTGTCGCTTCCCATTTTCGTGGAGGTGTTCGGGATCGACCCCAAAATCGCGGGCGCCCTAGTCATGCCGGTGACGGTGCTGGTGAGCTGGCTCGGCCACTCCCGGTTTTCCTTCCGGAATGAAAAAACGCATCCATAGGGCGATTCTTCCGTCGGACCGGGATCGACCGGGATGCGTGAAGATGGAGGATTGCCGCAATCACGGCCAAATCGGGCACACAATGAACAACGCCATGCGGTCCATGATTCAATGCCTTGCCGGGCTTTCTTTCCTTCTTTTCCTGGTCCTGGTGCCGGAAATGCTGCATGCCGGCGTGCCCTCCATGAAACTGGATGCGAGGGCAGCACCGTCGCCGGGAAGGCTGGTTGCCGTCTCCACCGCGACGAACAACGGCGGGGAAACCGCATACAATGTGTCCATCACGTCTTCACTGGCCGGCGATACCCGTCGCTCGGATCCCCTCGGGGACGTTCACGCTGGCAAGCGCCGCAGCCAGCGGGTGGAGTTCAGCCTGGCGGGCCTCAAGCCGGGCCGGTACATCCTTTCCACCCGGCTGGATTACCACGAGCAGAACGGCCTGCCACACCGGATCCATATCTTTCGCGCCTTTCGCGTGAGCAGGGAAGAGCCGGAAATGCAGAGCGCACAGGAAGCCCGGGAGACGGCGGTCGCCTCCGGGATCCCGGTCATGGCGGAAATGCAGGGACTGTCCGCGGCGCTGGAAATTCCGCCGGCGCGGCGGACACTCTTCGGCAATGCCGGCACCAAAATCGTGCTGACCGTGAAAAACAGGATGGATACGCCCATACGGCCCGTCTTGTCCGTCCATCTTCCCGGCGGCGTGACGGCAGACCGGACGGAGTTGCAACTGGAGATGGGACCGGGTGAGGAGCGCCGGGAGGAGATGAAGATCGACGCCGAGCAATCCGTCCGGGGCGGGCATCCGGTATCCGTGCTGGTGCGATACGAGACGGAGAACGAGCACGACTGCCGGCTGCTCAGAACGACGCTCTCCGTTGAGGAGAATACCCTGTCTCTGCCGGCCATGGCGGCTGCGGCGGCCATCCTGATGATTGCCCTCACGGCGGTCGTGCTGATCGCCTTTCGACGCTCGTCCACAGGATCGGAAAAAGAATCGGGCACCTGAACCACCCCCGTGCGGTACACCGCCCGGGGATGAAACCCCGCGTCCGATGTTTCCCACCCCGCCCGGCGGCCACTTTCCCGGCTCCCGGCGAAGCGCGGCTCTCCCAGTCCGGACCCCCGGACGGTTAACTATCTGAAATGCTTCCCAACCATCCGTTCCGATGCATTCCGGCAATCCTCCTGTTTCATCGGCAGCTGGACCCGTCCCGGCACTTCTGAGGAAATCAATCCGCATCCTCAAAAGGGGTGCGTCCGTCATGTAGCATCAGAGCTTAATTTCTCTATAGGTATAGTTCAGTTGATCAACAGGCATTGAATTCTCAGGAATTCCTGTTAAGGGTTCAAGCCGGGCATGATTCTCTGGATTGCCTGAATATCCAAAGAATCTCCTTTCCCCTGTTCACCGCCGCTCATCATCGGAGACCCCGTCACATGTCCCGGCCCTGGTACGTCCCGATGCTTCGGACGCGTCATTCCCTGTCCCGGCCCGGGGAATATCTCCGCATTTCCAGATCGGTCCTGCATGAAGATTGACGTTCGCAAAAGACAGATGCTCCTGCTGGCGGGCAATGCGCTGATCGTCGTGATCTCCTTCTATCTGACGCCGCTTGTCCTGTCCGGTGCGATCCCGTCACCGGGGGACATATTCCACTCCCCGGATCTGTTCGCCATCCTGTCCTATCTGCTGGTCTTCTATCTGTTTGATCTTTGCGACCTCGATCTCCGCTTCAGCAGGACGCGGTTCCTGGTGCGCCTTGTCCTGGCGCAGGTAACGGTGGCGATCCTGATCGCAGCGGGATCTTTTGTGTTTCAGGAGCGGCCTTATGGAATGAGGGTACTGGCCGTCCAGGGAACGCTCGTGTTCGTTCTTGCCCTGGTGTGGTCGATGTTGTTCGAGCGCTTGATGACGAATGTGACCAGGGCACTCCGGGTCGCAGTGCTGGGTTGCGAGGACACGGCGGAAAACCTGCGGCAGGCGCTGGGACGGAGGCCGGACTATGCGGTGGCCCTGACCCTGAAGAAGGGTTGGGAAGACCGGGTCGGGAGCCTCATGAATGAAAAAGCCTTCGACGAGATTGTTGTGAATACGAAACGGGGGATCAGTTCCGACTCTTACCGGGCCCTCATCGAAGCGAAGATGCGCGGCGCGGCCGTATCGGATGTTCCCGGCTTTTACGAGCGTGTGCTGGAGAGGCTCCCCGTCAGCGGGATGAGCGACGTCTGGCTGGCCCATGTTCCCCTGTCGGGAGTCCGGAAGACGGTTTACAACCGGAGGCTGAAGAGAATTCTGGGAGTGTTGATTTCCCTGGCTGCGCTGGCATTCCTGTCGCCGGTGATGCTGCTCATTGCCGTGGTCATCCGGATGGAGTCTCCCGGACCCGTCTTGTACCGCCAGCGCAGGATCGGCCTGAACCGGGTGCCATTCGATCTGGTCAAGTTCCGGTCCATGAGGATGGGGACGGAATCCATGCGGGAGAATGCGGGACGGCAGGATGATCCGCGGATTACGCGCGTGGGGGGAGTCATCCGAAAATACCGGCTGGATGAACTGCCCCAGCTCTGGAACGTGCTGCGGGGAGACCTGTGCCTGGTGGGACCCCGGGCGCTGATGGAGGAGGAGGTCGAGGAATTCGAGCGGAGGATTTCCTATTTTTCCTTGCGGCACTTCATCCGGCCGGGAATTTCCGGGTGGGCCCAGATCAATTATCCCCACGGAGCTACGGTTGAGGACGCCCGGGCCAAGCTGGAGTACGACCTGTACTACATGAAGAACGCCTCGATGTCGCTGGACCTGTACATCCTGCTCCGGACGATGCGGACCGTGCTGCTGGCGAAGGGGGGGAAGTAATGGCGGGAG
>CAZODI010000014.1:50246-81489 GCA_964578535.1 uncultured Syntrophaceae bacterium
GAAGGAGCTTTCCGGGTCGGGGTGTCCCAGGTCCATCCGTACCGGTATTACTACGGCGCGATAAGCCCTCTCAGGGGTTTTGAAATCGACGGGCGGATTACGGAGGTGATCGGAGTTTCGGGATTTGCCGACAGACCGGATTACGGAAACTACAAGGATAAGGCCCTGGACGTCAAATACCGGCTTCTGCCGGAGACGAAGTACCTTCCGGCCCTTGCCGTCGGTCTGATGGATCCCCATGGGACCAGGCTATACAGTTCCCAGTATGTCGTTGCCAGCAAGCAGATCTACCCTTTCGATCTTACCTTCGGTTTTGCCAACGGGCGGTATGGGAGACAGGAACTGGCCGATGTCGGGTCCGGCGATTCCGTCAAGGCGGAAATCCTCACCGATCCCGGAGGGTGGTGGAGCGATGCAAACTACTTCTGGGGTGTCGAGTTTTCGCCGGTCGACGGGCTTTCTTTCATGGTTGAGTACGATCCGACTCCCTATCACGAACACCGGCGCGATCCCGCGAATTCCATCTATTTCCGTGAGCCCGTGCCTTCGAAATTCAACTATGGATTGCGCATCCGGCCCCGGGACTGGCTGGAGGCGGTTGTGAGCTGGCAGCGGGGAGATACGGTCGGGGTCAACCTGAATGTCTTGTTTGACCTTGGACGCCCCCTGCTTCCCATCGCCGATCCGTCCTTGCGGGAAAGCCTGGAGATGCGGTCGAGCCCGTTGGCGGAACGGCTGGAGGAAGCCCTTTCCCGATCCGGTTTCAGCGATATCGGGGTCCTGGCGGCCGGGGAGGATCTCTGGGTGCAGGCGGCCAATGGACGATACTTCTATGACATGAAGGCCCTGGGGGTGGTGCTGCGGGTCGTGGATCAAACGGCGCCTCCGGAAGTGCAGGGAGTGCACATCCTTCTGACACGGCTGGGCATTCCAATGACATCGTTCTCGACGACCCGTGAGGACATCCGGCTGTATTTTTCGAAGCAGTTGAACCTTGACGAATTCATGCGGGTCTCCGATCTGCGGGCGGATGTGCGGGAACCGTTGAAGACGAAGACGAGGTACAGGAAAATCTTCGATTACGGGTTGAAACCCGACTTCAGGACCTACCTGAACGATCCCTCGGATTTCTTCCAGTACCGCTTCGGCCTGAGCGGGTGGGCCGGTCTCTCACTCTGGCCGGGGGGCTCTGTGGTGGTCGCGGCGGAAACCTTCCCCCTCAACAACATCTCTTCTCCCGTCACGCCCTCGTCCAATGCCGTCCGGACGGACTTGGTGGATTACATCGGAGAAAAAGTCAGCCTCAGCGGCCTGCTGGTCAATCAGATCTGGAAGGGCGGGAAGGAGACCTACGGCCGGCTCTCCGCCGGGCTCCTGGAGATCCAGTATGCCGGGATCGATGCGGAGATCGCCAGACCCCTCTTCGGAGGGCGGCTGCTTGTCGGGGCGGGCGGGAGCGCGGTCAGAAAACGGGATCCGAAGAATCCCTTCCGGTTCAAGGAAAACGATTACAAGGATTGCTACACGACGGGTTTTTTCAATGCCCGTCTGAACCTGCCGGAGATGGACGCCTGGATCGACCTGAAGGCCGGGCGGTTTCTGGCGGGGGACAGCGGCATGCGGTTGACCGTTTCGAAGAGTTTTCACGGCGTGGTCCTTTCCACCTGGTACGGCGTTTCCGACACGTCCGTCTTCTCGGACGATTACAACCGGGGATACCACGACAAGGGGATTGCCGTTTCGATCCCGCTGCGCCTTTTCCTCGGA
This sequence comes from uncultured Syntrophaceae bacterium, assembly GCA_964578535.1. Classification (GTDB taxonomy): domain Bacteria; phylum Desulfobacterota; class Syntrophia; order Syntrophales; family PHBD01; genus PHBD01. Next base: position 52,014 of record CAZODI010000014.1, read on the forward strand.
CGAGATTCTCGGTCGTCCTACAGCTTTGCGCTTTCCCCCTGGACAAGGGATGTGGCGCAGGACATCGCGCATCCGGCAAGCCTCTTCGATTTCATCGGCCGCAGCGTGCAGGTGTTCATGGACGCGGATCGGCATAGGATGAACGGATGGGCGGGACCGGTGGCCGCGCCGTGAGGGATCCCGGCGACGGAAGGTGAACGTGGAGGAGCAATCGAGATGGGTAAGGAAGACGCAAGGAGAGAGGAGGCCGGGCAGCCGGCAGATGTTGCTCTTGGGGACGAGGCCCTGGTCCAGTTGATGGACTTCTGGCTCATCGTCAGGCGGCGGAGGCGTTTCATCGGCCGGTTTGTCCTGGCGGCCCTGATCCTGGTCACCCTTTCCACGCTGCTGATGAAGGACGTCTACCAGGCGACCGCGGTCATCTCCCCCATTGCCGGGAAGGATGCCGGCGGAACCTTGTCGACGCTGGCGCAGCAGTTCGGCGGCCTCGCCGGTGCGTCGCTTCTGGGCGTCCCAGCCAGCGCCAGCGACATCATGAATTTCCTGAACTCGAATATCCTGCGGGAAAAGGTCATCGAGAGAAACAACCTGCTACCTGTGCTGTTTCCGGACGAATGGGACTGGAAACAGAACCGCTGGAAGAGAGGATGGCTCGACGGCATCAGCCTGAACCCCCTTGTGTATATCGACAGAGCCGTCCGAATGCTGCAGCCGGGACCGGCGTTGCGCGGGCCGCACAAAGACGACGGAATCCCCGATATCTGGGAAGGCCTTCGAAGGCTCGACGACATGGTGACCGTGAAGAACAATCTCGACGAAAATTCCATCACCATTGCCGTCACCGGCCCGGATCCCGACACGGCCGCACGAATCGTGGAGTGTTTCCTGACCGCCCTGAACGACCACATGAGCAGTGAGGCGCGGCGGGTCGTCCTGGTGAACCGCAAGTATCTCGAGGAGCAGCTCGACAAAACGGCCGATCCGTTCATCCGGCAGAACATCTACAACATGATCGCCCAGCAGATCGAGCGATCCATGACGGTCGAGGCGAAAGAGAACTTCGCCTTCAAGGTCATCGACCCGCCCAGGGCACCCGATCGGAAGTTCAAGCCGAAAAGGATGCAGATCGTGCTGGTAAGCCTGATTCTATCCCTGTTCATGGCCGTTGCCGTCGTGTTCGTCCTGGAAAATCTGGAAGGATGGAAAAAAATGCTGAAGGAGCGAGAAAATGAAAAGCCGTTTCCTTGAATCCCTTGTTCTGGCCGGCATGCTCTTCCTGCCGGCGGGCGGATCCGCCCTGGCGCAGGATCTTCCGCTCGATGCCGTCTTCCGGCAGAAGAATCCTGCGGCAGCGCAGGGCCTGTCCCTGGAAAGCCGCATTCCGGCCGAGGGCGTTGCGTCGGGGGGCCTGAACGGTTCCGCCGACGGCTTTCGGAACGGTTCCCTGAACACGGGACCGTCCCAGGACCTGTCGCTGGAGGCCGTCTGCCGTCAGAAGAACCTCACGCCGCAGCAATGCCAGGCGTTGAAGAATCAGCTTTCCGGGTTTGGAAACGGGATGAAGTCCGAAGCTGACGGAAATGGCAAGAGGTCAACGCTGCAGCGAAGCCCGGACAGGACCGAATCTTCTTCGCTACCGGAGAGAAAAAGCCTTTTCGAGCGGTCGCGGCCGATGGGGCGGTTCCAGGACGTGTCGGTGGACCTGAAGCCCTTCGGGTATGACTTTTTCCGCGAGGCCGCCGTCAACGTGACGGCGGAACGCAGGGACATTCCTGTTCCGATGAATTACATGATCGGTCCCGGAGACGAGGTGAAGATTCTCCTGTGGGGCCGCGTGAACGGCCAGCACGACCTGGTGGTCGACCGGGACGGCAAAATCGTACTGCCCCAGATCGGTCCGATTTTCGTGGCCGGCATGACCTTCGAGGAGATGTCCAAGAAGATCATCTCCCAGGCTCACCAGATCGTCGGAGCCAGTGTCGACATCTCCATGGGTTCGCTGAAGACGATCCCCGTGTTCGTCCTGGGCGACGTGCGCAGGCCCGGCGCTTATACGGTCGGTTCCCTGGCGACGGTTACCGATGCCCTGCTGGTGGCGGGCGGTCCGACGGACATCGGATCGATGCGGAGGATCCAGGTTCGCCGGAAGGGCAGAATCGCAGGATCGTTCGACCTTTACGACCTTTTTCTGAAGGGAGACCGGTCCGGCGACATGACCCTTCATCGGGACGACGTGGTGTTCGTGCCCGTTGTGGGGCCGATCGTCGGTGTGGCCGGCAATGTGCGACGTCCGGCGATTTACGAGCTGAAAGGTGCGGCGGATCTGGAACAGGTCTTTGCCCTGGCGGGGGGGATCATTCCGTCCGCCTATCTGCAGCAGATCCAGGTTTCGAGGGTGCAGAACAACGAGCGGCAGGTCATCATCGACCTGAACAACCGGGAACTCGGGAAATCCCCGGGCTTCCACATGCAGGATGCGGATCTGGTCAGGATCTTCTCCGTTGTCGACATCGACCGGAACGCCGTCCACCTGGCGGGGAACGTGCGCCGGCCCGGCAAGTTTGAATACAAGCCCGGGATGCGGGTGCGGGACCTCATCGGGGGCATGGACAACCTGCTGGATGAAACGAGCCTTGATTACGCACTGATCAAGAGGGTCAAGCTGCCCGAGCGGAGCACCATGCTGGTGCCTTTCAGCCTGCACCGCCTGTTCATGGAGAAGGACGCGGCCGCCGACATTGAGCTGAAACCTGAGGATCGGGTTTTCGTATTTTCCCGCTGGATGTTCCAGGACCGGCCGTTTGCCACGATCGAGGGAGAAGTCCGGGGAGACTGCCTGGAAATGACCGAGCTTTCCGCCGATGGCCTGGAACGTTCCCCCCAGGCAAAGCCGGAGCCTGCAGAGAGGAGGAAGAGCCGGTCGGTCCAGGCTGCGGGGATGCGGAAAATGGGCGAGGATCTGGAACACGACAATCAGAGGCTCCTGGCGGAGCGCGTGCTCCTGATCTCCGGGCGCCTGAACAGGGAGAGCCGGTATGATCCGAAGGAGGATCTTGGGGAAGTGGCGGCGGAGATGAGAAAATTGAATCTATCCGGATACATGGAAAGGATGGGAGCACTGGAGAAAGGGTTCTCCGCTGCCTGCCGGTTCCTGGTCACGGACAACCTGTGCGTCCGGGAGGCCATCCTCGGTGCGGGCGGACTGACGCCCGACGCAGACCTGGAGACGGGGGAGATCGTCCGCTTCAGGAATGACCGGGAGTACGAGACCCTCTATTTTCACGTCGGAAAGGCCATGGCCGGGGACCTGAGGGAGAATCATGCCGTTTTTCCGAAGGACCGCATCGTCGTTCATTCCATCTGGGAAAAGATGCCGCGTCAATACGTCTATGTGGAAGGGGAGGTCAGCCGGCCCGGAATTCATGTTTATACGAAAGGCATGAAAGTCAGCGATCTGGTCTTCAAGGGAGGCGGCCTGCTGGAGTCAGCCTACCGGGAAGAAGCCGAGCTTTCGTCGCAAACGGTGGAAGATGGAAAGATCGGGGTTCTGCTGCACAAAAAAATCCGCTTGCGGGACATTCTTGAAGGAAAGCCGGGAGCCGACGTGGAACTGAATCCCTTCGACCGGCTTCTGGTCAGGAGAATCAGCAACTGGCGCACGGAACAGTTTGCCTCCGTCTCGGGGGAGATTCTCTTCGAGGGGAGGTATGCCATTCGGAAAGGCGAGCGCCTGTCGTCGCTGATCGAGCGGGCCGGAGGATACACGGACAAAGCCTACCTGCGGGGTGCCGTCTTCGGGAGGGAGAGTGTGCGGTCGCTGCAGCAGAGCAGCCTGGAGGACATCGCCGGGAGAATGGAAAAAGAGATTCTCTCCGACGGTGCAACCAGCATATCCTCTTCCCTTACCTCCGAGGACGCGGCCGCCAGAAAGATCGAGTTGGAACAGAAAAGGAAACTGGTCGATGCACTCCGCCGGCTGAAAGCAACCGGTCGCATGACAGTCCACCTCGGACACCTGCGAATCCTCAAGGGTGGTCCGTATGACATCGAACTGGAGAACGGCGACAGCCTGTACATTCCCCCGCGGCCGAGCGTGGTGAACGTAGCGGGCGCCGTGATGAGTCCGACGAGCCATCTCTTCATGAAACGCCTGGATTACGGCGATTATATCCGGCTCTCCGGAGGGTACAGCCGGCACGCCGACGAGGACAGCGTCTTCATTCTCAAGGTCGACGGAAGCGCTGTCAAGGCGGGCGATCGATACCTGAGGTGGAGCGACGGCCGCGAGCGTTGGGAGATGGCGCCGTTTGCGCATCGTGACGATGCCATGGAACCGGGAGACGTGGTGGTTGTTCCGGAAAAGCTGGAACGAATCGCCTGGCTCAGGGAGATCCGCGACATCGCCCAGATCCTTATGAACATCGCGGCCACGACGGGGATCATCATCAAGGTGTTTTGACGGGAAGAAGCAGAACGGATGAGAAGGTGTCCACGTGACAGGACGCCGGGGAGGAACGCATGAAGCGGGTCTGGATTCGTTGTCTGGTCGTTGTCGTTTTCCTGACGCAGTTCGTCGCTCCCGTGTCCGCTTTCGATGCAGCACGGGCAGGGCGGTTCGTTTTTGTCAGCGGAGATGTCGAATTGGTACGGGCGGGAATAAAGATCAAACCGGACCTGCAGACCGGTTTGCAGGAGGGGGACATCATCCGAACGGGGAAGGATGCCCTGGTCAGGGTGATGCTGAAGGATGAATCGGTGATTACCATCGACCGGAACAGCCGCGTCGTTATAAAGAAATTCCTTCTCCGGGGGGGAATCCGGTCGGCAAAGATCTATGTCGAATCCGGTAAAATTGCAGCCGATGTGGAGCGCTTCATCGAGGGCGGGAGCACCTTCGACCTGGAGAGCCCGAACGCCGTTGTCGGGTTGACCGGGACGGTGATCGAATTTGCGGTTGTGACCGGTGCCGGAGGAGTACCGACGACCACCGTGACCTGTCTGTCCGGTTCCGCAGTTGTCACCACGGCGGCGGGGTCCGTAACGCTGGCGGCCGGGCAGACGGCCGTTGCTGTCGCATCGGCCGCTCCGGCGATGACGACGGCGATAACGGCGGCTGCGGCAGCGGGAGCGGCCGGAGGGACGGCAACGACCATGACCATGAGTACAGGGACCATCATGGCCGGGGCGGCGATTGTCGCGGCAGTGGCTGCTGCGGTGCTTGCGGCAGCGGGCAGCGGTGGGGGCGGCGGCAGCACTCACGTTTCCGTCCCGGCGCATACGACAACGTCCCACCATTAAGCTATGTCCGTGGGTCCGCTTTCGAGGAAGCGGATTCTGAATACAGCAGGCCCTCTTTTCGTTTGTTCTGTGGAAGCCGATATGCAGATGACCAAACATTTCCGGAGAATACGCGAGTGGCGATGCCTGTTGCACAAACGGGGAAGAAACAGTCGGCTGATCTCCCTATTGTTGGTCTGTTTCGCGATAATCCCGGTTTCCTGCCGAACTATGCAGGAGGCGCAACTCTCTATGGATGATCAGGGGGCGATTCTCTCGGCCGCTGAGAATGCCTTTATCTTTATGAAAGAAAAGAGGTACGGAGACGTCTGGGAAAGCATCAGTGCATCATCAAAGGATGCCATCGTCGGAGATGTGCTTGATGCCTGCAAGGCCTTTCACACCACGTGCGACGGCGAGAAACTTCGGAACGATTTTGCAATCGGGGGGCCTGATGCAACGGCCTACTGGCATCATTATCTGGAAGCGTTCGCCCCGGACTCCATCCTGACAGAGAGCGTATGGAAGATGGGCAGGGCAGGCGCCGAAGAGACGGAAATCGTCGTCAGGCACAAAGACTCGGACAGGGAGGCTGTCCTCAGGGTTGTGAAAGAGGACGGCGTCTGGAAACTGGGGCTGGAAGAGAGCTTTGGCGTCAGGAAACGTATATTTTGGTAGAAGCGGTGGAAGATGGGACGGCTTTGCGATTTCCGGGAACGCGCCGTGATGGAAAAGGACCGGCAGATATGCTATGGCTGGGAGCACCGCAAAGGAGGTCGCTATGATCAGAAAGATTCTTGCCACCTTGTCGTTCCTGCTTGTCGTTCCCGCGTTTATCGCCGTGGACGGAGTTCTCGCAGCCCCGGCGAAGTGGGGTACCATCATGTACGTTCATGAGAAGACGAACATCCGGGCCAAGCGAACGATCAATTCGGGTCTCAAAGGGCAACTTCAGGCCGGTCAAGCTGTGCGGACGGACTTCCTGGAGGACGACTGGTACGCCGTATTCAAACCGACCGAGACAAGGCGCTCCGAGCGGTACGCCCTGGGCTACGTGTACGCCCCGCGACTTTTCCCGGGTAAGGAGGGAGAGGCGGTTTCATCATCGGGCACAAAGCCGAAAACCGGCGGCGATGCGGTGAATGTCGAGGTGAAGTCCATCCGGTTCAAGGTCACGGCGGACGGAAAGGAATCGGTCCTGGTGGAGTTCAACCGTTTCTACATGCCGGCCATTTATTATGTCGAGGGGAAGGAGCCGAAGATCATTCTGGACATCACCAACACGACATCCATCCGGAAGGAATGGCTGGAAATGAAAGTGCAGGGCCAGATGATCCGGCGTGTCCGGGCGACATCCATTCCTGCCGGAAGCATCCTGCGGCTTGCCCTGGATATGGATCCCGCGAAAAACTACAATGCCAACCCCATTTTGTACCGGAGTGACAACACCTACGCGGTTGAGGTGAGCGAAGTCGCCGCCACTCCGCCGTCCGGAGCGGCTCCGGCGGCCGGTGCAACAGCCACGCAGGCTTCCGGGGAAGCCACGCCGGCGCCGGCGGCTTCAACCGGCGGGAAATAGCAGCACAGAGAGAATCGGTGACCGGACGAAAAAGGCAGGCCCGCGGGCCTGCCTTTATTTTGTGGTGCGGGAGTGGATGTCAGTTCGATGACGAGATCGCCACATCGTGCATCTTCAGCTGAATATCCGAGATGCCGCCCCAAGTGTTGATCTGGGGGGTGAAGGCGATGTCCACGGGAAGCCCGGTGATGGTTTCCAGGTAATGTCCTTTGCTGAACCAGATGGAGTTGCAGTTCGTCCCGCTGCTGCTGATTCGCATCCGCAAATGGTTGTTGCCGACGACGGACGGGGACAGGACGTTGACGTTGCGCACGCAGAGGATGGGTTCGGGATTGCGGGCGCCGTACGGAGCCAGCGTTTCGATCTGGGAGAGGAGGTTGTGCGTGATGTCCTGGAGGCGGCATTCCGCGTCGATGATCGTCTGGGATACCATGTCGGAGGCCCGGGTCTCTTCCTGAATCACCGACTCGAGGAGGGTTCTGAAATCGGGGATATGCTCTTCCCGGATGGAGATGCCCGCGGCGAATCGGTGGCCGCCATAGGAAAGGAGCAGGGAATCGCAGCGCTGGAGACCGCGGTAGATATCGAAATCGGCGATGCTGCGGCCCGATCCCTTGCCGATCCCGTCCTTGAGGCTGATCAGGATGGCGGGCCGATAGTAGCGGTCGACCAGCCGGGAGGCCACGATCCCGATGACGCCGGGGTGCCAGCGGGACGAGGCGAACACCAGGGATCGGGAATTCTTCGGATCCATGGTGTCTTCGATTTCCTTGAGGATTTCGCCCAGGATTTCCCGCTCGATGTCCTGCCGCCGCCGGTTGTAGACATCCAACTGCCGGGCCAGGGTGAGGGCCGTCTCCATGTCTTCCGTCATCAGCAGATTCACCGCGTCCCGGGGGGATGCGATGCGGCCGGCGGCGTTGATGCGGGGAATCAGGTTGTAGGAGGCCTTCGTGGAGTCGACCACCTGGCTGTCGATGCCGCAGACCTCTTTGAGCGCCCGGATGCCGGTAGACCGCCCCTCTGTGATCAGATCGAGGCCGATTTTGGCAAGGATGCGATTCTCGTCGATCAGGGGGGATATGTCGCCGATCGTTCCGAGTGCCACCAAGTCCAGGTATTGCCGGAGATTGGGATAGGTGCTGCTGTTCCAGAAACCTTCCTCCCGCAGGACACCCCGGAGGGCGATGAGGAAATTGAAGGCGATCCCCACTGCAGCCATGTCCTTGAAGGGAAAGGGGCAATCCGTGCGGTGGGGATTGATGACAGCGGCGGCATTGGGAAGGCTGGGGGGGACCTCGTGGTGGTCCAGGATGATCGTGTCGATCCCCAGGCCTTTCGCATAGGCGACTTCATCGGCATCGGAAATGCCGCAGTCGACCGTCACGATCAGGCTGATTCCCTGCGTTTTGAAACGGTCGATGGCGGTCCGGTTGAGGCTGTATCCCTCCCCGATCCGGTCGGGGATATGATAGGAAACGGAAGGATCGATGCGGCGGAGGAATTTCAGAAGGATCACCACGGAGGTGATCCCGTCGGCGTCATAGTCGCCGTAAATGACGATGCTCTCGCGATTGCGAATCGCCTTGACCAGGCGGTTAACGCCCTTTCTCATGTCCTTCATCAGGTAGGGGTTGTGAAGGTCCGTCAGGGAAGGGGAGAGAAAGCGTCTTGCGTCGTCGATCTCCAAAATGTCCCTGCTGGTGAGGATCTGGGAAACGATGGGAGAGAGGCCGAATTCCGAAGACAGTTTTTCCTGAATGGCGGAATCCACTTCCGAGAGGCGCCAGCGGGTTATCGGGAGGCTCTTTGGCTGCATCATCCACTCAGGTAAGGAGTCAGATTCGTTAATAAAACTTGGATTCATCTAACACACGGAGTCCGGAGGGTCAAGGAAAGAGTGGAAAAAAGAAGGCCATGGCTTTCGCCATGGCCTTTTGTCTTCAAGCCGGCAGATGCCGGGATGTTGCGATTACAGACCGCTCTTGAAATCGTCGCGCATCAGCTCGCGGGCGATGATCATGCGGCGGATTTCCGATGTACCGGCGCCGATCTCCCACAGTTTCTGATCCAGGAAGTGACGGGAAATGGCGTACTCGGTGCAGTAGCCGTAACCACCGTGGATCTGGATTGCGTCGAGGCCGATCTTGGTGCCCATCTCGCCCGTGTACAGCAGGGAGGCCGCGGCCATCCGGTCGAGGTCCGTTCCCTTGCCGCCGGACTTGTTCTCCAGCGTGTCGCAGTAGGCCGCGGCGCTGTAGGCCAGCCACTTGCCGGCTTTGTAGCCGCAGTACATGTTCGCCAGCTTCTCCTGGATCGTCTGGAAGGAGGCGATGGGCTTGCCGAACTGCACTCTTTCCTTCGCGTACTTCAGGCTGAGCTCGAGGCATGTCCTCTGGCCGCCCAGGGTGCAGCCCGACAGCGTGATGCGCTCGGTGCAGAGGCCGCTCGTGAGGATCGCGACGCCCTTGTTCTCGCCGCCGATCAGGGCGGACTCCGGAAGTTCCATGTCCTCGAAGGTGATCAGGGCCGTGGGGGAGGTCCTCATGCCCCACTTCTTGATCTTCTCGCGTTTGCAGCCTTTGACCTTGTCGAACTCGAAGCAGAAGGCGCTGATGCCCTTGGGGCCGGCAGCAGGATTGGTCTTGGCATAGAAAACCATGAACTGGGCGACGGGGCCGTTCGTGATGAAGATCTTGGAGCCGTTGATGATGTACTTGTCGCCCTTCTTCTCGGCCTTGGTGGCCATGGACATGGCGTCAGACCCGGCGTTGGGCTCTGTGATTCCGAGGCAGCCGATCCACTCACCCGTGCAGGCCTTGGGGAGGACATATTCCCGCTGTGCTTCCGAGGCGTTCCGGCGGAAGTTGTCGAAGCAGAGGGTCTGGCTGGCGCCGACCGTCATGGAGAGAGCGTTCGAAACGCGGGCGATGGTTTCATAGACAAGCAGGGTTTCCACGTAGCCGAGAGCGGCTCCGCCGTACTTTTCCGGGAAGACGATTCCGTTCACGCCGAGGTTGCCCAGCTCCTTGAAGATCGTGGGGGGCATCTCGTCCACCTCGTACATGTGCTCCATCTGCGGCTCCAGCCAGGTCATGGCCCAGCGGTAAACCTGATCCTCCAGCATCCTTTGTTCTTCGGTAAATGAAAAATCTAACGCCATAACTCTTACCTCCCTTTTATTGAAGTGTGAAAAAATTCAAACCAGCGGCGGAACCCGCAGAAAAGCGGACAAATTGCACGGACAACCTGCCTCTCTTCATGTATGCCGCGCACTGGTTCCGGTTGCGGTTTTCAAAACGGAGGCGCCGAAGCACCGTCCTGTTCTTTTCGGTTGGTCCTTTTTTAAATCAATGGGAAGGATGAAAAGCCGGGTGCTTAATCACATCTCCGGGTTGCTGTCCGGAGGGTGGCCGACCATTCCGTGCGGATCCGGATGTCGATGACCTCGGCGAGCATCTGTATTTCACAAGACCTGCTGATTTACAAGGGCAATCTTCCATTTCCAGTCTTTTTCAGGAAGATTTTCTATGACGCCCCTCCATGCGGTTGTGGCACGAAAAAAGGAAACCGTCGCAGGCCGGCTGCATGGAGATGCGTGGTTTGCCACAGCAAGTATGTGATCATCCCGCTCCTTTCTCTTTCCGATTCCCCCCTTTCATCATGATTTCTTTGTGATCCGGCATTTCGTCCGGGGAATTCCCTTTCCGTTTCTGGTTGAAAACAATTCGTTTCTTCAGTCCGGAAATAGTTTCATATACCGGGCCAGAATGAGCATGAGGCCGATGATCCAGATGATATAGGCCCACAGCCGGATCTTGGAAAGCTTCTCCCGGCGCCGCATGGCCTGGTCGAGTTTTTTTTCCCTTTCCATCTCTACGGGTTGCTTTGTTGCCATGAGATGCCTGCTCCAAGATAATCCGCCCATGGAGAACCTGTTCTGTTCTCCAGGGGAGGCAGAATGATCCTCTACTTTCCGGTCTGGTACCCCTGGTCCCAGTCGTACCCCCAAACGGTGCTGCCCATGGATACCTTGTAGTTCCGGCGCTCCTCGCACGACGGATACCGGCGCCCGCCGCCCTCCGCAGGAAGCATGGACACGGGGAATTTCGGTGGCAGGAGGCCATTCTCGCGGGCCTCCCGCTCCAGCCATTCCCGGTCATCCGGATGGGCGATGGAAATGATCGCCGATGCGCGCTCATAGCCGCTCAGTCCGCGGAGGTTGACCATGCCGAACTCGGTGCAGATGTAGTTGGCAAACTGGGCCGGCACGTCCACCGTCGAGCCTTCCGGAAGGAACGGAACGATTCGGGATGTGCCGTGCTTGCTCCGGGAGGTCATGGCTGCCACGCCGCGACCACCTCTGGATTGGGCGGCGAAGACGTGAAACTGGAAAAAACCGCCTGACGAGGAGATGGGGCGCTTTTCGTAAAAACCCGTGGAAATCTGCCCCAGGAGGTCGACGGCCACGCAGTTGTTGATGGAGATCATGTTGTCGATCCGGGTCAGGACATTCAGGTTGTTTGTATAATCGATATCGTAGGCTGCCAGGGCCTGGTTGCGGTGGATCGTCTCATAATACCGCTTCACGTCCACAGGGAAGGCAAAGGTCCAGACACTTCTGCCACGGTCCAGTGTCTTGTAAGCGTTTGTGACCTGGCCGGATTCGATCAGCCTCATGAGACCGAAGTTCAGCATTTCCGTGTGAATGCCGAGATCCCGGAAGCCCGAATCCGCCAATGCGGCGACGCAAGCCGAGGGCAGCGAGCCGATACCCAACTGGATCACGTCCCGGTTGCGCATGATCTGCATGACGTTTTTCGCGATCTGCTGTTCCACGGGGCTTGGACGGATTGCTCGCTCGTTTACCTGGGGCCACCGGTAGCGCTCGCAGTCCACCTCGACCCAGTAGTCGATGTCGTCGATATGGATCGTGTTGTAGCGACCGCCCTCCGCCCAGGGGTAGTCGGGGCGTACCTCGAAGACGATCTTCCTGGCGGTCTGCCGGAAGATGTTGCTGTTGTTCGTCCCGTAGGACATGTTGAAATAGCCGTGCTCGTCGGGGGGGGTGACGGCGTTGAACCACCAGTCCATCCCGCGCTTTTCTTTCTCGCTGCGGGCGAACCGGTAGTGGTGGGCGTGCATGCCGTAAGCCCATCCCCACTGGGCCCAGTCGGTGACGTTGTGGGTGTCGCGGGCTTTGCGGTTCCAGGGGAAGAAGAAGAACTCGTGAATGGTGTGGTATTCCTGGTTGGGATCGATCTGCTGGAGCTCCGGATGAGGATAGAACATCGCGTACATCCAGAACTCGATATTTCTCAACTGGCCGGATCCGGGACCCAGCCTCCTGGCTACCGCCTCCGTGCAGACCGTGGAATCCCCGCCGGTACTGCCGTGATTGATCCAGTCGCCCGACTGGACCATATCGGCGATCTGCTCCGGTGTCCGTTTTTTGTCCCGGATCTTCTGCTGCACCGGCGTAGTCATTCCGTCACTCCCGCAAAATCAACAACACGACCGGTGCGGTATCAAGCGGATTTTACACGTGAGGAGGTGATGAAGCCCATCGTTTCCTCTCACGGAGCACGGTGGCGGATCAATCCTTCCCCGTCTTTCGCCGGACCAGTTCTGGCTGCTGAACAATAAAACTGAATGTCGTTAAGGAAAAACTTTTATTACGAGAATGTCTCGATCCCCTGCCCGATCAGGCCATGAGCTGCGGAAGGCCCCCTGAGAACAAACTCGAATAATCGATTGAATAATTCGGTAGTTACAGGATCCCAACCGGGTGGGATGAGATTGCGGACAGTCTGTTATCAAGATTCGGTCCCAAATGCAACCATAAAGAGCCTTGAAATCCGCAAAAAAAGGGCGGGCCCTTCGAAGAGCCCGCCCTGATTTCTGGAATTGGAAAGGTCTGCTACTTGACCACCGGCGGAGGAGTCCAGAAGACCTTCTTGCCGTAGACCGTGTTGCAGACGACAGCGCCCGCCATGTAGATCCCGTAGAAGCCGGAGAAGACCAGCAGGTAGCCGATGACCGGTTTCCAGGTCTTCGGATCACCGAACCAGCCCGTATCCATGCCCACGATCATCCAGAGGACGACGTCGATGGCGACGACGAGCAGGAACAGGCCGCTCTTGGCATAAGCGGGTGTCACGGCGGTGAGGAAGCCGGCCCCGGCCATCCACATCCAGCCTTCGATATAGACGGCCTTCGCAACCATTCCGCCCACGGCCTTGCCGATGCCAGCCTTGGCTGCCGCCAGCTGTTCCGGGGTCAGCATCTTGATGTCCGCGACTCCCGCGGCTGCCATGGCTGCATCCATGGCTTCCTTGGCGGCCTTCGGACCGAAAATGAAACTAATGCTGTACCATTTGGCGAAAGTACTGATCGCCGCTGCTAACATGAAGAAGGCGGAGAAAAACAGGAAGACGTTACCGCCTGTGATGTTGTGATCCTTCAACTCCATAACCGCCGTCGTGTACTGGACGAGGCATCCCCCGATCAGCCACGCAGCAAGGAGAGGAAAACCCGACAGGTCGACTTTTCCCATAAATACCGCGCCAAACCCGAAACACGCGACGGCCAGAGCACCCAGACCGGCGGGTCCCGGTGTAGCAAAGCTGTGTTCATGCGCCATGAATGATTCCTCCTTTTTTTGTTTGTTACCGGTAATAATTGTTTTCCCCTTTTGTTTCCTTCCTCTCCTGATTCCGGTGCGGCATCCCCCCTTCCTGCTATGGCTTTTGGTGGCTTCAGATACGGCTTCACGATACGAGTGTCCGGCAATCCCGCGGAATGGATCACCACATTCGGATTTTTTTTGCCGACCCCGCGGGCCTCGCGGGATCCTTCGGAAGCTGTTTGTGAGAATGATTGGGAAGAAAATATTGCAGAGGTATCTAACACAAAGGATTTGACCTTTGCAAGTTGAAAATCGATTTTCGGATTCTGAAAATATGATAAATAGTCCTTGACAAGGGCTTTACGAGAGGATAGAAGGCTCAACTTCACAAAAAATACCAGGCGGGATGAGCCCTCTCGGAGGGTTTTTTTGTTTATGGCAGGGATGGAAAGGCTATGACTACGGACATCGAAAAAGTTAGAAACATCGGCATCAGCGCCCACATCGACTCGGGCAAGACCACGCTGACGGAGCGGATCCTGTATTATACAAAGCGCATCCGTGCCATGCATGACGTAAAGGGAAAAGACGGCGTGGGGGCCACCATGGATTCCATGGAACTGGAAAAGGAGCGGGGGATCACCATCGCTTCCGCGGCCACGTTCTGCCAGTGGCAGGGGCACGAAATCAACATCATCGACACACCCGGCCACGTGGACTTCACCATCGAGGTCGAGCGCTCGCTCCGTGTCCTGGACGGCGCGATCCTTGTTCTCTGTTCCGTCGGCGGAGTCCAGTCCCAGTCCATCACCGTGGACCAGCAGATGAAACGCTATCATGTGCCCTGCATTGCCTTTATCAACAAATGCGACCGGAGCGGTGCCGATCCATTCCGGGTCATCTCGCAGCTGCAGACGAAACTCGGGCACAATGCCGTGGCGATGCAGATTCCCATTGGCCTGGAGATCGATTTTGAGGGAGTAGTGGACCTGCTGACCATGCAGGCGCTGTATTTCGACGGCGAGCACGGGGAAGAGGTGCGGGTCGAGGAGATTCCTCCGGAGCTTATGGAAACGGCCCGGAAGAAGCGGGAAGAGATGCTCGACGCGGTCTCCCTTTTTTCGGACGAACTGACAGAAGCCCTTCTGGAGGGCGGCCCGGTAGCGGAAGACATCATCCTGGATGCCGTCCGCCGCGGCACCCTGGCCCGCCAGTTGACGCCCGTCTTCATGGGCTCGGCCTACAAAAACCGGGGCGTACAGCCGCTGCTCGACGCCGTGAGCCGTTACCTGCCGTGCCCGTCGGACGTCGAGAACCAGGCGCTGGACATGGACCATGAGGAAGCGCCGGTCAGCCTGTCCTGCGATCCGGAGAAGCCGACCGTCGCCTTCGCTTTCAAGCTCGAGGACGGGCCCTATGGGCAGTTGACCTACATTCGCGTCTACCAGGGGAGCGCCGCCCGCGGCACCACCGTGGTCAACGCCCGGAGTGGAAAGAAGGTCAAGATCGGCCGGGTGGTCCGAATGCATGCCGACCAGATGGAGGACATCGAGGCCGTGAACGCCGGGTACATCGGCGCGCTTTTCGGCATCGAGTGCTCCTCCGGGGACACCTTCGTCGCCTCCGGCGTGAACTATACCATGACGTCCATGTACGTTCCCGAACCGGTGATCTCCCTGGCCATCGTCCCGAAGGACAACAAGTCCCAGACCAACCTGTCCAAGGCCCTGGGACGCTTCACACGCGAAGATCCGACCTTCCGGACCCACGTGGACCAGGAGACCAGTGAGACGATCATCGAGGGGATGGGCGAACTCCATCTGGAGATTTACGTCGAACGGATGCGCCGGGAGTACGGCTGCGAGGTGACCACAGGCCATCCGAGAGTCGCTTACCGCGAGGCCATCACGCAGAGGGCGGACTTCAACTATACGCACCGCAAGCAGACCGGCGGTTCGGGCCAGTACGGGCGGATCGCCGGCTACCTGGAGCCGCTTTCGGAAGGCGACTTCGAATTCGTCAACGACGTGACCGGCGGATCCATTCCAACCCAGTTCATTCCTGCCGTGGAGAAGGGATTCCGGCTCTGCCTGGCTAAAGGTCCGAAAATGGAGTTTCCCGTGACGGGAATCCGGGTCGTGATCAACGACGGGGCCTCCCATGCTGTGGACTCGTCCGACATGGCATTCCAGGCGGCGGCCCGGGGGGCATTCCGTGAGGCCTACGGGAGGGCGAAGCCGATCATCCTGGAGCCGATCATGAAGGTTGTCGTAGAGACGCCGACGGAGTTCCAGGGTGCTGTCATGGGGCTGCTGAACCAGCGGCGCGGCATGATCATCGGCGCCCAGGACGAAGGGCCTCAATGCGTCGTAGAGGCCCAGGTGCCCCTGGCGGAGATGTTCGGATATTCGACGGTGCTCCGGTCTGCCACGCAGGGAAAAGCCCAGTTTACCATGGAATTCGCCGCCTACCGGCAGGTTCCCGTATCCGTGGCGGAGAAAATCGCGGAAGAAGTGGCCCAGCGCAAAAGGAGCGCCGCCTGACATGAAACCGTGCGGGCCTGAAGGCCGCCGGAACGGTTCTGCGGATTCGTCCCCGGTCTGCGGGGAAGCGCGGGAAGGAATGACGGCTACCATCATTCCGTGGAGGAGAAGGAGAAGTGTCATGACGATGCGGGAAGAGCAGATTCGGGAGAAGCTTCTGGGCTCCCTGGCGGGAGAAGCCGAAGGCCTGCTGGAGGCGGGCCGGTTCGGAGCCGTTTTCGCCCATGCAGGGATCGGGAAGACCGCCCTGATGGTTCAGCTGGCGATCCGGGCAATGCTGCAGGGAAAGAATGTCCTGCATGTGAGTCTGCATGACCCGGTTCAGAAAGTGGCTCTCTGGTACGAGGAGCTGTTTCAGGATGCGGCGAGAAGACAGGGGATGGCGGGAATGCAGCGCCTTTGGGAATCCCTGGTCCCCCACCGCTTCATCATGACGTTCCGCGTCGACGGATTCACCGTTCCCCGCCTGGCGGAGCGCCTGGAAGACCTGGCCGCGCAGGGAATCTTCCGGCCGGAAGTGGTGATCATCGACGGCTTTCCGTTTGAGGAGACCAGCCGTGAGGCATTGGCCGACCTGAAGAACATGGCCGGCCTGGGCGGTTTTTACGGGTGGTTCACCGTTCATACACACCGCTACGAAGCCCCGGAGACCGATGGAATTCCCCAGCGGCTGAGACCGGCTTCCGGCCTTTTCGACGTGATCCTGGAAATGACGCCCGAAAAGGAGAGAATCCGCATCCGTTCCCTGAAAGGTGGCGGATTGACGCCCGAGGGGGGATCGCTGCTCCTCGACCCGGCGACCATGCTTGTCCGGGCGGAGGTTGCCGGGAGCTGAACAAGCCTATACCCTTTGACGCGGATACGGCATCCCACCAGGGAACGCCTGAATGCATCTTTTCGTTTTGGCGACCGGCCTTCCTGTGCCGGGCGGTTGCCTCCGCATCAAGATTTATTCGTGGTTTCCAGATCTTACTCTGCTTTCTTTTCCTTGAAATAGTCGGCGAGGATTTCCCTGTGGTCGAACGCCAGGGAGGGCATGGTATCGAGTGTGAAGACTCCGATCTCTCCCGCGTCGTCGCCGGCCGCCGGTTTTCCTGATGAACGGCCTACATAGACAGTTGTGATCGTGTGCTGCCGGGGATCCCGGTCCGGCTTCGAGTATGTGTGGAACTGACGGAGCAGGGTGACCTCCAGTCCCGTTTCTTCCCGGGCCTCCCGAATGGCCGCTTCCTCCAGCGACTCACCGTAGTCCACAAATCCACCGGGGAGAGCCCAGCTGAGGGGCGGGTTCTTCCGCCGGATCAGGACGATCCCTTCTTCCAGCTCGATGATGATGTCCACCGTGGGGACGGGGTTGCGCCAGCACTCCTCGACGTGCCCGCAGGCGGGGCAGGTTTTTACAGTCTTTGTGGCCATGACAGGGAATTTCTCTCTTCCGGTTTTCAGGGCATAGATGGTGGAGTCCTCGCGGATCCGCTTCCAGTATCTCCGTTTCAAATGCCGCTGATGTCATCATCCCGGGGCGTCGGTGCCTGCCTCTCTCTCCCTTCATTACAGGAGCTGCAGGAGATCCGGGGCCGAAGGAACAATGATATCGGCACCGGCCCGGAGCAGTTCCTCCCGTTTTCCTGAGCCCGTCAGAACCCCGACGGTCCGGGTGCCGGCCTCGCGGCCCGTCCGGATGTCCATGGGGTGGTCCCCCACCACGACGGCCCGGGCGGGTGTGATACCCATTCTTGAAAGCGACTCCAGGACATGCCCCGGATCGGGCTTGACGCGTTCGGTTTCATCCCGGGGCAGGAATACATCACAGCAATCGGCAATATCAGGAAAAACCAAGGCGACGGCGGCCCCGCAGTTCCGCGTAATGATCGCACGCCGGATCTCCCGCTTCTTCATGCCTTCGAGCAGTTCCCGGACACCGGCAATGAGCGAACCATACCGGGCGGCCTCGATTTCGATTCCAGTGACGAGGCTCATCGCCTCCCGCTGGAATGACAAGGCCCGGTCCGGGGATTTTCCCGTCAGCCACGCCCGGCCCGCCTCGATGGTCTCCAGAACGAAAAGGCCGTCCAGAGCCTCCGGGGGAATGCCGGCTTCCGCCGCGAGCTTTCCAACAGCCCCCCGCATGGCCGGGAAGTCGATGTTCAGGACGGCCAGGGTTCCGTCGAAGTCAAAGACGGCTGCATCGATTCCGTTCAGGATATCCCTGGGGTCCAGAGCGCTTTCCATTGGAATTTCCTTCAGAAATCAAAGGGTATCCGGGCGACCGGCTCCGTCCCACCGGTGCGTGTCGTCTTGACCGGGGTGCTCAGTCCGCCACGGGAATTCTTCCCGCAACGCGCTTTCCCGTCAGGTAATCCGCCCGGAGACTGCGTTCGATGGGTTGCCCCTTCTGCCAGTCCGGCATATCGAAATCGAAGACGATCTTCAGCATCCTCATGATGATGTAAAAAGTAGCCCCCCAGAGGATTTCCGCGGTTCCATCGGCTTCACGGTGGATCAGACATGGAAAGTCCTGGCAGACCTCCTCCTTCGAGCCCGAAACCTCCGTGTAGGTCACGACGTAGCGCCCGTAACACTCCTCCATGAAGAACGAAGCCAGGGGAATCTCGATCACCCGTGCGACTTCGCGATTGGGCCGGAATGCCCAGGGTGCGCTTACCATCCCCATCACTGGGAAAATTGTCCTTCGGAACAGGATGAGGGAATAGGTGGGAAGGGGGCCGAGAAAACGGATCCGTAGAGGGTTCAGACCGACTTCTTCCCAGGTCTCCCGGAGGGCGTTCGCCATGAACAGGCAGATCAGCCGGTGCTCCAGGGAGCCCCGGAGACGGGACAGTTTCCGGGCACGTCCCTGAATGACAGGCATGGAGCCGGAACACAGAAAGTGTCGGAATGCGGCATCTACGGTCCCATGGAGCATGCCTCCCGGGCAACTCAGGTCGCCGGGCTGGGCCACTGCGGTGGAACGTTTGATGAGCTGCAGGTACGGAATATCTCCTTCCATCCGGAGCAGGAGGAGGACCCCCGCGGCCTGCGCCCCCTCCTTCCGGCCGGCCCGAATGGCGGCATAGCGTTCGGGATAATCGATGGGCGTCACGCCCAGGCTTTCTGTGATTTGGGACGGCAAATCCTGGACAGGATGCAGGGAATATTGTCTCGCCAGCGTTTTCATGGAGGGCACCATAGCACCATGACGGCGGGGGCGTCCATGAAAACAGAAAGCCCGGCCTGGGGCCGGGCTTCTTGTGAAGCGGTATCGAAAAAGGGTTGATCAACCCTTGCCGTTTCCGTTTCCGTTTCCGTTTCCGTTCTTCCGCCAGATGTTCATTTTTTCTGCTTCCTTGATCAGGCCGTCCCGAAGGTCCGGATGGGCGATGTTGATCAGGGCCTCGGCTCTCTGCCAGGTGGATTTTCCGGCCAGGTCGGCAACGCCGTATTCCGTAACGATCATGTGGGCCTGGGTTCGCGGAACCGTTACGATCGATCCCGCGGGCAGGGTGGGGACGATCCGGGACTTGGTCTCCCCCGTCTTCTTGTCCTTGTAGGATGCGTTGCAGCAGATGAAGGACATGCCGCCGTCGGACATGTAGGCGCCCGTGGCGAAATCAAGCTGTCCGCCGGTGCCGCTGATGTGTCTCGGTCCCGATGACTCGGACGACACCTGCCCGAAGAGATCGACTTCCACGCAGGCGTTGATGGAAACCATATTGTCGTGCTGGCACATGACGTGTGGGGCGTTGGTGTAGGAAACAGGATAGGACGCCAGCGAGGGGTTCAGGTCGATCCAGTCGTAGAGGAACTGGCTGCCCGCGGCAAACGCATATGCGCTCTTCTTCTTGTCCACGCCCTTCTTCTTGTTGGTCAGTTTGCCGGCCTGGTACATGTGATAGTATGCATCCACCAGCATTTCCGTGTGGCAACCCAGGTCCTTGATGTCCGATTCGGCCAGCTGTGTCCCGATGTAGTTCGGGAGACCGCCGATACCAAGCTGGATGCAGGCGCCGTTGGGAATCATGGGAACGATGTGGCTGGCGATTTTCACATCGATCTCGGTGGGGGCTGCCGGGGGGATCGCCTCGACCTTCGATTCGTGCTCAACGACATAGTCGACCTCGGAGATGTGCACGACCTCGTCGCGTCCGCCCATGGCCCACGGGAGCAGCGGGTTTACTTCGACGATGATCTTCTTGGCGACGTCCATGGCCGCGCGCACGGCCGCGTTGCCCATGTGCGTGTTGAAGTAGCCGTCTTTGTTCATCTTGGTCACGCGGAGCATGGCGACGTCGACGGACTTGATGCTCTTCTTGTAGAAGAGGGGCTGATTGCGGAAAATCATGGGGTGGTAATAGCACCGGCCTTTATCGTGGAGCTTGCGCGAATAGCCGGAGAAGTGCCAGTCCTGGTAGGTAAAGACTTCTCCTTCGGGGTCGGCTTCGACGCACGCTTGGGGTGTCAGGCTCAATGTGTGCCGAATGTTGATGTTTTTGAGTTCATCCTTGCGTGCGGCAAGGGCCTTGTCCAAGGCGATCGGCTTGGTGTGGCCGAACCCATAGTCAATCCAGTCTCCGCTTTTGACCACTTTCACAGCATCTTCGGGGCTAACGAGTTTCTTCCGATACTCCTCTGCGTACGACATGAACACCTTCCTCCTTAGTTAGAATTTACACTCCTCCCCCTGTCAGGCGCTGCCGTCAGTATGCGGAAGACGGAGTCTTCCGGCAACCGCGCCGGAAGTTCATTTTCTCCCGCTGCTACACTGCATTCACTTGTATAAGGGGTGCCGTCCCGTAGCATATCGGTTTTGAAAAATCAACATACGAATGAGGGATGAAGAAGAATGACATGAGTCGGACGGTAATCAGCGGAAAAAAGAAAGACCCGGAGCTTCCACTCCGGGTCCGATTTGTTTATGGTAGCGGTGCCTGGATTCGAACCAGGGACACTACGGATATGAGCCGTATGCTCTGACCAACTGAGCTACACCGCCGCTTGCCTTTGCAAAGCAGGCGACCGCATTATAACAGAAATACGATCTTGTCAACCCTCCGTTTGATGCCTTCTATTTCGGGATATCCATGTGTTCCGCCTGGGGGATCTGCGTGGCCACCGGCGTCATCTTGTAGGCTGCCAGGACGCTCGATTCGCCGAAAGACATCCCTGACAGAACCAGGGCCATAACGATCTCGTTCTCGCCGTCGTTGTCCACATCCTTGTACTGGTAATCGGCCACGTACCCGTTGATCTTCCGGGTTCTCCAGTTCTCCACCATGCCGACGCCGTCCCACTCGATGTTGTAGAACTCGCTCGACGTGTAGAGCTTTACGTTTCGCATGATCCGGGCGGATGCGGAGATGTTTTTTACCAGCAGGATCTCGCGTCGGCCGTCTTTGTTAAGGTCCGTCGTCAGAACGCGAGTATTGACCCAGTATTTGCTCAGGTAGGCCTCCACGCCCGTTGCGCCGGTCGGGGCCTCCACGTAAAGGTTGCTTCCTCCGAAGGGGTCGTCGCTTTTGTACAGTAGCTCACTGGAGCCGCCGAATTTCTGGAGTGACTTCAGCGGTTTTTCCGTTTCCTGGTAAATGCAGAGATAGTCGTCCTGATTCAGGGCGATGATCCTCGACGGACCCTGGCCGAGATCGTCGATGGTCAGGCCGAAGACGGACATGCCGAGGGGGATCTTCATCCGCTGGCCTTCCGTGTAGCGGGTGCCGTCCCAGACAATTTCATGGATCCGGGTTTCAAAAGGCATGAATTCATTGGTGTCCATGGAGATGTTCATGCCGTGGTACCGCTGACCCAGGAGCTGTTGGCTTGTCGGGTTATGCCGGTTGATCACCCGGAAGAACCATGGAAGCCTTGACGCGATCTGGACGAACTTGCCGTCCTGCCATTCGTAGACAAAGGAGTTGACGGAATTTTCGAGGGAGTTGGTCACGATGATCTCGGGAACCCCGTTGCGGTTGATGTCCGCGACATCCACCGTCATATAGTTGTCCGAGGATCGTCCACCGATCTTCTGGAGCATCCGGAATTCCTTTCCTTTTTTCTGGAAGATCCGGATCTCGTTGCGGGAGATGGTTACGATCTCATTCAGGCCGTCCCTGTTCACATCCCCGATGTCCATGCCCCGGAACTCGATGGGGAAACGCTCGCTCATCCAGAATCCTTTGCGATCCACCGGCTGCATGGCATTGATGAAGTCGGGATTGATGGCTCCCGTGAATGTCCCGGCCTTGCCCTTACGCATGCCGGCGATGATCTCCGATTCCCTTGTGCTTGTGCCCGAAGGCATGACGGCCGTCGGCGGAGGAAGGGGTGTGAGGGGTGTGGCTTCCGGTGCTGCGCCGCCCAGCACATGGGTCTCAATTTTCTGAGCGAATTCCGTTATTTTGGGAATGACCTCGTCCATCCCCTTCGACGAGGTAAAAACACCGACGGGTGACTTGCTCGTCGCGATGTCCACGAGTTTGGCGTCGATGCTCAGGTTGGCACCGATCTTGGTGACGCTGCCTGCGACAACGTAGTCGGCTTTCAGAGATTTCCCCGCGGCCTGAAGCTCCGCCAGGGGCATTTCCTTGCCTGCCCTGTTGCCGAGAACGCCCAGCACCGTATCCTTGCCGGGCACCGCGATCCTGCCGGAGCTCGACAGGCGGCTGGACAGCATGTTCCAGATACCCTGCTGGACGTAGTCGATGTTTTCAGCACTGGAGACTGAGAACGGCAGCACAGCCACGGTCTTGGTGTCCTTGGCCCAGACCAGCCCGGCCGCCACGACCAGCGCCGCGGCAATCACGAGAACTCCGAAACGTTTCATCATGGTTTTCCTTTCCACAGGTCCCTGTTTGAAACATCGACGCGGTTCTAACATGGCGAATCCGCGCCTTCAAGGTTTTTAATCTTACATGTTTTTAATCTTTTCCCCGGGTTCCTTCTTCGGGGTCCGTCAGCAGGATGGTCAGGTTGTATATCCCGTATTCCATGACGGCCCGGAGGGGGTAGGGGACCTTCTCGAAGACCTTCATCATGGCCTTGTTGTCGGCGAACACGTCGGCCGTGAAGGCCTCGATTCCCTGATCCCGGGCCACATGGATCAGCATCTGCAGGAGGAATGAAGCGATTCCCCGGCCCTGGTAGCGCTCTTCCACGACGAAAGCCATGTCGGCATGGAGGGGGCGGTCGCGGTGGCGGACATACCTCCCCTCGGCGATGATCCGCTCCACGCCGTTCTCCTCAACGACGCCGACGATGGACAGCGCGCGCCGGTAATCGACGTTGACGTACTCCTGCATCTTCGTGTGGGGCATGGCCTTGATGGGGCTGAAGTAGCGGTAATAGACGGTCATGTCGGAGAACCGGTAGAAAAGCCGCCTCATTTCTTCTTCGTCGGAGGGCTTGATGGCCCGGAAGCGCACCGTGAGATCGCCCTTGAACGTATGGGTCGTCGCTATTTTTTCGGGATAGAAGAACCCGGCCTCGGAGAGGAAGATCTGGTCCGCATAGAGGATCCGGGAGTCCTTGGCCTGGCGGACCAGTTCGGCCCGGTCGTCCGGGTGGGCGATGTCGATGATCGCCTGGGCCCGCTCCCGCACGGTCCGCCCTGTCATGGAGGCGATGCCGTACTCGGTGATGATCAGGTCGAGGGACTCCCGGTTGGTGAACTGATTCGGATATTCATCCGCCGACAGGACGATATTGGACTTGCCCTTGAGGTTCCGGCTGGGCAGGGCGAAGATCGTCCTTCCCCCCTTGGACCACTCCGCCCGGGCGAAGATGTCCTGGGCCTGCCCAGGCGTGGCGGTTATGTTTCCCCGGCCCACATGAAGGGCGATTCCACCGGTGATGTCCACCTTCCGGGCTGGCAGGATCGCGATCATCCTGTCGTTGAGGCTCATGCGCGAGTAGTCGGACACGACGTCGATGGACTGAAATTCCACCATGGGATTCCGGTGAAGCCACTTCATCAGTTCGGGGGTTCCCTGGGCATAAACGGTTAGGGACTTCCCGCGGAAATACCCTTTTTTCATGTTCGTGACGGCGCCGCATTTCACCAGCTCCATCAGGGGATCCGTGAAGAACGTCGAATGAATGCCGAGGTTCCGCTTCCGCGTTAGATGTTTTCCCAGGGCCTCGAAAAGGGTCCCCGAGTAGAAGGAGAGGCAGCTCCCGTCCTCGATGACGGAGGCGATGTTGAATGCCACTTTGTCCAGCACCTCGTCCACGGGCCAGCGGGGGAAATAGATCAGGGGCTCGTCGGACTTGACCAGGTAATTGAATTCGCTGACATGGACATGCGTATTGCCGGTCGTCCAGGGAACGTCGGGATTGATCTCCCCCACGACCAGCGATGCCCGTTCGAGGGCGTATTTCGGGACATCCGCCGAAACCCCGAGGCTGACGTATCCGTTTTCATCGGGGGGCGTGATCTGTACGAAGGCCACGTCGATGCGGATCGTGCCGTTATGAATGAGCCGAGGGATGTCGGAGTATCGGCAGGGGATCAGGTCCACCGAGCCGGACGTGATGGCGGAGCTGGCCAGCCACCCGGAAAAGAAGGTCTTCATGCGGAACTTGTGGGCGTTGGCCGTGCTGCTGTAGGAAATGGCATCCCCCATGCTGACCAGCTGAATCAGCTCCAGATCGTTCAGGTTCGGCAGGCTCGAGTTCATCAGGCGTTTCACGAGGGTTCGGGGTTCCGAAACGCCGGTCCCGAGAAAGATGCTCATTCCCGGCTCGATCTTCGTGAGAACGACATCCGGGGGAACCATCTTTTTCTGCCAGTCCAGGTCGTCGAGATTGAGCATGTTTGAATCCTTCAGGGCTATTGGTTAATTGTTTCAGAAAACCGGCGGGTTCAGGCGTTCCCGGCCGGGATGACATGGAAAAGGACGGCAAAGAAGTGGCAGAGGCTGCCGCCCAGGACGAAGACGTGCCAGATGGCATGGGAGTAGGGGAGGCGTTTCATGAGGTAGAAGATGGCGCCGACCGTGTAGAAAAGCCCTCCCGCCACGAGCCAGGCCAGTCCTGCAGCGGACAGTCCTGCCAGGAGGGGCTTGATGGCGAACACCGCCAGCCATCCCATGAGAATGTAGGCGATCGTCGCCGCCGTCCGGAATCGGTAGACGAAAAAGATCTTGAAGACGATGCCGATGATGGCGATTCCCCAGACGACGCCGAGGAGCGTCCACCCCCATCCGCCTTGGAGCGTCACCAGGGTGAAGGGCGTGTATGTCCCTGCGATGAGCAGGTAGATGCAGGCATGGTCCAGGGTCTTGAAAATGTGCTTCAGACGGGGCGAGCGTGCGCTGTGGTAAAGGGTGGAGGCCGTGTACAGGAGGACCAGGCTGGTGCCGAAGACGCTGCATCCCACAATGTGGCGCGCACTGCCGTGAAGGCCCGCGAAGATCACCATGACGGTCAGGCAGGCAACGCTCAGGAGGGCGCCCGCCCCGTGGGTGAGGCTGTTGAAGAACTCCTCGTATGATGAGGCTCGGGGATTGTCCATCGCTATGCTTTCCACGGGCCTTCCACGATGATATCCGACAGCGGCTTCCGGTCAGAGGGGAATTCCCTGTTCTGAAGGTGCTCCGGCAGATCTTCCATCCTCCCGTACCGGCCGATGGCGATCATGGCCTCCACCTGGAAAAAGTTGGGCATGGCCAACTCCGCCTTGGCCCGGTCATAGTCGAATCCCTGCATCCCGTGAACGACCAGCCCCATGAGGGAGCCCTGAAGGGCCAGGTGCCCCCAGGCGGCACCGGCATCATAGCTGTGGGTGCGGGCGAATTTCCCGCTGTCGAAGGTTGTCTTCGAGGCGACCACGACCAGGACCGCCGCCCGGTATGCCCAGATCCGGTTGCTTTCCGTCAGGAGGGAAAGAAACAAAGGCCAGTGTTGAGTGTTGCGCCGGCCGTAGAAAAACCGCCATGGCTGGTTGTTGTTGGACGAAGGCGCCCACCGGGCGGCCTCAAACAGGGTCATGAGTTCCGCTTCCGTGATTTCCTCGCCGGACATGGCCCGGGGGGACCAGCGGTTCGGAAACAGGGGATCCACCGGATGGGTCGGCTTGCGGAAGTCTCGGATGTTCATGGAATCCTTTGCAACATCTCAACGGCATGCATTATGCCGCTGTCGTGCGGTGGAAAAAATGGGAAATCGACTGCTCTATAGGTTCACTCGACGGGTCTTGTCAATCCATTTGAAAACCGATTTCCGCCACCAGGCAAATCCGTTTTTGTACAAAGAGACTTGCGCGACACGGGAATCCGGGGTAGAGAAACCGCCTGGCCGGGATTGCAGAAACAGCCCGGACACCCCATAGGTTACCCATGACAGAAATCCTGGTACGGCACATGTACATCCTTCCCCTGCTCCTGCTTGCGGCGGGATTCTTCTGCGGCCTCGCCGCCGACGTCCTCGCGCGCCGGTTCCTGCGCCGGATCGTCCGCCGTACCGGCTGGGAGGGTGGCAATGTCCTCGTCACGGCCCTGCGGCGAATGGGAATCTACTGGTTCACGGCTGCAGCCGCATATGTCGCCCTCCACGCGGTTCCCCTGTCGGTCCATCTCACCGGCATCCTGGAAAAGGGCATCCTGGTCCTGGTGATCCTTTCGGTCTCGTTCTTTTTTGCCCGCCTGACCGTCGGCGTCGTCAATCTCTACAGCAGCCGGGCCGGCGGCGTCTTCGTCACCACAACCCTCTTCGCCAACATCGCGAAGGGGCTGGTCCTGCTCCTGGGATTCCTGGTCATCCTGCAGACCCTCGGGATCTCCATCACCCCGGTTCTGACAGCCCTCGGCGTGGGAGGCCTGGCTGCGGCGCTGGCCCTCCAGGACACGCTCTCCAACCTCTTTTCGGGAATCCAGATCATCGCCTCCCGGCAGATCCGACCGGGAGACTATGTGAAGCTGGCCGGCGGTGAAGAGGGGGTCGTGCATGACATCACCTGGCGAAGCACGACGATCAGGGCGATGCCGAACAACATGATCGTGATTCCAAACGCCGAGCTGGCCAAGACCAGGATTACCAACTTCGACCTGGGGGAGAGTGAAATGAGCATCGTCGTCCCCGTCGGGGTAAGCTACGGCAGCGACCTGGAAAGGGTTGAAAAGATCACGGTGGATGTGGCAAAAGAGGTGCTCGGGGAAATCGAGGGCGGCGTTCCGGAATTCGAGCCGCTCGTCCGTTTCACCGCGTTCGGCGATTCGAGCATCAATTTCAACGCGGTCCTCCGGGTCCGGGCCTATGCGGACCAGTTCCCGGTCCGTCACGAGTTCATCAAGCGCCTGTTCCGGAGATACCGGGAAGAGGGCATCGAAATTCCCTTTCCCATCCGCACGATATACATGAAGGGCGGCGGGAAGGAAGACCAGAGGAGCGATTTGTGATCCCCAGATATTCCCGAGAAGCCATGACCCGCATCTGGAGCGCTGAGAACCGCTACCGGACGTGGCTGAACATCGAAATCCTGGCCTGCGAGGCCTTTGCCGAACGGGGAGAGATCCCCCGGGATGCCCTGAACGTAATCCGGGAACGGGCCGGATTCGACGTGGAGCGCATCGACGCGATCGAAAAGGTGACCAAGCACGACGTGATCGCCTTTCTCACCTCGGTGACAGAGAAGGTTGGGGAGGAGGGGCGGTTCATCCACATGGGCCTCACCTCCTCGGACATCCTTGATACGTCCCTGGCGGTCCTTTTGAAAGAGGCCGCGGAGATGCTGCTCACGGACCTCGACCGCCTCCTGGCCGTCCTGAAAAAGCGGGCCTTCGAGCACAAGCGGACCCTGATGATCGGCCGCTCCCACGGCATTCACGCAGAGCCCATCACCTTCGGGCTTAAAATGGCCCTGTGGTACCAGGAGATGCAGCGCAACCGGCTCCGCCTCGAACGGGCCCTGGAGATCATCAGCGTCGGCAAACTGGCGGGAGCCGTGGGCACCTTTTCCTTTGTACACCCGGACGTGGAAGAGTACGTCTGCGGGAAGCTCGGCCTGAAGCCCGCCCCGGTCTCCTCCCAGATCGTCCAGCGGGACCGGCACGCGGAGTACTTCTCCACGCTCGCCATCATCGGCTCCTCCATTGACAAATTCGCCCAGGAAATCCGGCTGTTGCAGAGGACAGAGGTGCGCGAGGCGGAGGAGTACTTCTCTCCCGGGCAGAAGGGGTCCTCTGCCATGCCCCATAAGCGGAACCCCGTGCTCTCGGAGAATCTCTCCGGCCTCGCCCGCCTGATGCGCTCCTATGCCCTGGCGGCTCTCGAGGATGTTGCCCTTTGGCACGAGCGCGACATCAGCCACTCGTCAGTGGAACGCGTCATCGGCCCGGATGCGACGATCCTCCTGGACTTTATGCTGGCCCGCTTCACGGGTCTTGTGGAGAATTTAGTGGTCTACCCGGAGCGGATGAAGGCCAATCTGGAGATGACCCATGGCGTTATCTTCTCCCAGATGGTTCTCCTGAAGCTGGTCGAGAGCGGAATGACCCGGGAGAACGCCTACGCGGCGGTACAGAGAAACGCCATGGCTTCCTGGGAGCGCGGGCTGCCCTTCCGGGATCTGCTCCGGCAGGACGGCGAGATCACGGCCCGCATCGGGGACGAGGAGCTGGACGAGGCGTTCCGGGTGGAAAATTTCCTCCGGCACGTGGACTACATCTTTCAGCGCGTTTTCGGAGGGGAGGCATGAGCGAACCGACCGTTCGACCGCGGAAGAGAGAATCGGCCCGGCTTGCCGCACCGGGGCTGCTGGTTTTGTTTCTGGCTCTTCTGGCTGGCTGCGACTACCTGCGGAGCTACGTGGAAATGGTGCCGGAAAAGGGAGTCTCCCGGGAGTATCTGGCTTCGCTGGATGCCTCGACGCGAACCCGGGGCCTGCATTCCCAGCTCGAGACCCGGGCCGGCCTGACCGCCACGTTCAAGTCCGCCGGATTCCGGGCAGCCTACGTGAAAGACTACGCCCGGCTGTACGGCCTGACGGAAGAGCAGATGAAGTCCCGCCGGGAAGTGCTCGACGAGATGGCCTCCGATTTCGACGAGTTCTTCCTCTATGCCGCCATGCCGGACCGGGATGCGAATGATTTCGACCGGAGCGGGTCGGTCTGGAAAATCTATCTGGTCGACGACCGGGGGAACCGGTTCGAGCCCATGGAGGTGCGGCGTATCGGGAAAGTGACCCCCCTGGTGACCGCCTTCTACCCCTATGTCAATCCCTACCACGGAAACTGCTACAGCCTGAAATTTAAGGCAGGGTCCGTTCCGAAAGAGGGATCTTTCCGGCTGGTCTTTACCGGCGTCCTCGGAAAGGTCGAGCTGGCCTGGCTCTGAGGAGGGTCAGATCGCCAGAGGATTCGAGAAGTTGCCACGGAAATGGGAAGGCTGAACAAGCTCCGTATCCCTCAGCCAGTGTTCGTCGTCCCGCTCGGGGTAGTCGATGTTGAAGTGGAGACC
>CAZODI010000015.1:0-72656 GCA_964578535.1 uncultured Syntrophaceae bacterium
AGGGGACGAAGGAAGCGGAGATCATGACCATCGGTCGGTATCTCCAGACGAGATAGGGATAACCGCAGAAACAGTGGTTTCAATTTAAGCATAGCCCCTCTCCCCGTCGGGGAGGGGGGTATCGATTTCTGTACGAGGAGTCAGGCTGTGAAGACGAAGATAACGGAGCTTTTTGGAATTCAGTATCCCATCCTGCTGTCCGGCATGAGCTGGATCAGCACACCGAAAATGGTGGCGGCCGTTTCCAACGCCGGAGGGCTTGGCATTCTGGCCACCGGAGCGTTGGGGGGGGAAGAGACCCGCAAGGCCATCCGGGAGATCCGGACGCTGACGGACAAGCCTTTCGGTGCGAACGCCTCCCTTCTCTTCCCGGGAGCCATGGAAAACGCCAAGATTCTTCTGGAGGAGAAGGTCCCGGTCATCAATTTCGCCCTTGGAAAGGGAGACTGGATCGTCAAACGCGCCCATGAATACGGCGGCAAGGTGATCGCCACGGTGGTCAATGCACGCCATGCCCTGCGGGCTCAGGATTACGGGTCCGATGGTGTCATCGCCACCGGGAACGAGGCGGCGGCCCACGGCGAGGAAGTCACTTCCCTGGTCCTGGTACCGAGCCTGGCGGACGTCCTGAAGATCCCCGTCATCGCCGCCGGCGGCTTTGCCGACGGCAGGGGGCTTGCAGCGGCCCTGGCCTTGGGGGCCGAGGGGATCGCCATGGGCACACGCCTGATGAATACGAAGGAAAGCCCCCTTCATTCGAATTTCAAGAAGCTGTCCATTGAGAAGGACGTGTACGACACGATCTTCTCCAAGCGGATCGACGGCATCTATTGCCGCGTTCTGGATACGGATGCGGCACGCCAGCAGACCAAGAAGGGCCTTGACTGGATCTCGGCTTTTTTCAGCTCCCAGGACATCGCCCGGCAGATCAAGGTTCCTTTTTTCAAGCTGTTCCTCGGAGTCCTGGCTTCCGGATACAGCAACGCCAAACAGCTTGCCTATATGGCCAACGCCTTCCGGTTCTTCAAGGCGGCGACGGAGGACGGCGACGTGGAGAAGGGCATTCTTCCCATCGGCCAGAACACCGGATTGATTCACGACGAGCCGACGGTGGCGGAGCTCTTCGAGCGAATGGTGGCGGAAGCGAAGGCCGTGCAGGAAAAGATGGGCCGGCAGATTGCTTGAGGCATAAACAGAAAAGGCCCCCACCCTTCAGGGAGGGGGCCTTTTCTATAGAAATTCCTTATCCTGCAGCTTTCTTCAGAAGACGGATTCTTTCGGCATAGTCCGGAAACCCGAACACGGCCGCACCCGCTACGAAGACCCCGGCCCCGGCCGCGGAAACCTCTCCGATGTTCTCCGGCGTGATTCCTCCATCCACCTCCAGAATGACCCGGGGAGCGATCCGGTCGATCAGCTCCTTCGCCTTTTGAATCTTGGGAAGCATGCTCGCGATGAACTTCTGTCCGCCGAATCCTGGGTTCACCGTCATAAGCAGGAGCAGGTCCACGTCCGGGAGGATTTCTTCCACCATGGCCAGAGGGGTCGACGGGTTCACGGAGACCCCTGGTTTCATCCCTGCCTCACGGATCTGATGCAGGGTCCGTTGCAGATGTCGCGATGCCTCGGCATGGACCGTCAGGTAATCGCTCCCGGCTTTTGAGAATGCGTCGACATACCGTTCCGGTTCCTCGATCATCAGATGGACGTCAAAGGGGAGCTTTGTACACCTTCGCAGATGTCCGACGACGGCCGGCCCAATGGTGATGTTTGGGACAAAGCGGCCGTCCATGACGTCGATGTGGATCCAGTCCGCCCCGGCCTGCTCCACGGCGGCGATCTCGTCCCCGAGACGGCTGAAGTCGGCGGAAAGGATGGATGGGGCAATGCGTTTCACAAAGAGTCCTCCCTTTTGTCTGCCGGTTCCATACACAATTGGCATACCCCTGTCAATTCAAGCCTTTCTTTCCTCCGCCCGGCCGCGTCCCGCGGGTGAACCGCCGGTTCCGGGCGCGAGGGCTGATTGGTCTTGACAGCCACCGGGAAAAGAACCAAGATCCTCGCCGCATCCCCGGTTCTGCAGGGGCAAATCATTACGTGACGGGACGTTCATGTTTTTTTTGTACAACCTGCTGATGTTTGTCGTCGGCCTTTTCGCGATTCCCTACTATGCCGTGAAAATGTGGGCGACCGGGAAATACCGGAAGAGCCTGACACGGAAATTCGGCTATGTCGATCCCGGTTTCTTCCGGGGGCTGCAGGGAAGCCCGCGGATATGGATTCATGCCGTTTCCGTCGGGGAAGTGACCGCCGCCGCTCCGATCGTGGCCTCCCTGCGGGAGCATTATCCCGGCGCCTGTCTGGTTGTCTCGACGAGCACGGAAACGGGCCAGGACATGGCCCGGCGCATGGTCAAGGATGCCTCGGCGTTTCTTTACTATCCTCTGGATGTTCCGTGGGTCATCCGGAAGATGCTCAACGGGGTCCGTCCGGATGTCTTCATCATGGTGGAGACGGAGCTGTGGCCGAATTTCCTGAGGATCTGCCGGGACAAAGGGGTCCGTGCCCTCATGGTGAACGGCCGCCTTTCACCGAGATCGTTTCGCGGCTATCGCCTGACGCGCTTTTTCTGGAAGCCTCTCCTGAACACCATTGCGGACGTGGGGGTGATCTCCGCCACGGATTCCCGCCGGCTCGTGGAACTGGGTATGCCGGCAGAGCGCGTGCATGTCCTGGGCAATGCGAAGTACGACGGCTTGGCTGCCAATGCCTCACCGATGCTATATGAGGAGACGATCCGGAAGCTGAATTTCAGCGGCTCGGAAGAGGTGCTGGTGGCGGGGAGCACCCATGAGGGAGAGGAGGCGGTGGTGCTGGAGACCTATCGCCGCCTCCTGGAAAATCGTCCCGGTTTCAGGCTGATCCTGGTTCCCCGGCATGTCGAGCGTGCCCAGGCGGTGCTTTCGCTGGTTCGTTCAGCAGGCTTTGACGATGTGATCACCCTCTCGGAGATCCAGGCAGGCCGTCAACGGCAGGCCGAACGGGTCGTACTGGTGGATGTCATCGGGGAACTGTTCAAGCTCTACAGCGTGGCCACCATCGTGTACTGCGGCGGAAGCCTTGTCCCGAAGGGGGGCCAGAACATCCTGGAGCCTGCCGCCTGGGGCAAGGTTGTCTTCTACGGGCCCTCCATGGAGGATTTCCTGGAGGAAAAGGCGCTGATGGAGGAGGCGGGGGCCGGTCTGACGGTGAAGAACGGGAACGATCTGTATGAGGGAATCGTCCGGCTTCTCGATGATCCGGAGGATAGGACGCGCCGGGGCGGCCGCGGGCGGGATACGGTCATTGCCAACATGGGTGCAGCGCGGCGGTATGCCGCCATGGTTCGGATTCAACTGGAAAAAAAGTGACAGTCCGCCATGCGGGCAGAGTCTTTCCATCCGGGTTCCCGGGCCGTTTCCCGTGTTTTAGTCCTCCAGCTTCCTCCTGTACTCCTCCCACTTGGCATCCACCATGGCCTGCATCTGGCGCAACTGCTCGGCATCCATCTTCCGGAAGCGCCCCTGTTTTTCCAGATAGTTGATAACGGGCAGGCGATTGCCGCGCTCTGCCTGGGTTTTGCTGCGGCCCGTGAACCGAAATTTCCCGTTTTCCATCTCAAACAGGGGGAACAGACCCGTCTCCACAGCCAGCCGGCCCATTTTTACCGTGTCCTTGGGCGGATACGCCCAGCCCGGCGGGCAGGGAACATGAATGTGCATGTACCGGGTGCCCCGGATCTTCTTGGCCTTCACAAACTTGTCATACAGATCGAGTGGATAAGATGGAGAGGCCGTCGCGAGATAGGCGATGTTGTGAGCCTCCATGATCTTCAGGAAATCCTTTTTCGGCTGCTGTTTCGTGAGAATCGGTGTTGTTGTCGTCAGGGCGCCCATGGGGGTGGCGCTGGAGCGCTGGGTTCCCGTGTTCATGTACCCTTCGTTGTCGTAGCAGACGTAGATAAAATCCGTTCCACGCTCGGCAGCTCCGCTCAAGGCCTGGATCCCCATATCGAAGGTTGCCCCGTCCCCGGCGATGGCGACAACGGTGGTGTCCGCTCTGTTGAGGGCCCTGAGCCCCGCCACCAGGCCGGATGCCGATGCCGCTGTGCTGGCGAAGGAGTTGTTGAGGGCGGGCATCATAACCGGCGTGCTCGGGTAGAGACCCTGGAGGACACACAGGCAGCAGGCCGGAAGGGTGATGATCGTGTTTTCCCGGAGTGCCTTCAGGGCATATCGGTAGAAGAGGGACAACCCGCATCCCTGGCAGGCCCGGCTTCCCGGGAGGATGTATTCCTTGCTGTTGATCTTGAAGAGATTTTCCGGCATTGTCTCACCCCGTGATGCAGTTGAGCCACGTCGTTTTCTTTTCCCGCCGGCCCGCTTCCAGATCGGTCCAGCACTCCGCGGCCGCAGCCTCCAGTTCGCGGGACTTCACGTCCCGTCCCCCCAGGCCGGCGATGTAGTTGAACATGGCAGGCCGGCTCTCCGTTCCAAACAGCGCTCCCTTGATTTCAGTGCAGAGCGCTCCCTCGTTGCCGTAGCTGATGCTCTTTTCGAAGACGACCACGGCCTTTGCCCTGGACAGGGACTTTCGCACTGCTTCCTTCGGAAAGGGCCGGAAGGCTCGGACTCCGGCCACGCCGGCCCGGATTCCCCTGTCTCGGAGAGCATCGGCGGCAAGGGTGGCCTCACTGGCGAGGGAGCCCATGGCGACAAGGAGAAGTTCCGCATCATCCGTCCGGTAATCCCAGACCAGGCCGCCATGGTCCCTTCCGAAGCGTTTCGCGAACTCGTCGCTTGCGTCGGTGATGGCTTCCAGGGCGGCCTCCAGGGCGGCCTCCAGTTTGTAGCGCATCTCCATGTATCCGTCCCGGAGCACCCCTTCGCTGTCCGCCCGCCGGTTTGGGAAGAGAACCGGATTCAGGCAGCGGGGGTCCTCGGGGGTGAGGATCGTGTGGGGTCTGTAGGGGGGCAGGTACTCTCGCACCGCTTCCTGCTCAGCCATCTCCACGGGCATCATGGTGTGGGAGAGGACGAAGCCGTCGTAGCAGACCATCACCGGTACATAAACGGATTCGGCGATCCGGTAGGCCTGCAGGATCGTGTCATGGATCTCCTGGTTGTTGCGGCAGTAGAGCTGGATCCATCCCGTGTCCCGCTGGGCCAGGGAGTCCTGCTGGTCGTTGAAGATGGTCCAGGGGGCGCCGACACCCCGGTTGACGCAGCACATGACGATGGGAAGGCGGGCACCCGCAGCCCAGTGCAGCTGCTCGTGCATGTACAGAAGGCCGTTGGCGCTGGTGGCGGTAAAGACCCGGGCACCGACGGTGGAGGCGGAGATGCAGACGGTCAGGGCGGTGTGCTCTCCTTCGACCCGGACATATTCGGCCTTCAATTCTCCGCTTTCGATGTACTGGGACATCATTTCCGCCAGCTGAGACTGGGGGGTGATCGGGTAGGCCGCCACCACCTGTACGTCACAGAGCATCACGGCGGCGGCCGCCGCCGAATTGCCCGTCATGATCCGCACCTTACTCATCGGGCTGGTCCTCCCTTACCATCTGGATGGCCTTGGCCGGGCACTCCTCGGCACAGATGCCGCATCCCTTGCAGTAGTCCAGGTCGATCTCGACCGGGATGGTGGCTTTGACGACACCCTCGGGACAGTAAAGCCAGCAGAGGAAACAGGCTGACTTCTTCTTCACGGCGGGGATGCATCTTGCCGTATCGATGACCGGACGGACGGTGCGCCAGTCTCCGGTCCGTCCCGCCTCCCCGATGGAGGGCTTGCACATGGCCGAAATGTTCTCGTCTCGTTTTTCCATAACCGCCTCGATTTTCAGGAGAGTCTTTGTCGATTGCCGGGTCTCCATCTTCCCGCAATGCGACCGCTGCTCTGTCAGTCGTTGATGATCGCCGTTTCCCGGTAGGCTTCCGTAACGGACGCAAAGTTCCGGCGGACCGCCCCCGAGGACAGCTTCTCCTCCAGCGCTTTTTCCAGGTTTTCCAGGGTTACCAAACCGGTGGCTTTGGCGAAGGCCCCCAGCATTGGGGTATTGATGATCGGGGCCCCTTCCCGGACCAGGTGATTCTTCAGGGCAATGGATGCCCCGTCCACAATGGCCTTCCGGATTCCCGCCGGGTGTGGAAACTGATCCGGGGACTTTGCCGTGTTGATGATGACCACGCCCCCCGGTTTCGAGCGTCCCCAGATGTCCGCCACCTGAAACAGCGTGTCATCCAGAACGACCGTAATGTCCGCCTTCTCGAGCTGGGAAAAGGTGCGGATCGGCTCCTCGGCGATCCGGGTCGAGGCGGTTACCGGGGCTCCCCGCCGCTCCGGACCGAACGTGGGAGCCGATGTGACACCCTTGAATCCTTCCAGGTAGGCCGCTTCCGCCAGCATCTGTGCGGCGATGACGACGCCCTGGCCTCCCCTGCCGTGCCAGATGATCTCGTACATGCATTCTCCCTGTTGGCTGAGTGGTCCGTTACAAACAAAAAGGCCATGGGCTGCTCACCCATGGCCTTTAGGATCGTCTTGCTTTGTTTCGGTCAGATCTTCCTAAAAACGATGGGCGTCGGAAGGGACCCCAGAAGGAGCAGGGGAAGGCACAATAGGAGCAGCAGATCCCGCGTCATGCTCTTTGCACTGTCCTTCCCGATCGCCATCATCATCGAAAAACCCCGAAAAAAGTTCGTGAACTGTAAAACAAGGGATTCTGGTTGTCAACCATGAAATTGAGTTTTTCACAATCATGAAAGGCCTTTCCCGCCGGATCCCGGACGCGCTTCCGGCTGGATTCCGGCGGCAGGCATCCCGCTCATGCGGAGGAGAAGCCTGATTCCCTCCCTCATTGTCATGCTGCCGGCAACATGGTATCAAAACACATTCGCAGGATTCGATGCCGGGATCCAAAAGTGAAAACATACGGGAGGACGCGTCGGGAGGGTACGGGATCGTCGTTGCGATGTCCGGACCGGGAGGGGAAGGGTGGATCAGCGGCAGGCAAAAGATGTTGTCCGGCGGATTCTGGAAGGGGAGACGAATGCCTATGCCCTCTTGGTCGATGCGTACAAGAATCCGATTGTCCAGTTGGCGTACCGGATGACGGGAAGCCTGGCGGATGCCGATGATCTGGCCCAGGATGCATTTATCCGGGCCTTCCGGAATCTGCATCGCTATGATCAGGAACGGCCTTTCTTCACATGGCTGTACACGGTTGCGCTGAACGGTATTCGGAACCACCTGAAGAAGAAACAACGGGAGGAAACAAGATTCGTCGATTCGGACTGGACGGACATAAGGGCGGATGACGACGCCCCGGGTATGGAAGAAAGAATGGATGTTGCGAGGGCGGCGCAGATGCTGGAACGGGCCCTTGAACGTCTGCCGGTGGATCAGCGGGAGGTCCTGGTGCTTCGGTACTACCTGGGCCTTTCGCTGGAGGAGACATCGGATGTCATGGGCATCTCCCTCAGTGCCGCGAAGATGCGGATTTATCGCGGCCTGGAGCGGCTTAAACAGCTTCTGTCCCGCCGGCAGACATAGGATGAGCCGGTCGTACACCATTCCCAGCCTGCCATTCCATTCCACCCTTTTCTCGATCCCGTTCACGCCATTCCCGAATTTGTCGCTTGGGCAGGACCAGGAAGAATGAAAGGTGTGAGGAGTGTATCCATGACTTTGCCTCTGGAAGGAACCCGGGTGCTGGACCTCTCGCAGGTGCTCCCGGGTGGGCTGTGCACCCAGATTCTGGCGGACCTCGGCGCCGACGTGATCAAGATCGAGAATCCGAAGGGGGGGGACGGTTTTCGAAAGTCGCCGCCCCTGATGGGAGACACGGGAAGTTTTTTTCTCGTCATCAACCGCAACAAGCGGAGCATGACCCTCAACATGCAAGAGGAGGAGGGGCGGGCGATCCTGCGTCGCATGATCCCGGAGGCTGACATTCTGGTGGAGAACTTTCGCCCGGGAACAATGGGCGGCTGGGGACTGGGCTTCGATGCGGTCCGGGCGATGAATCCCCGCCTCGTGTATTGCTCCCTGAGCGGTTTCGGCCAAGACGGTCCGTACAGCCAGAAGCCAGCCCACGACATCAACATCCTGGCTGTTTCCGGTATCCTCGATCTCCTGGGGGAAAGAGGCCGGCGACCGATCGTGCCGGCAGTCCAGATCGCCGGGGCGGGAGGGGCGATCCTGGCCGCCCTGGGCATCCTGGCTGCGCTTCTACGGCGCGGCCTTTGCGGGGAGGGACAGTACCTCGATGTATCTCTCCTGGATGGACTGTCTCCCTACCTCGGGCTCATCATGTCCGAGTTCGCGGTCCGCGGAGCCGCACCGGGAAGGGGAGAAGCGAGGGTCGGCGGAGGCTATGCCTGCTACAATGTCTACGAAACGAAAGACGGCCGATGCATTGCCCTGGGCTGCCTGGAGGAAAAGTTCTGGAATTCCTTCTGTCGGGCAATCCACCGCAATGATCTTGCAGATGATCTGCTGGCGCCGCTTGACCGGCAGGCGGAGATCATCGTGGAGCTTCGGGCCGTCTTTCTGAAGCGGACCAGGGGGGAATGGGTGGAACTCCTGGACCGTTTCGACGTCTGCTTCTCCACGGTGAATTCTCTGGACGAGGTCCTGGACGACCCGCAGGTTCGTCACAGGGGGCTCTGGTTTCAGGCGCTCAAGCCCGGAAACGGCGAGATCCTGCAGCAGGCATTTCCCATCAGGGTTTCCGGGGAGCAGCCCGGCTGGAGAACGCCACCGCCGGCATTGGGGGAGCACACGGACGAGTTGCTGGAGGCCATGCGGATTGACACCCGATCGAGAATCGATCTGAGGAAACGCGGCATAATATGATGATGAACAAGAGAGCCGATGGAAGCGACACGCTGTCAATCGGTGTTTGTCTTTGACAAGTATAGGTGTTTTTTGATATAAACCGTGCGCATCACCATCAAGAATTCATCCTGGAGGAAGAAGCGATGGTGTTTTCAAGGGGCGAACTCCGACTTCCGTACTGAAGTTGGAGTTTTTTTTTGAGAAACGCCCTGCCTGTCCGGGGGGCTGCCTTTCTCATGTTCTGTTCTTTCAATAAGGAGGTGTTCTATGATTCGTAAGCTGGCCGGTTTTTTCACCTACGTCATGAGGCATTTCCTTCCGGATGCCTACCTGTTCGCCATTCTCCTGACGTTCCTGACAGCCATCCTGGCCCTTCTTTTCGCCGGGGCTGACTTCATGAAGGTCATCACGACCTGGGGGAAGGGTGTCTACGGGATCCTCGCCTTCACCATGCAGATGATCCTGGTCCTGGTTACGGGGTACTGCCTGGCCCTGACCCCACCCGTCAAGAAGGTCCTGGACTGGGTGGCCTCTCTGGCGACAACGCCTGTCAAGGGGGCCATGATCACCGCCTTTGTCGGGAGCTTCGGCGGCCTGATCAACTGGGGATTCGGCCTCATCATCGGCGGCTTCCTGGCCCTGGAAATCGCCCGCAGGCAAAGAAAATCCGACTTTCCGCTCCTGATCGCCGGCGCCTACAGCGGCCTTTGCATCTGGCACATGGGCTTCTCCGGCTCCATCCCCCTCCTCCTGGCCACGGCAAAGCATCCCCAGAACCTGATCGAGAAAGCCACGGGCGCAGTCACGCCGATATCGGATACCCTTCTGGCCCACTGGAACCTGATCCCGGCGCTCCTCCTCCTCTTCACGATTCCCATTCTCTTCTACTTCATGCACCCCAAGGAGGAGGAGACCCAGACGATCACGGAGGAAAGGGTGAAAGAGCTCCTGGGAGAGACGGTCCACGTCGAGAAGCCTGCCAGCCCGACCATGGCGGAGCGGGTGGACCACAGCTACGTCATCAATTTCATCTTTGCGGCGATGGGCCTGATCTACCTCTACAGCCATTTCTCTGCGAAGGGGCTGGACCTGAACCTGGACATCGTCATCTTCACGTTCTTCATGCTCGGTGTGATCCTCCACGGAAAGCCCATCAACTATGTCAAGGCCATGAACCAGGCCATCCGCTCCTGCGGCGGCATCGCGCTTCAGTTTCCCCTCTACGGCGGCATTATGGGGATGATGATCGGCACCGGTCTGGCCAAGATCATCGCCGGGTGGTTCGTGTCCTTCTCCACGGCGGAGACCTTCTACATGTTCCAGTTCTGGGGAGCCGGCATCATTAACGTGTTCGTGCCTTCGGGCGGCGGCCAGTGGGCCGTTCAGGGGCCCATCACCGTCGAGGCGGCGAAGATGATGAACATCGACATGGTGAAATCGGCCATGATGGTGGCCTGGGGCGATCAG
Source organism: uncultured Syntrophaceae bacterium (assembly GCA_964578535.1). Classification (GTDB taxonomy): domain Bacteria; phylum Desulfobacterota; class Syntrophia; order Syntrophales; family PHBD01; genus PHBD01. The sequence goes on from CAZODI010000015.1 coordinate 10,348, forward strand.
TGGACCAATGCGATCCAGCCCTTCTGGGCACTGCCTCTCCTTGGCCTGGCGGGTCTCTCCGCCAAGGACATCATGGGCTATACGACCATGGTTCTCATCTGGATCGGTGTCGTGCTGTCCGTCTTTGCCCTCATGATGGGGTTCGGTGTAATTTAATCGGGGTGAAATATTCCTGAAAGACAAGGGCCGTCCGGCATTGCCGGGCGGCCCTTTTTATCGGCACATTCCGCCCGTCGGACCGACTCCGATCCGGAGCATCCTTGTCGCCCGATGCATCTTTGCGAAGATTGCGGATTGAAATGATGGTGCATGGGAGCACAATCACCTCCGTACAGAGAACATGGGAAGGGAGGTGATGACCATGATGAGGATGAAAGAAAGAGCGGCACGCGAAGAGCCTCGCCTCGCCGGCGCCCGGGAACTGGTACCGGTCAGGGATAAGGCCCTGGTGCGCGGTATTACCATCGCCGATGTGCTCGGCAGGTTCATGCGGGGTTGAGTTGCGGGTGACGGATCCCCGTTACAGAAATCCGCCAAACGTGAGGGCCCGCCGGTCCACTGCAAGCCCCATGGCGGCGTGGACCAGCTCGTTCTGCTTCAGGATGAACGGGTGGTAGATCAGCCGGTATTCCCCGGGGTGGATCCTGATGTCCTGCAGTCCGGCCAGGAACATCCGCTTGTTCGCCACGATATTGGCCATCGTGATCGGAATGGTCTCGAAGGCCTCAGACATCGGCAGGGTGACCGGGTGGGCCGGGATCTTCGGCAGAACATCCAGCTCCTTCCCCTCCGGCTGGAAGATTGTCATTTGTCGGGCCCAGCGAATGAAGAGGGCCGGATTCACCTTGAAGGCGGGAGACCAGAAATGGACAGGAGTCGCCTCCAGGGCTGGAGTTGCCACCCTCGGGAGATTGCCCAGGCGGATCAGGTCGGCAATGGAATCCATGGGGATCCCTTCGAATCGAGCCGTCAGGCGCCAGAAAGGAAGGTACAGGAATGGCTCGGAGGGGCTTTCCAGGCAGCCGAACGGGACGGGTTGGAATTCCGCTCCGTTGCAACTCCAGGCGGAGTTGCAGTTCCGGCAGGTCATGACCAGGGCGTCCCTTTCCCCCTCCATGTCCCAGCCGCAATAGGGGCAAAGGGTTGAAACGAAACGGACATTCCAGGGGGTGGCAGCGGGGAGACAGGAAAGGGCATCCCGGAATTCCTCTTGGCAATTGGGGAACGGTTTCCGGAGGATCGCGTCACACAGGCGGTCTCCCTCCAGGTATGCGGGTGTATATATAATGCTGACCGTTTCGCCGATGTAGGCCTGGTCGGCCAGGCGGGTCGGGCGGCCGTCGGTGTCGAATCGGGGCGCCGCCTCCCTGGGCAGGCGTCCTGTTGCGAGGAACCGGCCTTCCGTCTTGTCGCTCACGAAACGGAGCTTCATGGCCTGGGGACGGAGACCCAGCGATGCCGGAGGTCCGGCCGCGTCAAGGGCCAGGATGTTCGTATCCACGAAGCGCTGTTGAAAATCGAGGTCGGCCATCCGGTAGGCCAGCCCCTTGAGCCGCCAATAGGGAATGAAAAGTATTTCCCTGCCCGGGAGGGGAGGAGGAGGAATGTAATACCGGAAAGGCCCTGCCGAGGCCAAATAGAGCTTCGTCCGGCAGTACCCGCAAAGAAAAAGGCGCTCCGTCTCGTCCAGGATGACGGGAGCCCCGCACTGCGGGCACTGCTGCTCGATCTGCCAGGCCCCCTGGGCATTGTAAGAGTTTGAGATCATCAGGTGTAAAAAAATGAAAAGAAGGCTGTTTCAGGGGCGTGAAACGCACCCCAGGCGCACCCAAAAGACACGTTTTGCAACCTACCCGAAGCCGGAATAGAATGTAAGGAAAAAATCACGGGGGGGGCAGGCCCCGGCCGCCGTCCACCCCCGGGGCTCTTCATGCGTCAGGTGGAAACGGTCCCAAATGCAGAAAGGACGCTTCCACCGCAAATAAGAGACGCTCTTCATCACGCTTGCCCTGGAAGAGGTGCTCTCGAAGCGGCGCATTCTGGAAATCTGCCTGAACATCATCGAATGAGGCGAGGGAGTCTGCGGCCCGGCGCCGGCGTCCCGCCATTGCTTCGCCTGGGAACCCGACGAGCCGACAGAGATGGAATGCGCGCTCCTCGCTTCCATCATCGCCTGCATAAATGACGGATGGAAGCAGGACCCGCTGTTGAACCTCCGTCGCGGCTGGCGTTCGTTTCTGGAACGGATTGTCCGGAAGATGCCTTTGAAGGATATTCCCTGACGGTCCGGCCGCCCGCGTCTGCCACCCGCGCCGTCAGCGGGCGGGGCGGAGTGACCGGATGAACTCCGCCTGGTCCCGGGGGATGTGGCTGCCGCGGTAGATGATCGCACCGCCGGCATCGATGCCCACGATATGCGGCAGACCCGAGATCCCGTAGAGTTGCTCCGTCACTTTCCCGTCCCGGTCGAGAAGGATCTCGTAGGTCATCCCCATGCTTCTCTTCGACCGCTCGATGATCTCTTCGAACTGTTTGTAGTTCACGGCCAGGACGACCACGTCGTCGTTTTTCGCAGACTCGTGCAGCCGGATCACGTCCGGCACCTCCTTCATGCAGGTGACGCACCACGTCGCAAAGAACACGAGGACCACCCCTTTCCTGCCCCGATAGCTGCTCAACGTGAGCCGTGAGCCCGTCAGTGTCGAAAGTGTGAAGTCCGGCGCCGGCTTTCCTGCCGATCCTTTTCGAACGTCCGTCCTTTCCGAGGGCGCGGGGGGCTTCACGGCCCCGGGTGCCGGGGGCGTTATCGCCTGCGGCTGCCGCGGAGGCGCGGCGGGAGACGCAGTTGTCGGGGCGGATTCCGGGCCGGCCGGCCGGACGGCGGTCATCGGTCCGGTCGGAGAGGCCGCTTCCCCTCGCGGCGGTGTTTCCGTCTTCGCCGGGAGACCTGAGGCCGGAGCACTCCCTGCGGCTCCTTCCTGCCGAGCCTGCTTTTCCCGCGCCTCGCCCTTCGCCACGGCGTCTCTTCGCTCCGACACCTGCGGTGGAGCCGTCCCGGCCTTTTCGACGGGAGCGGCCTCCGGAATGACGGCAGGCGAGACCGGCCCGGCCGGCTCGGGAACCGCCACCGCCCCGGATCCGGCAAGCAGGCCCGTCAGGCTCGGGAAGTTCGTGTGCTGGCCGACGAAAACGAAGAGGAGCGTCGATGCCAGGATGATCAGGAAGGCAAAGCCCTTTTGAATGGCGACCATCCAGGCGCCGGCCCGGGGCAGCATGACGAGGAAGCCCGTGAACATCCCCGCGACAAGGATCAGCGCCCCCTGCCCGAGGCCGAACAGGAACAGGAGAGCCCCTCCCTTCACGATCTGCAGTGCGTAATCAAGTCCCTGGGCCTTCTGCAGGGTCAGGGCGATCGTTCCGAGGGCCACCGCCAGGATCGGCCCGGTGCAAGGGCCGACGATCAGGCCGCTCACCCCGCCCAGCACCAGCGCCCCCGGAATCCCCTTGCGGTCGGCCGACTTCGCCTGGAGCCCGGCGAGGAAGCGGGGAGTCGGGAAATAGAAGACATCCAGGAGAAACAGACCCATCAGTAGGAAATACAGGGCAATCCCGTAGAGGATCCAGCCGTTTCCCATGATGGAGCCGAAGGTGCCGCCCACGGCCGCCACGATTGCCCCCATGACGGCGTACACAATCGCCATGCCGGTCACGATGGAGAGGCTGAGCAGAAACACCCGCCAGCGGCTGGCGCCCGCCTGGTTGCCGATGTAGCCGATCGTCAGCGGGAGAACCGGATAGGTGCAGGGTGTCAGCGAGGCGAGGACCCCGCCCCCGAACATGAAGAAGAAGACGGTGATAGAGCCCTGGCGAAAGGCCTGCTCCATGAGATGTTGAATCTGCTCGATCATAACTCGGTGTCTCCCCGGGGGCACGCCGGGAACATCCCGCTCGCGGGCCGGCGGTAACTGCCGCTACGGCCGGAAGCCGGACAGCCGAAGGATTTCCTGGAGGAAAGCCGCGGCGTCTTCAAAACCGCCCTCCTCCCAGTAGAACTTCCCCAGCGGTCCCTCTCCGCGCAGCCTCAGGCCTACGAAGGTCGGCGTGCCTCTGGCCCCGAAGCGCCCCGATATCTCCATGGACTTGTCCGGGAAAAGCGGGAAAGGCGTGTCGTACCGATTCCGGAACATCTCCACTTCAAAAGCCGTGTTCGACACCCCGATTCCGATCATCTTGACCCTGGGGCCCTGCGGTGGCTGCTTCTCCATTTCCCTGTACAGATCATTAACCCGGCTTGCCATCCGTTGGCAATGGGGACAGTAAAGACTGAAGATCTCGACGATCAGGACATCTGCATCGATCTCGCCGAGACGGAAACCGCCGGGACCGGAAACGCCCAGATACGTCTTTCCCGCCGCCTGGTCCGGCACCGGAAGCTCTATGGAAAGGAGGTCCGGCTCCGTCGCGGAGCCGGGCATCCGCGCCTCCGGGAAGGAGGAGAATCCCGCGGCACTGTTGGCCGGGTGATCCAGGAAGATGAACAGGGCCCAGAAAAGGACCAGTACGGAGACTTTCGCCAGGCCGGTTTTCATGATTCATCCTCTTTCCGGGAGTCGTTTTGAGCGGGAAGCCCGTCCGCATCCGTAACCATATGCCGGTCGGGACCCGGACGGAAGCCGCCTGCTCTTCTTCCGGCGGCCTTTCCGCCCGGCCTTCCTGCCTGCGGACCTTGGAGAAAAAAAGCCCCCGGCTCGGGCCGGGGGCTTTTTCCGATGGTCCGATTCATTGTTACGGACCCGTATAGGGCGTACCGAGCAGCTGCTTGTACATTTCTGCCTCCCACTGCTTCGTCCAGGCCTGCTTCCAGGACCTGTCGGCGCCCATGATTTCGAGCTTCTCCGCGACGATGGATTTCAGACTCATGTTGGCCATTCCGGTAATCCTCGCCGTCTGATTGATGTGCCGGGCCATGATCCCTCGATCCAGGTTCGGGACGAAGTAGTACTCGCCCTTCGCTGCATCCACCAGGAGCACGAACACGTTCTCGGCCGCGATCACCGGGTCTTCCTGGCCGACCGGACAAAGCTTGCCCTGGGTCACGCAGTTGAACCCCTGGATCGAACCGACGTATTGCGCCCCCACCGCATAGACCGGAGCCGCCACGATCGCCAGCGCGATCAGCATCGGTACAAAGAATCTCTTCATCTTATCTTCCTCCTTTTCTTTTTTTTATGGTTCATGACCGTCTCTCAAACCGCTGCTTCGCGAAAGTCCTTGCGCACCTCCCTTCTATCGTCCCGTAACGATCAGCTGATTGGGGTCACCTCGAATTCTGGTCCGTTCCATTCGCTTCATCGCGATTCGTCTTCCGTACAATATGTTTAAGTCCACAACCCTGCCTGATTTGCCGACCTTTCGGCATGAGCCCCGATCTACCGCTCGTCCGGATCGAAGAGCGTGCTGAAGGAGATTTCATGCTGCTCCTTCAGCAGGCTCATCGCCCCCCGCAGGACCCTGAAACTCCTCGATTTCATGTGTTTCTTCAGATCCGCCTGACTGGCCCACTCTTCCAGGAGGCAAAGTCTGTTTTCGTCCTCCACGTTCTGCCAGAGATCGCACCGCCTGCACCCCTGTTCGGTCCGTATCGACTCGATCAGGGACATCAGCGTCTGCGTGAGCTCCCGGTGCTTGTCCGGACTGATGTGCATGCGTACGATCGTTGTAATCATGACCACCCTCGGAGCAAGGAGTCTGCCAACATTCGCGAAGATCGGCGGCATGGATATTCATTAGTAAATACAGATACATCCATCTCAGAGGCCTGCGTGACCCGGTTCGTCTCCCCTCGGGCCGGACCTCAGCATTTGGTGGGGCCTCACGGTATTGAGGGCACCGGTGTGGCGTAACCGTACCGGAGGGTTGCCGCATCGGATGGATGCCGCCTTTCGGCCTCATGATTCCTGGCCCGGCCTGGGACGCTTGATCCCCAGCTTCTGCATCCGCGCCCTCAGGGTGCTTGGGTGGAGTCCCAGGATCGCCGCCGCCCCTTCCTTGCCCTCGATGCGCCACCCCGTCTCCTGCAGGATCATGAGCATCTGGTTTCGCTCCATCTGTTCCAGCGTCCTGGCGCTGGAGGAGAGCGGTGAGGACAGGAGCTCGAGTTTGTCCGCCAGCTGCAGGACCGGGCCTTCGCACAGGATCACCGAGCGCTCGATGATGCTCTCCAGTTCCCGCACGTTGCCGGGCCAGGGATAGTCCTGGAGAGCGTTCATGGTCTCCTTTTTGATCGACGTGATCTGTTTGCCCAGTTTCTTGGCGTAGCGCTCCACGAACGTATGGACGAGAATCGGAATGTCCTCCTTTCGCTGGCGAAGGGGCGGGATCGTGATGGGGAATACGTTCAGCCGATAGTAGAGGTCCTGCCGGAACCGCCCCTTCCTCACCTCTTCCTCGAGATTGCGGTTGGTCGTCGCGATGATTCTCACGTCGACCTTGATGGTGGCGGGAGACCCGAGGCGCTCGAATTCCTGGTGCTGGATGACTCGAAGCAGCTTTGCCTGCGCTTCCATCGGCAGTTCGCCGAGTTCGTCCAGGCAAAGGGTGGAGCCGTTGGCGAACTCGAAGCGTCCGATCTGGCGCGTGTCGGCTCCGGTAAATGCCCCTTTTTCGCGTCCGAAAAGTTCGCTTTCGATCAGGTTTGGCGGCAGAGCCGCGCAGTTCACGGTAATGAGAGGGCGGTCCTTGCGACGGCTCATGTTGTGGATGGCCGCCGCGATCAGTTCCTTTCCCGTTCCGGTCTCCCCGAGGACCAGGACCGTCGTGTCCATGGGCGCCACCTGCTCCGCACGGTAGAGAACGTACTTCAGGCCGTCACTCTGTCCGAGGATGTAGTTGAAGGCGTGCATCCTCTTCATTTCTTTGCGGAAAAAGATGTTCTCCGTTTCCAGGCGATCTTTCAGCGCCTTGATCTCGGCCAGAGCCGTCTGGAGCTCCATGGTCCTCTCCTGGACCCGCTGCTCCAGCTCGTTGTAGGTCTTCTGCAGGCCTTCCTCGACGGATTTGCGCTCCCGGATGTCCCGGATATGGCACTGGACGACCTCCTGACGGCCGGCCTGGTAGAGGCTGCAGACCATCTCGACGGCGATGGGGTCTCCTTCCCTCCGGGCCAGCGGCAGATCGTCGTATCGTGCGTATTTCTTCGTCCGGAGCTCGGCGAAGGTCTTCCTCGAAGCGCCGGCATCCTCCAGGAGGCCGATTTCCCAGACGGTCATCCGGTGCAGCTCCTCCAGCGAGAAGCCGGTCAGTTCCAGCAGGAACGGATTCGCGTCGATGATCCCGCCCGTGTCGGCGTTCACGATCAGGATCCCGTCCTTGGCTGTCTCGAAAAGACGGCGGTAGCGTGTCTCGGAGGTCCTCAGCGACTCCTCGATGCTCTTGCGCTTGGTCATGTCCTCAACGGCCACGAGGATCCGGTCGGTGCCCCTTCCATTGTGGTTGATCCTCCGGGCGTTGAGGAGCATGTGCATCGGACCGATGTTCGGGAAGGTGTGGTTGAGCTCGAAGTCGTGGAGCGTGTGGCCCTCGGGAATGATTCTTTCGAGGACTTCCCGCAGTTCCGGGATGTTCCAGGCCTGGTTTCCGATTTCGTAGAAGGATCGGCCGTCCGTCTCGTCGGGCGATACCTGGAACGTTTCGTAAAAGGAGCGGTTCGCCGAGTCGATTTGGAGGTCCGGGGTCAGGACAAGGAGGGGCTCACGGATGGTTTCCAGGATCCCCGCGGTGTACTGCTCGAACTTGCGCTGATGCTCAGCCCGGCTGTCCGTTGCACGCCCGGCGCCCAAGGCGTCGTTCGCATCCCTCAGGCATCGGTCGGTCTCGTCGAGCCGTGCCCGCAGACCGTCCATCTGCTTGAGCAGTTCGTGTATTTTCTTTTCCTGCGTCTGATTTTCGGGGTCCATGAGGCGTCATCCCGAGTGTGAGGAAAGACCGTTACGCTGCAGGGACAAGGTCCCACAGAGGCACCCTTGCGTCCATCGGGGGAATGCCCGGAAGGACGGCCGATTGTTCTGATTTCCCTCTCAGGGATTGCGGGAGGAAGGGGGAAGGAAATGGGACTGCCACGGGAGGCGGAGCGCCCGCAGGCAGGGCACTCCGCCCGGTTCCATCCGATGTCGACGACGCGAATCTCGAAGATGAGGCTGCGGCCCGACAGCGGATGGTTTCCGTCGACCGTCACATGGTCGTCCTCGATCTTGACGACGCGCTCCACCTCTTCGCTCCCGTCGGCCAGCGTGAATGCGACGTCCGCTGAGCACGCGGCCGCCACGCGGACCTTCCGGGCCCGGCCCTCCCTCATGCACCGAGGCACTGGGACGCAAACGGCCAGTTGACCAGGTGGTCGAGGACGGCCCGGACGTATTCGGCGCGCCGGTTCTGGTAGTCCAGATAATAGGAGTGCTCCCAGACGTCGATGACCAGGAGCGGCGTCATGCCCATGGTCAGGGGCGTGTCCGCATTGGCCGTCTTCATGACCCGCAGCCGGCCGCCGTCCAAGGCCAACCAGGCCCAGCCGCTCCCGAACTGTCCCAGCGCTGCCTCCGTCCAGGCCTTCCTGAACCCCTCCAGGCTGTCGAAGGAAGACTCGATCCGCCGCAGCAGCGGGGCCGGCGGCACGCCCCCTCCTCCGGGAGTCAGGCTGCGCCAGTAGAGATCGTGGTTCCAGGCCTGAGCGGCATTGTTGAACAGGGACGCCGTCTCCGACTGTCCGGCGGAAGCCTTGACGATCTCTTCGAGGGGCCTGCCGGCGAACTCCGTGCCGGCGATCATGCGGTTGACGTTGTCGACGTACGCCTTGTGATGCTTCCCGTGATGGAACTCGAGGGTTCTCGCTGAAACGTAGGGCTCGAGAGCCTTGACGGAGAAGGGCAGGGGTGGCAGCCGGACGGTCTCGGAGGCCCGTGCCTTCCCCGCGAAGCCGCCGAGTAGCGCCATCAGCGCGACGGCAGCGGAGCCGCGCAGGAAATCGCGCCGGCTGCGTGAGGAGGGCCCGACGGCTGCCTCGGTCATATCGAAAAACAGGATCTCCTCTCCTCTCATGTCTTTCCTCCTCTCGAATCGGTAGTGCCCGGCCGCCATGGTCCCGCTCACCGGACCACGAGCACCTCGCACCCTGCGTTTCGGACGACCCGCTCCGCCACGCTCCCGATGAGGCTCTTCAGGAGACCCGTCCTGCCGTGGGAGCCCATCACGATCAGATCGATCCCCAGGTCCTTCTGCTCCTTGAGGATTGTCTCGACCGGCAGCCCTTTTTTGATGTCGTAAGCGATCTGGACCTTCCCGCCGGAAGCGATTGCCTTCACTTCTTCGTCCAGACGCTCTTTCGAAGTCTTGATGGCCGCATTCTCAAGGAAAGCGACCTGCTCGAACGGAAGACAGTAGTCGACCGCACACTGCTGCAGCCCCTCGTCATACACATGAAGAAGAAAGATCTTTGACTTGTGCTGCTCCGCGATCGCCACCGCCTCCCTGAGGGCCTTGTCGGCATGCTCTGAGAAATCTGTCGGCACTAAAATGTTCTTGGGCGCAAACATGGTTCTTCTCCTTTCTTTCCGTCATCAAAGCGGACGTATGCCCGGAAACGGTAACGTCAACGACCGGACCGCACGGCTTCACCCGGCAAGTTTCGCAGCGATCTCGGCTACATGCCTTCCCTGGTATCGGGCACCGTCCAGTTCGTTCTCCGACGGCAGCCGCTCACCCTTCCCTCCGGCAATGGTCGAAGCGCCATAGGGCGAGCAGCCGGTGATCTCGTCCATCCGCGTCTGGCCCGTGAACGAGTAAGGAAGGCCGACAACGATCATGCCCAGGTGGAGAAGTGTCGTGTGGAGACCCAGAATCGTCGCTTCCTGGCCGCCGTGCTGGGTGGCGCTGCTTGTGAACACGCTCCCGACCTTTCCCACCAGCGACCCCTTCGACCAGAGTCTTCCCGTCCCGTCGAGAAACTGCCTCATCTGGCCGCAGACAGTCCCGTATCGGGTCGGGGCGCCGAAGATGACGGCGGCCGCCCGCGGCAGGTCCTCCACGGTGCAGACGGGAATGTGCTCCTGCTTCTGCTGGGCCTCGAAAGCGCCCATTTTCCGCAGGATTTCTTCCGGGAGCGTCTCTGGTACGCGGAGCAGCTCGACATCCGCCCCGCTTACGCCCTTCGCGCCTTCCACGACGGCTTCGGCCATTCGGTGGATGTGCCCGTACGATGAATAATACACGACCAGGATCTTCATCTGCGTCCTCCTTTCGCTCGAGAATGGTTGTTCTCCGCGGAATCTGCCCGTCCCTTTCCGCCGGAGGGAACCGGCGGCTTTCATGGACCCCGAAGCCCCTCTGTCACCGCATCATCACGCAGGGCAGCCCCAGCTGGTTGCGGATGTCCTCGTCGGTGATCCTCTCTCCGTAAAGGGTCTTTCCCGTCCGGCATTCCGTCTCTTCGTTGCGGTACAGGATGCCGATGGGGATCCGGTCGCCCCACACGGCGGCGGTCTTCATGGCCTGGAACAGGTCTGTCCTCGGCTTCCTCAGCCGATAGACCCGCTCGCCGCACCACTCGTAGGTGTTGGTCCTGTTGAAGCTGACGCAGGGCTGGAGAATGTCCACGACGGATGTCCCCCGGAAGAGGATCGCCTCGCGGATCAGGTCCTTCAGGTGGCTCTTGTCGCCGGCATATCCCCGGGCCACGAACGGCGCCCCCATCGAGAGGGCCAGGAGCACCGGATTGAGGGGCAGGTTCCGGTTCCCCTCCGGATCAAGGGAATTCACGGTGCCGGGATCGGTGGTCGGTGATGTCTGGCCCTTGGTCAGGGCGTAGACCTGATTGTCCGACACGAGAATCGTGATGTCGAGCCGCCTGCGGATGGTCTGAATGAAATGGTTGCCGCCTTCCCCGTAGTGGCACCCGTCTCCGGAATAGGCGATCACGGTCAGGTCCGGTCTGGCCAGCTTGATCCCGACTGCCAGCGGCAGAGAGCGTCCGTGGAGTCCGTTGAAGAAGTTGACGTCTATGTAGTGTGGCATCTTTGCCGCCTGCCCGATGCCGGAGGTCACGACGATGTCCTTTCGCGGGACGGGCAGCTCCCGGATCGCCTTCTCAAGGGCGTCGCGGATGGCGAAGTTTCCGCAGCCCGGGCACCAGGCGATATCGGATCGTGCGGTCATCATCGGTCACCTCCGGTCACGATGCGTCTGAGGGACCGGCACAGTTCGCCCACCGTGAAGCACTCCCCGTTGTATTTCAGGACGGACTCGGACACTTCGATCCCGAGCTCTCTCTTCAGGAGTGCTGCGAACTGCCCGCCGGCGTTGTTTTCCACCGAAACGAGCCTGCGCGACTTCAGGTCGTGGGGCGCGATCATCTCCGCCGCCAGCGGGTAGACCTGCCCGAAATGGAGGCCGGCGATCCGGATCCCTTCCCCGACCAGCCACTCCACCGCCTCCTGGAGGATGAGCCGGTTGGAGCCCCAGCAGAGGACAAGGGTGTCTGCTTCTACGTCCCCGAACCGTGTCGGCGGCACAGCGGCGTTCCTCAGGAGGTTTTGCCTGCCGAAGCGCTTGTCCACCATCCGCATCCGGAGTTCCAGATCCTCCGTGATCTTCCCCTCCTCGTCATGTTCGTCGGAGTCGACCCGCACCAGGGAGTCCGACAGCCCCGGGAAGGCGAGAGGAGAGATACCGTCCTCCGTCAGCCGGTATCTCCGGTAGGCGCTGTCCACCGCGGGCGGCTCCCGGAACCTCGGCTCGAGGGCAAGGGCCTCCTCCACGACATGGACGGAGTCGGCGAAATACTGGTCCGTCAAGAGAAAGACGGGAATCTGGAAACGATCGGCCAGGTCGAAACTGTCCCTTGCCAGCCGGATCGCCTCGTGGATCGACCCCGGCGCGAAGACGATCCGTGCGAACTCGCCGTGGCCGGCGTGAACGACGAAGTTGAGGTCCGCCTGTTCCGTCCGGGTCGGCAGTCCCGTTGCAGGACCGGGCCTCTGGGCGATGACGATCACGATCGGCGTCTCCGTCATCCCCGCCAGGGAGACGCCCTCCTGCATGAGGGCGAAGCCGCCGCCGGATGTGGCGACCATGGCCCGGACACCCGCATACGACGCGCCCAGGGCCATGTTGACGGCGGATATCTCGTCTTCCGCCTGCTCGAAGTGCACAGGGGCGGACCGCGCCGCCATGCTGAAATGGTGCATGATTGAAGTCGCCGGTGTCATCGGGTAGCCCGCCATGAACTGGCATCCCCCCAGGATTGCGCCAAGCGCCAGCGCCTGGTTTCCGTCCAGCCGGCAACTCGTGCCGGCTCTCGGCGGAATGGCAACGTGGCCCGCAACGTTCCAGCGTTCGGCGAACGATCGGCCCCGCTTCAGGAGGTCCCGGCGTTCCTCGCCCGCCGCGTCTGCGACCCGGTCGGAATCCGCACCGATGACGGAGAGGAGGAGGCCCACGATGACGGAGTTCGAGGCGACGGCGCTTCCGAAGGCGGACCGGGCTTCGCTTTCGATTTCCCGGGTCATTTCGCGGGAAAGGTAGATGCCTCCCTCCCGAAGGTTCGGCCGGTGGCGCCTCTCGGTTTCACCGTCCAGGGCCACGATCATGTCCCAGGGCTTTCCGCTGAGGGCGTGGACCGGGTGATCGGCGATGCGGATCATGTGAAAGTTGTGGCCGCCCCGGACCCTGGACATGTAATTCTTGGTGGCGAAGAAGTGATAGCCGAGGGCCGCCAGCATCTCCGTCGCTTCCAGCTCGACGGAAAAGGCGCCCTGTCCGGCTTCTCCGCCGATGACGACGCTGAAATCCATGATGGGACCTCCCTCCAGGCTCTTCCCCGCGGTCCAGCCGCAGTCCGTCATGAACGCGACAGGACGGCCTCGGCGGCCTCGGCAGCGAAGCTGCGCGTGCCCGCCAGTCTCTTCTTGAACTCGTCGATCAGGGCCGGAATCACCGCGAAGAGGTCGCCGACGATCCCGTAATTTGCGATCTGGAAGATCGGGGCGTCCGGATTCTTGTTGATGGCGACGATGACCCGGGACGTTTTCATCCCCGCCAGGTGCTGGATCGCGCCGGAGATGCCGCAGGCGATGTACAGGTCCGGGCGCACGGTGCGCCCTGTCTGCCCCACTTGGTGAGCATAAGAGATCCAGCCGGCGTCCACGGCTGAGCGGGACGCCCCGACCGCACCTCCCAACAGATCCGCGAGGCGGCGGATCGGCTCGAATCCCGCCGCGCTTCCGACGCCCCTCCCCCCGGCCACGATGACCTTCGCGCTGGCCAGGTGGACCGTTTCCGTTTCCTCCGTGAAGTCGACGACCCGGGTCGGTACCTTCTCTTCCGGAATCGCGGGGGCGACCCGGACGATCTGCCCCTGCCGGGTCCGGTCCGGTATCGGCAACTCGAAGACGTGGTGCCGGACGGTGGCCATCTGCGGACGGTAGTCCCGGCACAGGATCGTGGCCATGATATTCCCGCCGAAGGCCGGCCGCGTCTGGAGCAGGAGCCCCGTGTCCGTGTCGATGTCAAGTCCGGTGCAGTCGGCCGTGAGCCCCGTGTGGAGATCCGCCGCCATCGCGCCCGCCAGGTCGCGTCCGCGGGCGCTGGCACCCAGAAGGAAGATTTCCGGCATGTGTTCCCGGACGAGCCCGAGGAGCGTCCCGGCATAGGGGATCGTCCGGTACGTTTCGAACAGCGGATCATCCGCCAGAAACACGCGGTCTGCCCCGAAGGAGACCGCTTCGGCCGCGATGTGCCCGACGTCGCGGCCCAGCACGCAAGCCGTAAGAGCTGTGCCGCGGGTGTCCGCGAGTCTACGCCCCTGCCCGAGCATTTCCGCGGAGACTTCGCACATCCTCCCGTGGAACTGCTCGATCCAGACCCAGACACCCCGGTAGGCCGACAGGCGCTCCGCGTCACCCCCCGAGAGCCTGGGGATCATAAGCGCCATGACCGGGCAGGCGTCGATGCAGGCCCCGCAGGCGGTGCATTTCTCGTTCACGACGACGACGTCATCCACGAGATCGAGCGCACCGTAAGGACAGGCATCGATGCAGGCCCCGCACCCGAGGCATTTTTCCTTGTCGATCTTCAGGAGACCCATTCGTATCCCCGCAAGCAACCTCTCGTTTCATGCCCGGAGGGACCGCGGCACGGCCCCTGCCGGTCCCGCCGGAACGGCGATTCTTTTGAACGGGATGCACCGACGCCGCAGCAGTTCGCGGACCCGTTCGCGATCGGTTAGAGCACGTGTTCGGCCAGAAGCCGATCCGCCAGGAGCGACACCGCGGCCTCAACGCGCTCCCCGCTGAAGATCTCCGGGCTCCCCTTCCGTCCGGGGGGGCTGAAAATCCTCACAACCTGCGTGGGACTGCCGGACAATCCCAGGCTGGCGGGATCGGCGCCCGGGAGGTCGGAGGCCTTCCACGTCCGGATCCCGACCCGGAACGAGCGGCGCAGGTCATAGAGCGTCGCGGCCCGCGGCTGGTTGATGTCCTTCACCACCGTCAGGAGGGCGGGAAGCTTTCCTTCCACGATCTCGCGCCCTTCCTCCAGGAGGCGCTCCACGACGACTGTGCCCGCCTCCGGATCGAGGGAATGAATGCGGAACACATAGGTCAGCGGAGTGAGGCCCAGCTGCCGGGCGATTCCCGGCCCGACCTGCCCCGTGTCACCGTCGATGGCCTGCTTTCCGCACAGGACCATGTCGCAGGCGCCCAGTTTCCGGATCGCCAGCGCCAGCGTGTACGATGTCGCCCAGGAGTCAGAACCCGCAAAGGCCCTGTCTGAGAGCAGAATGCCCTCGTCGACGCCCATCCCCATGGCTTCCCGAAGGGCCTCCGCGGCCTGTGGCGGCCCCATGGAAATCGCCGTAACCCTGCCGCCGAACTTCTCCCGGAGGCGGATCCCCTCCTCGATGGCGTACAGGTCGAAGGGGTTGACGATGTTCGGGATGCCCTCGCGGATCAGTGTGTTCGTCTCGGGGTCGATCCGGACATCCGCCGTGTTGGGCACCTGCTTCAGGCAGACGATGATGTTCATGCAGACCCTCTCTCCGGCCGCGTTATTCCAGGATGGCGGCGATGATCTCCCGGCAGAAGGCGGGCAGATCGTCGGGCATCCGAGATGTGATGATCGTCCCGTCGCGGACGACGGGCTCATCCACCCACTCTGCGCCTGCATGGATCATATCGTCCTTCATGCTGAAGAAACTGGTGACCCTGCGGCCGCGGATAATGTCCGCCGACGCCAGCATCCAGCCTGCATGACAGATGGTCGCCACCACTTTGCCCCGCGCATGGGCCTCCCTCACGAGCCTCACCATCGGCGGATGCCGTCGCATGAGGTCCGGCGAATAGCCGCCCGGCACAATCACGGCGTCGCAGTCGCCGACATCGATTCCGGCCGCCGCCTCGTCCGCGGTTACCTCCATGCCCCGCTCGCTCCGGTAGGTCCGTCCCTTCTCCGGCCCGACGGTGACGACCCGGGCGCCGGCCTCCCGCATGCGGATCAGCGGGTACCACAGCTCCAGGATCTGGTAGCGGTCCTCCACAAGGACGATGATCTTCTTTCCCTTCAATTCCATGAACAACCCCCCATCCACTCTCGAAGACTCCTTGCATTCGGCGGCCGGCGGACGGCACGTCCGTTCTTCATCCTTGCCCTGGGACGACCTTCTTGAAGGCCGAGCCGGGGAAGAAACAGTAGGGACAGGATTCCGGAGGCTCCCTGCCCACATGGACGTTGCCGCAGACCCGGCAGCGCCAGAGGAAGATGCCCTCTCCGACTTCGTCCTCCCCGGGAGCCGGGATCCCCGTGACGGGCAGATCGTGCAGCGAAGGCATCACGGGCCGGTAGGAACCGAGCACCGTCCCGGCGAGGATGATCCGCTGGATCTCGCTGGTACCCTCGTAGATCTTGAGCAGCCGGATGTCGCGCAGCAGCTTCTCCATCGGGAACATTCTCGTGTATCCGTATCCCCCCATGATCTGCATCGCGTCGTCCGCGATCTGCCAGGCGGCTTCGGTGGCAAACATCTTCGAGATGGCGGACGATGTCGTGGCATCCATGCCGGAATCCACCTCCCAGGCGGATTTCCAGGTCAGGAGGCGCGCCGTCTCCAGTTTCTGGTACATCTCCGCAAGACGGAACTGTGTGTTCTGAAAACTGCTCAGGGGTGTTCCGAAGGCCTGGCGCTTCCTGGCGTAGTCCAGGGCGAACTCCATGGCGCTGCGGGCCGCGCCGACAGCGAGGGCGCCGATGGCCGGACGGGTCCGGGTGAAGGTCTTCATGGCAAGGATAAACCCCTTGCCCGGCGGGGCCAGGACGTTCTTCCCCGGCACGAAGACGTCCCGGAAATGGATGCCCGTCGTGTTCGACGCCCGCTGGCCCAGCTTCGGGATGGGAGGACTCCGGGTGACGCCGTCCCAGTCCAGGTGTGCGAGAAAACCTCCGATGCCCTCGTAGCCCTTCGCCGGGTCGGTGGTGGCGAAGACGCTGATGTAGTCGGCAATGCCGCCGTTTGTCACCCAGTACTTCGTTCCGTTGAGGACATACCCGCCTTCCTGTTCGGTGACGCGGCAGCGCAGACTCGCGACGTCCGAGCCCATCGTCGGCTCCGACGTCGCGAAGCAGATCCATTTCGCTTCCCTTGCCAGTTCCGAAAGATAGTGTTGCTTGAGGGGTTCGTTCCTGGAGAGGACCAGGGGAGTCAGCCCGAGGGAGTTGTCGAAGATCGAAGTCGCGACCCCGGAGCACGCCGCGGCCACCTCTTCCACCATGAGGACCATCTCGAGGAGGCCGTACCCCCTGCCGCCGTATTCGCGGGGCACGCCTGCGTTGCTGATCCCCTCCTCAAAGGCTTTCCTCAGGAGGGACAGCGGAAGCTCGTCCCGCGCGTCGCCGGTCCATGCCAGGGGCAGGACTTCCCTCAATGCGAAATCCCGCGCCTTTCTCTGGATGTCCGCCTGTTCCGGAGTCAGATCAAAGCCCAGCATGAAGAACCTCCAGGTTCTGGAATCAGGATGCGGAGAGGGTGTTCCCCATGCCCGTTGGGGGGCCCTCTCCCTGTGCCGAGTGAGAAGTGGATTGGACTGCTTTGCCTGGCTTGCAGAGTGATGCTTTCAGGTTGGATTCGCAATCGGGGATGGACGGGTTTGGGATCGGGGCAACCCTGATAAGGGGCGTCGAAAAGGATGACAAGAGTGCGGAGAAGGAACGGCCGCGGCTGCGGCTCAGCGCCTGGTGATCGTCAGGTGAACGAAGGCGACGTGCTGACGGTCCGTGAGGGCCACTCTGAAGGTCTTCGGGGCGAACCGGTTCCGGATGCGCGTAACGAGCCTGTTGCTGACGCAGTTGCCCAGCTCGTCCCCGCGGACCTGGACCTTCCGACGTTCACCGTGTACCGGCCGTCGATTCCCTGGACGACGGCGCACCTGCTCACACCCCGGGCTTGCCCGAGCAGGCTCAGCAGGTGGTAAACATTAGATCTTTAAGGGAATTATCAGTCGTCTTGTTCGATCTGGCGGTTAGATCCGTTCGCCGCAGGCATTGCAGAAAGAAGAGCCCGGCAGGTTTTCCGTCCCGCAGGCGCCGCACTTCTTCATCACGGGCTTTTCATCCGCCGGCTTTCCGCATGCCGGGCAGAACCGGCCCTGGGGCGGAATGTCCCCGCCGCAGGTAGCGCACTTCTTGTACAGCAGGAGAGGCTGGCCGCAGAAGGAGCAGAACTTGGCCCCCTTCGGGACGGGCTGGCTGCATCCGGGACAGGAAAGGGCGGTCTCGGCCGTGCCCGTGCCCGCTGCTGTGCCGGGCCGGAAGGCGTCGGCGAACATGGCGGGCATCATGAAGCCCATTCCCATGCCCAGGGCCGAACCGGCCTCTCCCTGGTTGGCAGCGGCGTTTTCCAGGGCCATGGCGGCCTTCATCTTGAGCAGCTTGTTCAGGTCGTCAAACACCCCCAGCTTGCTCTTGTCGTCGATGGCCTTCTGGACCTCCGGCGGGGGCGTGATGGAATTGATGTAGAGATCCAGCAGCCTCAGCCCGAACTGCGCCAGATCCTCCTGGAGAAGCTGCTTGAGTCCCGCCGACAGCTCGTCGTACTTCGCCGGCAGATTGAAGATCGTGTCGATCTGCTCTCCCATGAAGTCGTTGAACCGTGATGCGATGACGCGGCTCAGGTACTCCTCCAGGTCCGCCGTTCCGTAGGATGCCTTCGTTCCCACCAGGCTGTTGATGAAGAGGACCGGCTGGACGATCCGGATGTTGAAGACGCCGAAGGCCCGCAGTCGGATCAGCCCGAGTTCGGAGTCGCGGAAGGCCACGGGATCGCGGGTTCCCCATTTCAGGTTCGGGAATACCTTCATGTTGGCCATGTAGACTTCCGCCCGGAGGGGGCTGGTCATTCCCCAGGGCGTGCTCAGGATCTTCGTCAGGATCGGGATGTTCATCGTCTTGAGGGTATGCCGTCCCGGTCCGAGGGCATCCACGGCCTTGCCGTTGTAGAAGAAAACCGCCGCCTGGCTTTCCCGCACGGTCAACTGGGCCCCCCACTTGATCTCCCCCGATCCTTCCTGGGGAATGCGGTGGGCGAGCTCCTGCCCCGAATCGTCGAACCACTCGATGACTTCCAGAAAGACGATGTTGTTCGTGCCCATGGAACCCTCCCCAGTTCAAGATGCATGCCGGTCCCGGAATGGTGAACGGAATGGCGCTGATGATAGGAATCCCCCTGAAATCTGTCAAGAACAAAAGGGTTTGGCCGTTTGAACTTTCAACCGGAATGGTATAAGAGAGCCCTCATGGATTCATCGGGGAACGATTCCAGCCGGGTCTACCAGGGAAAGGCGCTCATTGCCGACCCGATCTATTCGTATGCTTTCTTCACCGTACCGACGCCTGACGCGGCGGGGGAGGCGACCGAAAAGGACCTGATCGACACACCCTGGCTCCAGAGGCTCCGGCGGATTTACCAGCTCCAGAGCGCCCGCTGGGTCTATCCCTCCGCGGAGCATACCCGCTTCCAGCACTCCCTGGGGACGATGCACAACGCCGGCGAGTTTGCCCGGCACCTCTATCCCAGCCTCAAGAATGTCTGTGCCGACGCACCGAGCCTTCCCTTCGTGGAAGAGCTCCTGCGCCTGGGAGGCCTTCTCCACGACGTGGGCCACGGCCCATACGGACACTTCTTTGACGATCACTACCTGTCGCGTTACGGACTGACGCACGAGGATCTCGGGGGGCTGATCATCACGCGCCGGCTCGGCCGGATGATCGCCCGGATCCGGCGAAGCCCCGAGGGGCCGTTTGACGAGGGCGAGCGGCTGAATCCGGGCGACGTGGCCTTCCTGATCAAGAGGTCGTCGGGGGCCGACGGAAGAAAGCCCCGCTGGCTCCGTTTCCTGCGCCAGCTCTTCTCGGGGATCTACACCGTGGACAACCTCGATTATGTCCAGCGGGACGCATACATGACCGGCTTTTCCCTGGACATGGTGGACATGGCCCGGCTCCGGTTCTACACGTTTTTTACGGAGAAAGGCCTTACGCTTCACAAGGCCGGCGTGACCGCCCTGAGCCGCTTCGTCAATGCCCGCCTGAACCTGTACACGAACGTCTATTTCCATCGCACGACCCGCGCGCTGGACCTTCATCTCCAGGAGGTTTTCAGCGATACCCTCGACCTGCTCCTGACGGGGAGCCCCGCGGATGACCTGGACGGGTATCTCGGCTGCGACGAGTGGCGGCTTTTCCAGGAGGTCCGGTCGTGGCAGGGATGCGGAGACCGCAAGAAGGAGCGCCTCGCCCGCCAGTGGCAGCGGTTCTACAACCGGGAGCTGAAGTGGAAAATGGCCTATTCGACGGAGATCCCCGTTGATCGTCTCCCGAGGGGCACCCAATTTTCCAGTGCCGCCCATTTTGAAGAGCGGATCCGCTCTCTCCTGCCGAAGCCCTTGCGGGGCCTGTCATTCCGGGTCGATCTGGCGACGCAGGATCCCCGTCCCATCAATCCGATGGCGGAATCGGAGAGGCGCATCCTGATCTTCGACCCGGTGACGGGGCAGACCTCTGCGGAGCCCCTCCGGGAGATCTACCGGTTCATCCCCGCCCGGGTGGTTCATTTCCGGGTATTTGCACTCAATCACGTCCACGACCGATCCCTCTCCGCGGCCGCGGAAAAGGCCCTTGAATTGATTGAAGAAGCATCCTCTACGAACGTATGATCTCCCGACCTCCTTCCGAAACCACCGATATCACGCTTTTCGTCCGCACATCCGGCGAGGAGATCGCCCGGTGGAACCGCCAGCGCATCGTCGACGCCCTGATGCGGGAGACCGACATCGACCGGGAGACGGCCGAGGCTGTGAGCCGGGAGGTGGAAAAGCAGATTGTCGCGTCGGGAATCGCCGTCCTGACGGCTTCTCTCATCCGTGAAATGGTGGATGCAAAGCTGATCGAGCGGGGCCTGGAACAGGCAAGAAAAATGCATGCCCGCCTCGGCTTCCCCCTGTACGACGTGCGGCAGCTCATTTTTCACGAGAATAAGGAAAACGCAAATGTTCCGCACGGTCCGGAGGGTACCAATCTCCTTCTGGCCGAGGGCGTCAAACGCGAATACGCGCTCCATGAAGTGTTTTCCCAGGAGGTCGGGGATGCCCATGCATCCGGCGACATCCACCTCCACGGCCTTGGCTTTGTCGATCGGCCCTACAGCGCCTGTCTTACACTGGAGCATCTCAAGAAAGCGGGGCTGTGCCTTCCCCATTCCATGAACGCAGCCAAGCCGGCGAAACATCCGGAGGTCCTGTTGGCCCACATGGTCCGGTTCAGCTCGGTCCTTCAGGGGCACCTTGCCGCCATGGTGGCGTGGGATGGCATCAACATTTCCTTTGCCCCCTACCTGGCGGGGATGTCGGACCGGGAAATCCGCCAGTTCGCCCAGATGCTTGTTTATGAGTTTTCACAACTCACCGCCGGCAGAGGCGGACAGGCAATGTTCACGGACATTCACCTTTATTGGGACGTTCCGCCGCACTTCAAGGGACTGAAAGTCACCGGGCCGGGTGGAATGGAGAAATCCGGGAGCTATGCCGATTGTCTGCCTGATGCCAGACGGTTCATATCGGCTCTTCTGGAGGTATTTCGAAAGGGCGACGCCACGGGACGGCCGTTCGTTTTCCCCCGCCCCCTGATTCATCTGACCAAGAGCTTTTTTGCCGATCCCCAGGGGGTGCCGCTTCTGGAACAGGCTGCCGAGGCAGCCGTTGAGAAGGGAAACCCCTGTTTTGTCTTTGACCGGGGTTCGCGTCCGTCTCTTTTTGGTCCGGGATTTCCGGGAACGCTGTCCGGAGGGAAGGCGTCCCGGTCTTTCCTGCTTCACAACGTCACCATCAACCTGCCCCGCCTGGGCTATCTGGCCGGCGGGGACGATAACCGGCTGTTCGAGCTGCTTGGGGACAGGGTTGATCTGGCTGCCCGGGCACACCTTCAGAAGAAACGATACCTGGAGAGCCTGATCGGCCTGGGTGATGAAGGCCCCCTGGCCACCCTGGTCATGGCCATGAACGGGGAGCCGTTCATGGATATAGCCCGGTCCGCATCGCTTGTGGGGATGGTGGGTCTCCACGAGCTTGTATTGCTTCATCGGGGCGAGGGGCTGAACGGGTCGGACCATGCCCGGAAATTCGGCCTTGAGGTTGTGCGCCGGCTGGAATCCGCTGCGGCGGAGCAGGGAAGGCGCCTCGGAATTCAACTTCTGGCGGGACAGACGCATGCGGAGACGACCTCGTACCGTTTTGCACGCCTGGACCTCAAGTACCATTCCCCCCGTGCCGGTCATACGGTGCGGGGGAACCTTGCCCGGGGGGAGCTGTATTACACGAACTCCACCCATCAGCCCATCTCCGATCCGATGGAGCCCTTCGAGCGGGCCCGGCTGGAAGGAGCCTTTCACCCTCATCTGCCCGCGTTCCCGATCACCCAGATCTGGCTGGGGGAGGAAAGGCCGTCGCCTGGCACGGTTGCACACTTTCTTGAACGGGTCTTCCAGGAAACGACCTGCGGCTGCATATCCCTGTCACCGGAATTCACGTCCTGCCTCCATTGTTCCACTGTCGATCGTGGACTCAGGGACACCTGCGGGTGCTGCGGTTCCACCCGGATAGAGCAGATTGCCCAGATCACGCAGTATTTCAGCCGGGTATCGGCATGGAACCGGGGAAAGCGGGCGGAGCTCAGGGATCGGAATCGAGGATTTCCTTCCCGTCCCTGAGATCGGGGACATCATCATTTTCAATGTCATTCCACATTGCGAACCATTCCGGGTTTATCCTCCGGAGCCCTCGCTCTGCAGGCAGGAAAGAGGCCTGTACCCTTGACATTGCCGGGATCGATTCCTACATTAGGCACGCTTTGGGAAGCACGGGTTTATCGGCAATATTGACAATAAAACAGGGGCCTTATGGAAGACAAGATCGTTCAGAGATTTCGTGAGAGTGCCCATCTGAAAGATGTCTTCATCAACGACAACCTGGGAAAAATTGTGGGGGCTGTCGTTGCGATCACGGCCGCCTTGAAGGCGGGAAACAAGATCCTGCTTTTTGGAAACGGAGGATCCGCGGGTGATGCCCAGCATCTGGCAGGAGAGTTCGTCAACCGCTTCATGATCGAGCGGCCGCCTCTTCCGGCCATCGCCTTGACGACCGATTCGTCCGTGATTACGAGCATCGCCAACGACTTTGATTTTGGTGAAATATTCAGCAAGCAGATCCGTGCCTTGGGACAGCCCGGCGACATCGCCTGGGGAATCAGCACCAGCGGAGCGTCGGCCAACGTTCTCAAGGGGCTGGAAACGGCCAAGAAAATCGGGATGATCACGCTGGCCATGACGGGGAAGGACGGTGGCCTGATAGCCCGCATGGCGGATCATTCCCTGAATGTGGCCTCCAGCAGCACCCCCCGCATTCAGGAGGTGCACATCACGGTCGGACACGTGATCTGCGAGATGGTGGATTACAAACTTTTTCAGAAGCCGGACCTGAAATGAATTGGAATGAAGGCAACCCGGCCACTGGATAGATAATGGATGATGGATATGGTCAAGAAGCCGAAACAGGAACATATCGAGGTGCATGGTCCGGGAGGCGAGCCGTTATCCCGTGCAGGAGCGAATGCCGACGGGGCGGGTTTTGTGGAAGATACTGTGGAATCCTTGAGGGCGAAACTGCAGGAGAGGGAGAGGGAGGCGGCCGAGAATTACGACAGGTATCTGCGGGCCATGGCTGAACTGGACAATTTCAGAAAACGAGCCGCCAGGGACAGAATGGACGCCGTCAAGTACGGGAACGAGCACATACTGAAAGACCTGCTCCCGTTGACGGACGCCATGGACCGTGCCTTGCAGCAGTCGGAGACGTCCTGTGATTTCGAGGCCTTCCGGAAGGGGCTAGACCTGCTTCGATCTCAGCTGACAGCCTGCCTGGGCCGTCATGGCGTCGAGGCCATCGACTGTCTCCATAAGCCGTTCGATCCGAATCTGCACGAGGCGCTGATGCAGGTGTCAGGGGATAAGCATGAAGACAACGAAGTCGTGGACGAACTGGAGAAAGGGTACCTGCTGAATGGTCGCCTGTTGAGGCCCGCCAAGGTGTCCGTCTGCAAACGAACCGGTGGCAATAATCATTGAAAAGATGAAACCGCCCGAAACGGCGGCTAAGGAGGAAGGAACATGGGAAAGATTATCGGAATTGACTTGGGGACGACCAACTCGTGCGTTGCCATCATGGAGGGGGGAGACCCCGTCGTCATAGCGAACCAGGAGGGAAACCGCACCACGCCGTCTGTCATCGCGTTTCCGGACAGCGGGGAGCGCCTGGTCGGCCAGGTGGCCAGGCGACAGGCCATCACCAATCCCGAAAACACGGTTTATGCCATCAAGCGACTCATCGGCAGGAAATTTTCGTCGAAAGAGGTTCAGTACGACAAGTCCATCACGGCATTCAAAATCACGGAGGCACCCAACGGCGACGCCCAGGTGTCCGTCCGGGGACGGAACTACAGTCCCGCCGAGATCTCCTCGATGGTCCTGGCAAAAATGAAGCAGACTGCGGAGGACTATCTGGGTCAAAAGGTGACGGATGCCGTCATCACCGTTCCGGCCTATTTTAACGACTCCCAGCGCCAGGCGACGAAAGACGCCGGAAAGATCGCCGGCCTCAACGTCCTGCGCATCATCAACGAACCGACGGCGGCCGCACTGGCTTACGGCCTGGAAAAGAAGAAGGACCAGAAGATCGCCGTGTTCGACCTCGGTGGCGGAACCTTCGACATATCGATTCTCGAAATCGGGGATGGGGTGTTTGAGGTGAAGTCCACCAACGGGGATACGCACCTCGGAGGCGAGGACTTCGACCAGAGACTGATCGACTTCCTGGTGACGGAATTCAAGAAAGACCAGGGGATCGACCTGAGAAACGACCGGATGGCGCTTCAGCGCCTCAAGGAAGCGGCGGAGAAGGCCAAGATGGAGCTGTCCACCTCCATGGAGACGGACATCAACCTTCCCTTCATAACCGCGGACGCCTCGGGTCCGAAACATATGAATATCAAGCTCACCCGAGCCAAACTGGAAGCACTCGTGGAGGACCTGATCGAGAAGCTGGAGCCTCCCTGCCGGACGGCCATGAAGGATGCATCCCTGACGCCGAAGGACATCGACGAGGTCATCCTTGTGGGAGGTATGACCCGTATGCCCCGGGTACAGCAGAAGGTCAAGGAGATGTTCGGGAAAGAGCCCCACAGGGGAGTCAATCCGGATGAGGTTGTGGCCGTGGGGGCCGCAATCCAGGGCGGAGTTCTTGCGGGAGACGTGAAAGACGTGCTGTTGCTGGACGTGACGCCCCTGTCCCTCGGCATCGAGACGCTGGGCGGAGTCATGACGAAGCTGATCGAGAAGAATACGACCATCCCCACGAAGAAAAGCCAGGTCTTCTCGACGGCGGCGGACAACCAGACGGCCGTGACGATTCACGTCCTCCAGGGCGAGCGTCCCATGGCGGCGGACAACAGGACCCTCGGTCACTTCGAGCTCGTCGGCATTCCGGCGGCTCCGCGTGGAGTCCCGCAGGTCGAAGTCACCTTCGACATCGACGCCAACGGCATCGTTCACGTGGCTGCAAAGGACCTCGGAACGGGGAAGGAGCAGAGCATCCGCATCACGGCCTCCAGCGGCCTCTCGGATGATGAAATCCAGCGTTTCGTCAAGGAAGCGGAGCTTCACGCTGACGAAGACAAGAGGAAGCGCGAGCTCATCGAGGCCCGGAACCACGCCGATGCCTTTGCATACAGCGTGGAGAAGAACGTGAAGGAATTCGGCGACAAGATCGATGCCGCCGAGAAGACGCGCATCGAAGAGGCGATAGCCCGACTGAAAAAAGCCATTGAAGGCGACGATCTCCAGGCCATCAAATCGGCGCAGGAGGAATTGACGACGGCATCCCACAAGCTGGCGGAGGCCATGTATGCCAAGTCCACAGCCGGGCCGGAGGCCGGACCCCAGGGTGCCGGTGGAGCGGCGGGTGGATCCCAGCAGTCCGCCGGGAAGAAAGACGATGACGTCGTGGACGCCGATTTCGAGGAGGTCAAGTAAGCACAGTCCCCCGATTTGAGGCCCGGGGCCGGTCAGACCGGTTCCGGGCCTTTTTTTGTCGACGGAGGGAAGCATTTCCTGTAGCATGTCAACGCTTGATTCCGGTGGTTCACCCATGAAACGTTTCCTCTTGATCATTCTGTCCATTCTGGTCTTCTCCCTTCCCGCCGGGGTTGCCTTGTGCTCGGATCAGCAGGTCTTCCCTCCCGCATCCGGGAAGGCTGGGGAAAAAAGCACGACGGCGACGATCGGCGTCATTCTTCCGCTTACCGGTAAATACGCTGCCTATGGGAATCGTGTCCTGGACGCCATCCTGATGGCCGCATCGGTTTGGGACCGAACAAACCAATCCCGTCTAACCTTGCAGATCCGCGATTCCGAAAGCCGTTCCGAGACCCTTCGCGGCCTGGTTCAAGAACTGGCGGATCGCGAGAAGGTTGTCCTGATTCTCGGGCCGCTGGGGGAGGGAACGGAGGCGGCCCGCCTTGCACGGGAGAAGAAGGTACCGATCCTCGTATTTACCCAGCAGGAGGGAATCGGTGGCGAGAATGGCTATGTCCTGAGAGATTCCCTCACAATCCGGCAGCAGATTCAGGCTTTGGCCGAATATGCCGTCAGCCGAAAGGGGCTCCGTCGCTTTGCCATGCTCTATCCCGGGGACAATAGCGGCAGGGAGGCGGCAATGCTGTTCCGGGAGGAAGTGACACGCCGCGGTGGACGGATCCTGCGCGAGCGAACATATGGCCGCCGGCAGGCTGATTTTACGGATGAGATCCGGTCCCTGGCCGGTGGTGTAAAGGGGATTCCCGGAAACGTGATCGTGGAACCGGAGGGAACGATTGAGATTACGGGATCGGCGACCGTGGATTTCGAAGCCCTTTTCCTTCCCGATTCCCTCGGATCGGCATTGCTGACGGCCTCGCAACTGGCCGATCTTCAAATCGGAAGTGTCCAGCTGATGGGCCTGTCATCTTGGAACCATCCCGGCAGGCTTCGGACGGGCGGGAACGTTCTGGAAGGAGCCGTTTTTACGGATATATTCTGCACGAATGATCCATCCCGAGCGGTCCATGATTTTATTGAGCGGTATTATGCGGCAACCGGACGGGAGCCGGGAAGCCTCGAGGCGATGGCATTTGACGGGACGAATCTTGCCGTCCGGACCATCCTGGATGAGAAACCCGGTTCCCGGGAGGAACTGCGCCGGATGATCCTTGCGAACCGGGATTTCCGGGGAGTTGCCGGCAGGCTTGAATTTGCACCGGACGGTGAGAGCCGGAGGAGCGCCGCGATCCTGAGAATCACCCAAGGCCAGATTGTGCCGGTGAGAGAATAGAGGATGTCCGATGAGGTTTCTACTGACGAACGACGACGGGATCTATGCCCGGGGGCTTGCCGCCCTGCATCGCGAATTGTCCCTTGATGCCGAGTGTCTCGTTGTGGCCCCGGAGGTGGAGCAGAGCGCCGTGGGGCACGCCATCACCCTCTTCAGGCCGCTGATGGTGAGAAAGGCCCGGAAGAACGGACAGGCCCTCGGCTATGCCGTGGCGGGGACGCCGGCGGATTGCGTGAAGATCGGCATCCGGGAACTGGCCGGCGGGCCCGTGGACCTGGTGGTCTCCGGCATCAACCTGGGGGCCAATGTCGGTATCAACGTCCTCTATTCGGGTACGGTCTCGGCGGCTACGGAAGGAGCCATCATGGGGGTTCCGTCCGTGGCGATTTCCCTTGATACCCACCGGGAAGCCGATTTTTCCTTTGCCGCCCGGTTTGCCCGGAAAATCTGCCGTTTCATGATGGAACACCCCTTCCCGAAAAACCTTTCGCTCAACGTGAACGTCCCGGCGCTGCCGGAGGACCGGATTCGGGGCGTGACCGTTGTGAAGCAGGGGAAGGCCCGTCTCATTGAGAGCTTTGAGAAGCGCGTGGATCCCAGGGACAATACCTATTACTGGCTGGCGGGGGAGACGCAGCCGGCGCCATCGGAAGACGCCGACTCGGACATCACAGCCCTCCGGAAGGGCTGGATCACCATCACGCCCATTCACAGCGACCTGACGCGGATGGACGTATTCGGCGACCTGAGGGATCTGGTGGAGAAGGACCTCAACGGGTGAGGAGTACCGGGACGGGGCTCTTCCGGATGACGTGGCTGGTTGTGCTCCCCACCAGCAGCTCACGGAGCCGGTTGTGCCCGTAGGCCCCCATCACCAGGAGCTCGGTGGAACCCTCCTGCAGGAAGCGCAGAATTTCCCGATCTTCCTTCCCGGTCAACTGGACGATGTCCCAGTCGATAATCCAGGCGTCCAGTAGCGTCTCCGCCTGTTTGCACACCCGGTCCGATGCGGCGGGATCGTTCGATACCGTGACAACCGTCAGAGGCCAGGCGGCCTTGTCGGAGAGTTCGGCAGCCAGCTTCAGGGCATGGTCGGCGGGAGGGCTGCCGTCGTAGGCGAGGGCCATGCTTTCGATATCCCGGTAGGTCACTGGCGTTACGAGGACCGGTTTTCCCGCTTTCCGGACGACCGATTCGGCCGTTGTACCCAGAATCGCTCCGCCTCCGAGATGGAAGTGCTCGCCGCGCTGGGCCAGGATGATCCAGTCCGCCTGCTGGCCCTCCTCTATGATGACCTCGTCGATGACCCCGAGACGCTTCCTGATGTCCGGTTTCACTCCTGCCTCGCCGCATCTTTGCCGGAATGCTTTTAGAATGGCATCCGCTTTTGTCTCCAGCGTGTTTTCCATGACCGGAAGAAACTCCTGGCATGGCGGGATGCCGATGGAACCCGATATGTCGCTGAAAACGGGGGCCTGCAATTGCAGAAGTTCCATGACATGAAGCCCCGTGAGCCGGGCATCGAGTTTCCGGGCAATGTAGATTCCGTATTCCAGGGCTGTCAGGCTGTGGGCGGAGCCGTCCGTGGCGATGAGGATGTGCTCGATCACGTTCTTTCCCTCCTGTCGGATTCCTCGTCCTCCTCGCGGTAGGCCTCCAGGTCCCGCAGCATGTTGTCGGCCTGTCGCTCCTTTTCCAGCCATTCCTCCTCTGAATCCGGGACATCTTCGTTTTCGACCGCGGTTCGGACCGGCTCGCCCTTTTCATTGAAGGACTGGAACCTTCCAACCAGTTTGCCGTTCCGGTAAACGGCCTGTTCCCGGATCTGTCCGTTCCGGTGCCAGGCCTTGTATTCTCCTTCCCGCCGGTCGTTCTCGAAGCACCCCTCTTCCTTCAACTGGCCTGTCTTGTACCAGGACCGGTAGGGTCCGTGCAGCTTCCCGTCTGTGAATAATTCTTCCTCCCTGGCCTGTCCGGTCCGGTAATACATCCGGTAAGGGCCGTCCAGCCGGCCGCCCCGGTAGGTTTCCTGTTCCCGGATCTGCCCGTTTTCATACCAGGAGGTGTAGCTCCCCTCGAAGCGGTCGTCCAGGAAGGACGCCCGTTCCCGGATCCGGCCGTCCCGGTAGTAGGCTTCGGCATCTCCCTGGCGCATGCCGTTCTGGAATCGCATCCGTACCATGACCTGCCCGTTGGCGTAATAGGATGTGTATTCGCCGTCGAGCTTCTTCCCGAGAAGGGTTTTGCGCTCCTTGATATGCTTGTCTTCTTCGTCGTAGTAGGCGATGACTTCTCGTGGAGCTTCGACTTTTTTAGCCATGAGACGGTTTCCTCCGGTTCGTTTCCGGAACGGATTTCAGGGATGGTCTGCGATCCATACCGTTGATGCCGTCCCCATGTCAAGGCGGAGCGTCGACGGCGCACCGGGATGCCTCCGGTCCGGCCCTTTCACGTTGACAAACAGGGTCGCCTCTCATAGACTGACCGCCGTTTGTCAACGCATCTTCGGGGTGCCGCCGTGATTCGACCTGAAGCCTCGAAAATACCTGGAAGCGGGTGCGCATGCTCCTGACCGATCTCGACACATCCCGCATTGCCATTATCGGACCGGGCCGCCTGGGAACATCCTTCGCCTACAAATTCGGCCGGGACAACAAGCGCGTGACCATTTACTATCACGACGCCGCCGTGTGCAAATCCATCAACCGGGAGCATCTCAATCCCATCCATCTGACGGAAGATCTGGCCCGGCGTGTGGGGAGCATGGACGAGGTGCCCCGGCTGGGCCCCAAGGTGTATGCCACCAACGACCTGGAGCGGGTCGTGGAAGACAACGATTTCATCGTTTTGGCCCTGACGATGAATCGCCTTCCGGATTTCCTCGACTACCTGAAACCCATCATGGAGAGAAAGGGCGGGGATACCTGCCTCATCTCGCCCATTAAGGGGCTGGCGGCGGATCCAATCACCAAGGAGCTGATGACTCCTTCCCAGATGATCAACAACAGCCTCTACAGGCTGAAGTACAAATACGATATCGTCTGCATCGGCGGTCCGTTTTTCGATGTAGACATTGCCCTGGGAAACCCAGTGTGCGTGACCGTGGCCGGAAAGAAGCGGATCGCCATGCTTGTCAGGGAGCGGATCATCAAGTTCAACCGGCGGGAATTGTCTTCCTATTATAACTTTGACATTGTCGGGGTCGAGGCCTGCGGCTCCCTCAAGAACATCGTGGCCAACATCAAGGGAGTTGCGGACTGCCTGAAACTCGGCGATTCCATCCCCGGCACCCTGTTTGCCCGGTCCGGCGTTGAGATCCGATCCCTTTCGAAGCTCCTGGGGGGGAGTTTCCAGGCCTTTTTCAGCCAGGCCGGGGTAGGCGACATGTACGTTACCGTCTCCTCCGAGGCGAGCAAGAACTACCGGTACGGGAAGCTGTTTTATGAATTGTACTCGGGCAATCCCATCGAAACGAACCTGAAGGTCCTGGAAAAGATCGACGGGACTCCGGAGGGACCCAACACCATCCGGAACGTCCAGAAATTCCTGGAAAAGAAAAACATGTACAGCCCGCTCTTCTCCTGCGCCTATCGCATCTTCAACGAGGGTGGAAGCAAGAACGACATTCGCGAGCTCCTCATTCAGGCCTGCCAGTTCGACAAGCGAACAAAGGAATACATCGGTCCCATCTCCCGGATCCTCTACCGGCTCATTCCGAATCTCTGGTACCGGCGGCACAAGGGATTCCTGGGCCGGGTCGACATCTGAAAGGGAAAATCACCTTGACTTTCCCGATTTCCGTGTGATATTTCCTCCCCCACTTTTGCAGAGAGACGTTCACATGACCGTATTGAAGGCAGCAATATCCCGGTTGTGGTGGTGGCAGGCGCAAAGCGTCTGCCCGTAGCGTTCTTTGCCGAAAAGAGCCGTGGGCAGGGGGATCCCTTCCCATGACTCTGACGAACCTGAAAGAGCATGCCATGGGAAGACCCCATGGCATTTTTTTTGCCGTGACGGGTTTTTCCCGAAGGGGCCGGAGGACTTCGCGGATGGGCGGGTCCGGGGCCGATCAGCCGACAACGAAAGGAGAAAACCATGGAACAGACGAAGATCCTTCTTGAAGACCGGGAGATCCCCAGGCAGTGGTACAACATCCTGGCGGACGTGCCCACTCCCATGAGCCCGCCTCTTCACCCCGGAACGGGAGAGCCCGTCAAGGCCGAGGACCTCGCCCCCATCTTCCCGATGAACCTGATCGAGCAGGAAGTGACCACCGAGCGTTGGATCGACATCCCCGAGCCGGTGCTGGAGAAACTGATCCTTTATCGCCCCAGTCCCCTGTGCCGGGCCCGGAACTTCGAGAGGCTGCTCGGCGCCCCGGTCAAGATTTACTATAAGTATGAGGGAGTGAGTCCTGCCGGTTCCCACAAGCCCAACACGGCCATTCCGCAAGCCTACTACAACAAGGTTTTCGGGATCAAAAGGCTCTCGACGGAGACAGGTGCCGGCCAGTGGGGGAGCGCGCTGAGCATGGCCTGTGCGATGTTCGGGCTGGAATGCCGGGTTTTCATGGTTCGGGTCAGTTATGAACAGAAGCCCTACCGGAGAATGATGATGCGGACTTGGGGGGCAGACTGTTTCCCCAGCCCCAGCACCCTGACCCAGGCGGGCCGGAACGTCCTGGCGGAGCATCCGGATTCCCCGGGCAGCCTGGGAATCGCCATCAGCGAGGCCATTGAGGATGCCGTCACGAAGCCCGATTCCCGCTATTCCCTCGGGAGCGTTCTGAACCATGTCCTGCTTCACCAGTCGATCATCGGGCTGGAGGCTAAAAAACAGATGGATAAGGCTGGCGCATATCCCGACGTGGTCATCGGTTGCGCCGGCGGCGGAAGCAACTTTGCCGGGATCGCCACGCCGTTTCTGCAGGACAAGATCCATGGAAAACAGGTGCATGTCATTGCCTCCGAGCCGACGTCCTGCCCGACTCTCACAAGGGGACCGTTTGCCTATGATTTCGGTGACCTGGCGAAAATGACCCCGCTCCTTCCCATGTATACGCTGGGGCATGACTTCGTTCCGGCACCAATCCATGCCGGCGGCCTCCGCTATCACGGCATGGCACCGGTCGTCAGCCACCTGGTCCGGCTCGGCCTGGTCGAGCCCCGGGGATATCACCAGCTGGAAACATTCGAGGCGGGTGTTCAGTTTGCCCGGACCGAGGGCATCATCCCGGCACCCGAGTCCAATCATGCCATTGCCGCAGTGGTGGACGAGGCGCGCCGGGCCAAGGCCGAGGGGAAGGAAAAGGTGATCCTCTTCAACCTGAGTGGCCATGGAATGGTGGATCTTGCCTCCTACGATGCCTACTTCGAAGGGAACCTGCTACCCTACGAATTGCCTGAAGAGGAGATCGAGCGTGCCCTGAAGGCGATCGAGGGTTTTCCCAAACCCTGACGGGGATTCGTTCCCGCTTCATCGGCCTTCCATCCCGGTGGCGGCGGCCCGTCCGCTGCCGCCGGGACGGCTCCGATCGGAACGGATGCCTCGCCATGTCCGCGGCGGATCGCTTTCCTGGTTCTGATAAGAATACCCGACGATTCTGCGCCATGGGGACGATCCCACCCCCTTGTGGTTTCCGTTTCCTTCCGTTTATTCGTTGCCAACCCTTTCGACATGGGGCATGATGCAGCCGTTGCCGAACCCGCCGCAGGCGGCGGGCCCGGGAAAGGATGATGAGAATGGCCGAACAGTCCGGAAAACTCGTTCTTCGCTGCCCCCGCTTGGGCGGAGAGGTTCACCTGACCTACTGTCTCCGGGAGTCCGCGGGGCGTCCCTGCATCAGGACCCTCCAGTGCTGGCATGCGGTTCCGCAGGTCCGTGAACGGCTGATGAAGCGCCTTCCGGAAGACGAGATCCGGCGTCTTCTGGAACCGGTGCCCCGGGATCGGATGTCCGTCATCCTGGATGCGGCGGAGCAGGGAAAACGGCACTGACGGTCCGCGGGTCCGTCGGGATGAATCATGGACCTTTTCGAGAGGGATGAACCCGGAGCAACCGGCCGCCCCCTGGCGGAGCGGATGAGGCCGCGCACCCTGGAGGATTACTCCGGCCAGGAGCATATTGTGGGGCCGGATACGCTTCTGAAGCGGGCCATCGGCCAGGATCGCCTGTTTTCCATGATCCTCTGGGGCCCTCCCGGCTCCGGGAAGACCACCCTCGCCCGGATTCTTGCCGGCGAGACGAAATCTCATTTCATCAGCTTCTCCGCCGTGCTGTCAGGGGTGAAGGAAATCCGGGCCGTCATTGAAGAGGCTCGCCGGATGAGGCAGCTCGGACGCCAGACCATCCTTTTCGTCGATGAAATCCATCGGTTCAATAAAGCCCAGCAGGATGCGTTTCTCCCCCATGTGGAGAGCGGCCTGATCACCCTGGTCGGGGCCACGACGGAAAACCCGTCTTTCGAGATCATCGCCCCTCTCCTGTCGCGCTGCCGGGTCCTGGTTCTGAAACCCCTCTCGGAGGAAAGCCTGGTGCGTCTTCTCCGGCGGGCCATTGAAGACGCGGACCAGGGACTCGGGCAGATGAACCTCCGGATCGAAGACGGCGCCCTGGAGGTCCTTGCCCGCTTTGCCGACGGGGACGCCCGGGCGGCCCTGAACGGACTGGAGGCGGTGGCGGCGTTTCTTTCTTCCGGGGAAGGTGACGGAGAAGCGGTGACACCGGAGCGGATCGGACAGATCCTCCAGCGGAAGTCACTCCTGTACGACAAGGAGGGGGAGGAACACTACAATCTTATCTCGGCGCTGCACAAGAGCCTCCGGGACAGCGACCCCGATGCTTCTCTTTACTGGCTGGCACGGATGCTGGCGGCCGGGGAGGACCCTCTTTACGTGGCCCGGCGGATGATTCGTTTTGCCTCGGAGGACGTCGGCAATGCCGACCCCCGGGCATTATCCCTGGCGGTCGACGCCCTGCAGGCATACCACTTCCTGGGTTCCCCGGAGGGGGATCTGGCCCTGGCCCAGGCGGCCCTCTATCTAGCCACGGCCCCCAAGAGCAATGCCGCCTACATTGCCTTCGGCAGAGTCCAGGGAGAGATCCGCAGGACGGGAAGCCTTCCGGTCCCCCTGCATATTCGTAACGCCCCCACCCGGCTCATGAAGGAACTCGGTTACGGCGAAGGGTACCGCTATGCCCACGATTACGAGGACGCCATGGTGTCTCAGGAACATCTGCCGGAAGAGCTGCGGGGGAAGCGCTTTTACGAACCGACGGACCGGGGATACGAAAAGATGATCGGAGAGAGACTGGCCTGGTGGCGGAAACGGATGCAGGATGCAAAGGGCAGGCACAAAAAGGAAGAGGAGGCCTGATGGCCTCCTCTTCCGGTGTCTTGTTGGATTGCTTTTTGAAACGCTTGCTTTGCCATCGGCCGACCCTGCCCGGTTGATCAGCCGTATTGTTTCGTTTGTTGCCTTTCTTTATTCAGGAATCGTGCCAAAACGGGCCTGTTTGTAAGTGTTCAATATTGTTCGGTATGTATTGAAGGGCCGATTCCCGGACCCGGTCGGAGAAAACAAAGCCTGTTCAAGGCGCTGTTCGCTTTCCGGGGCTCTCTTTTAAAAAACATAGAAAAATCGGCCACTAAAGAAGCGTGACAAAAATTGTCACGCCCTGACAAAAAATGTCTGCCTTCCATTCCTTACCGGAATAGAGGAGACATCCCCCCGGACCGTGCCGACGATTGCCTTCGTTGTCCGTCGCTGCACGTCGTCGCGGTTGACTTTTCCCGGGAAACTCCTATGATGCGGAAAACTTCCACAATCTTGCCGGAGGGAATCGACTCCGTGAAGGACCCTCGAAAAATTGTCTGGGAACACAATGCCGCCCGGGATCGACGTTCGTTCCTGCCCCCGCTGGCCATGACGGTTGTCTGCGGCGTCTTCATCGGTCTGATCCTGGTTATGGGCCTGTTCACCCGCCAGAGTATCGACCGGACCCTGACGCGGTTCATGGAGGAGCGTGCCCAGGGCTTCGTAGGCGTCGTGGAACGGTTGGCCCAGGAGAACATCGACAATCTGAATCGGCTCGTGCAAGAACAGCGCCTTCAGGGAGGACGGTTTACCCCGCTCTCGGAGTCGATGCTGGCCACCCAGCGCTCTTTCATGGCCTCCCTCGTCGAGATCGCCCGGGATGTAGACCGGGACTGGAAGGAGGGACGGTTGAGCAATGACTCCCTCAAAAAACTGGCTGCGGAACGGGGTGTCTGGCTCATCGCCGCCCTCAACCGGGAAGGCGTCTCCGTCTACTCGAGCCGGCTTCTGCCCGCCGATGGCGAGCGGAATGACACGGCCGGTTCCCGGCCTGTCACCCTTTCCGGCCTCAACCGTCTGTCGGAGAAGAAGCGAATATCCTTTATCGCCCTGCGGAGACCCGATGGAAGCGGGACGACCGTCATTGCCCTGGATGCCGAGACCAACCGCTCCTTCGGGATCAGGATCTCCGTGGAGAGAGCCCTGCGGGAACTCGGAAAGGGCCAGGGACTTGTTTACCTGGTGGCGAAGGAACCGCAGGGTCAGCTCCTGGGAAGTCTGGGAAAAGAGCCCGAGGCCTGGGCGGAAGGAGATGTTCCGCTATCAAAAATCCTTTCCGGATCCCAGGCGATCTCCAGTCGCAAGGTTACCATCGAGGGAATGAGGCTCTTTGACTTTGCGACCCCGTTGAAGCTGAACGGTCAGGTGGCGGGATACGTTCGAATCGGCCTCGACCGGGGTGCCGCGGACCAGATCCTGTCGGAAAACGAGCGCCAGATTTTTATCTTTGCGGCCCTGGTCATGGTCATCATGCTCCTGTCGATGTGGTTCCTCTACCAGAGCCAGAACCGGCACATCACCCGGATTGTCGAGATGGAGAGGCGTCTGGAGAAGGCGGAACGGCTCTCGGCTCTTGGAAAACTGGCGGCGGGCGTAGCCCATGAGATCCGCAATCCCCTGAACGCCATCAGTATGGCCAGCCAGCGCCTGAAGCGGGACTATGTGCCCGATGCGGATGGAAAAAAGGAGGAATTTCAGGTCCTGACCGGTGTCATCCGAGACGAGATACGGCGACTCAACGGGATCATCGAGGAATTTCTCACCTTTTCCAGGAGCCGTCGGCTGGAGCTTCATGATTACCCCGTGTCGGAGGTTCTCCAGAAGATCGTGAACCTGATCCGGGCGGAAGCCGATGAAAAAGGGATTGCCATCGAGACCCGCTGGGGAGATCCGCCGGTGGTCGTTCCCATGGACGTGGACAAGCTTCAGCAGGCGCTCCTGAATTTCGTCAAGAATGCCATGGAATCCATGGAGAACAGCGGTACACTGACCCTGGCGGCAGGCCGATCCTCCCGTGGACGGGTGAACATTCGGGTCGCCGATACGGGATGCGGGATGACGGAGGAGCAGATCGAGCAGATCTTCAACCCTGAATACACGACCAAGGAGAAGGGGTTGGGATTGGGGCTTCCCCTGGCCCATGAGATCATCCGGGGGCACGGCGGGGAGATCCGGGTCACCAGCCGCCAGGGGGAAGGGACGACCTTCGAGATCTATCTGCCGGCGGAAAGGGCCGGCTCCAAAGTGTGATAGGGTTGCTGAAAAACGCCCGTCTGCTTCGTTCCCCTCCTCCTTCGCTGCTCGACGTACGAAAAAGTAAGACTCGCGGCTCAGGCCGTCGGGAGCCTTGCATCCGGACATTTTTGAGCAGCCCTGTCAAGGCTTGTGAGTTGACCGAGTTGTTGAAAAGTAGCTGCCTGTAACATTTCGGGTTGGGGATAGATTGAATCTTTTCCCGATCTGCCAGGCTGTACTCTAAAGAATGACCTAGAGGGACGGGAATGAAAAATCTCAACATCCTGATCGTCGAAGACGGCCAGTCACAGCGGCAGATGCTCCGCGATTTCCTCAACGGGGAGGGGTACAGTGTGGCCGAGGCGGAGAACGGCGAGACCGCCATCTCCCAGGTGAAAAACCGTCATTTCGACCTGCTTCTCCTGGACTATAAGATGCCCGGTATGGACGGCATGCAGGTTCTCAAGGAGGTCAAACGGATCAATCCCGAGATCGACGTCGTCATCGTCACGGCGTTCGGAACCATCGAAACGGCGGTTGACGCCATGAAGGCCGGCGCCCTCGATTACATCACAAAGCCCATCGAGTTCGACGAGCTGCTCCTCCTGGTGGACCGGGTGGCGGAAAGACGGATCCTGATCCGGGAAAACGAGATGCTCCGCCAGGAACTCCAGCAGAAAGGGGTTACCTCCGAGCAGATTATTTACGCGAGCACTGCCATGGGGGAGCTCATCAACCTTGCGGGACGGGTCGCTGCCAGCCGCGCAACGGTCCTCATCCAGGGGGAAAGCGGGACGGGAAAGGAATTGATGGCGCGCCTGGTCCACCAGTTGAGTCCGCGCTCGACGAAACCGTTCATTGCTGTCAACTGCGGAGCCCTGCATGAGAACCTCCTGGAGAGCGAGCTCTTCGGCCACGAGCGGGGCGCCTTTACAGGGGCCGTGGCGCGACGCATCGGACGGTTCGAGGAGGCCGACGGGGGGACCCTCTTCCTGGACGAGGTAGGGGAACTCTCGCCATCGGTCCAGGTCAAGCTGCTCCGCTTTCTCCAGGAGCGCGAGTTCCAGCGCCTGGGGGGAAACCAGACACTCCGGTCGGACGTACGGATCATCAGCGCCACCAACCGCAACCTGGAAAGCCGGGTCAGGGAGGGAGCGTTCCGGGAAGACTTGTTTTACCGCCTCAATGTAGTCCTCATGTCCGTTCCGCCCCTTCGGGAAAGAAAGGACGACATCCCCGCCCTCGTGCAGCATTTCATATCCCGGTTCCGTGCCGAAAACGGCAAGGAGATCGATGGAGTCAGCCGGGAAGCCCAGGATCTGCTCATGAAGTACGACTACCCGGGCAACGTCCGGGAACTGGAAAACATCCTGGAGCGGGCGGTTGTGATTGCCAGGAACCCGCTGATCACGGCGGACGACCTCCCCTTCCGCGACGAATGGACCGACGCCGAGGAGGATGGGACGGGTAGCGAGGGACCTCTCAGGAACGCCGTGGAGGACCTGGAAAAGCGGCTGATCCTGGATGCCATGGAAAAAGCCGGGGGACAGCATCTCAAGGCGGCGGAGAGCCTCGGGCTGAACAAGCGGATGCTCCGTTACAAGCTGAAGAAGTACGGAATCCGCGGCTGAAGGGAAGATATGGCGATGGAGACGTTTATCCAGGTCGTGACAACGGTGGAGAAGCAGGAGGATGCACGGCGGATCGCCCGGGCCGTGGTCGAGAGGCGACTTGCCGCCTGCGCCCAGGTGATTGGACCGATCACGAGCACCTACTGGTGGAAAGGGCGGATCGAGGATGCACAGGAATGGCAGTGTCTCCTGAAGGCCCGGGAAGACCGGTTTGATGTTCTGGAACAGGCCATTCGCGAAATCCACCCGTACGATGTTCCGGAAATCGTCTCCATGCCCCTGGTTCAAGTGAGCCGCGCCTACCGGGAATGGCTCCAGCAGGAGCTCACTTGACGGCCCTGCCGTAGAGCGCTGTTGTCCTTGATCCGACGATCCGGATCTCCAGAACGGTGAGAGAGGCTTCTTCCAGCAGTTCCCTGAGCCGGGAGGGGGTGAACAGGATCAGCCCCTCCGGAGGGGGCGGTCCGAACATCCTGTAATAACGCATCGCCATCCAGAACACCTCCCAGGGGGGCATGCCGAAATCCGTGTAGGACATGACCAGGACCCGGCCGTGTCGCCTGACCACCCGGCCGGCCTCCTGCAGGGCCCGCAGCGGGTCGGGGATCGTGTGCAGGACATTGGCGATGACGACCGCATCAAACCGTTCGTCCGGAAAGGGGAGATTCCGGCAGTCCGCTTCCTGCAGCCGGACGTTCGGACATCGCCCCAGCCGGATCATGGCCGTCTCCAGCATTTCTCCGGACAGGTCCGTTGCCAGCACCTGTGACGACCGTTCCGCGAGAATCCGGGTGAAATAGCCCGCCCCGCATCCGCACTCGAGAACCTCCCTGAGCGGTCCCTCGCGGCGCAGTTCATCCACCAGCCTCTCCCGGATGTCCCGTCCCAAGACATATTCTGCGGCGCGGTCGTAGCGGCCGGCGAAACGTCCCCAGTACGTGTCTTTCTTCGGGTGCATGGCGGGCTTCCCCTTCGACGCTTCGTGCCGTCGGTATGAATCGGGCGTGAAGTGAACGATCTCGGCCGGCTGGTTCCTACCATGCCACGGTAACACGATCAAATGGAGAAGTCCATGATACGACGGGCATAATGACCTCGGGAAGGACACCGCTTTTCCCTGTCGGGCATTACCCTTTTCTGGTATATGCCACGGACCGCTTCGCGATCCATGTACTTGATTCCGGCCCCTCGGCCGAAGATGGGAGGAATGTTTATGAAACGACTGCTGGTTTTGTCTCTGTTGTGCATCCCGTGGATTTTTGTTTCCGTTGTCACAGCGGCGCAGGCCGCCCCCGTGCGGATCGGCATCATCGACGTCCAGAAAATCATCAAGGATTCCAAGGCGGCCAAGGACGCCCGGGCTGTCTTTCAGAAGGAGCAGGAAAAAAGGCAGGCTGCCTATGCCGCGCGGGAGAGAGAGGTTGTGAAGCTCCAGGAGGAGCTGAGAAAACTCGATGCCAATGCACCGGCGGAACTCCGAAAGACGATGACGGACAAGTTCAATATCGGGGCCAGGGAACTGAAACGGTTCAAGGACGATCTCGAAGAGGAGCTGCGGCGAAAGGAAATCGAGCTGACGGCAAAGGTAATCCAGGACTTGAACCGCATCCTGGCAGAGTTTCGGAAGAAGGAAAAGCTGACGGTTATTCTCCTCAAATCCTCTGCCGCAGCCTATGACGAGGCCCTGGACATCACGGACCGGGTCATAAAAATATACGACAGCGAGACGCAAAAGAAGAAATAGAGGATTCCGGAGATATCCCGTTACGGCCGTTCCGTCCGGTTTACCCCGGCCTGCCGCTCCCGGATGTGCCGGTCCAGGAGGGGCTGCAGGATCGAGAGGAAAAGGTCCACGTCTCTGCGGGCCGCCTCAAGCTGCCCGGGGGCCATCCGGTCCCCGAACATCTCGTGGAAATTCTCCACGACCTGTTCGAATTCTTCCTGCGCGGCCACGGATTCGCCGATATCGGTGCTCATCATGCAGACCTGCAGGCAGAGTGCGGATATCTTCATCTGGGCGAGTACTTCGTAAGGGTCCGTACTCATGGTATGGCAATTCCTCCTGGAGTTCGCCGCCTCTGTTGAATCGGCGGTTCGGATGGGTGCATTGCTTACCAGAAAAAACTCAGCCTGACAAACCGCCGCTTTTCCGGATGAAAAAGTAGCCATGGTTTTCCTGCCTGCCGTCCAGATCCCGGGCCGCCTCCAGGACGTTCAGGCCTATGTTTTCCAGGAGATTCCGGAAGTCCCGGAATGGGAAGGACGTCATGGTGATGACGTGAGTGGCGTACGCTCCTTCCCCTTCCTTCGTCCGATACCGGTCCGAGCCGTCCGAGTAGCGCATCTGCAAAAAGGCGAATGCGCCGTCCCGGAGCAGCGTTTCCATGACCCGGAGCACCCGTCCGGTATAGGCCCGGGAAGGGAAGTGCTGGAAGACGGCAATGGACAGGATGAAATCCACGGAACCCGCCGGGACGACGTCCAGGATGGATTCCGGATGCTCTGCGGCGATCAGGGTATCCCTGAAATTCCGGTGCCCCAGCCGCTCCATCTGGT
The DNA here is from genome assembly GCA_964578535.1 of uncultured Syntrophaceae bacterium. Lineage (GTDB taxonomy): Bacteria > Desulfobacterota > Syntrophia > Syntrophales > PHBD01 > PHBD01. The sequence goes on from CAZODI010000015.1 coordinate 51,154, forward strand.
GTCTGCACTCCCGGAGGGTGGCGCCGGAGATCTCGACCCCGTAGACTCGCGAAAAACGCTCACAGAGGATCCGGGTCAGGGCACCACCGCCGCATCCCCATTCCAGGGCTTGCGCATCCCCTGGGGGAAATGCAGTTCCGGCAGCGGCAAAACGGCGGAACCGTTCTTCCAGGAGACCCCGGTGGAACTCCCCGTGCTCCATCCAGCGATCCCGCTCCCAGCGCCCGGAGCCGCACCAGTGGGACTGGTCTCGGATCCGGTCGTCATCGGCGCTCATCCGCCAGTACCGGCCCGCTTCATGGCCGGGATCGTCGGGTGCTGCCTGATACAAGCGGCGGATGGTCCGCCTCAGCCATGACACCATGCCACCCCCTTCCCGTCAGCAGGGCTGTATCCGATTCGTGCCGGTTTCGCAACGGTTCCGTAAAGGCCCCCTGCATACACCCGGGAGGCATGGACAGTCCGGCTTTGCTCCTTGACGACGGCTGCCGGGGAATCGTATGATGCGCATCAAGGACACATCCGCCCCCTCCCTGAGGGAAGTACAGGACTGACGGACCCGGGACACTGTGAACATTCTCCTGCGGGAGGAACATCTCTTCCCGACCTTTTCAGGCCGTGCTTCTCCCTGCCTGCGGGTCCGGGGAGCGGAACGGCAATGAAACGGGAGTGAACCGTGACGATGGATGCACTGAAGGGTGAACTGGAGGCAACGTACGAGGAAATCGTGGACGTCCTGTCAAGGCGTCTGGAATCGGTCTGGGATATCCTGAAGGACGTGCAGAAGGAATCCATATCCATGCAGGAAAAGGTCGAGGCGGTCAGAGCCGCCGTCGGTGACCTGAGGCAGGCAATCGTTCTGAGTTCGCTGGATGACGGGGAAAGGGCCCGATTCGAGGCGCACCTCAAGAAAGTGGAAGATTTGCTTGCATGAACCGGGATGAATGGAGCCGGGGAGGTTGAATCATGATCGAGCGGCTGCAGACTCAGATCGAGTCCATTTCGGAAATGGCGGAAAAGCTGGCAGAGCGTATCGAGGATATCCGGGAGGCCGTGGAGGACCTGAAACAGTCCGTCTATGCCCTGAAACTGGATGACGACCAGACAGAAGAACTGGAAGAGGTTTTCGATCGCATCGAGACCCTTCTTTCCGGGGCCGATCTCGAATGATGGTTCGACATGTATTTCCCAGGCAACGGCGATCCGGCGGAGAAGGACGAACACACGGTGCGTTGTCCGGTATCCGGAGCCGGATTGGCTTCGGAAAAAGGATAATATGTGCTGCCGGCCGACCCGGGACGAAGGGATCTTTTCTCCGGACCTTCCTTGTCCTGCCGGTCTTTGCGATGCTTTTGCCGTCTTTCGCGGAGGCAGGCGATATCTATCGCTACACCGCCCCGGACGGGAGCGTTCTCTTCACCAATATGCCCATGGCACCGGCCCAGGCCGAGCGGATTTTCCATGATCCGCCGGTGCCTTCCTCCGGACTGGCCTCGCCGTCGAATCCCCGTTCCGCCACATCCGTTCCGGACGCCGGTTCGTCGTCGGACGGGGCTAGAACGTCTGCCGCACCCTCCCATCTCATCACCCCTTTCCCCCTGGTGAAGCAGAAGGGACCCTGGTGCGTGGCTGCCAGCGCCGAGATGGTCCTGAAATACTACGGCTTCCCCGGACGACAGGACGACATCGCCTTCGGGGTTTACGACAACCGGAGTACCGGCACCACCCTGGCGACGATCTGCCGCTACATCAATCGCATCGCCGGGCTCAGGGCCTGGCTCCGCGAACGTACCGGCTTTGAACTCGTCAAGCGCTGTATCGATTCGAACGTGCCGGTCATGGTCCCCCTGAGGGAGCCGGGGCAGAGCGAGGGGCATCTTGTTGTGGTCATCGGGTACGATGACGGCCGGCAATTGATGACCCTGGCGGAGCCCGCCACGGGGCTGGCAGTGCAGGTCCCCTACCGGAGCTTCCTGAAAGTCTGGACGGGTGCCTCCGTGACCGTGACCCCGACACGGTTGTAGATAAACCGTTCCCTTTCCGCAGTACTCAATCCTCGATGATGGCCACCGGCCGGCACCACCCGGCGGAGGCCCCCTTGATCTTCACGGGGAAGCAGCAGACGGTGAACCCGTGGGGACGGCCGATGGCGGAGAGGTTGGCCATCTTCTCCATGTGGCAGTAGCCGATCTCGATGCCTGCGAAGTGGGCCTCCCACACGACGCGGGGATCTCCCTTTTCCTGGAACTCCTTGGCCAGAAACGGCAGGGGCCTGTCCCAGCTCCAGGCGTCGATGCCCACCACGCGCACGCCCTTTTCCGTCAGGAACAGGGTGCTTTCCCGGTCCATACCGGCCCCCTTGAGGAGGTATTCGGCCTTTCCCCAGGCCGTCTCCGCCCCCGTCTGGACCAGAACGATGTCCAGGGGCTTGATCTCGTAGCGGATTCTTTCCAGCTCCTTCTGAACGTCCCGAGCGGTGATTCGCTCACCGTCTCCCTTGTGCCGGAAGTCCAGCAGGACCCCGTCGCTCATGCACCAATCGAGGGGGATCTCGTCGATGGTCATGGCCGGCTTCCCCTTATCCTGGGTCGGATGGTAATGGTACGGTGCATCCAGGTGGGTTCCGCTGTGGGTTGCAAGATGGACGAATTCGACGGCCCAGCCGACACCGCCCGGGAGCTGGTCCTGCCGGATTCCAGGGAAGAACTCGAGCATGCTCGGGGCGCCCATGGCATGATCGATGTAGTCGATCTTCGGGATCATCATGGGCGGGTCCGACGGAAGGCCGGACTCGATGGCAATGCTGAGATCGACGAAACGCTTTCTTGTCATGACTCCTCCTTGGGGGTATGGATCCCGGCCGTTACGCCCGGCCTGCCAGGTTCAGGGATGGACGCTGGCAGGCCGGGGTGACGGAGCAGGGCGGTCGAAGGCGAAAAGACCGGCCGCTGCAGGCGCTTCCGCTGTCAGGCGGCCTTCCGTACCGGCCTCGAGTAAAGCAGGGCCAGGATAAAGCCGACGATGAGGAGCCCCGCCGCCACGTACAGGGCGATTCCCTTCATCTGGGCAAACACGAGGGGGCCGACGACTCCCGCGGCGCCCCAGGCAGTCAGCATCATCCCGTAGACCTTCCCGATGTAGCCGGGGCCGAAGGAATCTGCGGCGAAGGCTGGCATGGTGGCGAATCCGCCGCCGTAGCAGGCCAGGAGATAACAGGCGATGACCGTGAAGAGAAGCTGGCTCGAGATGCCCGGAAGGACGATGTACAGGACCGCCTGGGTGACGAACATGGTCATGAAGACGTTTTTCCGGCCGATGGCGTCGGAGAGCCAGGCCCAGAGAAGCCGGCCGAGGCCGTTGAAGATGGAGGCGACGGCCAGGATCGTTCCGCCGGCCACAGCGAGGGCGGCAGCCGGGATCCCGGGATTCGTGGCCTTTACCACGTCCTGGGCCATGGGTGAGAGCTGGGAGATGAGGCCCAGTCCGGCGGAGACGTTGAGGAACAGCATCGCCCAGAGCATCCACCACTGGCGGGTCTTGACCGCTTCGTCAAACTTGTAGGAGTCCGCCGCTGAAACGCCGCCGGCTACGGCCGGCTTGAAGCCCGCCGGCAGCCAGCCCGCCGGGGGGTTCTTGTAGAACTGGGCGGCTGCGGTAACGGCGATCAGGAAGATGACGCCCCAGATGTAAAATGTATTGGCCACGCCCATGGAGATGACCATGTCCGGGGCGATCTTGCCCATGAAGAAGGCGCCGGCGCCGAATCCCATGACGGCGAGTCCCGTTACGAGTCCCCGCTTGTCCGGAAACCACCGGATCAGGGTGGCGATGGGTGTTACGTAGCCAAAGCCGTTCCCGAGGCCGCCGATGAGGCCGAAGCCAAGATACAGGAGCCAGATGTTGCCGATGGAGTCGGCGAGACCGGCCATGAGCGTTCCGATGCCGAAGAGGATGCCGCCCAGGGTGGCCACGAAACGGGGACCCTTTTTATCCACCAGCGTGCCGCCGAAGGCTGCAGCGATTCCGATGACCCCGATACAGATCATGAAGGTGACCTGTGTCTCCGTTTCTCCCCACCCATGGGTGTTCATCAGGGGCTTCTTGAAAACGGACCATGCGTATACCGTTCCCAGGCACAACTGCATCACGATCGCCGCGATCGCGATCCACCATCGTTTTCCTTCCAGGTTTTCGTTACTCATCATGACCTCCCTGGTACATTATTTATGTATGGCTTTCGGACCATACCAGATTCTAAAGGAATTTGCATGGCTCCTTCCGCCGCACGACCCAGGATGACCGGTCAGGCCACTGTAGGGGGGGCGGAAAAGGGCACGAAAAAAAAGCCCCCCAGGGGGAGCTTTGAGCGGTTCTCGTCGGAGATGGAAAAGCGGGGACTTCATCAAAGGACCACCCTGGTGTCCAGCAGGATCGCGAGCAGGAGGAGAATTCCGTAGACCGTATCGAACTGCGCCGTCAGGGCGTCGGCCATATCGGGGATTTTTTCGCGGAAGGTCTTCAGGAGGCTCACCGCCTTGGGAACGGAGAGAAAGATCAGGAGTCCCCAGAAGCTCATGACGCCCGTGGCAATCATTCCGAGCACGTATGCATAGGAGAGAACGATCATCCCCGCGAAGAGCAGGTAGCTCCTGCGGCTTCCCAGCATGATGCTGATGGTCTTGACGTTCTGGCGGGCGTCATAGGCAATGTCCCGCATGTTGTTGGCGAAGAGGACGAGGGCAACGAGGACGCCGAAGGGAATGGAAATGAACAGGGCCTTTCCGGATAGTCCACCGCGCTGCACGGCATAGGCTCCTTCGATCATGAGGGGTCCCCACATCATGAAGACGGCGAATTCGCCGAGGGCTCGGTATTTAAACTTGACGGGCCCCGCCGTGTAGAAAACACAGGTCAGGACCCCGATGATTCCGATCCAGAGGACATGCCAGGAGCGGAAGAACGCCGCCGCTGCCCCAATGATGATGGTAATCGTCAGCATGACGGCCGTTTCCGCCAGCAGTTGCCGGGGGGTCAGCATCCCCGAGATGAGCGGCTGGGGGCGGTATTTCGCCGTCGGTGAATCCTCCTGGTCGACGCCGTAGCGGGTGTCGCAGTAGTCGTTGATAAGGTTGGCCGCTGCGTGAAAGGTCATGATGCCGACGGCCGTCAGGGCGAACCAGATCCAGGAAATCGATCCCTCCTCCGCGGCGAGCAGCGTCCCCACCGATACGGAAATGAGAGACATCGTGAACGACCAGGGACGGGTGGCAACGAAGTATTTCTTTATGGTCTCCAGCATATGCAAAATTCTGCCTTTCCGGATGTTTCCACGAGAGGCGAATGTAATCGGGACCGCTTTCCAAGTCAAGCATTTATGGCGGGGAGACGATCCCTGCAACGGCCAGGGGAGAAACATCGCCTCGAACCGGATGCGGCCCTTTCTGCCGGCTCTCCGCATGGCGCATCGCTCCCCTCCCTCTCCCGTTCGAGGCTTCTTCTTCCTTTCCGCCCCGCAGCCGCTCCGCCCGCGGCTGATTGATTTCATGGTCCGCTTGATTTTTTATCAATATGTCTTTTGGGGAATGGACCGGTCATTGTATAATGCGCCGCTCGGCAGTCCATGCCCGTCAGGTGCCCGTGTGAAAACCGGCCTGCCCTGACCGGGGAATCGGCTCTCCCTTCCATGGATGGAGGGGGTACCGTCCACGGATCGATTCAAGGAACAGGAGGTGGACGAATGGATGCGTTCCGGCAGGTCGCGGCCGGGAAAAAGCCTTTCCAGCGAATGTATGTTGCCTTCATGCTCTGGTTCGTCGGCCGGGCGATTCAAGCCGCCGCCCGGGTGGACGATGAAATCGCCTCGGAATTTGGTGACTTGCCGTCCGGATTCACCTTTTTGCTGGCTGTCCTGCCGTCCGGTCCGTCCATGGCCATCGGAAAGGATGCAAGCGGGCGTGTGCGCTATCTCGGGAAGAGCCCAGGATCACGGAAGCCGGACCTGGAGATGAAGATCAAGAGCATCGAGGCGGCCATGCTCATGTTCACGTTCCGGGAGAGCACGGCGGCCGCCACGGCGCGCAACCGCCTCATCGTGGACGGCGACATCCCCGCAGCCTGCGCCGTGGTCCGGATCCTCGACGCCGTGGAGGTCTACCTGCTGGTGAAACCCATCGCCAGGCTGGCGGTCAAACGGTATCCATCCTGGCCCTTGCGGCGGATCCTGATCGGCCGGCCCTTGATCTATCTCAGGGCCGTCCTGGGGATCTGAGGAGGGAGCCATGACTGAATCCTTTGCCTTCCTGAGCCCCATCAAAATCAACGCGGGACGGAAAGCCCTGGAGCACCTTCCCTTCGAACTGGACGCGATGAACGCGGGGAAGCCCCTGATCCTGACGGATCCGGAGGGAATCCGTGCCGGGCTGGACCGGATCGTCGAGGACGCCTTCGGCGATTCGGGCCTGGTCCTGGGATTCTATGGCGGAGTTCCTACGGACCCGGATCCCGCCCTGATCCGCGATCTGGCCGGCCTGTACCTGGGACGGGGGTTCGACTCCCTCGTGGCCGTCGGATCCGGTTCCGTCATGAACACCGCCAAAATCCTGAACATCGCCGTATCCGGCAAACCCGAAGACCTGGAAGCCTTCGCCGGGGATGACCGGATTCCGGGAAGGCTTCGTCCCTTCGTCGCCGTGCCCCGTTCCGGGGGGACCGGCTACGAGACGTCGCAGCATGCCGTTCTCGGGGACAGGAAGTACTCATCCCGCCGCCTGATGCCGGACCTGGTCGTTATCGACCCCCGGATGCTCGCCCCCGGAAATCGCACCTCCCTGGTGGAAGGCGCCCTTGCGGCTTGGACGCATGCCGTCGAGGCATACTTCACCGCCCCGGAAAATCCCCTGGTGGAAGCGTATGCCGGCGGGGCGCTGGCCCTTCTTCGCGAAGCCCTGGTCCCGGGAATCCGGGGAACGGCGGACGAAAACGAACGGGTCGCCCTGGCGAATGCCGCCGTGTGTGCCGCCTGCGCCTTCTCCAATGCCCCCCTCGGGCCGGCCCACGTCCTGGGAGAGGCCGTCGCGAGCGTGGCGAGCATCTCCGCAGGGGCCGCCATGGGACTTCTCCTGCCTTCCGTTGCCGCCCGCTTCGCGGGCCGGGATGGCCGGGACCTTTCCCGTCTCCTTCTTCCCCTGGCCGGGATGGACCGGTTTGCGGAAACGGCGGAGGCGGAGCGTAGCGCGGCGGTTCCCCCCCTTCTCGGCCGCATGCTGGAGGACATTCTGGCCGCCGCGGGGCGATTCGTCCCGCGGAACCTGGAGGAGGCGGGCCTGCCGCGGGAGCGAATGGCGGATCTGGCCGGCGGTGCTATGATTGGGGACATCTCATGGATGGTGGAGGACTCCATGGTGGTCCTCGAAGAGGCCTGGAACGGGAAAAGAGCCGCCTGAACGGCGAGAGGTGAAACCCATGAACGTGCCTGGCTATTACGAATTCTGCTGCCGCGTGAACGTGCTGTCCGGCCACGATGCGCTGGAAAAGATCCCCGCCGTCCTGGCCGGGCTTGGGGCCGGCCGGCCCTTCATCGTCACGGATCGGGGGGTGGCCGGGGCGGGGCTCCTGGATTTGGTGACGAACGCCGTCCGGGGCGGCGTCGAGATCGGGGCGGTGAACGACGAAGTCCCGCCGGATTCGGACGTGAAGGTCGTCAACCGCCTGGCCGGACTGTTCCGGGCGAGCGGCTGCGACTGCATCGTTGCCATTGGCGGCGGGTCCGCCATGGATACGGCGAAGGGTGTCAACATCCTGGTTTCGGAGAAATCCGACAACCTCCTGGCGTTTTGTGGCGCCAACGCCCTCAAGCGCCCGCTGAAACCCTTCCTCGCCATTCCGACCACCGCCGGGACGGGCTCCGAGGTTACCCAGGCGGCGGTGATCAAGGACCATGAGAAATCCCTGAAGCTGGCCTTTGCCAGCTATTTCCTCCTCCCGGACGCGGCCGTTCTGGACTCCCGCATGACCCTTACGCTGCCTCCCGCCCTGACGGCATCGACCGGCATGGATGCCCTGACCCACGCCATGGAGGCCTATTTCTGCCTCGCCAAGAACCCCCTGAGCGATACCCATGCCCTGGCCGCCATCGACCTGATCGGCCGGCACCTCCTTGCCGTGGTCCGGAATCCGGGTGACCGGGAGGGCAGGCTGGCCCTCGCCAATGCGGCGACCCTGGCCGGGATCGCCTTCTCCAACTCCATGGTGGGTCTCGTGCACAATCTCGGCCATGCCACCGGCTCCGCCTGCGGGGTTCCCCATGGGGCCTGCATGGCCATGTTTCTTCCTTACGGGCTGGAATACAACCTCCACAAGCGGGAGGCCGTCATCGCCGAGTTGCTTCTGCCCCTGGCCGGTCCAGAGGTTTACGCCGCCACGTCGCCGGCCGGACGGGCGCAGAAGGTGATCGACCTTGTCCGGAAGATGAACCAGGATCTTCACGACGCGACGGGAGGGCGGCATTTCCGCTTCCTCAAGGAGGTCGTGGACCGTGACGGGAAGCCCATGGTTCCGCGCGAGAAGCTTCCGGCCGTCGTGGAGGCGGCCAGGCGGGACGGGGCTGTCTTCTACAATCCCGAGGAGATGGACGCCGGGGACATGTTGATGGTCCTGGAAGCGGCCTGGGAGGGCCGGCCCCTGGACCGGAGCCGCATCAGGAAGGGGTAAGGCCGGGGATCGCCGCGCGGCAAGGCCGCCGCAGCGGGTGCAGGGAAAAGGAGTGCCGTATGAACAAGGGCTACATGGGAAAGATCCTGATGGTGGATCTGTCCAGGGGCGAAGTCGCCGAGGAGAGCATCCCGGACAACATCTACGAGAATTACCTCTCCGGCATCGGCCTCGGGGCCTATATCCTCTACCACCGGATTCCCGCGGGTGCCGATCCCCTGGGACCCGACAATATCCTCGGCTTTGTCACGGGGCTGCTGACGGGTACGGGAAGCTTCTTCTCGGGCCGGTGGATGGTGGTGGGCAAGTCACCCCTGACGGGATGCTGGGGGGACGCCAACTGCGGCGGAAACCTGTCGCCGGCCATCAAGCGCTGCGGATACGACGGGATCTTCTTCCGGGGCATCAGCGAAAAACCCGTCTACCTGTACGTCGATTCCGGCCGGGCCGAGCTCCGGGACGCCTCTTCCCTCTGGGGCCGGGATGCCATCGAGACGGAGGAGACGCTGCTCCGGGAGGGCGGAAAAGGAGCCCGGGTGGCCTGTATCGGGCCGGCGGGCGAGAACTGTTCCCTCATTGCCGGGATCTGCAACGACAAGGGGCGCCTGGCCGCCCGGTCGGGCCTGGGGGCCGTGATGGGCTCCAAGCGCCTGAAGGCGCTGGTGGTGAACGGAAAGCGGCGCATCCGGCCCTTCAACCGCCACGAAATGAAGCGTGTCAGCCAGGCCTGCAACCGCTGGGTCCAGTTCCAGCCGCCCCTCTTTTCGGGGCCCGCCCTTTCCCATGTGGGAGTCCTGATGAGGCTCCTTCCGACCCAGATGGCCCAGGACGGCCTGCTCTACAAGTTCTTCCTCAAGAAGTGGGGAACCGTCAGCATGAACCAGGTGTCCATCGAGATGGGGGATTCGCCCATCAAGAACTGGAAGGGGACGAACGAGGACTTCGGGCGCAGCCGCTCTCTTGCCATCAATCCGGACGCCATCACGAGCCGGGAATTTGTGAAATACCACTGCTATTCCTGTCCCCTGGGGTGCGGGGGAAAATGCTCCCTGCCGGGACAGAAGGGCGGGGAGACCCACAAGCCGGAATACGAAACGGTCCTCGCCCTGGGCGGACTCTGCATGAACGAGGACGCCGACAGCATCTTCCACATGAACGAGATGCTCAATCGCGCCGGGATGGATACGATCTCCGCGGGGGGAACCGTGGCCTTTGCCATGGAGTGCTATGAAAAGGGGATCCTCACGAAGGAGGACACCGGCGGCCTGGAGCTCACCTGGGGAAACGCCCCGGCCATCCTCGCGCTCGTGGACAAAATGATCCGGCGCGAGGGAATCGGCGACGTCCTTGCGGACGGCACGAAGGTCGCGTCCCGGAGGATCGGGAAGGGCTCCGAGGCATATGCCATGCACGTCGGCGGACAGGAGCCGGCCATGCACGACGGCCGCAACGACCCGGGGTTCAACGTCCATTACGCCGTGGAGGCGACGCCGGGACGCCACACCATCGGCGCCCAGCTTTATTACGAAATGTTCCAGCTCTGGAAGGAGGTCAAGGGAATCCCCAGGGCGAAGCCCCTCTATTCAAAGGACAGGAAATACCTGGCCGACCGCGAGAAGGCGATCATGGCGGCCGCCTGCAGCAAGTACATGAACGTGGCCAACGGGGCAGGACTCTGTATGTTCGGCCTGCTCATGGGAGTGACCCGGACCCCCATGTTTGCATGGCTCAACGCCGCGACCGGGTGGCGGAAGACCCCCGGGCAGTATCTGGACATCGGCTCGCGCATCCAGACCCTCAAGCAGGCCTTCAACATCAAGCAGGGCGTAGACCCGCGTTCCATCAAGGTTGCCGACCGCATGCTTGGGAAACCAGCCCTTCCCGCGGGAGCGAACAAGGGCCGGACGACGGAATTGGAGACAATAAGGGGCGAATACTGGGACCAGTTCGGCTGGGATCCCGAGACGGGAGTGCCCGATCCCGAGGCTCTGGAGCGCCTGGGAATCAAGACTCCGGAAACCGGAACAGGAAGGTAGATCATGGCATACCGGATAACGACCGAATGCAACGGCTGCACGGCCTGCGTTCGCCTCTGCCCGACGGGGGCCATCACCGGCGAGAGAAAGGTCCTTCACGTTATCAACCCGTCCCTGTGCATTGAGTGCGGAGCCTGCGGGCGCATCTGTCCCCAGGAGGCGGTGCAGGACGCCTTCGGGATCGCCTGCCGGAGAATCCCGAAGCTGTCCCTGTGGCCGAAACCGGTGGTGGACGGGAAAACCTGTGTGTCCTGCCGGATCTGCATCGAAGGCTGTCCGGTATCCTGTCTGGCCGGCCGGACGGACGGTGGCGAGAAACACGAGATCGCTTTTCTGGCGGAGCCGAAGGCCTGCATCTCCTGCGGCTTCTGCGAGGCCGACTGCCCCGTGGAGGCCATCCGCCTGGTGGTACCGGAGCAGCCTGCCATCGAAGTGAAACCGGGCTGAAGCAGGGGATTGCCCCGGTCCGGGCATCCCACTGGACCGGGGATTGCATGATGAAGAGAGGAGAAACCCAAAAAAAAACGAGGAGCAGACCGGAATCGAGATGAACGACAAATTCATGAGCGTGCTGTGGATCGTTGCCCTGTTTTTGATTTTCCCGCTTCCCTCCTTTGCCGGAACGACGAACATTGAGGCCACCGGCGAATACATCATGGGCGACAACGATACCGTCATCGAAGCCAAAAAACTGGCGCTTCAGGACGCCAAGCGGCTCGCCCTGGAGAAGGTGGGGACGTACGTGGAGAGTACGACGGAGGTGAAGGAAAACGCCGTCACCCGGGACGAGATCCGGCAGTACAGCGCCGGGATCGTGAAAGTCCGGGAAGTAAATGAAGAAAGAAGGCTTTTGGAAAACAAGGCGACCTTGATCCGGGTGCATGTCGTAGCGACGGTGGACCCGGGCGTCCTGGTGAAGCAGCTCCTGGCCCTCCGGGACCGTAAGGACGTGGAGCAAAAAGCGAAAAAGCTGTCGATTGAAAACGATGCCCTCCGGAAGGACATCGAGCAGTTGAATGCACAGTTGAAGGGCGCTCTCAGCGGAAAGCAGCACCAGCAGCTGAGGCTGAAGCGAGAGGCGGCCCTGGACAGGATCCTGGAAAACGACAAGGGGCTCACCATGCTCGTCAGCGGGGAGGAGCTGGTGAAGGTTTCCCTCCTGGAGCGGCAGAAAAAGCAGGACGACCGGCAGCTGGTCAAACGGTTCCTGAAGGAAGTGGCCGCCGCCTACCGGATCGACAGCCGGGAGCCGGAGGTGGAGGACAACGGGGACGGAACCTCCAACCTCTCGATCCACTATTCCATCCAGCTCCCCGGCCGTTACGGCCTGGACAATTCCTTGATTTCCGTACCCTCCAGCAGTGAATTCATGGCTTTGGGTTTCAAGATCATGGCGTATTCCAACGGTGGGCTCTTTTTCAAATGCGCCGACAGCGGCAATCGGAAGTGCGAGCGGATGCTGACCTATTTCGGCGAGGAGGTGCGCCGGTTCCGGATCATCACGAAAGTAGGGAAGCGAACCCTGAAGGAGATGATTGCCGTATCATCCATGTCCGATGAGAAAACCGTTTACGGGCGCTCGAAACCTTTCCGGCCGGCTGTGCGTTCCCGCGTGAAGCTGAGCAGCCCGACGTTCGAGTATTATCCCCTTGTAAATAAGGCGAGCTATGTATCCAAATTCGCCAATTTGCCCCATGACGAACTGCGGGACGTGTCCACCATCCAGATTCACATCGTTTATGATTGATCCGGTGTGCCCATAATATGCAGGGAGTACAGGGGGGCACGGACGTTATGTCCGTGCCCCCCTTGTCTTATCCTTGGCTCGATCCGTCGAGCGGAAGATCGGCCGCAAAAAGCCTCCGGCGAGGCCGGAGGCTCTGATTGCTTTGTTACAAGAGAGGGCGACGAGGAGGTTTCTTCTCAGAAATCCTTGAAATCACCGTCATCCAGAGGAATGATGTCCTTGGGCTTCATCCCTTTTCCCGAGGTCTTGCCGGCCGCGGGCGGGCGCTTCAGGGTGGGAAGGCGGAGCTTCCGCGCAGGGCCTTCCGAAAGCTGGATTGCGCCGTGTCCGTTGGAGCTGCTGCCGCCGATGACGGAAAGGAGCTCCATGGACACCTGCTTCATCTGCTCGGCCTGGGCGTTCATCTCTTCCGAGGCGGAGGCCGATTCCTCGGCGTTCGCCGCCGTCTGCTGGGTGACCTTGTCCATCTCCGCGACGGCCTTGTTGATCTGGTCGATGCCCTGGGCCTGCTCGCTGGAGGCGGCGGAGATCTCTCCGACCAGCTCCCCGACCTTGGCGGTGCTGACGGCGACCTCGCTGAAGGCCTCGCTCGTCTTTCCGACCAGCTCGGACCCTTCCCGGATCTTCTTGACGGTGCCCTCGATCAGGCCCGAGGTGTTCTTCGCGGCCTCGGCGGCCCGCATGGCCAGGTTCCGGACCTCTTCCGCCACGACGGCGAATCCCGCCCCGGCCTCCCCGGCCCGCGCCGCCTCCACGGCCGCGTTCAGGGCCAGGAGGTTGGTCTGGAAGGCGATCTCGTCGATCGTCTTGATGATCTTGGAGGTCTCCTCGCTCGCCGCGGTGATCTCATGCATGGAGCCGGTCAGGTGCTCCATGGAGTCGTTGGCCTTCTTCACGACGGAGTTGGCCTGCTTCATGAGGGCGTCCGCCTGGGAGGCGTTGCCGGCGTTCTGCTTCGTCATGGAGGACATCTCTTCCAGGGAGGAGGAGGTTTCTTCCAGGGCCGCCGCCTGCTCGGAGGCGCCCTCCGCCAGGGACTGGCTGGAAGCGGAGACCTCACCCGCCGCGGCGGAGACCTGCTGCGCCGCCTCGCCCAACTGGTCGGCGGAGTGCGTGATGGGCCGGCTGATGCTGCGGGCGAAGAAGAGGACGCCCACGACGGTCAAGGCCAGGAAGCCCACGGCGATGATCAGGATGAAGTTCCGGATCATGTGGGCCGGTGCGAGAAACTCCTTCTGGTCCTGGGTGAAGCCGACGCCCCAGCCGGTGAGCTCCACGGGGGCGAAACCGGCGATCTTGGGGGTACCCTGGAACGTGTAGCGCTCCGATCCGGTCTCATGCGCCAGCATCCTCTTCATGAAAGCCTCCATCCCCGCCTGCTTGCTCAGGTCCAGCTCCAGGATGAACTCCTTCTTCGGATGGGCGATGACCAGCCCGGTCTTGTCGGTCATGAAGGGGTAGCCCGATTTGCCGACCTTCACGGCCACGATCTTCTCAACGAGGAAATCAATTTTCAGGACGGCGGCTACCATTCCCCGGAACTCGCCTCCGCTTCCCAGGATGGGGGCGGCGACGACCGCCACGGGAGTTCCAGATTTCCTGGACTTGATGACCGATCCGACGTTCACCTTCCCGGCCTTGGCCGCGGCGAAGTAGTCCCGGTCGCTGACATTGAGGCCCACGTACCCGCCGCCGATGCCGTCCGCGCGACCGACGCCGGAGGCGTCGCTGACGAAGAGGCCTTCGTAGTCGTGGCCGATCTTTCTCATCATGGCCGTCAGGCGGTGGGTTGCCCCGTCGGTCTTGCCGGAAGCCGCTTCCATGATGGCCGGATCGACGGCGAGCCCCGCGATGAGCTTCATCTCCTCCGAGAGGGCCATGTTGACGATGCCGGCTACGTTCTTCGCAATGTGTTCTGCCTGGTTTTCGGCGATGTCAGACAGCGCCTCGGACGATTTCCAGGCGCTGAAGACGCCGACCACGAGCAGGGGGATCAGGACGACCAGAATGCCGCCCGTCACCAGCTTGAAATTCAGGGACATGGTCTTCTTCATACGTTTTGCCTCCTTGTGTCTGTTTGACCTTTGCAGGTACGTTTAGGGAAATATGCGTTCGGATCAGGTCATGCACGTTCCGGACCACCTCCTTTGGGACCATTCGGAGCGGCTGAAGAGGGGGATGAATGCCCTTATCCCGGAGCCTTAAGGAAGCGCTCAGGCGGGAGAAACCGGACAGACGGCTTCCCGGCTGTCCGGTTCGCGCGGGGTTGAATGCCGGTCGGTTGTTCCGCGGGGGCACCGCTGGAAGAAGCAGGGGGAGGAAAACACCGGCATGGAAAAATGCTTGACGAGGCTCGTCAGGGAATTGACGACCCGCCTGCATGGGGCAGGTCGAGGACCGTACCTTGAAAAGTTCAGGGTAGAGAAGGATGGGGTTCCGGAAGGAATCTGCCCGGGTGAATTATTTTATACAATCCATGGGATTGATGTCTTAATCGCCGTCTCGGCTCCGGTATGAACGTCTGCAGATCCGTTCCGGTTGTTTTCCTTATCCCATGCATTGCGGTCAGCTTCCGGATTGCGTCTCGGAGAGCCCGGCCATGAAGGGAGCAGGATCAGGGCTTTCCTCGCTTTTTGGGGCCGGCATTTTACCGTTCAGGAGCGATCATGGAAGGCGAGGGATGGAATGCGGCTGGGGGCATGCTCGCCGGGGATGGCCGAAAACAGTTTTTCAGCGGGACTTTGCCGCCTTTGAAGGTGTCTTTCCATGGACGCGTCAGGCTCAGTCCAGGATCTCGTGCCGGCCCGCCAGGTCCGCAATCGATTCCTCCTTTAAGGCGCCAAGCCTGCCCTCCAGGCACCGCTCCACCGCCTGCAGTGCGTCGCGTCCTGCCAGGGTCGCCGACTGGATTACGTAGTCGGCTCCGGCGGCCAGAAGTTCCCGGGCCTGCTGGGACCCTTCCGCCGTCAGGATGACAGCCGCTTTCGGACACATCCCTTTGAGGATATGCAGCAGGCGGAGATTGCTGGTTCCCTTGAGAATGCTGTCGGGAATCGAGCATAGAACCACCCGGGCATGGCAGATACCCGCGTGATGAAGCGTGTCCAGGTGGCTGATATCGCCGTAGACACAGGGGATTCCCATTCTATCCAGCCGTTCCCTGACGATGGGGTTGAAGTCGATGACCTCGATCTTCTTCATGAGATGGGGCGACTTCCTTGCTGCTTCGTCCAGAAAGGCGCTGGCGTTCCGGAAAAATCCCAGCACGACGACCGGGTGGGCCGCCTCCCCTTCCGGTTCTTTCTCCCCGCCACCCACGTCCTTCAGGCCGATCAGCGCCAGCAGGCGGCTTACCCGGTCTTGAAGCGGGTGGCTGTACTGGATTGCGTAGGTGGACGCGACCGCCAGGATGGCAAACACCCAGATCACCGGTGTGACGGTCTCCTTCGGGATATGCCCGAAACCGATTCCAAGGGTAAGAATAACAAGGGAAAACTCGCTGATCTGGCTCAGGTTGATTGTGGAGAGGAGCGACACACGGTGGCCCGCACGGAGGGGATAGAGAATGCCGAAGACGCTCATGAAACGGACAAACACCGCCACGGCGGCCAGGGCGAGGGCCATGATGATCATGTCCACGTTGGGCCAGGGGATCTGCATGCCCAGGGCGACAAAAAAGAGGGTGATGAAGAAGTCCCGGATGCTCACCACCCGGGCGACCACCTCCAGGTTATAGGGAAATGTCGCCAGGGACACCCCGGCAATGAGGGCGCCCATTTCCATGGAGAGCCCGACCCGGGGGTGATCCGCCACGAGGGCCACCAGGAAGCACCAGCCCAGGCTCATGACGACCACCAACTCGGGGATCTTGGCCACCGACCGGAACATCCGAGGCAGAAGATACTTGCTTGCGCCGAATGATGCCGCCACGAGGACCGCGCCGGTTGCAAATGTCCGGACGATGTTAAGCACATCGGGATTGGCCAGGTTCGGCTGAACGGCAAGCACGATGATGGCCCACACGTCCTGAAAGACCAGGATTCCCACGGTGATGCGCCCCGCCAGCGTGTCCATCTCGAATTTGTCGTAGAGGAGCTTGACCACGATCATCGTGCTGCTGATGGCGATGGCCACGGAGAAATACAGCTTCGCGAAACCGCCCTGTGCCAGGGAGACCCCCAGGCCCTCCAGAAGCGTGAAGACGCCGTATCCGAACCCGAGGCTGAGGGGAAACTGCAGAAGCCCGGGCAGGAGGACCAGCCGGCCCGAGGAGAGCATCTTGTGGAGGTCGATCTCAAGGCCGATCATGAACAGGAGCAGGATCAGGCCGATCTCCGAGACGGTGACGATATCCGCGTGGCCGGCGATCAGCCCGAACCCGACGGGACCGATAAGTACCCCTGCCAGGATATGTCCCAGGATCACCGGCTGACGGAGCAGCCTCATCAGGAGCCCCATGGCGCTGGCGCCGATCATGCAGATGGCGATGTTGGCGATGACGCCGTGGCCTCCGCCGGCTCCCTCCGCCGCTGTTGCCAGGGAGGGAAGCATCCATTCCGCTGTCAGCAGAAGGGCAATCCCGCAGAGAACCGCTGTCGGAAATGCACCGGTTCCGGTCGGCGGGCACGGATAAAATCGAGGTGCGAAGGGGAGACGGCTCATGGCTTTTTCGGGGGTATATCGGCTTTGCAGAAACGGCACTTTACCGTCTCACGCTCCCTGCTCTCCGGGACCACCTGGTCCCTGCTGCACTTGGGGCATCGGCGCTTCAGGCGGAGGATCCTGGCGGCTGCTCCTTGAAATATGGACATGTTCCGGACCTCAAATAAAAACCGCCATGACGGCGTATCACGCCATGGCGGCCCGACCATGCTGCATCATCCCTTCACGGCTCCGGAGGGGGGCCGCGAACCCTTTTCAAATGGTGATCGATGTGTTGATGTATTTCCATTTATACCTTGAAGAACGTCGACCGTCAACGGGACAGGCCCAAAAGTAGCAGAAATCAGCCACCAGGTGTGCTACACAAACGTCAGGGGGAGATGATCCCGCCCGTTTGATCTCTTAGGAGGGTACGCAATGAAACGCTTGGCCATGTTCGTGACGGGTATCCTGATCCTGTCATGCCTGACCGCTTGCACCAGGGAAGAGGCGAGAGTTACGCAGGCCGCATCGGAGAGCTCGTTTGATGCAAGCGTGCTCACGGTGAAGCAGGCGGATTTCAGAAAGGTGCGGGGCCAGGTCCTGTATGTCCCCATCTATTCCAACCTCCCCCGCGACGAGAGGAAGATGTTCGACGTGAGTGCCTTCATCGCCATCCACAATACGGACCTGGATCATCGGATCCGGATCACGAAGGTGCTTTACTTCAACAACGACGGAAAGCTTGTGAAGGACTTCACCCCGCCGGCTCTGCAATTGGAGCCCCTGGGGGCCACAAACTTCTTCATCCCAAAGAGCGACCAGAGCGGTACGGGAGCGAACTTCCTTGTGGAATGGGTGTCGGAGACGCCGGTACGTGAGCCCCTGATTGAATCCGTGATGATCAACCTCGAGACGCATCACTCTTTCGCCTTTCAGAGCAGGGGCCACGTCGTCCGGGAAAGGCAATGATGGAATGCAGGCCGGGCGGGGCGACTGACGATGCCCTCAGGAGATCTGAAGGGGACAAGCCGGCGTCCTGGTTGCAGAATTCAGTGACAGGTTGATGCCGGGAGATGTGATCGACCGGAGAATCATCGCAAAAAAGGGGTCACAACCCGCGAGTGCGATTTGTAACCCCTTTCGAGTGATCTGGTGGGACGTATCGGGATCGAACCGACGACGAAATATTCGTGCTCTCCTGAGAAAGCGACGATCGCCTTGTAGAGACTCTTGCGCTCGATCAGGTAATCCCGGATAGCGTGATCGTACTGAATGGCCCTTTCAACCCAGTCTGTGACCATCATGGCCCGTGCCTGGCCGCCTATTTTCCCCAGCGCCAGAACCTGTTCCTGAAAATGGCCACCCATGATCCCGGCCTTGAGGCGAATCGCGTAGTCGTGGCTTTCGACACAACAGAAACCCCGTACGTTTCCAGGAAGCGGGGTTTCTATTCATCGGCCCATCTCCGTCACCACAACGGCAGGGGTAGACAGGTGTCATATCTGTAAGCATCATTCATACGTTGTTTTTAATACATCCATTATGCTTTGATATCCGTAATGAAAAACAGGTATGAGGACAGCATGTGATACGTCCGGGTTTTGTGGCACATAAATTGTGCGGTTGATAGGAGCCTCCGGAAGGGGATCATTACAGGGTGTGTCCACAACAAATCATGAAAGGAGGCACGTGATGAAGCGATCATACGAATGCAAGAGATTCTGTTTCATCTTTTTAACGGGTCTGCTGATTTTCTCTCTATCAGCCTGTTCAAGAGACATCGTCAAAAATGAAAGTCAGACCGCGGGATATCCAATTGCGTCCGACGTTCAAACGACCGCGCAAAGGACGATTGTGCCGGGGCCAAAACCTTCGATGACGATCAATCTGTGGGAAATTTCCAAATACAGCCAATACGGTTATGGGAACTGGACCTATGGCCCGGGGCTTCCCCATGACAAGCGGCTCGATCTCATGCCGCCTGCATACCGCGGTGCGACCGTCACGAAAAATACGAAACTTCTTAATTTCTTTACTATTTCCGATATCCATATCACCGACAAGGAATCTCCCAACCAGTTGATCTATATCCAGCGCCTGCATCCCACGCTGCCGGTGGGGGCCTCTCTGTATTCCGGGATCATGCTGTACACGACCCATGTGCTCGACGCCGCCGTCCAGACGATCAACGCCCTGCACAAACAAAATCCAATGGACTTCGGCATCTCGCTGGGCGATGCCTGCAACACGACACAGTACAACGAAACGCGCTGGTATATCGATGTCCTGGACGGCAAGGTCATCCGGCCCACCTCCGGCGCGCATCTGGGAGCCGGCACCATCGTGTACCAGAAACCTTTTCAAGCCGCGGGGCTTGACAAGTCGATCCCCTGGTATCAGACCCTCGGCAACCACGATCATTTCTGGATGGGTTCCATTCCCGTGGACTACAGCCTCCGCAAGGACCTCCGGCAGTCCTTCATCACCGATGAAGTCTTCGCCACGGGTGATGTCCTGAGTGATCCCCGGAAAATCAACAGCCGCGATTATTATGTGGGGGTGATCGACGGCTCAACACCTTACGGAGAAATCAAATATGCAGGGCCTGTCGCAAATTTCAAGAGCCCACCGAAAGTCGCCGCCGATCCGGACCGCCGTTCGCTTTTGCGAACCGAGTGGCTGCAGGAATTCTTCAAAACCTCTTCCCTCCCGGTAGGTCACGGGTTCAACATGGCCAGCGCCAAAGACGGCTTTGCTTGCTACAGCTTTGTTCCGAAAGCGAATGTTCCGCTCAAGGTGATCGTCCTGGACAATACCCAGAAGGAGGACGACGGCTCTGCCGACATCCATGGCCACGGCTTTCTGGATCAGGTGCGCTGGGCTTGGCTGAAAAAAGAACTGGCCGAGGGGACGGCGGCAGGACAGCTCATGATCATCGCCGCGCACGTTCCGATTGGCGTCGAAGTGACGGCGCCTGATTCCGAAATGGGTTGGTGGACGGATCCGCAAAATGCCGTCACCCTGCCGGATCTGATTGCTGAGCTGCAAAGCCATCCGAATCTTCTGATGTGGATGGCCGGACATCGTCATTTAAGTACCGTCAAAGCCTTTATCTCGCCTGATCCGGTCCATGCGCCTGAAAGAGGCTTCTGGCATGTGGAAACGCCATCGCTGCGGGATTTTCCTCAGCAGTTCCGGACTTTCGAGATTTATCTCAACAGCGACGAGTCCGTTTCCATCGTGACGACCAACGTGGATCCGGCTGTCAGAGAGGGAACACCTGCAGCAACATCGCGCACATATGCCGTCGCGACAACGCAGATCGTTCAGACCTGGGATGTCACCACGAAGTGGAATCCAACGAATGATCCAACCGTTAAGCAGATGCCCGCCGGATCTTATAATGCGGAACTGGTCAAACCATTGAGTCCGGCCATGAAGGCGAAGCTGCGGACGCTGTACCCGGCACCGTAACCGGATCACGATCTTTGTCATCCGCTTCTGGACAGGGCAAGGCCTTGAAATCTTTTTCTGGGCGAGTGGGTTCTTCCGGTAGCTCTTGTAGAAAACCTGCTTTGCGATGTTGTAGCAGATGGCGGGGTCGAAGCTTTCCCGGTCAATGACTTGCGGATCGCGGCACAGATGAAAGGGTTAACTTATTCGGTGACACCGGGACTAGCCAGGATTTAACAGGACTTATTGAGATCGGATAGTGACCCCTTGGTAAAGTTATGCCAATAGATTAATGGGTTAAGAAATATCGCCACGGGCGATAATTATCTTATAGCACGAGTTATCAACAGCCTTGTCGCAGAACACGTTATTGAAATGCCTATAGATCGAGAAATGTAATCGGCGACAAAAATTTCCTGAATCATTGAACCCTCTGACCAAACATGTTTTGAATTAGCCGCGCGGCTGACGAACTAACGCCGTGCTGCTCCCATGCGTGCTAAGCGGCAATCACCTGCATTTAGACCTGTCGGTATTTGTCCGTCCTATCGACCACAACCAACCAAATATCACAAAAACAAGGGTAGAGCCTGAACAGAATACCTCGCAATAGCAGTACGTGCGCATAGCGAGTTTATGTACAAAGAAGATGTCGGCCGCAAGAAACGAAACCACGAAGATATTCCACTGAGCGAGGACACACCGTTCACCAGGGTTGCTCAAAAACTGCTTAAGGGCACCTTCCGGGAGCTTGTTGTGAATACGGTGACGAAATGAGCGGAAACTAGCAACATAGAAAACACCGATTGTTGTTAGCGCCAAGCCTGTGATCTCAGGAAGGGGACCTCGGGCATGCTCATTTGAAACATCAATATTGCTAAAACTGAACGCGAGTAGAGCTCCGACGATCGTCG
>CAZODI010000016.1:0-68602 GCA_964578535.1 uncultured Syntrophaceae bacterium
ACTTCCGGGAGGATGTGCTTGATGAAGTAGCGGCAAGCGGCGATTTTCCCAGTGTAGAAGGCCGCTTCCGAGTCTTCCGAAGAAAGCGCTTTAAGGGCGGCTTTGTCGTCCGCATCGACTCCCTTCTGTGCGCAGATCTTCTCCAGGGCCTCCCGGGCGACGCGGGCCTGCCAGAGGAGGAGCCATCCGAAGACGGCCTTTCCCATCATGGTGAGGAACGTGTAGGCGTTCGAGACGGGGATCATGAATTTCCCGCTGGAGGCGCTGCCCGCGAAGAACATGCCCGCCTCGGCCAGAGTGTTGGCGGCTTCCTGCACTTCGGCGGCCAGGTCGCCGACTCCCTTTGCGTTCGCGCACTCCTGGATCGTCTTCTGCATCTCCCCCAGGAGCTTCATGAAGTAGAGGCCCTTCTTCATGCCGAGCTTCCGCCCCACCAGGTCGAGGGCCTGGATGCCGTTGGCGCCCTCGTAGATGGAGGTCGGCTTCACGTCGCGCATGAACTGCTCGACGGGATACTCATTGCAGCAGCCGTAGCCGCCGTAGACCTGGATGGCCGTCTCGCAGACCCGGAAGGCCAGGTCCGAGCAGTAGGCCTTGCAGACGGGCGTCAGCACCTCGATGATGCCGCGAACCGTGTCTTTCACGGCGGCGTCGGAGGTGCTCTCCATGACGTCGACGCACCAGGCCGTGTAATAGGAGAGCGCCCGCATGCCTTCCACGTGGGCCTTCATCCACAGGAGCATCCTCCGGACGTCGGGATGGCGGATGATCGGCACCCTCGGGGCCAGGGGGTTTTTCATCTCCTCCAGGGCGGATCCCTGGAGGCGCTCCTTCGCGTAGGCGAGGGCGTGCAGGTAGGCAATGGAGGCGCTGCCCAGGGACTCGACGGCCACGAAGATCCGGGCCTCGTTCATCATCTGGAACATGATCCTGATTCCCTGCCGCTCCTCCCCCAGGAGCTCGGCGTAGCAGGCCCCGTTCTCGCCGAAGCTCATCTGGCAGGTGGCGCTGCCGTTCAGGCCGATCTTGTGCTCGATACCGGGGATGGTGTAGTCGTTGCGCCTCCCCAGGGAGCCGTCGTCGTTGACGAGGAACTTGGGCACCAGGAAGATGGAGATGCCCTCCGTCCCCGCGGGGTCGCCCTCGATCCGTGCCAGTACGGGGCTGATGACGTTTTCCGTCAGGTCCTGGTCCCCGCCGGTGATGAACTGCTTCGTCCCTTCCAGGAGGAACGTGCCGTCGGGCTGCCGGATGGCCTTCGTCCGGATGTTGCTGAGGTCGGTCCCGGCGCCGGGCTCCGTCAGGCACATGTTGCCGCCCCACACGCATTCGTACATCTTGTCCATGTATTTGCGCTTCTGGGCCTCCGTTCCGTAGGCCTCGATCAGGTGGGCGGCCCCGGCGGTCAGGAAGGCGTAGCCGACGAGGCTGAAGTTGTGCATGAACCACTCCTCCGACATCATGCCGATGACGAGGGGAAATCCCTGGCCGCCGGCCTCGGGGGACACGCTGACGGTCGTCCAGCCGCCCTCCCGGAAGATGCGGAAGCTGCGGTGGAAGCACTTCGGAACGAGGACGTTGCCGTTCTCGACACGGCACCCTTCCCGGTCGCCCTCGACCAGGACCGGGAAGACGACCTCCTCCGCCATCTTCCTCGCCCCGTCCAGGACCATGTCGCACATGTCGCGGGAATAGTCGCCGAAGTGCTCCGTCTGGAACAGCTCCTCCAGCTTGAGCATTTCATACATCACGAATTTCTGGTCTCTTTCGTCGCAAATCAGGCTGCCCATAATCTTTGATTCTCCTTGCTGTTGTCGTTCTGGAATGGTCCGGTCGATCCGCCCTACATCATGGTTCTCAGCTCCCGTTTGAGGATCTTGCCGACGCCGCTCAAGGGAAGCTGGTCCATGAACTGGATGACCTTCGGCACCTTGTACGGCGCCACGTTCTCCTTCAGGAAGTTCAGGATCTTCTCCTTCTCGGCCTCGCTCTTCTCGATGCCGGGCTTCAGCATGACCGCCAGGGCGACGCGCTCGGACCCCGGGCGCTCCGGATCGGGGATGCCGATGGCCGCCGCCATCTCGACGTCGGGATGCAGGGCCAGAAGATCGTCCAGCTCCCGGGTGAAGACCTTGAAGCCGGAGACGATGACCATGTCCTTCACGCGATCGACGATGTAGAAATACCCGTCCTTGTCCATGGTCGCGATGTCTCCCGTGTATATCCAGCCGTCCCGCAGGGTGCGGGCGGTTTCTTCCGGATTCATGTAGTAGCCCGTCATGATCTGGGGGCCGCGGATGATGATCTCCCCCGGCTCGCCCAACTTGGCGAGTTGTCCCGTCTCGGGGTCGACGAGCTTGAACTCCGTGTCGGACATGGGGATGCCGATGGAGGAGGGCTTCTTGTTCCCGTATCGGGGATTGAAGCAGGTGACCATCGATTCGGTCATCCCGTAGAGCTCTATCAGCTTGTTCTCCCCGACGATGCTCTCCAACTCCCGGATCTTCTCCCCCGGGAAGGGGGCGGCCACGCTCAGGCAGAACTTCAGGCCGCGCATGTCGACCTTCTTGAACTCGGGATTCTTGATGAGCTCGAAATAGACCGTGGGAACATGGGTCATGAACGTGGGACGGTATTCCTTGAGCGCCTGGATCATGAACCCGGAGTCCCGGGGGTTGGGCACGCAGACCTGCGTGACGCCCGAGGTGATCGAGACGCCGCCTAAGGTCAGGCCGGCGATGTGGAACAGGGGGAAGGCCGACAGGGCAATGTCGTCGGGCCGGATGTCGATCCACGTCAGGAGCTGCTGGCGGTTATACATGTAACTGCGCTGGGTCAGGACCGCCCCTCTGGATTGTCCCGTGGTCCCGCCGGTGTACATCATGAAGATGGTGTCGTCCATGGTGCGCCGGACCGACACCGGGTCGGCCGGCATCCCGTCAATGGCCTCCATGAACCGGACGACCGTCTTGCCCGGCAGGGGGCCGATCGGCGCCGTGGGGATCTTCTTCAGGAGCTTCCCGAGGACCTTCTTCACGCCGGGAAGGAAATCGGCAACCTCCGTGACGATGACCGTCGAAAAAGGCGCCTTCCCGGCCACCTCCGCGACCTTGTCGAACAGGAGGTCCACGGTAATGACGGCCTTCGCCCGCGAGTCGTTCAGGTGGTGCTCCATCTCGTGGGGGGTCAGGAGCGGACTCAGGCCCGTGGAGACGCAGCCCGCCTTCTGGACGGCGATGATGGCGATGAAATGGGCCGGGAGGTTCGGCATGTGAAGGCCCACGACGTCGTCGGGCTTCAGGCCGATCTTCTGGAAGTACCGGGCGAGACGGTTGGACAGGAGGTCGATCTCGCGATAGGTGATGGATTTCCCCATGTAATGCAGGGCCGTCTTGTCCGGGTACCGGTCGGCCACGACCCTGAACTGTTCTGCGAATGTCCGGTTCTCATACTTCAGCTCGGGCGGGACATTCCTGTCATAACTCTTCAACCATGGCTTTTCCGCGTAAACATCACTCATAGACATCCTCCTTCAAAATGTTCATGGCAATGCCCGGCGGACGAAAACAGCTCTGTCTTCGTTCGACGCTCACTGTGTAAGCTATCGTTCTGGAATTATTTCTTGCTCCTTGACTGGATGAATTTGATGACGGCCTCCTGGTGCTCGGCACTCAGGATCCGCTCCGTCTGCCTCTCGGCCTCCCAGGCCAGGACCTCCTCCAGGGACATGTCGTGGCTCTTGTCGAGGCCCTTCTTGATCAGGGCCATGGCGGTGGGGGCTTTCTGCGCGAGGTTCTCGGCCAGGGCGGCAACCGCTTGGTCGAGCTCTTCGTCCGGCAGGGACTTGTAGATCAGGCCGATGGCGGCGGCGTCCCGGCCGCTGAGTCGATCCCCCAGCATGGCCAGCTCCCGGGCCTTCGCCAGCCCCACCAGCCGGGGCAGGAAGTACGTCCCCCCCAGGTCCGTCATGAGCCCGATGTGAATGAAGGGCTGGATGAACTTCGCCTCGTGGGCCGCCAGGACGAAATCGCCGGACAGGGCGAGGTTGGCGCCTCCGCCCACGGCCATCCCCCTCACCTTGCTGATGACGGGCTGCCTCAGATCCCGGACGGTCTGCACCCACCGGCCCAGGCGCTTCATGATCTCGTGCAGGTCGTCATGGCTGAGGGAGTAGTTCCGCGGCGAGAGCTCCGCCCCCGAGGAGAAGTTGCCGCCGGCGCCTTGGAGGACGACCACGTTCACCTCCTCGTCCATGCCGATTCGGTCGAGGACCTCCTGGAAGTCGTCGAGCATCTGCTCGCTGAAGGCATTCATGACCTCGGGACGATTGAGGGTAAGGGTGCAAACTCGGTTCCGGACATCGACGAGGACGGTTTCTTCCATGAGATCTCCCCCCTTTTGAGATGGATGGACCGTTCGGCCTGCTGAAATGCAGATTGACAGGCGTGTAACCAGTGGTTACAGTAGAGAACACACAACAGGAAAGCAAGCCTTTTTCGTCACCGTGAGCCGTCGTTTCCGGGATTCATGACAGGAAACGATTCCTTCCCGGTGGACAGATCGTCTGTTATCGCGATATGTTGAAGGCGGTTTTCGACCCTGCGGCACAAGCGGAAAGAAAGGAACCCCATGGAAGAAAACGTTTCGTTTGCCGATCTCAAGAGCGAAGCGAAGCTTGCCCGCCGGGAGCTGATCGTCGAGGCCGCGGAGCGCGTGTTCGCCGTGAAGCCCTTCCACAAGGTCAGCATCCGGGACATCGCCCAGGAGGCAGGCATCTCGCACGCCCTGATTTACCGGTATTTCCCGGACCAGCAGTCGATCTTCGTGGAGGCCTTCATCCGGGGCGTCGAAGACATCAGCCGTGTCCTCGAGCAGATCATCAACGAGAGCGAAACACCTGATCTCGCGAAGATCAGCGACGCCTTTCTTTCCTATTGCATCGACAACGACCAGTACCTGAGAATGCTGACCCACTTCATGCTCGACGGCGAGCTTTCCCCGGAGAAAGTCGAGAAGATCAATGCGGCGGAACGCCGTTTTTTCGAGCATTTCGACAGCATGTTCCGGAAGATGAAGAAGCCGGAGCCCGTGCGGCCCCTCTCCCACGCCTTCTTCGCGGCCCTGAACGGGGTCCTGATCACGTTCCGGAATTACCCCGGCCGTTCGCCCGAGGCGGTGAGACAGCACATGCTCAACGTCGGCCGGATGATCGATCGCGGTTTCAGCGATTCCCGGACATGAACAAGGCGGGTCCGGGTGCTCCGCCTGGCACATTCACGGAACACCCGGATGGGGGGATGCTGCGGTTTGAACATTTGTTGGGGCGGTTCTCAGAGACCCATCATCCGCCCGACGATCACCTTCATGACCTCCGTCGTGCCGGCGAAGATGGGGATGACGCGCACGTCCCGGGCGAAGCGGCAGATGGGGTATTCCTCCATGTAGCCGTATCCGCCGTGGAGCTGGACGCAGTGGTAGGCCACCCGGTTGGCCATCTCGGGGATCCAGAACTTGGCCATGGAGACCTGCTTCACGATGTCCTTTTTGGCGATGAAGTCGGCGATCAGGGAGTTCAGGAAGGTCCGGCCGATCTCGATCTCCGTCGCCATCTCCACAATCTTGAAGGTGTTGTGCTGGAAGGAGCTGACGGGCTTCCCGAAGATCGTCCGCTCCCGGCAGTACTTGACCGTCATGTCCAGCATCGCCTCGGCCATGGCCTGCGCCATGATGCTCACCACGAGCCGCTCCCCCTGGAGCTTCTGCATCAGGTAGTAGAACCCCTGCCCTTCCTTCCCCAGGATGTTCCCGACGGGCACCCGGCAGTCCTCGAAGTTCAGCTCCGCCGTGTCCTGGCTGTGGAAGCCCATCTTCTTCAGCTTGCGGCCCCGGGTGAAACCGGGGGTGCCGTCCTCCACGCAGATCAGGCTGATGCCCTTGAAGGGCGGGTCGGCCTTCGTGTCCGTCTTGGCCGCCACGATGACGAGGTCGCAGTGGATGCCGATGGAGATGAAGGTCTTCGCCCCGTTGATGACGTAGTGGTCGCCGTCCCGGACGGCGGTGGTGCGGATCGAGGCCAGGTCCGAGCCGGTGCCCGGCTCCGTCATGGCCACGGCGGTGATGATGTCGCCGGAGGCGCAGCCGGGGAGCCATTTCCGCTTCTGCTCCTCGCTGCCGAAGGTGTGGATGTAGGGAACGATGATGTCGCTGTGGAGCCCCGCCAGGAGGCCGTGGGCGCCGATGTAGGACAGCTCCTCGTTGATGATGACGGAGTATTCGAACCCGCCGCCGGCACCGCCGTATTCCTCCTCCAGCCAGGGGCAGAGGAAGCCGTTCTCGCCCATCTTCTTCCAGGCCGACTTGGGGACGATGCCCTCCTCCTCCCATTCCTCCAGGTGGGGGATGACCTCTTTCGCGAGGAATTTCTTGAAGCTGTCCCGGAATACCTGATGCTCTTCCTGAAAAATCGTCTCTGCCATTCGAAACCCCTTTCGTGATGAGATGACACCGGAATGAAAGAACGGCCGTCGTTGCCGCGGCCCCCGGCATTCCCCGGGGACCGCGTGCCCGGGATGCTCAGACCCTGATGACGATTGCCTCGCCCTGCGCCAGCCCGCCGCAGATGGACGCCACGCCGTAGCCACCGCCCCGGCGCTGGAGCTCGTAGGCCAGGTGCATGGTGATCCTGGCCGCGCTGGCTCCGACGGGGTGCCCGACGGCGATGGCGCCGCCGTTGACGTTGGTCTTGTCCAGGAGCTGCTTCCAGATCGCCGGGTCGCCCCCGGCCAAGAGCTTCGTGGAGACGAGGGGCATGGCGGCGAAGGCTTCGTTGATCTCGATCAGGTCCATGTTCCCGATCTTCAGCTCGACCCTCTGGAGCGCCTTCGCGATTGTCTGCGCCGGGATGGTGGCGATCCCCCGGGGATCCGTGGCGGAGCTGACGGTCGCCAGGATCGTCGCCAGCGGCTTCAGACCCAGCTCCTTCGCCCGGCCCGCGGTCATGAAGAGGATCGCGCTGGAGCCGGCACTGATGGGCGGGGCGTTGCCCGCCGTGACGGTGGGGCTTCCGTAGATCGGCTTCAGCTTCGCCAGGGCCTCCAGGGTGGTCTTCCGGGGAGACTCGTCCTTGTCGATGACGATGGGCTCCCCCTTTTTCTGCGGGATGACCACCGGAACGATCTCCTCGCCGACCTTGAATTTCCCCTCGGCAAAGGCCCGGGCGTACTTCTCCTGGCTCCCCAGCGCCCAGGCGTCCTGCATCTCCCGCGTGACGCCGTGCTCGACAGCCACTTCGCCGGCGTCCCGGGCGACCGGATTGAATCCCTTGGCTTGATAACCCAGTTCGAAGAGGCAATCAATCAGCTTGATGTGGCCGAGCCGCTTTCCGCTCCGGAGGCCCGGGGCGAGGTGCGGCGTCCTCGGCATATTCTCGGAGCCCACGGCCATGGCGGTTCGGGCCTCGCCGGCCCGGATGGACATGACGCCGAGGCGCAGGGCCGTGAGGGAGGAGCAGCAGGCCCGGTCCAGCGAGACGGAGTTGTTCTCCGCAGGGAAACCCGCCAGAAGCGTGGCCTGCCGCCCCGGGACGTCCGTCTCCAGGGCATACTCTGCAGGAATGCAGCTCCCATAGTAGAGGTCGTCCACCTCATCCGGCTTGAGGCCCACACGCTGGAGGACCTCCTTCATCACGATCACCCCCAGGTCGATGCTGGGGATGTCGGCCATGGCCGAATCGAACCGGCTGAAAGGCGTACGGACGGCACTGACGATGACGATTTCTTCCTGATTTGCCATACTGATCTCTCCTTTTTGAAGCGCTGAAATACCCCCTGTTTTTCTACTTCGCGGCCATCCGGATCGCGCCGTCCAGGCGGATCACCTCGCCGTTCAGCATCGGGTTTTCGATGATCTGTTTGCAGAGCAGGGCGAACTCCGAGGGCTCGCCCAGCCGCCGCGGGAAGGGAACCATCGCCCCCAGGGCGTCGCGGGCGGCCTGCGGCAGGATCGCCAGCATCGGCGTGTTGAAGAGTCCCGGGGCGATTGTCATGACGCGGACGCCGTAATCGGCGCATTCCCGGGCCAGGGGCAGGGTCATGCCGACAACGCCGGCCTTGGAGGCGCTGTAGGCGGGCTGGCCAACCTGCCCGTCGAAGGCCGCCGCGGAAGCGGTGTTGATGACAACGCCCTTCTCCCCGTCGGCCCCCGCCTCGTTCTTGACCATCTGTTCCACCGCCAGGCGGATCACGTTGAAGGTGCCCACCAGGTTGATCTGCACGACCCGGTTGAAAAAGGCGAGCGGCATGGGGCCCTTCTTGGACAGGAGTTTCGCGGGATCGCCCACGCCGGCGCAGTTGATGGCCGCGTTGATGCCCCGGAAGGCGTCCACCGCCTTCGCGACGGAGGCCAGGACGCTCTCCTCGTTCGTGACGTCGGTGCTGCAGAAGATGACGCCGGCCCCCAGCTCGGCGATCAGCTTATCCGCCCTCTCCTTCTGCATCGGCAGGTCGAAGATCGCGGCCTTGCCGCCGTTCTCCGCGATCATGCGGACGCACGCTTCCCCCAGTCCCGACGCACCGCCGGTAACCACCGCCTTCACATCTTTCAGGTTCACGGGTCTCTCCTTTCTTCCCTCTTTATTTGGACATGTAGAAATTCTCCTTCAGGCTGTTGCGCAGCTCCCCCCGGAGGTCCGGATGGGCGATCTCGATGAGGGCAAGGCCCCGCTCGCGCCGCGTCTTGTAGCGGATGTCGGCGATGCCGTACTCCGTGACGACGTACTGGGCGTAGAACCGGGGAACGCTGACGGGGGTGCCCGGCGGCAGCTCCGGCACGATCGCCGAGACGAACGATCCGTCCTTCAGCTTCCGCGCCGCGTAGAGCATCGTGATGCCCCGGCCGCCCTTCGAGTAGAAGGTGCCCACCATGAAGTCGAGCTGCCCGCCGACGCCGCTCACCATGCGGTGACCGACTCCCTCGGAGGCGATTTGGCCGCTCATGTCCACCATCATGGACATGTTCATGGCGACCATGTTGGGGTGCTGGGCGATGAAGGCGGGGCTGTTGGTGTAGGAGGACGGGTAGAACTCGCAGACGGGGTTCTCGTGGACGTAGTCGTACATGGACTGGTCGCCCATGCAGAAGGTCGCCACGGTGACGCCTTTGTGGAAGGGCTTTTTCGCGTTCGTGACGATGCCCTTTTCCACGAGTTGAGGCAGACCGATGGGGAACATCTCCGTCAGGACGCCCAAGTCATGCTTGCCTTCCAGGCCCGCCACGACGGCTTCCGGGATGGCCCCGATGCCCATCTGGATCGTGTCGCCGTCCTTGAGCAGCTCCAGGGCATATTCGCCGATCTTCTTCTCCCGCTCCCCCGGCGTGGCCCGGCCGACCTTGGGGATGGGCGTCGAGTTCTCCACGAAGACGTCGAACTCGGAGATATGCATCCAGTTGTCGCCGTAGATCGTCGGCATCTGGTCGTTCACCTCGGCGATGGCCAGGCGGAGCTTCCCCTCCTCGCGGCCTTTCCGGATGGCCTCCATGGTGTAGAAGTTCGTGAGACCGAGGTTGATGAAGCCCTGGGCATTGGGCGGCGCGGTCATGCAGATGAAGACATCGGAGCGCTTCGCGTACTTGTCGCCGCCCTCGGAGCTCATGAGGGGCAGGTAATCCGGCAGTCGGGACTCGATGATCTTGCGGCTGGCTCCCGTCCCGAAGGACGGGTCGAAGTTGATGTGGCCATCCAGGCCCTTCATGAACTCGAGGTCGTAGAGCCTCGACGGGCGGACGGCGACGGAATCGCAGATCCGGACCCCCTTCAGCTCTTTTCCCCGGTCCAGGATGGCATCGAACATCGCCGGCGAACAGGAACCGACGGCCAGGCCGATCCCCACAAAGTCGCCGTTTCGGATCTGCGCGGCCGCTCCGGCCAGGCTCGTCGATTTGCGCTTGTACTCTTCCCTCCAGTCCATACTCCCTCCTTTCGTGTCTGCCCTGTTCCTCCCAAAACAGGGACGTTGAACGGAAGACCGCCCCCTTTGCGGTCCCCTCCCTTCCCACGATGTATATGGAACGATTTTATACACAGCAAGGGGTATGCCCTTGCACGGCTTGAATGCGTTACATGTTGTTATTTATTGAGAATATGCTCGGATAGGCAGCGCGTCGGCGCGGGATCCATGAATCTGTGATTCATAAATTGAATCAGATGATTCATTTATTGAAGGTGCAGAAAACGAAACCCGGATACGGCAGATTAACGATTGAGCTTGAAGCGGTAGCCGATGCCCGGTTCATTCAGCAGGAAACGCGGGCGGGTCGAATCAGCTTCGATCTTCTTTCGCAACTGGTTCATGAAAACACGAAGGTATTGGGTCTGTTCGATATAGGATGCTCCCCAGACCTCCTTGAGGATTTGTCGATGGGTCATGACCCGGTCGGCATTCCTGACGAGGACGGTCAGAAGCCGGTATTCGATCGGGGTAAGATGAATCTCCTGATTTCCCCTGTGAACCTGCCTGGCCAGGAAATCGATCTTCAGGTCTTCGGCAACAAAAACCGCTTCCCCCTGATCCGAACTCCGGGGTAATGCATGCCGCAGGGCCACCCGGATCCTGGCGAGCATCTCGCCGGCGGCAAAAGGTTTTGTCAAATAGTCGTCCGCTCCCCCGTCGAGGGCTCTGATCTTGTCC
The DNA here is from genome assembly GCA_964578535.1 of uncultured Syntrophaceae bacterium. Lineage (GTDB taxonomy): Bacteria > Desulfobacterota > Syntrophia > Syntrophales > PHBD01 > PHBD01. Next base: position 10,686 of record CAZODI010000016.1, read on the forward strand.
CCTTCCTGCTCCCTTGCCGAGATAACGATCACGGGCACGGCAGACCATTCACGGAGCTTTTCGATGACATCCAGCCCGTCCATGTCGGGAAGCCCCAGATCGAGCAGCACGATATCGGGATTGCGCATCGCAACCTGGGACAGCCCTTCGGCGGCCGTTTCCGCTTCCATCACAGTGTAATTTTCACTTTGGAGGGTCACACGGAGAAACCGTCGCATCTGCTTTTCATCTTCAATCAGGAGAATCGTTGCCGGTGTCTGTTTCATTGCAATTCCCCTTCTGGGTTCAGGGACGGCGGCTTCCCTTCCACGGGGATCGTGAACTTGAATGATGCTCCGCCACCCGGCCGGTTTTCCGCCCGGATGCGACCACCATGGGCCTCAACGATCACGCGGCAAATGGAGAGGCCGATCCCGGCACCCATACGCGTAGGGGCGCTTTGCTTGAATTTATGGAAGATATCTTCTCCCTCCGGAACCGGCAGGCCGGGACCGCGATCCGCAATTTCGATCTCCACGGCCGTTTCTTCCGGCTTGATGTTGATCACGATGGGAGTGCCCGGCGGGGTATGCCGCAGGGCATTTTCCATCAGGTTCGCAAAAACTTGCTCCATCAGGAGCGTATCGAAGGAGACCAGGGGAAGGTCCGATGGTATCGTCAATTCCAGGGGGTGCTCCTTGAGGCCTTCCGAGAAGCGGTTCAGGACAACCCCGATGATTTCCTCCAGGGGCTGCCATTCCTTGCGCACATGGATGGCACCGGACTGGAGCCGGGTGAGGTTCAGGACGTTGCGGATGATGCGCTCCAGGTGGTCCGTTTCCTCGTAGATGGTGCGCAACAATTCAAGGCGTGCCGCCCGGTCGAGGGTCGCCTCCTTTTCCAGGAGGGTGCTGGCAGCACCCGCGACCACTGCCAGCGGTGATCTCAAATCGTGGGAAACGGAGCTCAGAAAGGTGTTACGGACATTCTGGGCCTCCGCCCTGAGGCGCTCCTCGTGTGCTTCCTTGGCCAGGATGACCCTTTCCAGAGCCATGGCCGTTTGATTCACAATACTTTCCAGTAGGTGGATGTCTTCGGGATCGAATGTCCGCTCGACATCATCGGGAAGAACGCCCACCACGCCCACGACCCCGGAAGAGGCAACCATCGGCAGATAAAGCGCTTTCGCACCCGGAAGCGTGTCGGTACCGCGGCCTGCCGTGTGTCGGTTGTCGAAAACCCATCGGGCGACCCCCATCTCCTTCCGGTCGACGGGAAAGCAGCCTGTCCTCGTGTCCGAAGCGACCAACTCCCCCTGATCATTCAACATCAGAATGACAACCCGGCTTCGAAACACATCGTTGATGTCTTTGGCGACGACGTCGAATATTTTTTCCTTTTTCCGTTCCCGGGTCACTTTTCGACTCAAGGAGTAGAGGGCTGCCGTACTTCTTTCGCGCTTTCTGCTCGACTCGGCCTGATCGCGGATTTGCAGCGTCAGCCGGGTGATCACGTGGGCCACGGCTAACATGACGCCGAACGTCACGAGAAAGCGGGTATCGCTGACGGCAAAGGTATAGAAGGGCGGAATGAAGAAGAAGTCGAATGCCGCCGTGCCCAGCAGCGTCGCAGCCAGGGCCGGCCAGCGACTCGTCCTCATCGACACGATCACAATGCCGAGGAGGTAGATCATGGCAATGTCCGTCCGGTCGAGATGCGGGCGCAAAGGAAGCGTCAGGGCGGTACAGAGAGCGATGATTCCCAGACACCCATACCATTCCCTCGCTTCCATCTTCAGGGGCTTTCGCCTGGCTGCTGCTTTCGCCTGCAGTTCCGGCGAGTCCCCCGTAATCACATAGACATCGATATCGCCGCTCCCCCGGACAATCTCATCCAGCGGTGATCCGAAGATTTTGTCCTTCCAGCGGGGATGGATCGGCTTCCCGACGATAATCTTGCTGACGTTGCGCTGACGGGCGTAATTCAGAATCTCCTCACTTGCTTTATGGCCGGTCAGTGTTGCGATCTCCGCACCCAGGCTTTCAGCCAGTCGCATGTGCTCCGCCAGGGTTTTCAAATCTTCCGCGGATGCCTTGACGTGGGAAGGGGCCTCCACATGCACCGCAATCCACTCGGTCCGAAGCCCTGCCGCCATCTGGCGGGCTGCACGGATCAGTCGGATGGAGCGGGGATTCGGGCTGATGCAGACAAGGATCCTCTCCGCGGCGGGCCAAATTTGCCGCACGCCCGCATCGCTACGGTACTTTTCCATCTGCTTGTCGACCCGTTCGGCCGTCCGGCGCAGTGCCAGTTCCCTCAAGGCGATCAGATTGCCTTTGCGGAAAAAGTTCTCCATCGCTCTCTCCGCCTGCGCCGGAATGTAGACTTTCCCCTCCTTCAGGCGTTGAAGCAGGTCGTCTGGAGGCAGGTCGATCAACTCGATCTCATCGGCCCGGTCCAGAAACGAGTCCGGGATCGTTTCCTGAACGGCAATACCGGTGATCTGGCGGACCATGTCGTTCAGGCTCTCAAGATGCTGGACATTGACGGTGGTGTAAACGGATATGCCCGCATGGAGCAGTTCCCGGATGTCCTGCCAGCGCTTTTTGTGTCGCGATCCGGGGACGTTCGTATGTGCCAGCTCGTCGACGATCACGAGCGCCGGATTCCGTGCCAGTACCGCATCGATGTCGAATTCCGGAATCTCACGACCACGGTGCGGATAGATCCGGAGCGGCAGGATGGGCAGGCCCTCGAGGAGAATCTCCGTCTCCTTCCGGCCATGCGTTTCCGCAACCCCGACGACGATGTCGACGCCTTCTTCCCGCCTTTTTTGAGCGGCCAGGAGCATCGCATAGGTCTTGCCGACACCGGGCGCGGCACCGAAGAACACCTTCAACTTGCCGTGGCGCTGATGCTCCTCCTCCTGAAGGGCCCTGCCAAGGAGTTCGTCGGGATCGGGTCTTTTCGTTTCCATCACTCTCTAACTCTTCCAGGTGGTAATGATTGCCATCGGTTCATATGCTAACAGGATCATTGCAGTTCATCCAGCGCCATATTCAGGCGCAGGACATGAACGGTGGGTTCCCCGAGAATTCCGAATTGCCTGTCCCGGATGTTCATCCGCACGAGTGCCATCACGTTTTCCCGGTTGATGCCGCGCGCTTTCGCCACCCGTGACGCCTGGTACAGAGCGGCGGCCGGGCTGATATGCGGATCGAGCCCGCTTCCCGATGCCGTGACAAGATCCACCGGAATGGACGCTTGATTCTCCGGATCGGCGGCCAGCAGGTCGGCAATACGGTTCCTTATGGCTTCCTTCAGGGCCGGATTCGTCGGCCCCAGGTTCGAGCCGGCGGAAGAGGTTCCATTGAAGGGAACAGGGGTGGTTGCGGAGAGCCGACCCCAGAAATAGTCGGGCCTGTGGAAGGGTTGGCCGACAAGCTCGGAGGCGGTCTTGCCTGTGCCGATTCGGATGAGGCTGCCGTTGGCCTGCCATGGAAACAGCCATTGAGCCAGTCCCGTCACGGCAAGAGGATAGGCAATGCCCGTCAGGAGGGTCATCAAGACAAAGAGCAGGACGGCCGTTCGGATGGTTTGTCCCATGATCAGTCCCTTTCAGACCCGGTTCAGCAGCGTCAACAGCATGTCGATGGCCTTGATCCCCACAAAGGGAACGATCACCCCCCCCGCGCCATAAAGGATCAGGTTCCTTCTGAGGATGGCGGCGGCACCGATGGGGCGATATCGGACGCCGCGCAAAGCCAGGGGAATCAGCACGACAATGATGAGCGCATTGAAGATGACTGCCGACAGGATCGCGCTCTGCGGCGTGGACAGGCCCATGATGTTCAGAACGGCCAGGTCCGGATAAATGCCCGAGAAGGCAGCGGGGAGAATGGCAAAGTATTTTGCCACGTCGTTGGAGATGCTGAATGTGGTGAGGGTGCCTCGCGTCATGAGCAATTGCTTCCCGATTCCAACGATTTCAATCAGTTTCGTGGGATTGGAATCGAGGTCCACGAGGTTTCCGGCTTCCTTTGCGGCCTGCGTGCCGGTGTTCATGGCCACGGCCACGTCCGCCTGCGCCAGGGCCGGCGCGTCGTTCGTGCCGTCGCCCGTCATCGCAACCAGATGACCCTGGGCCTGATACGTTCGGATCAGGTTCAGCTTCGCCTCCGGCGTCGCCTGGGCGAGGAAATCGTCCACCCCCGCCTCGGCGGCCACCGCCGCTGCCGTGAGAGGGTTATCGCCCGTGATCATGACCGTCCGGATCCCCATGCGCCGCAGTTCGAAGAAGCGCTCGCGGATTCCTCCCTTCACAACGTCGCTCAGGCGGATGACGCCCAGGACATCGGTCCCCTCGACGACAACCAGCGGCGTGCCTCCCTCGACGGAGATGCCGTTGACGATGGCGGTTGCTTCGTCCGGAAAGCGGCCGCCCTTCGCTTTTACATGGGCTTCCATGGCATCGGCTGCACCTTTGCGAATCTCCCGTTCACCGAGATTCACCCCGCTCATGCGGCTCCTGGCCGTGAAGGGAATGAAACAGGCGCCCAGCGTCTTGATGTCGCGCTCGCGGATGCCATAGGCCTTCTTGGCCAGAACGACAATGCTCCGGCCTTCCGGCGTTTCGTCGGCCAGCGACGCGAGCTGTGCCGCATTCGCCAACCGTTGCGCCGTCGTCCCCTGCACCGGCAGGAATTCCGTTGCTTCGCGGTTTCCCAGGGTGATGGTACCGGTTTTATCGAGCAGCAGGACGTCCACATCGCCGGCGGCCTCCACGGCCTTGCCCGACATGGCGATGACGTTCGCCTGGATCATCCGGTCCATGCCGGCGATGCCGATGGCCGAGAGAAGGCCCCCGATGGTGGTCGGAATGAGGCAAACCAAGAGGGCAATGATCACCGTCAGGCTGACGGGAGATCCCTGTCCCGTCGCCCCGACGCTGTAGATCGAAAAGGGAACGAGGGTGACCGTGGCCAGGACGAAAATCAGCGTGAGCCCGGCCAGCAGGATGTCCAGGGCGATCTCGTTCGGCGTCTTCTGGCGTCTGGCTCCCTCCACCATGGCAATCATCTTGTCGAGGAACGTCTCCCCGGGATTCGCCGTGATGCGGACGATGATCCAATCCGACAATACGCGTGTGCCTCCGGTGACGGCGCTGCGGTCGCCGCCGCTTTCCCTGATGACCGGGGCGCTCTCCCCCGTGATGGCGCTCTCATCGACGGACGCGATGCCGACAACCACCTCTCCGTCGCCGGGAATGATGTCTCCCGCCTCCACGAGCACGAGATCCTCCTTCTTGAGCTCTGCACCGGAAACAACGTCCGCCCCGGCATCCCGATCCGGTACCCGAAGAAGCTTGGCCGTGACATCCCGTCGCGCCCCTTTCAACGACCTGGCCTGGGCCTTGCCCCTGCCCTCCGCCATGGCCTCGGCGAAGTTGGCGAAAAGAAGCGTGAACCACAGCCAGAGGGCGATCGCCATGATGAACGAGGATTTCTCTTCGCCCGGACCGAACAGGGACTGAAGAAAGAGCAGCGTCGTCATGACGCAGCCGACTTCCACGACAAACATCACGGGGTTCTTCACGAGGTGCAGAGGATTCAGCTTGACGAAGGCGTCGATAAGGGTCTGCCGGAGGTTCCGCCTGTCGAGAAGCGAAAATGATTTCACCTTTACCGCCATGATTCGCTCCGATCAGCGTACCCAGGCCAGATGCTCGGCAATCGGCCCCAGGGCCAGTGCGGGGATGAAGGTCAGGGCTCCCACCAGAAGGATCACCGCAACCAGGAAGACCACGAAAAGCGGTGTGTGCGTGGGCAGGGTGCCTGCACTCGCGGAAACCCGCTTTTTGCGCGCCAGAGAGCCGGCAACCGCGAGGATGGGGATCATCAGCCAGAATCGCCCGATCAGCATGGCACAGCCCAGGCTCACGTTGTAGAAGAGAGTATTGGCATTCAACCCGCCGAATGCGCTGCCGTTGTTGTTGGCCGCCGAAGAAAATCCATAGAGAATCTCGGAAAAACCGTGGGGACCCGGATTGAAGATTCCGGCCAGCCCCGGTTTCGTTACAACGGCAACGGCCGTACCGACAAGGACGAGGGCCGCCGGAATCAGGATGGCCAGGGAGGCCATCTTGATTTCGAAGGCTTCAATCTTCTTGCCAAGGTATTCCGGCGTGCGGCCCACCATGAGCCCCGCAACAAATACGGCAATGATTACGAACATGAGCATGCCGTACAGGCCGGACCCCACGCCCCCGAAAACGATTTCCCCCAGTTGTATCAACAACAGAGGAACAAGACCTCCCAGCGGGGTGAATGAATCGTGCATGGAATTGACGCTTCCATTGGAGGCGGCAGTCGTGGCAGCCGCCCAGAGGGTGGAGTTGGCGATGCCGAACCGGACTTCCTTCCCTTCCATGTTGCCGCCGGATTGAAGGGGGCTCGCAGCCTGGTCGACATTCATCTGCCGGAAGGAAGCGTTGCCCGCCTGTTCGTTGAACACACAGACACCCAGCAACGGAATGAGAATCAGCATGAATGCGGCAAGCAACGCCCATCCCTGCCTCCTGTCACCCAGCATCCTGCCAAAGGTGATGCAAAGCGCCGCCGGAATGAGCAGGATCGCAACCATCTCCAGAAAATTGGAGAGGGGGGTCGGGTTTTCCAGCGGATGGGACGAATTGGTGTTGAAGAACCCGCCGCCGTTCGTACCCAGTTGCTTGATGGCGACCTGGCCGGCTGCAGGTCCCAGGGCGATACTCCGCTCAACCACTGCTGTATTGCCGTTCCGATCCGCGGCTTGTTCCAGAAGCTGAATCCCGGCGGGACCGTTCCATGTCTGCACAACTCCTTGTGAAACGAGCACGAGGGACAGGAGCAGGGCGATAGGAAGCAGGATGTAAACAACGGAGCGCGTCAAATCCACCCAGACGTTTCCGATGGTCTGGGACAGAGTCCGTTTCAGTCCCCTGATGAGGGCCATCAGCACGGACATTCCCGCCGCCGCAGAAACGAAGTTCTGGACGGTAAGGGCCGTCATCTGGGTAAGAAAGCTCATCGTGGTTTCGCCACTGTAGGCCTGCCAGTTCGTATTCGTGACGAAGCTCGCGGCCGTATTGAAGGCGAGATCCGGAGGAACCGCCGGCAATCCGGCGGGATTGAGCGGCAGCATTCCCTGGAATCGCTGAAGCAGATAGGCCGCAAGGAATCCCAACAGGCTGAAGACGAGCAGCCCGCCGGCATAGGCTTGCCACGACATTTCCTGCCCTGCGTCGATCCGGCAGCACCTGTAAATCCACCTTTCCACCGGACCGGCGAGCCTGCTCAGAAATACGGTTTCTCCAGAATAGATCTTTGCCATGTATATTCCCAGAGGAACAGACAGGACAAAAAGTACAAGAAAATAGATCGTGATCTGAAGAAACCCGTTGGAGCTCATGTAAATAACTCCGGCTTAAGCAAAGCGATAAACAGGTAAATAACGAGACCGATCACAATAATTAAACCGAAAAGATAGAATAGACTCATGCTAAAATACCTCTAAATGATACTGAGTCCCCTTATAAGATAAAAGGTTGCTCCGAAATAAATCCCGATCAGGCATACAAATATAAAATCCATTTGATGCGCCTTCCATTTTTTTTTCAATAATAGCAGGAAAGAAGTAAGGATGCCGTCAAGATAGGGGTGGGAATTATAAAGAAATCATTAAATTTTTCTTCTGATGGGCGAAAAGATGTCGAATATGAGGATGGGATTGTCAATTTCACATACTGGTTTGCGTTAAATGTCGACAAATGGCCTCTGTGATTTCCGGCCAGACGCCTTTCGGCATGTCATGCCCCATGCCGTTGATGAGCAGCAACCTTGATCCCGGTATTACCCGGGCCGTGTCCATCCCGCCTTCGACCGGGATCAGCGGATCATCGGCCCCATGAACGACAAGCGTCGGAACCCTGATGGAAGACAGCAAGGACCTTCGATCTCCACCCGCAATCACCGCCGTGTTCTGGCGAGCCATTCCCTGCGGGCAATGGGAACGGTCATAGCTCTTCTCCATGAACGTCCGGGCTCTTTCTTCCTCGAAAGGAAACCCGGGGCTCCAGATCCTCCGCCATACATTCAGATTGTGTTCGATGTATGCTCCGCGTTCCTCCGGCGCCGGCGCGACAACGGCGGCGATCGCCTCGGGTTTCCCCTGCGGGAGACCGGGATTCCCGGTCGTCGACATGATGGAAGTCAGGCTCAAAACACGGTCCGGATGCCGACAGGAGATCACCTGGGCGATCATGCCGCCCATGGAAGCACCGCAGACATGGGCCTTCCCGATGCCCAGGGCATCCAGCAGGCCCACGGAGTCATCCGCCATGTCATCCAGGGAATAGGGCGACTCCACGGTTCTGCCTTCCATGGCCGCTCTGACGGCGGCCATCATGTCGGGAATCCCCGCTTTATCGAATTTCGTCGAAAGGCCGGCATCCCGGTTGTCAAAACGAATGACGAAGAAACCGTTTTTTGCCAGGGATTCGCAGAAATCGACCTCCCAGAAGAGCATCTGGGCGCCGCATCCTGCAATCAGCAGCAACGCCGGGGAATAACGATCGCCGAACGTATCATACTCGATCTGAATTCCATTCGCTGTGACATGAGACATCGCTTACCCCTTTATCTTTGAATATGAATATGCCGCCTTGCGAGAGAGGCTCGAAGCGGAAATGGGATCAGCACCCTTTTTTCTCCCGGCCGATGCCGTATTTCCGGATGCGGTACACCGCGGTCGGCCTGGAGATGCCCAGCATCCGGGCGGCCCGGGACGTGTTTCCCTCGCAGACGTCGAGGGCCTTGATGAGGAGGTCCCGGTTCCGCTCGTCCAGGCTCCCGGACGATGAGGATGCGCTCTCCGAGATGTTTTTCGCCCTCTCCAGGTTTGCGGCACCGTCATCCCGGTCGGTCCGGTCCCGCCTCCGCTCGTAATCGCTGTTCATCATGGCGAAGTACCGCAGGGCCTCCATGAGCAGCCGGTCCCGCGAGGCGGCATCCAGGAAATCCCGGCCGCCGTCCCGCGATTCCCACGCCGGAGCCTCACCGCCCCGGTCGTACCCGCCGTCGCTGTTCACCACGAACGCCAGGTGGCGCGGCTCGATGACGCTCCCCTCCTCCATGAGGACGACGCGGTCGACGGCGTTCTTCAACTCCCGGACGTTGCCCGTCCAAGGGGCGTCGACCAGGATTTCCCGGGCCTCCTTCGAGATCTCCTGGAACCGCTTTCCATAGGTCTGGTTGAACTTGTCCATGAAGAACAGGGCGATGGGAAGGATGTCCTTCTTGCGCTCGCGGAGGGGCGGGAGCGAGATCTTGGCGATGTTCAGCCGGTAGTACAGGTCTTTCCGGAATTTCCCTTCGGCGGTCAACTGCTCCAGCTTCCGGTTCGTCGCGGCGACGACGCGGACGTCCACCTTCTTCGTTTCCGACCCGCCGACGGGATAGAATTCCCGCTCTTCGAGAAACCGCAGAAGCTTGACCTGTGTGGATGGCAGCAGTTCGCTGATCTCGTCCAGGAGCAGGGTCCCGCCGTCGGCCAGCTCGAAGATCCCCTTCTTGCCCTCCTGGAGGCCGCCGGTGAACGTGCCCTTGTCGTAGCCGAACAGCTCGGACTCGACGAGATCCTTGCTGATGGCGCCGCAGTTGATGCGGATGTACGGCTTCCCGACCCGGCTGCTGTGGTAGTGCAGGATCCGGGCGACGATCTCCTTTCCTGTCCCGGTCTCGCCCTCGATCAGAACCGTCGTGTCGTAGCTCCGGGCGATCTTGAGCGTCTGCGCCAGCACCCCCTTCATCTCCTCGCTCTCGCAGACCATGTCCGTCTCGACTTCCTGCCACGACAGGAGCTGCTCGATCCGCTTCTTGTTCCGCTCCTGGAGCTTTGCGTTCTCGATAACGATGCTGGCCTGGTTCGCGAAAATGGAGAAGGACTTGATCTCGCTCTTCGTCAGGTCCATCTTCACGTCGTTCCGGTCCGCCTCGAGGAGCCCGATGACGTCCTTCTTGATCATCAGGGGCACGGCCAGCGTGGAGACCCGCTTGTGGATCGCGCTGATCTTCAGGTCGATGTCCGTGATCCGGTCGTCCTTCGCGTGGTCCTTGATATAGACGGTCTTCCCCGTCTTCATGACGGCCGTCTCGATGCACTCGTGCCGGTCCAGCCGGAAGGGTCGGGTGAGCGCCCGCTCGCGCTCGGCCGGCTTGAAGCCGATGAGGTACTTGCACTCCAGGAGGCTGCTATCCTCGTCCCTGAGGAAGATGGCAACCCGCGTGAAGCCGAAGACCCGCGATGTCTCCTTCACAATCTCCGTGAGGATGCGGTCGAGGGTAATCGGTTTCGTCAGGAGGCTGCTGATCTTGTGGATCGAGGACAACAGCTTCTCCTTCCTCGCCGCATCGAGGATGTACCGGTCCGTTCTCTCCCGTGCTGCGCCTTTTACCGCCATGTCACGTCCTGTACCCGGCCCGTCGTTCCCGGCTCCACGAAAAAACCCCGTCCTCTGCTTGGGAGAAACGGGGTTTCAGTGGCTTGGCCATCGGTCATCACCGGTCTGGGCTGAAACGGTTCGCTGAATACGGAACGGGTGTCACCTGTTTCCTGCTCGGTCGCTGTGGCTGATGCGGAGCCACTATATCGCCTGAAGCGGCTTTGTCAAGCCATGTAGAAGTTCCTGCGCAGGCTCGCAGCTCCCCCTTGAGGTCCGGGTGGGCGATGTCGATCAGGGCAAGGGCGCGCTCCCGTTTCAGCAGGAGAAAGAGGAAGGCATGGACGGACGTAAAAAATCGAAAGGGGGACCGGACCAAAGTCCCCCCCCCCTTCTGCTTTCTGGGAAATCCGGATTCTACGTCAGACCGCGCGGCACGACGGCTGGGCGGCTCCCGTCTTCGTCATGACGATCTGCCAGAGCTGGATGCTTCTCGACCGGAAGGCCCCCGCGCAGGACAGCAGGTAGTATTCCCACATTCGCATGAAGCGCCCGTCGTACTTTGCCTTCAGGCGGGTCCAGGATTCCTGGAAACGCCGGTTCCAGGCCATGAGCGTCCTGTCGTAGTGCGGTCCTAAGTTTTGCAGGTCCTCCACGACAAAGAGCCCCTCGGTGGCCCGGCCGATCTGGGCGATGCTGGGCAGCATGCCGTTCGGGAAGATGTATCGCGCGATCCAGGGATCGCAGTTCGCCAGAGAGGCGTTCCCGCCGATGGTGTGGAGCAGGAAAACTCCGTCATCTTCCAGGCAGCGGTGAACGACCTCGAAGAACGTCCGGTAGTTTTTTCTCCCCACGTGCTCGAACATCCCGACGGACACGACCTTGTCGAAGGTACCCGCGATCCGCCGGTAGTCCTTCCGGATCACCTCCACCGGCAGGCCCTGGCAGAACCTGCGGGCATAGTCGATCTGCGGCTCGGAGATGTTGACGGCCGTGACCTTGCATCCGTAATGCTCGGCCATGTACCGGCTCAGCCCGCCCCAGCCCGCCCCGATGTCCAGCACGCGGTCCCGGGAGTCCAGGCTGAGCTTCCGGCAGATGAGGTCGAGCTTCTTCTGCTGGGCCTCCACGAGATCGTCCGTCCCCTGGAAATAGGCGCAGCTGTACTGGTTGTAGGGATCGAGAAACGACCTGAAGAGATCGACGTCCAGGTCGTAGTGGCGCTCCGCGATCATGTGCGACCGGGGCAGAGATTGAAGGTTGAAGAAGATTCCCGGGAGTAACCCCAGAAGATAGGAAAAGCTCCCCTTCACGGTCTCGTCGAGGCCGGCCCGGAGGATGCGGCAGATGAACCCGTCGATCAGTTCGCAGTCCCACCAGCCGTCCATGTAAGCCTCGCCGAGTCCCAGGTTCTTTTCCTTCAGGACCCGCTCATACAGCCTGTCGTTGAGAACCTGGATGTCCCAGGGATTCGGGCCGTCGATCACGATGCCGGCCCGGGAAAGGTGCCGTTCGATGATGGACCGGGAGAGCTTTCCGGAACCGCCTCGGGAGTCTGCGCCTCCCGGGGGGGATGATTCTTTTCGGGGGGAACGCGGGTGGAGAACGGATACGCCCCGGTCAAGCCTCCCAACCGACTCGCGCTTGTGAATCCTTTCTTCCCTGACCAGACTGTGTGCCATCGGATTTCCTCTATCTACTCAAAGGATTGCAAGATACTCCGGGACCGCCGGGGGGGAATTCGATCCGGCGGTGCGCTTCCACGCCCGCGACTTCGGTCCCGGCCTTTACGATCCTGGAGCCCTCTTCCCTCCTTTTGCCGCAGATTGTCGCCGGACGCCGATTTTTGCCATGCCGATCCGTCTGATTCTCCCCACAGAAATCGGCGGCCGTCTCCTCGGAAGAAAGGGGCCGCCGCCATAGGACGTTCCTGCTGGTTGCCATCGGCATCGGTCCGATGGAAAATGGAGGGCCCATAAAAAAGGGACCGGCATGCGCCGGTCCCCTCTTCCGTTCCCGGAGACGCTCGATTACGACTGCAGCACCGTTTCAAACAGGCAGGCCGAGGCGTACACGGCCAGGGGGATCGCCTCTCTTATCGCGTCCGTCCACTGGTCGTTGCCGTTGCAGAAACGGTCATTGTATTCATCGATGGCGCCGTCCACCTTCCGCAGGTATTCTTTCGTTCCCGCCGTTTCCCTGTGAAGGGACGTTTCAATGTACGGAACGAATTCCTTCGATCGTTCATAGATGGCCGCGGCGAATCGTTCCGGATCCGCGGGACGGACGCCGAGTGCGTTTTTGAACGCGTTGTATCGACCCATGTCGATCGTGAAGGGATGAGGACCTTCCCATACGATTTGATTCGCATATTTCTCGAAAAAGAAATGATCCACGTAAGGCACAGCCGGGTAGTTGCCGACATGGTGCGGCGCCGTCAGGTCCTGGAGGTAGTGGACCGCGATGCCGAGAGATTCGTCTTTTCGCCGGGGGGACATGAACTCTTCGTAATATTTGACGAAATTCTCAAGCGCATTCTCGTGGATATCCTCTTTGACGCCGTGTGTCAGTTTCTTCAGTGCCTTGAACAGTACCATCGCCTTGGGGTAGTACTTTTCAATGAAATTGCCCTTCTTTCCCGGGACGGTGTCCCCGAAAAAATGTCCTTCAAATATGAGGTCCCGAAGATCGTGCCACGCCTCGTCGGGATACGTGCAATTTTCCAGGAGCGGATCGCGGAAATCCGGCGGTGCTGAAACCAGGTTGAGCGCCGCCAGGGTGATGAAAAAATGGGTGCTTTTTTTGTCCGTGTAAGATTGCGTCAGCAGATTATAGGATTCCTGGGTAAGGCGGATCAGCTTCCTGATATCGTCGTAGATGTCGATCTTCGATGCCGCCTTCATCTTATCCGCCAGCAGAAGATTGATCTCATCCTGATCCATCCGCGACACGGCGCTTTTGCGAAAGACGAGGCGTCGTCCGTCAATCTTCGCGATGGAGTTTACCTTCCCGGCAAGCATGGAAAAATCCTTCATGTTCCGCTTCAGCGTGCTCAGCGAATTGTCTTGCTGCGATGTCACGTCACACATGATCCCCTCCCTGTCGGTCCAGCACCTCTCTCAGCTTGCCGGAGAGCTTCTCGATATGAAAGGGCTTCTGAAGGAAGCCGTTGCAGCCCCGGTCCATGATCGTCTTCGCTTCCCCGTCGATGCTGTAGCCGCTGGATAGCAGGACCTTGACCCCGGGATCGATCTCCTTCAGGCGGTCGAAGGTCTCCCCTCCCGAGAGGCCCGGCATGATCATGTCGAGGACGACCAGGTCGATTTCGCCCTTTTTTGCCAAGTACACGGCGATCGCCTCCTGCCCGCTCCCGGCCATGAAGACCCGGTAGCCGAGGGAAGTCAGGAGTTCCCCCGTCACCTCCGCCACCATGGGTTCGTCGTCGACCAGCAGGATCGTCTCCCCTCCCTTTACGATGGTCCCGGCCTCCTTTGCCTCTTTGATGACTTCCTTGTCCGATGCAGGCAGAAGAATGGTGAAGGTCGATCCGTGGCCCGGCTCGCTCTCCGCGTGGATCATGCCGCCGTGCCCCTTGACGATTCCATAGACCATGGCCAGTCCGAGGCCCGTTCCCCGGCCCATCGCCTTGGTCGTGAAGAAGGGATCGAAGATCCGCTCCCTTGTCTTGCCATCCATCCCCGTGCCGGTGTCGCTGATCGTGATCTTCACATATCTTCCGGGGATGACGGACATGAGCTGCGCTTCCGTCTCGTCCAGAAAGACGTTTTCCGTGGCCAGGAAGATATCGCCGCCTCCCGGCATGGCCTGCCAGGCGTTCACGTAAAGGTTCATGAAGATCTGCTCCATCTGGCCCCGGTCGGCTTCGACGCTCCACAGCTTCCGGTCGTATTTCCGGTGGATGGAGATCTCCTTCTTGGTCCGTCCGAACATGGAGGAGGTCTTCTTCACGATCTCGTTCATGTCGGTGGGCTTCACCTCGTACCGCCCCCCGCGGGCAAAGCCCAGGAGCTGCCGGGTCAGGTCCGTGCCGCTCTGCACCTGCTCCTCGATCCGCTTGAGCCTTTCGTAATGGGGATGGGACGGATCCAGGTCCAGGAGCGTCAGGGAGGCGTAGCCCTGGATGCCCATGAGGAGATTGTTGAAGTCATGGGCAATGCCGCCGGCCAGCGTGCCGATGGCCTCCATCTTGTCGGCGTGCTGCAGGCGCTCCTCCAGCCTCCGCCTGTCCTCATCGGCGTTCCGCTGTTCGGTGATGTCGATGAGAGAGGCGACGCTCTGTTTCGTCCCCGGGATCAGGCCGACCGTCAGGAGGATATATCTCACGGACCCGTCCCTGTGCCGCAGCCGGAACTCGTAGCTGCTTTCCACGTTATCCAAACCCGTCCGCCGCAGCCTGTGCCGGGCGATCATTTGCTCCAGGTTTTCCTTCTCGACAAACTCCGTCCATTTCCTCTTTCCTTCCACCTCCTCACGCCGGTAACCTGTCAGGATCTCGAACTGCCTGTTGGCCAGGGAAATCGTCATGTCATCCTCGACGACCATCATGGTGGCCCCTGTCATCTCGAAAAAGGCCTGATAGCGTGTTTCCGATTCCCGCAGAGCATCCTCCGCCAGCTTGCGATCCGTGATGTCGTTGAAAAAATTCAGGGTGGCCTGTTTCCCCTGCCATACGATCGGCGTCACGTGAATCTCGATCCACTTGATCGATCCATCCCCGGCAAGGAGCCTGAACGTGTAAGCACTGGGAACATGCTCATGGTTCATCCTTCTCCGGTATCGTTCCGTGATCATGCCCCGGTCGTCGGGGTGGACATAATCGAGGAAAGGCTTCGCCAGAATCTCCTCCTTCGGGCGGCCGATGATTTCCACTGCGCGGCGATTGATGAAACAATGCCTGCCCTCCTGGGCAATCGAGATGGCCTCCTCCGCATTTTCCACGACCAGGCGGTACTGCTCCTCGCTTTCCCGCAGCGCCTCTTCCATGCGCCTGCGCTCGGTGATGTCGCTGCAGCTTCCCTCGAAAGCGACGATCCTGCCCGCGTTGTCCCTCAGGGGAACACCGTTGGAGGTGTGCCATCGCCAGGACCCGTCGGCATGCCGAATGCGATATTCGACGCCCGCTTGCCGCTCTCCCTTTTTGATCGCCCGCTGCAGGGACTGAACGCACACCCCGAGGTCGTCCGGATGGATGAGCGGCTGGAAGGATTTCCCGATCACCTCCTCCGGATGATGGCCCAGGAGCTCGGTCCAACTGGGAGAAACGTACGTGAATACGCCATCCCGGGTCAGGGTGTAGATGATGTCGTGGCTGTTCTCGATCAGCAGGCGGTACTGCTCCTCGACCTTTTTGCGGTCGGTGATGTCCCGCGTGCTTCCCTGCACCCCGACCGGGTTTCCAACATCGTCGAACAACCAGCATGCGGTAATCTCGATGTCCCTGACCGACCCGTCCTTGCAATGCTGCTGGATCTCCATCTGCAAGGACCGGGCGCGCTCCGCCGGGGGCTTCGCCAGCTGCGCGGCCAGTTCGGTCATGACCGGCTCGACGCAGGATTCCACCACGTATTGCTGGAAGGGAATTTCCATGACCTCCTCGGGTGTGTAGCCGCTGAGCGCCTTGACGGAAGGGCTGACATAGGTGAAACGGCCGTCCAGCGTCATGGTCCAGATCACATCGGTCGAATTGTCGGCAAGAAGGCGGTATTGCCGCTCGCTCTCCCGCAGGGCCTTTTCGGCCTGACGGCGATTGTCATCCGCCTTTTCCAGCTCCCGGATTCTCCGCTTCAGCGCGGCGATTTCCTCCGCCGGATCTTTTTTTCCTTCGTCCGGATGGGTCATGAAACTTCCTTCATTCTCAGGATATGCACCGGACCGGCAGTCGTCTCAACTCCATTCCCATGCACGAAAAAACCCCGTTCTTCTCTCGAAAGAATCGGGGTCTCGGTGGTCGATTCATCGGCATCACCGCCTGCTCTTGAAATGGGCTGGAACCTGTCTGCTGCTCCTGTCGCTCCGATGTCTGGAAAACTGCCGCCAGTATAGCGCCCGAATCGCACAAGTCAAGTTCTTTGGCTGGCAACCTATCAATATTATGGTATATTAGCGTCATCTGACCCGGTGGAAAGGCGGGGACCTTCCTTCATCGCAGGAATCATCACGGCGGCGTCAGATTCCCTCCCTGCCGTCGGATCGAAACAGCCTGATGGTAGTGGACCGCCGCCACCGCCCATGGTATGAAACACATCAGATTCTCAAAAACTCGAATGGAGGGCACTCATGAGAAGGCGGCTTCTTATCCTGGTTCCGGCGCTGATTGCGCTTCTCTTCTACGGAACGGCGCTGGCACTGGAGTTTTCGGCGGACATGGTGAGCACCGGCAAGGGCGGCAAAGGGATGGTCTCGAAGGTCTATATGAAGGACAAAAAGTTCCGCTGGGAATCGAAACAGGAGGAAACCTATACGATCTCCCGGCAGGACCTGTTGAAGACCTGGATCGTCATGCCGAAGCAGCGAAGCTACATGGAAGTGAAGTTCGATCCCTCCAAGGATCAGTCGCCCAGGGAAAAGATGTCCGGCGAAGTCAGCCGGAAGCTGATCGGTACGGAAACGATCGACGGGCACCCGACAAAGAAATATGAAGTCACGGTACAGAGCGGGAAACGGCAGACGAAATCGTACCAGTGGCTGGCGACGGACCTGAACAATTTCCCGATCAAGCAGGCGGCGGTGGACGGAAGCTGGGGCATGGAATACCGGAACATCCGGATGGGAGGCCAGCCTGACAGCCTCTTCGAAGAACCGAAAGGCTTCAAGAAAATGGCCATGCCCGGCATGCCGCGTGCGCCTGGACGCTGAGGAGGCCGGTCTGATGGAGCTGTCCTCCCGATATGTCGGAACCCCACTCAAGCCGTACGAAACGTTCGTGACCTGGCGGCAGACGACGAATTACGCCGCCGCGCTGGGCGACTGCAATCCGCTGTTTCTCGACGATTCGCTCCCCGGGGGAATCGTCGCTCCGCCCATGTTCTGTGTCGCCGTCACCTGGCCCATCACGGAGCGCATCGCCGACTTCATCGAATCGGCGAAGTTCCCGAAGGAGATCGTCAACACGCAGGTCCATTACACGGAGCACCTCGCCATCCACCGCCTCGTCCGTCCGGGGGACATGCTCACCGTAAAGGGCCGAATCGCGGCGATCCTCCCCCGCAAGGCGGGAACCCTCTTCGTCATCCGCTATGACGCCGAAGACGCGGCGGGGATTCCCGTCTTCACGGAGCACATCGGCGGCATGATGCGGGGTGTCCGGTGCACCGACGAGGGCCGCGGGGGAGAAGACCTTCCCCTGTCGCCGTCCTTTGAGGCCTCCGGGGAATCCCTCTGGGAAACCCCGATTTTTGTGGACCGGACGGCTCCCTTCGTTTACGACGGCTGCACCAACATCCATTTCCCGATCCACACATCCGTGGCCTTCGCCCGGGCCGTCGGACTCCCGGACATCATTCACCAGGGGACGGCCACACTGGCCCTGGCCGTCCGGGAGGTGGTGAACCGCGAGGTGGAGGGGGATCCGCGGCAGGTCCGATCCATTTCCTGCCGTTTCACCGGCATGGTGATCCCGGGGACGGAGATCCGGATCCGCCTGGTCGGAAGAGCGACGGAGGACGGGGACAGGCACTGTTTCTTCGAGGTCCTGAACTCCGAGGGAAAGCAGGCCATCCGCGACGGGGCGATCGTCCTCGGCCCGGCCTGATCCACCCCGGCAACCCATGAGCAGGGTCCGGCCGTTTCCCGGCCGGGCCGCCCCATCCTCCCCTACCCGTCCCATTCACAAGGAGGGAACCATGTCCTGGCAAAACCTGAACCTTACCTGGCACTACGTTGAAAAGTGGGCCTCAAGGAAGCCGGAGGCCGAAGCCCTGGTCTTCGGGGACGAGCGCCTCACCTGGGGTGATTTCAAGACCCGCATGGACGGCATCGCCAAGGCCTTCCTGGCGGCGGGCGTCCAGCCGGGGGACCGGGTGGCCCTCCTGTCGGCGGCCCGGAACGAATTTCTCACCACCTACATGGCCGCGGGAAAGGTCGGGGCCATGTGGCTCGGCCTGAATCCGAAGTTCACCCTCGACGAGCTGCGCTACCAGGTGGGCGACGCGAAGCCCGTCGTCCTCATGGCCGTCCGCACGTTCCTCGGCAACGACCTGGCCCCGACCATCGAGGCCCTGAAGAGTGAGTTCCCCTTCCTGAAGAAGGTCCTCGTCATCGGCGAGCCCGTCCCGGGAACAGAGGATTTCGCGGCCTTCACGTCCCTGCCCCGGCCGGAGCTGGACGCCGCCCTGGCAGAACGGGCCGCCGGGGTGAAGGACACCGGCGACGCGCTCCTCATGTACACCTCCGGCTCGACGGGCAAGCCCAAGGGCGTCGTCCACACCCACCGGAGCATTGTGGAGAACATCAAGGTGGAGGTGCAGAAGTTCTACGTCGGCGAGGACATGAGGGCGCTTCTCCACTTCCCCATCAACCACGTGGCGGCGGACGTGGAGATCGGCTTCGCCGCCATCCTGGCGGGCGGCTGCACCGTCTTCATGGACTCCTTCGATCCCGCGGGATCGCTGAAGACCATCGAGAAGGAGAGGATCACCATGTTCGGGCAGCTCCCGGTCATGTTCCTCCTCCAGATGAAGCAGCCCGAGTTCGTTAAGACCGACTTCAGTTCCCTGAAGCTCATCGCCTGGGCCGGCGCGGCGGCCCCGAAGGTCATGCTGGACGTCCTCGCGGGGATCTGCGCGCAAACGGGGGCCATGCTGATCACCGGCTACGGCAGCACGGAGGTCTGCGGCTTCGTCACCTACACGGAGAAGGGCGACGATATGGAGACCCTCATGAAGACCGCCGGAAAGATCGCGCCCCCCTTCGAGCTGAAGATCGTCGACGGGGAGCGCCGGGAGCTGCCCGACGGCCAGGTCGGCGAGATCGCCGTCCGAGGCCCCTTCATGTTCAAGGGATACCTGAATAACCCGAAGGCCACGGCGGAGGTGCTGGACAAGGACGGCTGGTACTACACCACCGACCTCGCCTGGAAGGACGACCGGGGCTACATCTACATCACCGGCCGCAAGTCGGAGATGTTCAAGACCGGCGGCGAGAACGTCTATCCCCGGGAGATCGAGGAGATCCTGGAGGCCCAGGGGAAGGTCTTTCTGTCCGCCGTCGTCGGCGTCCCCGACGAGATCTACCAGGAGGTCGGCTGGGCCTACATCATGTCCATGCCGGGCAAGGAGGTCACGGAGGAGGAGCTCCGGGAATACTGCAAGGGGAAGATGGCCAACTACAAGGTCCCGAAGAAGTTCATCATCCGTCCGCTCCTGCCTCTCCTGGCCAACGGCAAGGTGAGCAAGCTGGCACTGAAAGACGAAATCCGGGAGATGATGAAGGGAAAATAGGTCCGGCTATTATTGCCGTGCATCAAAAAAACGAAAGAAAATGGGGGCGGATTTCAAATCTTCCCCCATTTTCTGTTGCAGTGCATGACCCATCGGACCGATTCGTTCAGTCCTTGTCCGGGCCCACCCACGGAGCGGCCGGGCCGATGACCAGGAACGGGGCCGGGTTGATCGAGCCGCCGCCGAGCCCCATGTACCCCATCCCCAGCATGAGGTTGTCGTTGATCTTTCTCAGCTCGTCGTGCATGGAATGAACGGTGCCCGAGTTGTAGGGGCTGTAGTCGAGGTGAAACGAGTCCTTCCCGTCGATGTTCGACTTTCCGATGCCGGTGTTCATTCTCCTGGTTCGCGCGATCGCTTCTTTCCCGTCTTTTCCCTTGCCCGAGAAAAGATTGTATCCCTGCCCCTTGTCCTGCGCGGAGGGTAGAAAGGCCTTCCCCACCCACCGTCCGGGGCCGAAGAAGTTGTGCGTGTAGAAATCGGCGGAGGCGGCCAGGATGCCCACCGGGAGCGTTTTCGCGTTGTATTCGCCCTTCACGTCCTCGAATTTCGGCGCCGGGGCGGCGTAGAAGAGCTGGAAAACGGCCGCCTTGTCGAGCTTCTCGATGTCCTTGTCCGTGGCCTTTGCCGGATCGACGCCGAGGATCTGCTCCATGGTCTGCCCCTTGTAGGGTCCGCCCTTCTGCCAGATGTTGATCCCCGTCAGGGCGAGCTGAACGACGACGAGTACGATGACGACAACAAGAACGATCTTCAGTGCTTTCAAGAGACCTCCTCCGACAGGTTATTCAGCGTAACCGGAAGGGAGACACACTCGGGCGTCTCCCTTGAGCAGACCTGCATTCGCGGGGGCGTGACCGGGGGGTTCCAGCGGAGTCTCAATCATAGACCGCCCCTGATGAAAAGATTCCGCGACGGCGGAAGCCCCCGCGGAAGCCCCCGCGGCAGCCCCCGCGCCCCGACGCATCCATCCGGCGCGCCGCAGCGGCATTTGATCCTGTGGCGATGGTCATGCGGATTGGACCGGCTTCCGGCGAATCATCAGATTGCAGATGATGGTCTGGACGGTCTCGCCGCGCTGGTTGAGCGTGGCAATCCTCATGCGAACGATGCCGCGGTCCTGGTGGGAGCGATGGGGTTTCGTCTCGAGCACTTCCGCCATCGCCCGCAGCGTGTCGCCGGGACGAACGGGCAACAGCCAGCGCAGCTCGTCGAAGCCGGGCGATCCCAGGTTGTTCCTGAGCACGCCCGTCATCAGGAAGAGCCGGAACGTCACGGCGATCGTGTGAATCCCGCTGGCAATGAGACCGCCGTAGATGGACTCCTTCGCCGCCTCCGTATCGAGGTGAAAGGCCTGGGAGTCGAAATGCAGGGCAAAATCGATGATGGAGCTCTCCGTCATCGTCAGCCCAGGCGATTCGAAGCGATCCCCGACGTGGAAATCGTCGAACCGCATCAGGCAAGCGCCTCGCGGATCTTTTCCGACAGCATCTGCAGGGTATACGGTTTGTTGATGAAGCCCCTGCATCCCCGGCCCAGGATCTGCCTCGCCTCGCCGTCGATGCTGTATCCGCTGGAAAGAATGACGCGGACCGCCGGGTCCATTTCCTTGAGCCGGTCGAACGTCTCCCCGCCGCTCATTTTGGGCATGATCATGTCCAGCAGGATCAGGTCGATCTCGCCCTTGCGACCGGCAAAGACTTCCAGCGCCTCGTTTCCGCTTCTCGTGACGATGACCCGGTAGCCCAGGTGCTCCAGCATCTCGCTGGCAACCGTTGCGACAACCTCTTCATCGTCCACGATGAGCACCGTCTCTCTTCCCTTCTTCGTCTCTTCGGTCATGACTCTCTCTTTCTCCTTTGCCGCCCTGCCCTCGGAGGCAGGGAAATAAATGTGAAAGCTGGTGCCATGTCCCTTCTCGCTGTAGACCTGGATCGTGCCGCCATGGCCGGTGACGATGCCGTAAACGGTGGCCAGGCCCAGCCCCGTTCCCCTGCCCATCTCTTTCGTGGTGAAAAAAGGCTCGAAGACCCTCGCCTTCGTCCTGTCGTCCATCCCCATGCCCGTGTCGGTGACCCCGATCCGTACATACCTGCCCGCAGGCAGACCGAGGGCCTGGGCCTCCTCCTTATCGAACTCCATGTTATCCGAGTGCAGGTACAGGCTCCCCCCGCCCGGCATGGCCTGCGAGGCATTGACGTACAGGTTGAGGAGAACCTGCTCGATCTGGTTCCGGTCCACGTTCGCCGACCAGAGGTCCTTCTTGAGATTCGTGTGAATCGAGATCTCCCGCCTCGTCCGCCCGAATACAGAAGACGTTTTCTCAATGACGTCGTTTATATCCGTCAGTCTGACCTGGAATTTCCCGCCCCGCGCGTATTCGAGGAGCTGCCTTGCCAGGTCGGCGCCGCTCTTCACCTGCCTCTCGATCCCCAACGCCCGCTCGCGCAAAGGATTTCCTTCTTCGAGCCCCTGCAGGATCAGGGAGGCGTAGCCCTGGATGCCCATGAGCAGATTGTTGAAATCGTGCGCGATCCCTCCGGCAAGCGTTCCGATGGCCTCCATCTTCTGCGCCTGGATCAGGCGTTTCTCCAACTCCTTCTGGACCGTGATGTCCCGGATGAAGCAAAGCACCCCTGGCCGGTCCTTCCACATCACCGGGATGGAGTTGATCTGCACGCTCAGTTCCCTGCCCTCCCGGTTTACGGCCCGAAACTCGTAAAGTGAGGGCACCTCCTCGTTCTTCAGTCTCTTGAGATACCGCCCGTAGACAAGGTCGCGGTCGTCGGGATGGATGAACGCGACAAACGGCAGTCCGTCGATCTTATCCCGCGTGTACCCCAGGACGTTTTCCGCCACACGGTTCGCGAATTTGATCGTTCCGTCCTGGACGACGAAGACCGCGTCCAGCGCGTTTTCCACGAGGAGGCGGTACTCCTCCTCCGAATCCTTCAGTGCTTTTTCCATCTCTTTTCGTTCCGTGATGTCCGTAATGACCCCTTCGCAATACCGGATCCGCCCGACTTCATCCCGGACACAACGAATATTGAGGGAGATCCAGATGATTTGTCCGTCTTTTCGGCAGGCTTTCGTCTCAAGGCTCAACGGACGATCCGTCTTCTCTACGGCCTCCCGGAGCCTCTTCCCCTCAGCCGGATCGACGAAGAGCTGCCCGGCCGTGTTCGTGACGGCCCGCATCATCTCTTCCGGCGAATCATATCCGAAGATGCGGGCCATGGCGGGATTCAGGAGCAGGTACCGGCCGTTTTCCGCGATTCGGAAAAAACCCTCCCGGGCATTCTCGAAAAACTGTCGAAAATCGTCTTGATTCCGCCCTGTTTCAGAAGATACCGCCGGAAGACCGTCTCGATCCATCGCTGCTCCATGAAAACGTGCGCCTATTTTATATCGGAAACGGCTCCGGGCGTCAAACATGCCTTGCGGCCATTTCCAGAACGGAGGATTCATGGTAGGAACA
Source organism: uncultured Syntrophaceae bacterium (assembly GCA_964578535.1). Classification (GTDB taxonomy): domain Bacteria; phylum Desulfobacterota; class Syntrophia; order Syntrophales; family PHBD01; genus PHBD01. Next base: position 34,078 of record CAZODI010000016.1, read on the forward strand.
GGGAAAAAAGAGAGGGATTCCATGAAAACCCTTGCAACAGCGGTCCCGGCCTTCCTGCTTGTCCTGCTCCTGGTGCCCCTTCCCTGCCTCGGGCTGACGCCGGATCAGGTCCTGAAACTGAAAAAGGCCGGCGTCAGCGACCGGACGATCCAGCTCATGATCGAGCAGGAGCGGGAGGCGAAAGAGAGTCCGTACGACACGATGGGAGTCCGGGAGATCAGAGACAAGAGTGGAAAGACCGTGGTCGTTCACTCGACGGGCCGATCGAAGATCGATCCCGGCGAGGAGGAGCGGAAAAGGGTGGAAAAGGCCTGGGAGATCCTCCGGAACATCGTCGTCGATGACCGCCGGAGGGAGCCGGCACCACCGGCTGCCGCCCCTTCCACGGGAACGACTGCCCCGTAGACGGGAAAAGGGTTTGCCCGTCTTGTCCGTTCAGCGCCCGATGGATGAGGCGACCCCCTCTGCTTCGACAATGCGCCGGAGCCTCTCCACGCGCCCGTCCGTCGGCCGCTTTCCTTGTAATCCTTCGATTCTACGACCGATTTGCCGTTTCTTGTCCCGTCCCCCCGGATGGTACGGAAGCAGGCTGATTTTCTCCACCCCCAGCTCCCGCGCCAGGGCCGCGATCCCGCGGATCTCACCCTCTCTGTCGTTCACGCCCGCCACGAGGGGAACCCGGAACCAGGTCCGTACCCGGCCGGCAACGAGCCTTGCATTGTCGAGAATGAGAGCGTTCCCGACGCCGGTGTATGTCCGGTGCCGCCCGTCGTCCAGCGTCTTGATGTCGTACAGGACCAGGTCGGCGTGTTCGATCACTGCCCGCAGAACGTCGGGATCGGCAAATCCCGACGTGTCCAGGGCCGTGTGCAGCCCCGCTTCCCGGCAGAGCGCCAGCAGGCGGACGGCAAATTCGGGCTGCAGGAGGGGCTCCCCCCCGGAGAGGGTCACGCCGCCGCCGGAAGACTCATAAAAGGCGCGGTCCCGCTCCACTTCATTCAGAATCTCCCCGACGGTCGCCTCCCGTCCGGTAACAGAGAGGGCTCCCGTCTCGCAGGCCTCGACGCAGCGGAGGCACTGCGTGCATTTCTTCCAGGCGATCCGCCGTTGCCCGTCCTTCATGAAACGGACGGCCCTCTCCGGGCAGGCCGGGAGACACCGGCCGCAGGCCGTACACCGGCTGTCCCGCAGGAGGAGCTGGGGCCGCCTCTCCTGCGACTCCGGATTGGCGCACCAGGTGCAGCGGAGGGGGCATCCCTTGAAGAACACCGTCGTCCGGATCCCCGGCCCGTCGTGGACGCTGAACCGCTGGATGTCGAAGATCGTTCCCGTTTCGCCCAACGTCCCGCTCCCGCCGCCGTCTCAACGCTGCTTCGAGATGACGAGATTCTCGTATCCCAGCTCCCGCAGGATCACCGGGAACATCTGGAAGGCCGGCTTCACGACGGGCAGGAGCTTCATCATGGCGGTGATCTTGCCGCCCTGCTTGACCCTGCCCCGGGTGACCGCAGCGACGGGATTCTCCAGGCCGTGCCAGAAGCTGTGGGAGAAGTCCGCCGCCTGCTTCGACCACACGTCTTCCTTGAGATCGCAGGGACCGAGCCGGTAGGACCCGTAATACCCGGGCTTCTCCGGCGGGTTCTTCAGGTCGATGGTGACCTCGGAATCGGGGTCCGTGTAAATGAAGCGGATGATGATCCCCGCCTTGGCCATCTTCGAGCCGATCTTCTCATCCGTCAGGATCCGCTCCATGAAATATCCATAAATCTCGTACAGATGATCCGCATCACGATAATAGGTCCCCATGGTCCCCCCTTTCGTCTCCCTTCGCTCATTTTCCCCGGCGCTGGTCGAAGCGCCGGCCGTACAGGACGCTGGCCAGGGTGATCCGGAGCATCTGCACCGTACCGCCGGCGACCCCCCAGGCCCGGGCATCCCGGAGCATCCGCTCGACGGGAAACTCCTTGCTGTAGCCGTACCCGCCGAAGATCTGCATGGCCAGGTTCGTCACCTCGATCACCATCTCGTTGGCAAAGCACTTCCCCATGGAGGCATCATAGATCGAGGGCAATCCCTGCCCAGCCCCGCAGGCGGCCCGGTAGACCAGGAGCTTCGCCGCCTCCAGCTTCATCGCCATGTCGACGGTCATGAACTGGATCGCCTGGAACTCGCAGATGGGCCGCCCGAAGGCCTGGCGGGCCTGGGCATAGGCAATGGCCTCCCGCAGGGCCCCCCCCGCCGTGCCGAGGCACATGGCGGCGTTGCCGCAGCGCTCGATGTCGAAGGTCCACATGAGCCTGCTGAAATCCCCCGCCTTGATGACGACGTTCTCCTTCGGAACCCGGACGTCCTCGAAGACCAGCTCGCAGGACGGCATGCCCCGAAGGCCCAGGAATTCCTCCTGCTTCCCGAAGGTGAAGCCGGGCGCGCCTTTTTCCACGAGGAGGCCGCCGATGCCCTTGTAACCCGATGTCTCGCCGAAGCGGGTATAAACCATGTAGTGGCTGGCGTGGCCGCCGCCGGTGATGAAGACCTTACGGCCATTGAGGATGTAGGAATCCCCATCCTCCACCGCCTTCGTGGAGAGGGCCGTCAGGTCGGAGCCGGCCTCCGGCTCGGTCATGCAGACGGAGACGCTCCGCTCCCCGCGGCAGACCCCGGGGATGATCGCCTTCTTCTGCTCCTCCGTCCCGAACAGGTCGATCACCCGGACAGGTCCCACGTTGGACTCGAAGACGGGCGCGGCAATCATGGGGCTGTATTTGGCGAGCTCCTCGATGGCCAGGATGGCGTTGATGGCCGGCTGTCCGCCGCCGCCGTGCTCCGGCGAAAGGGTCATGCCCAGCAGTCCCATTTCGGCGTATTTCTCCATCAGGTCGAAAGGGAACTCGCCCGTCCGGTCGATCTCCGCGGCCCGCTCCCGGAACTTCTCCCGCTCTCCCATGGACTGCAGGGTCGAAAGGAGCATCTTCTGTTCGTCGTTCAAGGAAAAATCCATTCGCTCTACTCCTTGTTCCTTCTTGTGAAATTCCGCCCGACCCTCAGATCAGGCCGATGAGATCCCGGATGTCCGGAATCGTTTCCAGGTTGAGGATCATCCCGATGATCCGCTCCGTCTGTTCTTTCTCCCGGGAGCCTGCGAAAAACCGGACCTTGTCGGCCAGGTCGGCCGCCTCCATGGGATCCCGCGGGTCCCCCTTGGGAACGTCCACCTGCCGGACAAGCCGCCGCCCGCTCCGGAGCAGCATCTCCACGCGGCTGGAGGTCTTGTCGGGATAGGCGCCGTTCAACGCCTCGTCCATCTGAACGGAGACTTTTTTCGACAATGCAAAAAGGGCGGGGTCGGCCATGCGCTTCTCCGTGAGCTGCAGCGGCCCCAAGGTGCCGTCGAGAATGCAGACGGCGGTGACATAGGGAATGGAGAACTGGGCGTTCACGAAGGTATCCCTCTCCGCGACGCCCTTTCCCACGGCGATGACCGCCATGCCGTAGGTGAAGACCTCGACGGCGGCAATGTCCGCCGTATCGGGTCTCTCCTCCTTCATCAGCTCCAGCGTCGCCTGGGCGGCGCCATGGGTGTGGCGGCAGGCCGTGTAGGGCTTGAAGTAGATGTCGCCGATCGTGTAATGCTCCCCGAGCCCCTCCGTCAGCCTTTCGAAATTCGGCTCCGCCCGGGTCGTGATCTGGGTGAACCCACCCTTCAGCTCCGACCCCTCGAAGACCTGGCGATCCCCGGTGATCCCTGCGCCGGCCAGCCCCGCCGCCATCAGCCCCGCGAGGGCCGCCTGGCCGCCCTGGACGATCTTGACGGTGTACCCGCCCATGAGCTGCTGCGCCATGGAGAGGGGTACCAGGTAGCCGGCGCATCCCAGGGCATTCAGCATGCCCCCGGCGTCGCATCCCCTCAGCCGGGCGGCCGCCGCGGCCGCGCCGAAGGTCCCGCAGGTCCCCGTGGGAAGGAATCCCCCCAGGGTGTGCCAGGGATGCATTGCCGCCGCCGGCCGGTCCGCCGCCTCGTACCCGGCGACGACGGCCTCGATGACCTCCCGTCCCCCCAGTCCCTTCTCCTCCGCCACGGCCAGGGCGGCGGGAATCACCGCCGTCCCCGGATGGTTCCCGCCGAAGCGGAGCCCGTCCTGGGCCTCGATGGCCTCCGCCGTCGTTCCGTTCAGGAACGCCGCATGGTGCAGGTCCGTCCGGAAGCCGCATCCCAGGACAGTGGCCCGGGGCGGTCCGCCGAGGGAGCGGACGTACTCCACCACCCCGGAGACGGCCCCCAGCTCCAGGGAACCGTAGACGTTGGCGACATAGTCCAGGACGCACAGCTTCGCCTTGTGGACGATCTCCGGGGGAAGCGCATCGAAGGTGATCCCCGCCAGGAACGCCGCCAGTTTCTCCGTATGATCCATGATCACCCTCCTCCTCTTCGGGTCCGGTCATGAAAACAGGTCAAATATTTGATCACCGAGCGCCGGCATTGCGATTTCCGGCCGTTCAAAAGGGGTCGGATGCAAGGCTCCCGAGGTCTCCCGGCCGCGATCCGTCCTTTCTATGCACGTCGAGCGGCAAGGGACGAGGGGAACGCAGCACGACGATCCCTTTTCAACGGCTGTCCTATACGTAGCCCTTCGATTCATAGATCTTGATCATCCGGTGCGGATCCAGGACCTCGCGGATGACTCGCAGCTCCTCCGCCCGGGGCGGCTCCGTCTCGTGGACGTCGTCAGCCACCTGAAGATCCCAGCCGGTCATGCCGCGGATTTCGTCGATGGTGCAGCCGGGATGATAACTGGCCAGGCAGGCCTCCTTCGTCTCCGGGTGAAAACGGAGGACCGCCTTGTTTGTGATGATGACCTGGGGACCCGTGCCGGCGGGCAAGTTCCACCTCTCCCGTGCCCCGGCTCCGTCGATGTATCCGGGCGTCGTGATGAAGTCGACCCGGGCCGGAAGGCGGCGCGGGTGGTGCTGGGCGATGATGAGGATGCGCTTCGCCAGGGACCCGATGGGATTGGCGCCGCCGCTCCCCGGCAGCCGGCTCACCGGACGGTCGTAGGGACCGATGCAGGTTGTGTTGATGTTCCCGAACCGGTCCACCTGAGAGCCCGAGAGAAACCCGACGTCGATCCATCCTCCCTGCAGGAACATGCCCATGATGTCCACAAGACCGCCGATCATGGCGGCCCCGGGATTGAGGCAGGCGTCGCCGACGGACAGGGCGGGCCGGCGGGGCCGGGCATCGTAGACCCCGGATTCCTGCATCATCACCGCCTTTGGGGCATGGGTGTATTTGGCGATGTTCGCCGACATCGTGGGGAACCCCGTGCCGACGACGACCACGTCGCCGTCCCGGATCTCCCGCGCCCCGCAGCAGGCCATCAGTTCCGGCTTGATGTAGTCGTTCGGGTGCTCGGTCATTGCTTTTTGCCTCCTCTGCCCCCTCATCGGGCCGGGCGCTTCAGTATTCGTAGCTCACCGGGTAGCCGTAATCGAACCGGGCCTGGAGGCCCCTGAAGCGGGCGTATCCGAACCGGTCGATGAAATGCTGGATGTAGGCCGTCCGGTCGGGGATGTCGTACACCCACTCCCGGAGAAAGGCCTCGAATCCCTCCACGGTCCCGGAGGCCTCCTTGTAGAGGTAGCCGAAGCCGAGATCGAGGTCGTAGAAGCCCGGCGTATACCCGGGGTGCGACGCGAAGGGCTCCTCCACCACGGCGACGACCTTGAAATCCGGCACGATGGTCCGGGAGGGGTCCTTCCCGATGGTCTCCCGGCTGACGATCCGCTCGCAGGAGACAATGACCTTCTTCGAGGCGTTGGCTCCGTACTTGCAATCCCCACCGATCCCCCATATCTGGGCGTTCCCGTTCTCGTCGGCCTGCTGGACATGGATGATTCCGACATCGGGATTCAGGGCCGGGACGAGGAGAACCGGCCTGCCGTCGAAAGGCGATTCAATCAGCTTGTACCTGTTCTCTCCCAGGAATCCCCGGATGTTCAGCAGGTCCGTCCCCACCATGTCCTTCACGGGAACGAAGGGCATCCCCATCGCGCCCGCCATGAGCATCATCGGCAGGGAGAGGTTCGTGTACTCCTCCACCTCGATCCGGTGGGGAATCCCCTTTTCCAGGGATCTCCGGTAGCAGCGGGCGAGGCCATAAAGGCCCAGGGAGATGAACGTGGAGAGGAAGCGCTTCACGACGCCGGCGCCGATCAGCATGTCGAAGTCGTCCGCGGCGTTCCCCCGGGTGATGGTCAGTCCGGTTTTCCGCTGGCGGATGATCTCGTGGACGGCGGAAAAGGGCGTCCTGCAGATGTAGCCGCCGATGTAGACGAAATCGCCGTCATGGACGTGGGCCTCCACGGCCTCCTTCATGGTCATGACCTTGCTCAAGGCATCCCTCCCTGTTCTTCCTTTCCGGAACGCCGGCTCAGACGGCGTATTCCATGCGCTGGATGATCTCGTTCTGCGCCGTGTCGCTCAGGTCCACGAACGTCACGGAGTATCCGCTCATCCGGATGACGAGATCCTGATACCGCTCCGGATGTGCCTGGGCGTCCCGGAGAACGTCCGTGTCGATCATGTTGAACTGCACCTGGACGCCGCCCTTCCTGAAATAGGCCCGGACCAGCACCGCGAGGACCGCCGGTTCCAGGCGCTTCCCGGAGAAGCGCATGTTCAGGTTGACGCCGTTGGTCGCCATCTGAAGGGGCAGCTTCGTCACGGAGTTCATGACCGCCGTGGGCCCCCGGAGGGCCCGGCCGTTGGAGGGCGTGATGCCGTTGCCCAGGATGTCCCCGGCGCTCCGCCCGTCCGGAGTAGCCCCTGTGAAGGACCCGAAGGCCAGATGGAACCCCACGGAAAAGATCCCCGGCCAGAAGGACCCGCCCCGGAAGTTCCGGAGCGGCCGGAGACGGTCGCAGAAATGGGCCATGACCCTGGCGGCCATGGCGTCGGCTTCATCGTCGTCGTTGCCGTACTTGGGCATCTTCTCCAGGAAGAACAGCCGCTTGTTTTCCACGTCCGACCAGTCGTCGGAGAGCCAGCCGGCGAGATCTCCCATGGTGCAGCACCGGTCCTCGAAGACGGCCTTCTTCACCGCGGTGAAACTGTCGGCGATGTTGGAGAAGCCCATGAGCTGCACCCCTGTGGCGTTGTAGACGGCCCCGCCCCGGGTGAGGTCCAGGCCTTTTTCCAGCGGGCCGTCGATCATCGCCGAGGCGAAGGGGGACGGCACCCGCTCCGCGATGGCCTGGTCGAGGACGGCCATGCCCCGCACCACCTGCCCGAGGAAATGCCCGACCTGGCGGTCATAGGCATTCCAGACGTCGTCGAAGGTCGTGAAGGAGGCCGGGTCTCCCGTCTCGAGGCCGGAGAGGTAGCCGAAGATGTTGTCGATGCCGTTGGAGAGGGCGAACTCTAAGCACTTGATCCCGTTGAACTGGACGGCGAAGGTGGAGCAGAAGGACTTTCCCTGGGCGCTGGGTTCCAGGCACCCCACGACCCCGTAGTCCCGGGCGTCCTCAAGGGTATGTCCCGCCCGGACGAGGGCCGGAATGATGGCCTCGTCGTTGAAGAAATGGAGCGGGACGGCGTCCTTGGCATACCCGGCAGCCTTCCTGACGAAGGATTCCGGGGTGCCGGCGGAGAGCCTCACGCCGAAGTTGGGCTGCACCGTCCGGACGTCGGCGAAGGCGTCCAGTCCGATCGTGCTGAGGGCGTTCGTCGCGTCCTCCCCCCGGGTGTCCACCCCCCCGACGGTGACGTTCTGGGTCGTCTTGCCCTCCGTCCCCTCGCCCCCGGGGATGAAGGCCTCCTCCAGGACGTTCCAGATCTCGTTGGTCTTGATGAAGAGCAGGGCCAGGAGCTCCCGGGCCTGCTCCGGGGTGATCCGGCCGGCGGCGAGGTCCGCCTCGTAGTATGGCAGGAGAATCCGGTCGATCCGGCCGAGCGAGATGGAATTTCCCCCCGATTCGATCTGGGAGAGCAGGTGGATAAAATACACGCACTGGATCGCTTCGCGGAAGGTCCGGGCCGGGTGCTCCGGGACCCGCTCGCAGACCCGGGCGATCTCCAGGAGCTCCGCCCGCCGGAGCGGCGCGGCCGCCCGCTCCGCCAGTTCCCGGGCCAGCACGGCATAGCGGTTGGCAAAGGCGACGGCCGCCTTCAGGGACAGGATGACCGCCTCATAGAAGATTCCCTTCTCTCCTTCCCGCTCGGCCCTGGACAGGGCGCCCTGGCGGCGGCCGATATCGGCGATCACGCCTGCCAGTCCCTGCCGGAGGATCCGGGGGTGGTTCATGGTGAAGTGGCCGATGCCGTAGGTGATCTCCAACATCATCGTGAAGATGTACTTGTCCATGTCCTCGGCCACGTCTTCCGGCAGGAGGGCCTCGAAGCGCTCCTCCGCGGTCCGTCCCTCCCAGAAGGGCAGGATGTCCTCCCGGAGCTCCCGCTTCTCCTCCTCCGTGATCAGGGCCCGCTGGAGCACACGCCGGTCGAAGCTATCCAGGTCCCCGGCGATCCACCGGCTCTTGTTTTCCGGGAACAGGGGCGCCCCCTTGAGCTTCGATGTCCGGCAGCCCACGATGAGCTCGTCCTCCCGGATGACCACGTCGATGTTCGCCAGGACGTGCTCGAAGGCCAGGGACATGCGGGTCAGGGGGTGCCGGTCCCAGTGGCGGGCCATGGCCTCCGTCAGGTACCGGGCCCGCTGGATGCACACTTCCTGGGGGGCGTGGACGATTTTCTCCCGGAGGCGGCCGACGCGCGTCGCCGGCACCGCGTAAACCGGACTGGCCTGGGCTTTCATGGGTTCCTCCCCGGGGCGTCCGCCCCGTCAGACTGGATTGGGGTCATCCTTTTTTTCCGCCTGCCTCGATGTCTCCATCAGGAAGGATTGTGGCCGATCAACGCCTTGATTTCCAGGTATTCCTCGAGGCCGTATTTGCTCCGCTCCCGCCCGATTCCCGACTGCTTGTAGCCTCCCGCCGGGGCATCGATGTCGAAATCGGCGCCGTTGATGAACACCTGGCCGCTCCGGATCCGCTTTGCCACCGCCTGCGCCCTCCCGACATCGCTTGACCAGACCGAGCCGGACAGGCCGTATACCGTGTCGTTGGCGATCCCGATGGCCTCCTCCTCGCTTCGATAGGGGAGAATGCACAGGACGGGGCCGAAGATCTCCTCGCGGGCGACGGTCATGTCGGAGCGAACGTCGGCAAAGACGGTCGGCCTGACGAAATAGCCCCTCGGCAGGTGCGCCGGCGGCTCCGTCCCGCCTGTAACCAGGGTCGCGCCCTCCCGGATCCCCGTCTCGATGTAGCCCCGCACGGATGCAAGCTGCTGGCGGTCCACCATCGGTCCCATGTAGACGCCATCGGCGAAGGCGTCGCCCACGACGACCGATTCGGCCGTCGCCCCGGCGAGCGCGATGACCTCGTCCTGCCGGTCCACCGGGACGATCATTCGGGAGAGGGCGATGCAGGTCTGGCCGGCGTTCAGGAAGCACTGGTACACGCCCTTGAGCACCGCCGTGGGGAAATCCGCGTCAGGGAGAAGGACATTGGGGGACTTCCCACCCAGCTCCAGGGTCACGCGCTTGATCGTCCGGGCCGCCGCCCGGGCCACCAGGACGCCGGACTGCGTAGAGCCGGTGAGGGAAACCATATCGACGTCCGGGTGCGACGCCAGGGCGTGCCCCACCTCCGATCCCGCTCCGGTCACCAGGTTGAAGACGCCCGGGGGAAGCCCGACCTCCTCCATGATCTCGGCGAGGATGAAGGCGTTCAGCGGGGCGAGCCGGCTGGGCTTGACGACCATGGTGCACCCCGCGGCGAGGGCGGGGGCCACCTTGCCGATGATCTGGTGGAGTGGATAGTTCCAGGGGGTGATGAACCCGCAGACGCCGACAGCCTCCTTCACGATCCGCGTGCGTCCCATGCCGTATTCGAAGGGGTAATTCTCCAGGATGGGGACGAAGCTGTTCAGCGTGGCCACGGGCAGCCCGGCCTGAATCATTCGCGACCAGGGGGCCGGCATCCCCATTTCGGTGGCGATGGTGTCGCCGATCTCGTTCTGCCGGGCGGCCATGGCCGCGGCGATCTTTGCAAGAAAGCCGGCCCGCTGTGCAACGGAGGTCCCGGACCACTCCGGAAACGCCGCCCGTGCGGCCCGGACGGCCCGGTCGACATCCTCCCGGTTCCCCATCGCCACGGTCGTGACCGCCTCTTCGCTGCACGGGTTGACCACCGTCACGACATCTTTCCCGGCCGGGGCCACCCACTGCCCGTCGATGTAAAGCCTGTGCCGCTCCTTCACGTTCGCTTCCGATTGCATGGTCATGTTCGCCTTCTCCATGGTTGTTTCATTGCGGATCGCCGTACCGGCGGTGGATTGCAGACCCTGCGGTTCCTATCCCTCGCAGGCCGCATCGAGCCACCGGGTCATCTCCTCCTCCGACGGCCTCCTGGGGGCCAGCATGTACCAGGTGCCGGAGGTGCAGTGGTGCACGATCTCCTTCATGTCCGCCGGCTTCATCCCCAGGTCCTTCAGTGCCGGGACGCCGCAGGATTTCAAAAATGCGCGGATGGCGTCGCGGACAGCCGCGCCGGTCTCGGCGGGCGATCTCCCTTCCGCGTCCACGTCCAGGAACGCCGCTAGCCGCGGCAGCGTCCCGGGAATGCAGTCCGCCAGAAACTCGACGTTGTACGGGAGGATGGAGGCGCACAGGAATCCGTGATTGTGGATGCCGCTCACCTCCGCGATGGCGTGTCCCATGACGTGTCCCATGCTGTATCCGCTGGTGCTCCCCAGCATGGCCAGAAAGGCCGCGTAGGACATGTTCGTCCTCGCCTTCATGTCCTTCCCGTCGCGGATCGCTGTCTCCAGGTTGTCGAGGACGAGTTCGATGGCGGTCAGGGCAAATCCCTCGCGCATCGGGGAGGGCATCATCAGGGCGAGGCCGCTCATGAGACCCTCGACGGCATGGGCCAGCGCGTCGAGCCCGGTGGATGCAGTGATCGCGGGCGGCAGGCCGACCATCAGCGCGGGATCGATGATCGCCATGGCGGGCATCAGGTTCGGCGCGATGATGGACAACTTCAGTTTCAGCTCGTTGTCCGTCACCACCGCCCCCTGAGAAACCTCGCTGCCCGTCCCGGCGGTCGTCGGGAGGGCATACAGCGGCAGGAGCGGCTTCTCGAAGGGAAAGACCTTCAGGCCGTTGAGAAGAATGGCATGCTCCTTCAGCGTCCCCGGGTTGGTCAGGTTCGCATTGACGGCCTTTGCCGTGTCGATGGAGCTGCCGCCGCCGATTGCCACGAGGGCATCCGGCTTCACGTCCGCCGCCCTTTTCGTGCACTCCTCGATCATCTCCAGGGGCGGATCCGGCATCACCCCGTTGAACCGCTCAACGTCGAGGCCCGATGCCTCCATCTTTTCAATCAGCGGCGCGACGATTCCCGCCTCCTCGACGCCCCGGTCGCAGACGCACAGGACACGCCGGGCCCCGCTGCCGGACACAATCCCGCCCAACTGCCCGGAACATCCCTCGCCGACGATGATCTTCGTCGGTAAATCGAATGTATAACTCATGAATTCCCCCCTATTTGATGTCCATGTGGTTCAGGAGAATCGCGTCGCGGACCCTGGCGGGCAGGATGCGGTTCAGGAAGAGAAACAGCGTGCTCATGAAATCCACCTGGTTGTGGAAGGCCGGCCTGTCCTGCCGGATGATCCGGGCGATCTTTTCGGCCGCTTCGATGGGCGTCGGCGCCGTCTTGATGAGGACGTTGTCCCGGGTGATGAAACGCCGGGCCCGCTCCCGGTAGGGCGAGCCTTCCGGGGGCAGCTTGTGGATCTTCGCGGCGAAGGACGTCGAGACCTGGGCGGGCTCGATCAGGGCCACCCGGATGCCGAAGGGCTCCACTTCGTACCGGAAGGACATGACCATCCCCTCAATGGCGAACTTGCTGGCCGAATAGATCGACTCGAAGGGGAACGGGATCTGCCCGACCAGGGAGGACATGGCGATCAGCTTGCCTTTCCCCTGCCCGCGGAGGGCCGGCAGAAAGGCCTGGAAGACGGCCGCGGCTCCGATGACGTTGATCTCCAGGCACTTGAGGGCCGCCTCCAGGTTGACCTCCTCGAAGGGACCGAAAAAGCCGATCCCCACGTTGGACAGGACCGTGTCCACCCGGCCGTATTTCGCCAGGACTACGTCCCGGAAACGCCGGATCCCCGGGCGGTCGGTGATGTCCAGCGGCACGAGGCAGTGCTTTCCGGCGGTTCCGGAAATTTCGTCCAGCTCTTTCTCCAGGGAGGCGATGCCCTCCGCGGACATGTCGAATCCGGCCACCGTGTCGCCGCCTTTCGCGAGGATCCTTGCCACCTCCCGCCCCATCCCGTCGGCCAGCCCGGTAATGACGACCACCTGTCCCATGCGTTCCCCTCCTTTATCGTTGAGACTTCGCTTCGTCGCGAAAACGTTCCGTTCCGGCGCCCCGGGCCGGGTGTCAGCCTGCCGCGGCGGATCCGCAGGTCTTGAGCTGCTCCATGGAGGACCGGAAGTCCGGGTAGATCAGCCGGTAGCCTGCGGCCTTGAGCTTCGTGTTGTCCACGATGTAGTCGTCATAGAGATAGCAGACGGCGTCGTATTCCAGGTCGGGGATGCGGCCCCGGCGGGCGGCCAGCCGGCCGTCGATCCGGGACACAATCTTGAGGAGCCCCAGGGGAAGATGAAGGGTGGGCGGTTTCGTGCCGAAGGTCTTCGCCGCCAGGGTGAGGGCCTCCCCGACGGTCGGGTAGGTGTCCTCGGCGATGTTGTAGGCCTGGCCGACAGCCTCGTCCCGGTGGGAAAGATACTCCACCGCGGCGGCCACGTCCTCGGCGCGGATGTTGGAGAGCCGCTGCCGGCCGTGCCCGGGGATGGCGGCGATGGACGAGGGGCGGGAAAAGGCTTTCCCGGCCCCGTCGTTGCACCGGGGTCCGTAGACCGTGCAGGGCCGCGTGATGACCGCGCGCAGCCCCTCCCGCATGCGCCGCCAGACGACATCTTCCCCGTCCCGCTTGCTCCGGCCGTAGTCGTCCTGCGGTGTCCGGGGGGCATCCTCGCGAAAGGGAACCCCCCGGTACGGCCCGTAGACGCTTGTGGACCCGACGTGAACATAGCGCTTCACGCCGGCCTTCAGGGCCAGCCCCGTCAGGTGTTCCACACCGGCGACGTTGGTGGGGTGGAGCTTTTCGTAAGGGGTGGAAAAATTGCAGATGGCGCCTAAGTGAAAGACCCGGTCCACGCCGCCTGCAAAGAGAGGCGGCAGGGTCTCCGGCTTCGTCAGGTCGGCCGGGACGAACTCGACGCCCAGGCGGTCAAAGAAGGAAGTGTCCCTGCGCGGGCGGGCGGTAGCGCGTACCCGCACCCCCAGGGAGACGAGGTGCTCGACGAGATGGCTGCCCATGAATCCGGCAGCCCCGGTAACCAGTGTGATCCCCGTGTACGCCATGGTCCCTCCTCCACGGACGTGTAAACGACGGTCAGCTTCCGATTATTCCTCCATCCGCGCCAGGATCTCCTGCCTCGCCCTTCTGAGCCACGTCACGTACATGGTGTTGAACTCCTCACCGAGCTCGGCCACGAGGCGTACGTACTCCCCCTGCTCCTGCCACCGATCGAGAAGCTGCCGGCGGCGCTCCAGCTGGTTTTCATAGATCCGGAGCTGATTGTCGATGATGGCCAGGGCACGGTCCCGTTTTCCGAAGCCGAAAAAGATGAACCGCATGAGAAACGGGTCGCGCAGAAACATCCGCGAGTCCTCTTCCTTCTCCAGCCACCGGCCGAACTCCTCGCGCCCCTTCTCCGTGACGGCATAGAGCTTCCGGTGGGGACCTCCCCTCTCCGACGGCGAGACATCGGCCAGGGTGATCTGTCCCTCTTCAACCAGGGTCCGGAGGTTCGGGTAGATCTGCCCGTAGTTGATGGTCCACATGTGGCCGAAGTGGCGCTCGATGTGCCGCTTGATCTCGTAGCCGTGCATGTTCCGGTAGTGAAGGAGCCCCAGGATGGCATAGCGTACGGACATGGCGGTCGCCTCAAAGGATCGTCCGTTGTGCGGGACCGGAACCGCAACCGCGGTCCGGCATGCCTACGCTGCAGCGGGGAAGGCTGCGAACAGGAATGCTTCGTTTTGTATGGCGGAAAGGATATATATTAATTTTATATAGGTCAAGGCGAATTTTCAACCCCGATGGATAGTCAGATCATAAATGTCCGGATAGATTGGGCATATGGACATCCTCGGGGCAGAGAGCCGACCTTGCGGCTTCCCTTATGCTACGAGGAGATGGCCTGGTGCCGTGCTCACGTGTTCGGCCGCCTTGACAGCTCCCGCCGGATCGCCGGACCGATCCGCTCCTGCGTGTAAGGCTTCCGGACATGGGCGCCGGCTCCGATCTCCAGGACCTTCCGGAGGCGGTCCGTCTCCGAGTATCCGCTGACGATGATCGCCTTCTGGCCCGGGTTGATCTCCAGAATCCGCCGATAGGTCTCCAGGCCGTCGATCCCCGGAGCCATGATCATGTCCAGGACCAGCAGGTCCACCGGGTGCTTCCGGATGTATTCCACCGCCTCCTCCCCGCTGGATACGGCCTGCACACGGTAATTCAACTGGCCGAGCATGCTGACGGCCAGATCCCTCTGCCCTTCCACATCGTCCACGACGAGGATCGTCTCCCCCCGTCCCCGGTATTCCTCGGGGAGCGCATCCGGCGGCTTCTCCGCCATCTCTTCCCGGGTCACGGGGAAATACAGCGTGAACGTGCTCCCCTGCCCCTCCGTGCTCGCAACGTCGATAAAGCCGGCGTGGTCCTTGACCGTACCCCAGACGACGGGCAGGCCCAGGCCCGTGCCGCTCATGCCCATTGCCTTTTTCGTGTAGAAGGGCTCGAAGATCTTGCCAAGGTCCGCGGCTGCAATGCCGCGACCCGTGTCCGACACGGACAGAACGGTGTAATCCCCCTCCACCATCCTGTCATGTCCCGGAAGGGGCCGGTCCACATAGCGGCTCCCGGTCCGGATCGTCACCTCCCCTTCACCGGAGATGGACTCCATCGTAAAGGACAGAAGGTTTGTCACCGTTTTGGCGAGGTGGTTCGGCGAGCCCTTGATGGTCAACAGCGCATCATCGAGTTCCGCCCGGATAGTCACCCCGGGACGGCCTCCTTTCAGCTTATCCAGCTCGGGACTCTTCAGGCAGGCCCGGACGATCCCGTTCAGATCCAGCACCTCCGTAACGGCCACCCCCCTCCTGGCCAGCGTCAACAGGTCCTGGATGATGGCGGCGCCCTTCTCGCCGGAGTTCAGGATATTCCCGGCATAGCGGCGCAGCGGGCTGTCTTCCGGCAGTTTGCCCAACAGCAGCTCCGCATAGCCCACCAGCACGCCCAGAACGTTGTTCAGGTCGTGGGCCACCCCTCCGGCAAGGGTTCCCAGGGATTCCATCCTTTCGGCCCGGGCCAGACGCTCATGCAGCTTCCTGCGCTCGGTGTTGTCGCGCCAGGTCGCGAGAACAAGCCTCATTCCCTTGAACATGACGGAAGTCAGCATTGCGTCCAGCCAATATTCCTCACCGTCGGACCTCCTGACAACCCACTCGAAGCGATGGGAGCCGTTCCGCTCGGCGATCTCGACCATCTGCTTCATCTTCTCGGAAGACAGCGAGCCGTCTGGTTGGCGATTCGGGAGGATGTCGGTCCATTCCATCCGTTGAAGATGGGATTTGCCGGGATAGCCCGTGATGCGCAGGGCCGCATCGTTGCAGTCGATGAAGCGGCCGTCCCGGATGAGCAGGTGCGCGTCGTCGGCTCTTTCGAAGACCAGGCGGAAGAGCTCCTCGCTTTCCCGGACCCTCTGCCCCGCCATCAGCCTGGCAATCGCCGGGCCGATCTGGAGGGCAATCACCTCCAGGGCCTGCCTGTCCTGTTCGGAGAGCTGTTCATGCACATGGGAGCCGAGGTTCAGGCTACCGATGACCCTGTCCTCGTGCCAGATCGGAACGATTCCGGCGGACCGGATCCCCTCGGCGGCCAGTTCGTGCGCATTGACCAAGTGCTGCAAGTCACGGGCTCCGAGATACAGGATCCTCCCTTCGAGGACGATTTGCGTCAACTCGGACGAGGCCGCAAAATGCCTCGACCGGTCTGCAAACGTCTCCGAGACCTCCCGGACATGAACCAGGTTCACCGCGCCGGTTCCCTCATCAATGAAGTAGATCCCCCCCGAGTCGCACTGCGTCGCCTCGATACAGGCATCCATGCAGGCCTGCGCCGCCTCCTCGATGGAGGTCGTCTTCATGAGGGCCAGGGCCAGCTCCTTCTGGATTCCGATCAGCCTTTCCGCCTGCCTGCTGCCGGTGATATCCCGGATGACCGCAACCAGGGAATCGACGGCGCCTTCTTCACTCCGGACCGGGGCCAGCGAAAGCTGGACGTCCAGGAGGGAACCGTCCTTCCGGATGAGCCGCTTTTCCGCGATCACCGCCGGGTCTTCTCCGTCGAGAATGTTCCGGATCCAGGAGAGATCCTCTTCGAGCTCCTCCGGCGGCGTCAGGTCCTGCCAGCGGACTCCCCGCAGCTCCTCCCGGCTGTACTGGAGGATGCGGCACACCTCATCGCCGATCTCGATCCAGTGGCCGTCCGGACGGATGATGGCAATGCCCAGCTGGGGCAGGTTGAAGAAATGCCGGTATCGCTCCTCGCGAGCCTGCGCATCCGCCGCCGGACCCCGACCGCTCCCTTCCCGCGATTCGAGCTCTGCGATGCGACGTTCCGCGGCCTCCAGCGCTTCCAGAAGCCGGGCCCTGGTCATGTCCTGCCTTTTCATGTCGTTCACCGGGGATCGATTGGTTCTCGGACCGTCTTCGATGTTCTTATGAAAAAAGCATATTGGGAAGGGCTTTGCATGTCAACGACGTGTTTCAGGGATGGCAATCCGGTGACGGAGGAAAGATCGGTGGCATCGAGGCAAGGCGGAAAGGGGGGACGACAGGTGCCCCCCGATCCTGTTTCAGCGAATCCTCTTTATACTTTTCTGATCTGAAAACTCCCCCGGGCCGTGCAGCAGACGGTCCCGTTCTCGTCCTTCAATTCGAACTCCTTGACGAAATCCGCCTTCCCGACGCTGTCCGCCGTCTTCCTGAGATCCTCGATCTCGTCCCGCGTGAAGGATGTCTCGATGGTCATGTCGGTCATGGCCGGGCGCCGGTAGACAATGGACGCCTCCTTCAGGATGGGAATGTATTTTTTCAGGTCGAAACAGGAGCTGAAGAGGACGCCCCCCGTGTAGTCCGCCAGGGAAAAGAGGGACCCGGCATAGACCATGCCGACGTGGTTGATGTTCGGCTCTTTCGGCAGCCGGACTTTCACGTCTCCGGGATCGAACCGCTCGATCTTCACCCCCATCTTGCCGACGATCCTGATGATGTTTTCCAGCGCCGCTACGGCTTCCTTCCTGGACTCGCTGATGGCCATCGATTCCTCCTTTTCGGGGTTTAGACTCCTGTAAGTATTCCTTTTTTCCACCTTCCACGCGGCCGGGTCGCGGGTTCAGGCCTTCAGGCCGGCGGCCAGTCCCTCCTGCATGGCCTCCTTGATCATGCGGGGCCGGACACAGTCGCCGACGACCACAACTTCCGGGGCCGTGCCCCGGAACGCCTCCACCGCCTTCGGGTCGACCCGGAGGCCCGCGGCGAGAACGACCCAATCGGCCTCGATGAACTCGGGGGTCCCCTGCCGGTTGACCCTCACGCCCCGGTCGGTGATCTCCTCCACGGTGGTCCGGTTCTCCAGGCGGATGCCCAGCATCTTCAGCATCCCCAGGAAAAACGGCCGATAGCTGGTCGAGACCGTGGGTGCCAGGCGGTCCAGCATCTCCAGGACGGTGACACCCGTGACGCCCTGTCCCTTCGTGACCAGGAACTCCGCCGTCTCGCAGCCCACGAGGCCGCCGCCCAGGACGACAACCTTCCCGCGGAGGGTCTTCCTCCCCGTCAGAACGTCTTCCGCGGAGACCACGCGGTCCGACCGGATGCCCGGGATATCCGGGACCATGGGCACGGCCCCGACCGCCACGACCAGGACGTCGGGCTTTTCGCGTTCGACCGTCGCGACATCCAGAGCGGTGCCCAGGCGGATCTCGACGCCGGCCTTTCGGGCCCGCACGGCCAGGCTCCGTGCCAGGTTTTGGATGTCCTCCTTGTGGGGCGGCAGGCATCCCACCCGAAGCCAGCCTCCCGGCTCGTTTTCCTTCTCGAAGAGCGTGACCCGGTGCCCCCTTCCGGCGGCGACGAGGGCCGCCTCCAGCCCTGCGGGACCGCCGCCGGCAACGTAGATCTTCCGAGGCTTGTCTGCTGCCGCGGGGACGAAATCAAGCTCGTGGCCCGCAAATGGGTTGACCGTGCAGGAGACCGAGGCGGGGCCGTGGGGATCCTTGTAGATGACCAGGATGTCGGAGAGGCAGTTGCCGCAGGCCAGGCAGGGAACGATCTCCTCGACACGCCCTTCCCTCGCCTTGTTCGGGAGAAGCGGATCCGCAATGAAGGCCCGTCCCATGCCGATGAAATCCGCCTTCCCCTCCGCCAGGATCCGCTCGGCCGTGGCCGGGTCGTTGATCCTGTTCGCGGCGATGACGGGGATGCCGACGACGCCCTTGATCGCCCCGGCGAGGTCCGCAAAGCCGCCCTTGGGAACGACAGGGGCCACCGTCGGCACCGGCGACTCGTGCCAGCCGGTGTATGTATTGATGAAGCTCACGCCGGCTTCCTCCAGCGCCCGGGCCACGCCCTTCGATGTCTCGATCGTGTGTCCCCCGGGCATCTGCTCCTCTACGTTGAGGCGCACGCCCAGCGGGAAATCGTTCCCCGCCTCCTTCCGGATGGCCCCGACGATCTCCAGGAGGATCCGCATCCGGTTTTCCAGGCTCCCGCCGTACTCGTCCTCCCGCCGGTTCGTGATGGGCGATAGAAAGCGGTTCAGGAGGTAGCCACCGCCCACGATGAACTCGACGGCGTCGAATCCCCCCTCGCGGGCCCGGCGGGCCGACGTTCCGTATTCCCTGACGATGTGGTGAATCTCATCCACCGTGAGCGCCCGGGGAGTCTGCCGCAGCATCTGGTTCAGCACGGGGGAGGGACCGACCAGCTCGGCCGGCCTGTCCCCGAAGGACACGTGATAGGAGACGATGAGCTGGCAGGCGCTCTTTGCCCCTTCCGCACGGAGGGCATCCGTGAGCCGCCGGATTCCCGGCAGGTACCGGTCGTCGTATATGGCCGGTGCCAGGAACGACCCGACGTCGAGAGGCGAAAAGGGGATCATGATCAGCCCGGCGCCCCCTTTCGCCCGCTCGGTGAAATAGGCGATGAAGCGGTCGCCGACGGTGCCGTCGGCCTCGGAATAGCCCATGGTCATGGGCAGCATGACGATCCGGTTCCTGATCTCCAGGTTTCCGATGCGTCCGGGTGCAAACAGATGCGGAAACATATCCTGCTCCTTTCGTGAAAGCCCCTCTCCGGGGCCGGCTACCGACCCGTCAGCCCGACGGCACGGGCGGAACGACTGCTGCGGGACCTTCTGTGGGTCGATTTCCTCTTCACCGGCCATGCCCCGCAAATCCGGTGCCAATGGGGTCATTATCTCAATTGTTTATCATATCGAACATTTACGAAAAGACAGGAATGTCTGTTTCCCCCCTTTTGATTGGTCAGAAGTCAACATACGGACTGCACCGCTGACACGGATCGTGGACCGGCTGTTCCCCATCCAGGTCTGTCAGGTAAATAATGAAGGCTGGGACAGAATATGAACATGTTCATTGTATCGGCAACAACAGTCAGTGCGACCGCAGGCCGTCGATAAAGATCTCGAGGTAATCCAGCGTCGCCTGCCGGTAATCCTTCCTCCCCTGTTTCATCCGATTCTCCTGGAACTGGATCATGCCGATGAAGGCGCTCCAGAAAATGACCGCACCCGCGTATGGATTGACGTCTTTGAAAACCCCTTTCTCGATGCCCTCCTGGATGACGATCTCCCCCTGCTTGAGGTTGCAGCGCATGATGCATTTGAACTGCTCCAGCCGGTCCTCCGGCAGCAGCTTCGAGTACTCTTCCTCGTTGTAGCGGATCAGGAGGTGATAAGCATCCACGTCCTTGTCATAAAACTCGTAGATCGCCCGGCCGAGGCGTCGCAGCCGATTGTCGGAGTCGTCCTCCTTGTCTTCGGCAATCTGGACGAGGTGCTTGGAAATGCATTCGAGAGCCGGCTGGACCAGGCAGAAATAAAGATCCGATTTGCTCTTGAAATACAGATAGATGGTTCCCTTTGCGATCTGGGCACGGGCCGCGATGTCCTCGATGGTCGAATCCCGGAACCCCTTCTCCCGAAAAACGGCCGCCGCGCTGTCGAGAATCAGCTTGATCCTGGCATTCTTCCCCGGCTGTGTTCTTTCCGTATTACCCATATAATATCATACACTTATCTTGATTCTGCTGGTGCCTTTCCGTTCACTGAACGCGTTCATTCAATTAGACCACGGCCGTCCCGGTGTCAAGAATAATGGAATTCCTCTTCTCGTTCATGCCTCTGAATGAATTTCTTTAAGGTCCTATCTTCTTGTTAAATTGTATACTTCGATGGAAGCCAGCCTTTCCCGCAAAAGCGAAGGCCGGAACATCGGGGCGGTTCCGGCCCTTCATATAAAAAGTATCGAAAATACGTGCCTGTACGTGCGCGTTCAGGAGACGCCGTAGTCCTTCCCGGTGATCCGGGAGGCGCAGATGAGGCCCGCCGCCACCGCGCAGTCCATGGCCACGCCGTAGCCCTTGACGGTATCGCCGGTGAAGTAGAGCCCTTCCACGCCGGGGGCCTCGACGGGGGCCTTCAGGGTGCCCGCCTGGGTCTTCGACTTCGCCACGCCCTCCAGTTTCCAGGCCGTCGGGAAGAGGGCCCAGTCCATGCTCTTCTTGAACCCGGGGTAGCGGCGCTCCAGGTAGTCGATGATGAGCCGGCAGGCCTTCGCCATCAGATCCCGGTTTTTCGCCTCCTTTTCCGTCACCGGGGCATAGGCCGTCATCAGGTGCTTTCCGCCGGGGGCGCAGGAGGGGTCCGTCTGGGACTGGACGTTCCAGCACATGTAGACATTGTACTCGAAGCCCTCCTCCTTGGGGATGACGTACGTGTCCTTCACGCCGACCTTCCACTCCCGCTCCGGCAGGACGAGCCGGTTCAGTCCGAAATAGGGCGCAATGGAGCCGTACCCGTAGAGTCCCTCCATCCGGTCGGCCCACTCGGAGGGAAAGGAGCCCTTGTCGGCCACCTTGAAGGTGTCCTGGATGGGGATGTTGCTGACCACCCGGGAGGCCTTGATTCTCCTCGCGGCTCCGGTCCCGTCCTCGACCATGATGCCGACGGCCCGGCCGTTTTCGATCAGGATCTCCCGGACGCGGGTGCCCAGCTCCAGGGTCCCGCCCATCTCCAGGAAGCGGTTCGCCACGGCCTGGCTCCAGCGCATGATGCCCCCGGTGGTGAACCCGGAGGGCCACTTCGCCCGCCCGGCCTTGAAACGCGGGTTGATCACCGTCCCCATGTAGCGGAAGATGTCGCCGATGGAGATGTCGTCGGGGTCATTGATCGTGGTGATCAGGGTGGACACCGCGTGGATCATGCCGAAGATCGTCTTGTTCTCGTAGAGCCCGTTGTCCTTGCACCACTGGGTGACGGAGACGGACTCCAGGCGGTCGAAGTCTCCATCCTTGAGCCTGGCCGCCGCGAGATAGAACTTGACGAAGGGAATCTTATTGTCCTCGGCGATCTTCTTCAGGCGCTCGTCCATCTTCCCGGCGTCGAAATCCAGGTACCATTCATCGCCGATATAGGTGCTGTTGACGTTTCCCACCATGGGGACGCCGGAGCCGATCCGCTCGTCGAGATCCAGGAAATACCCGTCGCCGTTGAGGGCCACGCCGTGGTAACCCACGTCCAGCGTGTACCCCTTCAGCATCTGCCGGGCGATGATGTCCTCAAGGGACGGCTCGGCATAGGGGATCCAGGTGTACTGCTTCGCCAGGAGCGACTTGTACCAGGAGGCCCCATGCCAGAGGATCTCCTCCCCGCGGATCGTCAGGGCCCGTCCCCCGACGCGGTCGCACTGCTCCACCAGGAGCGTCTTCAGCCCTTCCTTCGCGGCCAGGGAGGCGACGGTCAGCCCGCCGACTCCGGCTCCGATGACAATCACATCATACTTTTCTTCCATGTCTCCATCCTCATCCGGTCTTGACAACCTTCATGCACAACCTCCAGCATGCATCTTGCCACATTGAATATATTGATTATTTCACTCTTGCTTCAGCTTGTTGTTGATGATGTCGCGGATCTCCCGCTTGAGAACCTTGCCCAAGGTTGTCTTCGGCAGCCCGTTGAAGAAAAAGACTCGCTTCGGTGCCAGGAACGATTTCATGTTTTCGTTCAGATAGGCCAGGATCTCCTCTTCCGTGGTCTCCATACCCGGCTTCCGGGTGATCGCGGCGGCCACTTCCTCTCCGTACTTCTCGTCCTTCATGCCGACGACGGCGCACTCCATGACGGCTGCATGCTTGTACAGGAGCCCTTCGGCGACCCCGGGATCGATGTTCTCGCCTCCCTTGATGATCAGGTCCTTTTTGCGGCCGGTGATGTAGAGCTCCCCGTCCTCGTCGAGCCGCCCCATGTCGCCCGTATGGAACCAGCCGTCTTTCAGGACCTCGGCCGTCTCCTTCGGCTTGTTCCAGTAGCCTTTCATGACGACGGGTCCCTTGCAGACGACTTCCCCCTCCGCTCCGCGGGGAACTTCCCGGCTGTCGTCATCGACGATGAGCAGGCTCATGGAGGCGATCGGGAACCCGGCACATCCTGTCTTCCGGGGCCGTTCGTGATGCTGCCGCGTGATGGTTCCGGCCGTCTCGGTGCACCCGTAGGACACGCTGACGTCCGCCTGGAACAGCTTCATCGCCTGGACCTGGGTCTCCACGCTGAGGGGGCCTCCGGCGGCAATAAAGGTCTTCATTGACGACAGGTCGTCTTTCTTCGGATCGAAGACCATCATCATGTAGACGATCATGGTCGGAACCAGGGGGATGTATTCGACCCTGTACTCGCGAATGGCATCCAGCACCTTGCGCGGGTCGAAGGGCTGCATCATGTAGGTGACGCTGCCGACGTAGTTACCCTCCAGGCAGGTGAGAACCCCCAGGATGTGGTTCATGGGAACGACGACCATCACGACGGACCCGTATTCGCAACCCGTATAGACGACGCCGTTACGCATCTGCGCTTCCATGTTGCGGTGGGTGATCATCACCCCCTTGGGAACGCCCGTCGTGCCGGAGGTATACATGAGGATGGCGACATCGTCCGCGTCCACCGTTTCGATGTCCCCTCCGCTGTCGGCATCCTTCAGGAGATCCGTGTAGGATACCGTGTCGTTGCGGGTCTCGCCGCCGATGACGACGATCTTCCCGACGGTCTCCAATCCCTTGGCGGCCTCCAGGATTTTCGGCAGCAGCATCGTCTCCGTGATGATCGCCCTGGCGCCCGAATCTTCCAGGATGTAGCGGATCTCCGCCGCCGTGAGCAGGAAGACCACGGGCAGGTAGATTGCGCCGCACCGGTTGATGCCGTTGATGATCTCGGGAATCTCCGGCACGTTGCTCACGACCGTGCAGATGGCGTCTCCCCGCCTGATGCCTGCCTTCTTCAGTCCCGCGGCCAGGGCCTGCGCCCGGCTGCGGATCTCCGTGTTTTTGATCCGCCGGGGGCCGTCGTTCCCCAGGAAAATGAACTGTTCGTACTCGCCGTAGGTCTCGATGTTGCGGTCCAGATAGCGCGCGATGTTGCGATTCATCTGCAAATCCCCCCTTTGGAATGATCGGATGAACGGGGGCGGAGGGCCCGCCGGGCCCCCCTGCCCCCGAGTGAACTCCTGCCGGTGTGGCGTTACCTGCCCTGCCGGGCCAGGATTTCTTCCGCGCAGATCATGGCGGAGCTGGCGGCCGTGTTCATCCCGACACCACGGCCCGTGTAGCAGTCGCCGGCGAAATACAGCCCCGGCACCTCGGGAAGGAAAACGGGAAGCCGGTAGCGCCCGGTCATCCCGGGCGAGCGGCTCAGGCCGTCGATCCCGATGGTGAAGCCGTCCTGCCTCCACACCAGGTCCCGCTCCACGTTGGGGAACATCTTTTTGACGACCTCCCAGAACTGCTCCAGGGTCTTCTTGCGGAACTCCGCGTTCCCGATCTGCGCCGGCGTGCCGCAGGCCCCGATGAAGGCGATCATGTGCCCCGGGGGTGCGATCGTGTCGTCGAAGTTCGTGTGTCCCAGGATCTGCAGGGGCAGCCCAAGGCCGGGGACACGCCAGGCGGAGAGGTAGCACTTGTCATCGAACAGCGGTGCCCTGGTCCCGATGGTGAAGCCCGTGGACGCGCTGGTCTCGAACTCGCATTCCTTCATGCGCTTCGCCCAGGCCGGCGCGAACTGCGCCATCTCGTCCATGGAGAGGAACCGGAGCACGTTCCAGATGGGCGCGGCAATGACGACGATCGGCGCGGAATATGCGCCGTCATCCGTCACGACCTCCGTCATCTGCCCTTTCCGGACGTTGACCTTCCGGATCGGCGTCCCCAGGTTGAGCGTTCCTCTCCTCTCGCGGTAGGCCGCCTCCATGGCTGCCATCATCGTTGCGACGCCGCCCAGGGGCATCCGCACCGCGTTGAAGGGAAGGTCCGGGCTGACGGAGACGCGGATCTGGTCCCGGTAGATGTGGATGAACTCGCCCGCGGAGATGATGTCCGACTCCGTCAGGGTCGTCTGGACCATGCCGACGGTCTTGCAGAACTCGGCGATCTTGGGCGACTTCACCTTTTCATCGAGAAGCTTCGTCAGCGAAACGTTGTCGTAGTGGTCGATGATCTCGTCCGTGGCGGAGCCGATCCACTTCTGCAGGTCCAAGAGCTCCTGTTTTTCGCGCGCCGAGAGGTTGAGGTACTCCATCATGGGCTTCCACGTTCCGTCTTCGTCGTAGAACATGAAGCCCTCCAGGTTGTGGGACCAGGGGATCTCCTTTCCCAGGACCTGGAGCAGCTTGTTGCAGGACGAATGGATGCCCTGGTCGACACAGTGCGTTCCCATGTCGATCCGCCAGCCGCCGGGGAGCTCGAAGGTTCTCGAACGCCCGCCGACGACCTTGCTCTTCTCGAAAACCGCCGTCTTCAGGCCCTTGCCCTGGAGAAGGCTGCCGACGCCGAGGCCGGCGATGCCGGCCCCGACAATGATTGCATCGTACGTTCCCATAACGGCCTCCGTTCTTATTTCCCCAGTTCCTTCTTCATCTCCTGGTAGAGATCGAGCTTCTTGACCTTTCCCAGCGGCGTGAGCGGCAGCATGGGACGGACAATGACGTCCTCGGGGAGCTTGAAGTGGGAGAGCTTGTCCTTCAGGAATTCCTTGATCTCCTCCGGGGTCGGGCTCTTTCCCGGCTTGGGCATGACGTAGGCCCGGCCGACCTCGCCCCACTTCTCGTGGGGACGGCCGATGACCGCCGCCAGCATGACGTCCGGATGCTTGCATATCACGTCTTCGATCTCCGGGGGATAGACGTTTTCGCCGCCGCGGATGTACATTTCCTTCTTTCGGCCGACGATGACCAGGGACCCGTCCTCCTCGAACCGGCCCATGTCTCCCGTGTGGAGGAAGCCCTCCTTGTCGAAGACCTTGGCGTCCTCTTCGGGCCGCTTCCAGTAGCCCTTCATGACGACGGGGCCCTTCACGCAGATCTCGCCCGCGCCGCCCTGGGGAACGATGTTCCCGTCATCGTCCTTGAGGACCATCTCGATGCACGGAATGGGCTTGCCCACGGAGTAGGTCAGCTTCTCCTCACCGTCACTCTGATGCGTGAAGGTGATGGCGGCGGTGCACTCCGTCAGGCCGTACGCGTTGAGCGGGATGACGCCGACGACCTTCTTGAAGGCCGAGATCAGCTCCGAGGGGCAGGGCTGGGAGGAGACGATGGGGATCTTGAGCGTGCTGATGTCGTACTTGCCCAGGTTGGGGTGGGCGAGCTCCATGGCGTACATGGCGGGCACCTGCCCGAGGGTTGTCGCCTTTTCCTCGGCGACCAGGCGCAGCGTCTCTTCCGGGTTGAACATGTCCATCATGATGACCTTGTTGCCTGCATTCAGGTTGCAGGTGATCCCCATGACGGCGCCGCCGACGTGGGCGAAGGGAAGGTTCAGGACGATGCTGTGGCCGCGATGGTATTCCATGCACTCGATCTGCGCGTTCGTGTAGGTGATCAGGTTCTTGTGGGTCAGCATGGCTGCCTTGGGGACCCCCGTTGTGCCGGAGGTGTAGATGAACAGGGCGGGATCGTCCTCCACGATGGCGTCGGCCGCTTTCTGAAGGGCCGCCGCGTCGGGCTCCGCCAGGAACTTCTCCCAGAGCAGGATTCCGTCCGTCTCCTTGTCGAAGCACACCACGTGCTTGAGGGTCGGCATTTCCTTCCGCACGGCTTCCAGGTTCGCCAGGAAGTCGGCTCCCATGAAACCGCTCGGCATAAACAGGACGGAGATCTCCGAGTCGTTGACGAAGAACTTGAGCTCCGGCGGCGTGGTCCGGACGCTCAGCGGTACGCCGATGGCCCCGATCTTCGTCGCCCCGAAGTGTGCCATGACGATCTCCGGCCACAGCGGCCCGTAGATCCCGACCCGGTCTCCCCGCCGGGCGCCGAGCTTCAGGAGGCCCATGGCCGCCCGGTCGGTCGCCTCGTCGTACTCCTTGTACGAGATCCTGCGCTCCTTGAAGACCAGCGCCACGTCG
Organism: uncultured Syntrophaceae bacterium; assembly: GCA_964578535.1. GTDB lineage: Bacteria > Desulfobacterota > Syntrophia > Syntrophales > PHBD01 > PHBD01. The sequence goes on from CAZODI010000016.1 coordinate 60,968, forward strand.
TTCGGAATCTCCTTCGCATGCTTCTTGAAAAGGTCTCTCAAAATCATCTTGCGTCCCCCTTTCCCATCCATGAGTGTTTCCCCTCCTGCAAGACCGGCGGCGGGAGGAAGCCTCCCGCCACCGCTCCACGAACGCAATTGGTCAGACCATCCGGTGCAATCAGGATGCGAAGCTCTCCTCGGCGATCTCGAGGATCGACATGTCTTCCCGCCGGATGGCCTTCACGGTGCCCTCGATCTCGGGCAGCACGTTTTTGATGAAATAGGCGGCACCGGCGATCTTGCCGGCGTAGAAGGCTGCCTCCCGGTCCTCCTTCGCACGGGCCTTCAGGCCTTTGCGATCCGCCGTGTCCACGCCCATGGCGGAGAGCTTCTCCGCGGCGATGCCCGCCTGCCAGAACAGGAACCAGGCGCTGACCACCTTTCCCATCATCATCAGGAATGGATAGGCGTTGACGAGGGGAACGGTGAACTTGCCCTCCTTGCCGCACTGGCCGAAGTACAGGACCGTGTTGACCAGGGTCTCCACGGCGCCGTAGACGTCGTCCACGATGTCCGGGCAGCGATCCTTGTAGCGGCTCAGGACCTTGTTCATCTCCTCGATCAGCTCCATGAAATAGGCCCCGCCCTTCATGCCCAGTTTCCGTCCCACCAGGTCCAGCGACTGGATGCCGTTCGTCCCCTCGTAGATGGACCCGATCTTCTCGTCCCGGAGGATCTGCTCCACGGGGTACTCGCTGCAGAAGCCATAGCCGCCGTAGACCTGGATGGCCGTCTCGCAGATCCGGAAGGCCATGTCGGAGCAATACGCCTTGCAGATGGGGGTGAGGACCTCCAGGAGGCCGTTCCACTTCGTCTTCTCCTCCGGGTTGTCGCTGACTTCGCCCCGGTCGTGGCAGGCGCCGGAGAAGTAGATGAGGGCCCGCATGGCCTCGACGTGCGACTTCATCCACAGGAGCATGCGCTTGACGTCGGGATGCTTGATGATCGGCACGCTGCCGTTGCTCTTGCCCAGCAGGTTCGTCCCCTGGAGACGCTCCCGGGCGTATTCCAGTGCCTGCAGGTAGGAGAAAGACGCACCGGAGAGGCCCTGGACGCCCACGCCCATGCGCGCCCCGTTCATCATCATGAACATGATCTTCATGCCCTCGCACTCCTTGCCGAGGAGCTCGCCGACACAGCCGCCGTTGTCGCCGAAGTTGATCACGCAGGTGGCGCTGCCGTGGAGCCCCAGCTTTTCCTCGATCTTGGTGACTCCCAGGTCGTTGTGCGCCCCCGGGGTTCCGTCGCCGTTCACCCGGAACTTGGGAACCAGGAAGATGGAGATGCCCTTCGTCCCCTCGGGATCGCCTTCGATCCGCGCCAGGACGGGATGGATCATGTTGCTCACGTAGTCGTGGTCCCCGCAGGAGATGAAGACCTTGGTCCCCTGGATGAGGAACGTGCCGTCGGGCTGCCGGATCGCCTTGGTGGCGAGCGCCCCCACGTCGCTGCCGGCCCCCGCCTCGGTGAGGCACATGGTGCCCCCCCATTCGCCGCTCAGCATCTTCGGCAGGTAGCGATTCTTCTGCTCCTCGGTGCCGTAGCTCTCGATCAGCTCCGCCGCCCCGCTGGTCAGGCCCGGGTACATGGTGAAGGCGAAGTTGTGGAAGAACCAGTCCGCGCAGGCCAGGTACAGGACCATGGGAAACCCCTGGCCGCCGTGCTCCTGGTGGTTCATCATGGCGTTCCAGCCGCCCTCGCAGAACAGCCGGTAGCCCTTCCGGAAGGCCTCCGGGCCGTAGACCTGCCCGTTCTCCAGGCGACAGCCCTGGTGGTCGCCGTCTTTCAGGACCGGGAATATCTCCTCCTTGGCGAATTTCTCCGCCTCCGTCAGGATCATGTCGAAGGTGTCCCCGGCGAAGCTTTCGAAGCGCCCCCGGCAGATGTTCTCCACTCCCAGCATCTCGTGCAGCACGAATTGCTGGTCTCTCGAATCGACGATCAAACTGGACATGCTATCCTCCCCGTTGTTGATGAATACTGTTTTGGACTGCTATTTTTCCACCCGCTCCAGCAGGATGGCGTTTGCGTTGCCGAGGCCGTCGCACGGGGTGGCCACCCCGATTTTCGCCAATCGGCAGTCGCTCTTCATGATGTGGAATTCCGGCGCTCCGTGCATCCGAAGAATCTCTCTTCCGGATGACGGTCCCGTCAGCCGAACATCTTCTTCAGGGCCCCCGGATTGGCCTTCAGGCCGTGGAAGGTCGCGTTGAGGAGCTCGGCGTTCCGGGCGACCAGGGCCATCTGCTGCAGCGCATCGAGACGGGGCTTCATCTTCTCCTCCCAGCGCACTTGGTAGGCCGAAAGAAAGGATTCGGAGAAGTCGCCCTTCTCCAGCGCCTCCAGGGCCGTCTGCACCGCGAAGCCGCCGCTCCGGACGCTGTTGGCGATGCCCTCGAGGATGAACGGATCCACGAAACTGCCGGCATCGCCGATGAGCATCGCGCCGGCGGCATAGGTTTTCCCGATCTGGCCCGCGCTCGGGACGCGCCAGCCCATCCAGTCGCTGACCTGCCGGGCCCTGCGCAGCTTCTCCCCGAAGGGACTCGTCTCGATGAATTTCCAGGTCAGCTGCTCGACATCCTCCTTTGCCCGGACGTACGGCGTCATCTGGTAGCCGATTCCCACGTTGACCACGTCCCCGTAACCGGGGTGCGGGCTCAGGCAGACGAAGCCCGGGAAGAAATAGGGATCGTAGTGCACCTCCATGGTCCGGAGGGGAGGATCGCAGTCCGCGAAATAGGCACGGCCGGCCAGGAATACCTCGTCGTAGTCGTCCCGGAACAGCCCCAGGCGCTTCGCCACCCAGCTGTGGCTGCCGTCGGCGCCGATAACAATCCGGGCCGGGTACTCGACGAATTTCCCTTCGTACTTGGCCTTGACACCGACCACCCGCCCGCGGTCCATCATCAGGTCGTGGACCCAGAACTCCTCCAGGACCCTGGCCCCCCGGCGGGCGGCCGTCTCCTTGAGGATGTTGTCGCCGATCCGGCGGGGACAGGTGAGGCTGAGGACGTTCGGGCCGCGGATCTCCGTGTAGTCCGGGGAGGTGAGGGCCAGGTCCGGGAACAGGAATCCCTTCTCCTTGAGCTCGTCGTAAGCGCCGATCTCCTTGTACGTGTCGGCGCCGTAGCGCCCGTAGATGTCCGAGCAGGGCTTTTCCCGGGGAAACCGCTCCTTGTCCACCAGGAGCACGTCGCAACCCGCCATGGCCAGCCTGGCGGCGGTGGTGCTGCCGCCCGGTCCCGCTCCAACCACGATGACGTCCCATGTCTTCATGACCGCACCTCCTCGCCCGGCAACACGTTCTCCCCGGTTTGCGGCGCCTCCAGCCGGATCACGTCCCCCCTCGGGCAGACGGCGGCGCAGGTTCCGCAGCCGATGCAGAGCTCATGGTCCACGTCCACATAGCCGCATTTCATGCATCTGCGCGCGTCCTCCCGGGCCTCGGCGAGATCCATGGCACCCTCCACCTCGTCAAAGCAGGCCAGGGCGTCGTCCGGCACCAGGGAGGGAATGCCGGCGACGCTCAGCTTCTCCAGCCGCACGGGAAAGATCTTCTCCTCCAGGGGCGCGCCCCGGGGCGGCTTTTTCTTTTCGACGGCACGAGCCCGCCCTCTCAGCCAGGCGTCGATGGAAGCGGCGGCCCGGCGTGCCGAGGCTACGGCCTCGACAACGGAGCTCTTTGCCTCGACCACGTCGCCCGCGAGGAAGACCCCCTCCAGGGTGGTCATCTGGGTGTCCGGATCGATCCGGACCCGTCCTCCCCCGTTGATCTCAATGCCGGGCGTGTTTTCGAAAACGACCCGGTCCGTCTTCTGTCCGACGGCGAAGACAACCGTGTCGGCATCGAGGAGAAACCGCCTGGCACAGTCGGTGTCGCACTTGATTCCGTTCTCGCCGATGGAAAACCGGGTGACCGGGTCCATCTCCACCCACTGGACCTTCTGCCAGTCGCCGCCGATCCGGACCGGCAGGGCGGAATGGATGAACGTCACGCCTTCGCTCCGGGCTTCCTCGACCTCCCAGCTCATGGCCGGCATCTCGCACTCTCCTTCGATGCAGGCGAGGGAGACGTCCGTCGCCCCCAGCCGGAGCAGCGTCCGGGCAGCGTCGGTGGCGACGCTGCCGCCGCCGATGACCAGCGCCTTTTCCCCGATCGTGAGCGGCGCTCCCGCCTTGACGGAGGTCATAAATTCGACGGCGTTGAAAACGCCCATGAACTCGGCGCCGGGAATCGAAAGCCGGACGCCCCTGGGGGCTCCGGCGGCCACGAGGACGGCATCGAACTCGCGGCCCAGCAGGTCGGCGATGGAAGGGTTCTTCCCGACCTCGACGTTCGGCCGGAAGGTGATTCCCCTGCCGATGATGGTACTGAAATCCCGGTCAATCACGTCCGCGGGCAGCCGGAACGACGGCACCGTCCGGGTGAGCATGCCCCCGAAGCTCGGCGAGGCGTCGTACACGACGACTTCATATCCCGCCGAGGCCAGGTAGTGCGCCGCCGCCATGCCCGCCGGCCCGGCGCCGATCACGGCGATTCGCTCGTCGTATTTCCGGGGGTAACGCCCCTTCTCGACCCAGCCCTTCTCATGGGCCATGTCGGACACCAGCCGCTTCATGGCCCGGATGGGCAGGGGGGCGTCGATCAGCGTTCCCCGCTTGCACGCCTCCTCACAGGGACGCGAGCAGATCCGGCCCAGGACGGAGGGCATGGGATTCACGGATGCGATCAGCCTCCACGCCCTCTCGAATTCCCCGTCGGCGACCATGTTGACGTATCCCTCCGGGTAATGCCCGATGGGGCAGGCGCCGGCGCAGGACTCCGCCGTCAGCGCCTCCATGTCCCGCGGGAACATGACGGGGCTGTCGGCGCAGTCTGGGCAGAGCCTGCATATCTGCCGCTGGAGCTCATGAATCGCCCCGGTGGGACAAGCCCGGAGGCAGGTGCCGCAGTTGACGCACACATCCGTCTTCATGACCGGAGAAGCGACCTTCTTCAACCGGGCCGGGACGCCGTCTTCCTGGATAATTTCGAGATCAACGGGTTCCGCTTGGTTCGGCATGAAAAGACCTCCATTTTCCGTTCAGGCCGGCAGGTTCACGGCTCCTCTCACCGCATCCGTCCCGTCGCCTTATCCGCAAGCAACGGGTCTCGCATCTTTTTTACGATCTATCTCTTTGATATGAATAGCGATTGACTCTACCGGAGCAGTTTTTGGAAACGCTGTTTCACAGCGGCTTGGGCGGGCCTGAAAAAACACGTAAAACTGCATAGATTAAAATAGTTATCTTTCCCCGACATCTTTCGGGGATAAAACCACATTCTCAAATAAAATGTCAAGTTATTATTGAAATTGGATTCTAATAATTGTATTTGATTTCAAGTCAACGAGGAATTGTCCGTTTCAAGCCGTTCTGCAACATGCGTTTCGGGGTTTTTCATCCCGTACCGGCACGATAATTCGGTTGACGCGGAGGGAGGGTCTCTCTATATTGCCGTCAATTCGTGAATGATCCATTGTAGTTTGCAGATGCATAGAGCCGCCGCCCACGCTCACGGGTGTCATGGAGCGGAGCGCGGGCTTCGATGAACAAGGAAACCGGAACCATGAAAAAGAAAAAATCGGGCGTCCTCTCCAGGGCCGGCCAGAGAAGACAGCGGGAGAAGGAGGGGCGCCGCGATGCTATTCTGAAGGCGGCGATGGCCCTGTTTGCATCCGAGGGCTACCGGCAGGCCAGCATGGAGCGGATCGCCGACGAGGCGGAGGTGTCCATCGGCACCGTCTACATCAACTTCAAGAGCAAGGAGGAGATCCTGGCTCACCTGATGGACGAGATTGCCTACGAGATCCGAACCATCGTCGGCGAGACCTTCCGGGCCTCCGAAGACCCCTACGAAGGCATGAAGAAGTCGGGCATCGCCTTCATGACGGAATTTTGCCAGAAGTACCCGGAGAAGATCATCATCCTGTACCGGGAATCGGTGGGGAAAAGCCCTCTCCTGGAGGCTCACCGGGAGAAGATGCACAAGCAGCTGATCAGCGACCTGCAGGGCGCCGTCGAGACATTGAAGGAGAAGGGCGGTTTTTGCTTCCGGAGCGGCCTGTCCTCCGAGATCATCGCCACCTGCATCGGCGGGATGTACGAGCGGATCGCCTACCAGTTCATCATCTGGCAGGACCGCACGGACGAGCTCGACGAGGCGAGCGAGGAAGTGGTCGATTTCCTGATCGGGGGGATCGACAGCCTGCGGAAGAAGTAATCTCCGCGGGACAGGGCCTCGTTTGCGACGGCAGCAAAGGCGTCCAACAGGCATGACTTTCGGACGCCGGTCTTTTATCATCTCGACAGATCCTCATCCTTGCCGGCGACAATCAAGGCTCTCCCGACCCAAGACGTCATCGCTCACCTCTGGTACGATCCGGAAAAAACAATCAAACATTGAATGGCGATGGATCCCGCAATGCAGCCATTGCCTCCATCGGCCGTCGCCGCCCGGCTTCGACGAAAGAAATCTTGACAAGAGATGGATGCTCTGCCAGAAGGCAATCAGGAATGGTTCCGAATTTAAGGACAATGGAAAAAGAAACGATCATTCAGCGGTTGAAGGAGAAAGGCCTCAGCATCACAAGTCCGAGACTGGCCATCATTGACGTGCTGGTTGAACAGGGGCATCTCCATCCCGGGGCGTCATTCATCTATCGCGAGGCCAGGAAAAAGCACAGGAGCCTGAGCCTTTCGACCACGTACGCCACCATCAACGAGTTTAATCGCCACGGCATCATCAAGGCGCTCGAGTTCGACGGAAGGGAAAACCGATGTGAAGTCAATCTTGACGATCACATCAATCTCATCTGCGACCGATGCGGAAAGATCATCGATTACCAGCCTCTCGTGTCCGTCGACCGGACGGATGTGGCAAAGGCGACGGGTTTCATCATCACCGGGAACCGCACGGAATATTACGGATACTGTCAGGACTGCGGCAACGATCGGGACAGCGCCTCTCCCTCCGGAAAACGGCGCAATCGCCATTCCTGAGGGGATACCAATTTTTTTTGCATCGGATCAGGAATCATTCCTGATTTCGCAACCAACCCGCAAACAAGTCCACAAACCCATTGGAAACAAACGTGATGAAAGGAGGATGCAGGATGAATGAAGACAGCAAGTCCCCGTCAACGGGCAGTGAGCGCAAACAAATGGCCGGCAGAGGCGCGACGAACCGGGACTGGTGGCCGAACCAGTTGAACCTCAGGATTCTTCACCAGCAGGACAAGAAAAGCAACCCGATGGGCGATTCGTTCGACTACGCGGAGGAGTTCAAAAAGCTCGACCTGGCGGCCTTGAAGAAGGACCTCTATGCACTGATGACCGATTCGCAGGACTGGTGGCCCGCCGACTGGGGGCACTACGGGGGCCTCTTCATCCGGATGGCGTGGCACAGCGCGGGCACCTACCGCCTGGGCGACGGCCGCGGGGGGGCGGGGTCCGGCTCCCAGCGCCTGGCGCCCCTCAACAGCTGGCCCGACAACGTCAACCTCGACAAGGCGCGCCGCCTGCTCTGGCCGATCAAGCAGAAGTACGGCCG
>CAZODI010000017.1:0-7119 GCA_964578535.1 uncultured Syntrophaceae bacterium
GCTCCGGAAGAGGATCTCCCCCATCCAGATGAAAAAGGGCAGGGCCATCATGGTCGAGCCGCTCGTGTTGTTCCAGGCGACGTTGGCAATGATGGAGCCGAAGGACACGTCGCTGAAAAAGAAGAAGCCGCCAATGCCGACAAGGAACAGGGAGATGCCGATCCAGACGGATCCCCCCAGGAAGAGGATGAGGAGCCCGATGATCGTTGCCGAAACGGGTCCGAGGTCAGGTTGCATTCGTTTTCACTCCGCGGCGGGAAACCGCCCTTCCATGCGAAAAACCCGCGTCCCTGCTTCGCGGGATCCGGGAAGCGGGGACCGTGCTACCGGCCGAGATCGTCGGCCTCCTCCAGGATCCGGATCCCCTCCGTTTCCTGCCTCAAAAGGGCGACACCCTTCAGGAACTCCGCCAGGAACTGCAGGGTCATGAGCGCCGATCCGAGGGGCAGGAAGGCCTGGGGGATCGCCAGGTACGTCTCCGAGATCTGCATCGACCGGGACTCGTTGACGACGGAGTCCCAGAAGAAATCCCACGTGTAGGATGTCAGGGCCGCGCAGAACAGGAAGCCCACGACGAAGCAGGCCATGTTGAAGAGGATGTGTGCCCGGCCCTTGAGGACATGGGGAAGGAACATCATCCGGATATGCCCACGCTCGCGGAGCGTGTAGGCGAGGCCTGTGAAGGTCAGCATGGCCATCAGGTAACCCGAGTATTCGTCGGTGATGTAGAGGGTTCCCGAGAAAAAGCTCCGGACGACGATCTCACCGATGACCAGGAGCAGGGCCAGCACCATCAGGATGCCCGCCAGCCAGCCGCCGGCGCCGGAGAGGCCGTCCAGGAAACGGATCCATGTTTTCAACTGCGTTTCTCCGAGAGGAAGTAGGGGGATTCACGGACAGGAACAGCAGTAAAAAGGCCGGGGGACCGCGGGATCGATCCCGGGCGCCCCCGGCTCCAACCTGTCACAACGCTTTCCTTACCGCTTCACCTTCTTCATGAAATCGGCATAAATCTTCCTGGCGTCCGGCGGAGCAGTCTTCAGCCAGTCGGCCCGGATGCCTTCCGTGATCTTCTCGAGCTCGGCGATCTGCTTCGCCGTGGGCTTCACCGTCTGGATGCCGTTTTTGTTGCTGATGGCCTCCATGTCCTTGTCCCACTTCTTCACGCGGGCCCACATGGCGGTTTCCATTTCCTTGCCGGCCTTGACGAGGGCGTCCTGCTGGGCCTTCGGAAGCTTCTGGAAGGCCTTGAGGTTCACAGTGACCATGTTGGTGGCGATGGTGATGTTGAGGGGCTCGAAGTACTTCAACACCTCCCAGAACTTGCCGTCCACGGCCGTGGGCGTCGAGGTCATGACCGAGTCGATCACGCCGGTCTGCAGCGACGTGTAGACCTCGCTGAAGGGGAGGGCCAGGGGGTGGCTCCGACGGCCTCCATCACGAGGGCGCCGTTCTTGTCGTAGGTTCTCACTTTAAGCCCCTTCATGTCGGCGAGGCTCGTCACCTTCTTCTTGGTCCAGAGGCCCGCACCCGGCCAGGGGGCGATGTAGAGGATCTTCTGGTTCCACTTCTGGGCGGCCTTGTCGAAATAGGGCCGGGAGACGTTCAGCAGGAGGTGAAGCTCGTCGAAGTTGCGGACGAGAAAAGGAAGGGTCACGATCTGGAAGACCTTTTCATCGCCGGCCACGCCGCTGATGAGCATGTCGGAGACGGGGACCAGGCCGTCACGGACGACCTTCAGGAGTTCCGGGCCCTTGTATCCCAGGGCGCCGCCGGTCTGAACCATCAGTTCCAGTTGCCCGTTTGTGGCGGTCTTCACCTTGGCGGCGAACTCGGTCAGTCCGACGCTGTGCTCGTTCTTCGGGGGCCATACGGAATTGGCGTTCCACTGGGTCTTGGCCAGGCAGGGCGAGGCAAGGAAGGCCGCAGCGACAACCATGACAAACAGCAGGGTCCAGGTCTTCTTCATCAATCCGTTCTCCTTTCCTTGGTTTGATATGGGTGGGTGTGCATCCGGGGCGTTCGGCTCCAGCGGCAAACGGGGCCGATTATAGACCCTCGATCCGGTCAAAGCAAGCCCATTTGAAAAAATTTTCTCCCATAAAAACATATCGTTGCATGTTTCTTGCGTTCGTTTTGGGTTTCCCGGCCGGCCGTCTCGGGAATCCGTTTATCGGCCGCCTTCCCGGAGCCGCGTCCGTTGCGTGGGTCTGCCGGTGGTCCGAGGGAACTCCCCCAGGAGCTCCTCCACCAGAGTGGGCGCATCCCGGACCGTCTCCCCACAGGATCCTTCGCTCGTGACTTCGCCGCGCCATGCCGGTGCGTCCCCCGCCATGGCCGTGAAGACGAGGATGCCGATTTTCCTGGAGAACCGGGTTTCGGAGAAGGAGCCCTTGATATAGAGCCGTTCATCCATTGGATCCCCTCCCGGCCCGGCGGCGGTCTCGACCCGGACAGGGAGGCATTCATAGGAAACGGCCAGGGTGATCTCCGGCCGGGTCTCGTCGCGGACGTACCCCCGGTTCGTGAGGATGCGCGTCGCGCTGTCGATCAATGCCCGTTCCACCGCCACGTACTCGACGCCTTGCGGCAGGACGCGGAATCGGGCCGGCCCGTCAGGGATTCCGCCCCCGGAGGTCCGGACGCGGACGGACATGGCCAGCGTTTCGGACGGCTCGGCGGCCGTAACAGGCGCCGCGGGCGGGAAGAAGAGGCCGGAGGCGGTCAGCAGAAGGACAAGGCGGACGGCGAGAGAGCCTTTTTCCGGTGCGGTCTTCTTCACCCGGGGAATGATTGTCTTCACGGGGCGGTCCCCTCCTCTCATCTCTTTTCCTCGTCCACGAACAGAAGCAGCGTCCCGCCGGCCAGGAAGAGAAGGGCCACTGACAGGATGCCGATCCGGGAGGCCACCGGACCCTCGAAGCCCGCGGCCCGGGCGGCCAGGCCCGACAGGCCGACAAGGGCGGGGCCGAAAATTACGGAGAACTTCCCCACCATATTGAAGAACCCGAAAAATTCGGCGGGCCGGTCCGGGGGGATGATCCGGGCATAGAACGACCGGCTCAGGGCCTGGATTCCTCCCTGGACGAGTCCGATGGCCGCCGCCATGACGAAGAAGTCCTCCCGGGTCCGCATCAGGCTGCCCCCGATGGTGACGAGGAGATAGACGCCGACGGCCAGCAGGATGGCCCTCTTCGTGCCGATGCGGTCTCCCAGGCGGCCGAAGGCCAGGGCGGCCGGGAAGCCGATGAACTGGACCATCAGGAGGGCCAGGATCAGGTCCTTCGAGGCGAAGCCCAGGGAAAGCCCGTAGTCCACGGCCATCCGGATGATGGTGTCCACACCGTCGATGTAGAACCAGTAGGCCAGGAGAAAGAGGAGAATCGTCGGATAGCGGCGGATGCCCCGGAGCGTGCCGGTGAGATTTTTCCAGCCTTCCCGGAACATGACGCCGATGGAGATCCGCTCTTTCCCGGCAGGCTCCCGGACCCAGAGAAACAGCGGGATCGAGAAGACGAGCCACCAGATTCCCACGGTGACGAAGGAGGCCCGAACCGCCTGGAGCGGATCGGCCAGTCCGAACCGGGCCGGGTCGAGGGTCATCCAGATGTTGACGGCCAGGAGGATCCCGCCGCCTAAGTAGCCCAGGGCGTACCCGAGGGCGGAGACGCGGTCCATGTCCTTTCGGCCCGCGACCAGGAGGAGCAGGGCGTCGTAAAAGACGTTCCCGCCGGCGAAGCCGACGAGGGACAATCCGTAGAGAATCGCCGCGGCGGGCCACTGGCCCGCCTGGACAAGGGACAGGCAGGCCGTGGTGAGGGCGCCCAGGCCCAGGAAGAACAGGAGAAAGCGTCTGCGGGAGCGTCCCCGGTCGGCGGCGGCCCCCAGGAGGGGAAACAGGAACGCCGCGAGGAGGCCGGCGGCCGCATTGGTGAATCCCAGGCGGGCCGTGCTGACGACCGGGTCCGCCCCGGCGCAGCAGAACTCCTTGAAGAAGACCGGCAGGAAGCCGGCCATGACGGTGGTGGCATAGGCCGAATTCGCCCAGTCATAGAAGGCCCAGGAAAGGACGGAGCGGCGTCCCTGCGGTAAGGGCTGCGGGTTTTTCATGTTTTCGGATTCATTCATGATGAAAGGGGTTTACGGGGTCGAAGGGCGGGTGTATGATCCCGACGTTTCGTGATCCATAGCCTTTTTCCCGGGGATTGCCAAGCATTATGCCGCCGCTCCTGATGGATTCCGTCCATGCCCTCCTGGAGCGCCTCCGTGCGCGGTCGGGCGGAATCGTCCGCTTCGAGGAGCGGGAGAATCATCCCGTTCAGGCCACGGTGTCCATGGCCGGCCGGGGCGAGACGGCCCACCGCATCGTCTACCGGAAATCCCATGACGACGGGATCAACCATGCCGTCGCCGGCGGCTGCGCCCACATCCTCCGCCTCTTTGAAGCGCCGGAAGGGGAGCGTTTCGTTCCCGTCTCCAGCCGGCGGACGCTGATGACCTTCCTCATGGAGGAGGAAGAGGACCTGCGGCGCCTCTCCTACGTCTTCGGCCGGGAGAAGATCCGCGACATGGCGGTGATATGGTACGAGGGGGCGGTGTTTCAGCTCACGCGGATGCCCCCCGACATCATGGTGGAGAAGGGGCTCTACGACACGCTGCCGGAGCTGCGCCCGGTCCAGGCCCGGATGCTGCGCCAGCAGTGGCGCTCCGCCATCAACGTGCTCACCCCGGATGCCCGGCAATACATGCCGAAGCGGATCCACTTCGCCGCCAACGTGATGAACTTCGCCTTCTTCAAGATTCTCGAGGACCACCTCCGTCTCGACTGGACGGCCCCCTACATGAAGACGATCTTTCTCTTCGACGGCGGCGAGCTGGCGGAAATCACCCGGCGGGAATACGGCGAGGGTCATGCCGGCGACCGGGCCATGATCGACCGTTGGGCGTCGAAGGTGGGCCTGGAGGGATGGTTCGAGTGGATCCCCTGGCGGGAGAGGCCCTGAGTGGCGCCTTATGGCCGGTCTCAAATCAGGGTGGCTTTTTCCCCCGAATTCGCATACAGGGAAGGCCGGTTAAGTGTAAAAAGCAGAGAAGGAGCCGTTTATGAAAGAGAATAATTCCGTTTTCCGCGGGGCGTCCCGCTACGTCCTCGACGACGAGCTGGCCAAGATCGTCAACGTCTCCATGGCCCTGGAGATGCCCCTCCTCCTCAAGGGGGAGCCCGGCACGGGCAAGACCATGCTGGCCCACGCCATCTCCGAGGCCCTGAACATGCCGCTGATCATCCTCAACGTCAAGTCGAGCATGAAGCTGGTGGACGCCCTCTACCAGTACGACACGCTGACCCGCCTCAACGACAGCCGCTTCGGCGACTCGAAACGGGACGTCAGCAACATCGAGGAGTACATCCGCATGGGCAAGATCGGCCAGGCCTTCACGGCGGACGTCCGGACGGTGCTGCTCATCGACGAGATCGACAAGGCCGACACGGATTTTCAGGACGACATGCTGGACGTCCTCGACCAGATGCAGTTCGACATCATCGAGGTCGACAAGACGATCACGGCCCGGAACCGCCCGGTCATCATCATCACATCCAACGCCAAGAAGGACCTCTCGGACCCCTTCCTGGGACGGTGCAACTTCCACCACATCGCCTTCCCGGATCCGGACATGATGCGCCTCATCCTGGACGTCCACTTCCCGAACCTGAACCGGGAGCTGGCGGACGTGTGCATCGCCACGTTCTACCGCCTGCGCGAGTTCACGGGAATCGAGAAGCGGCCCGCCACGCGGGAGCTGATCAACTGGATCCGCGCCGTCAAGGCCGACCCGGACTTCAAGGTGTCGTCCCTGAAGCAGGGCGGCGTGCCTTACCTGGGGGTCCTCTTCAAGAAGAGCCTGGACCTGGAGAACGCAGGCCGGCAGCTCCGGATGCGCGCATAGGGAGCAGGACGTGTTCGTTGAATTCTTCTATACCCTCCGTGACCGGGGTGTTCCCGTAAAGCCCACGTCCTTTCTGAAACTCCAGAAGGCGCTGGGGATGGGGCTCATCTGCTCCGTGGAGGACTTCTACACCGCCGCCCGGTCGATTCTGGTGAAGAGCGAGCGGTACTTCGACACCTATGACCAGGTGTTCGCCCACCATTTCCGCGGAGTGGTCCTGCAGGAGCCGGAGGACGAGGAGCTGTCCGAGATGGCCCGGGCCCTCCTGGAGCAGTGGCTGAAGAGCCCCGAGGACGTCGCGGCGGCCCTGGGCATCGAACAGGAGAAGCTGGCGGAGATGACGCCGGAGGAGCTGATCCGGTACTTCTTCGACCGCCTCAAGGAGCAGACGGAGGCCCACCACGGAGGCAACCGGTGGATCGGCACGAAGGGGACGTCGCCGGTGGGCCACTCCGGGGACCACCCGGGAGGGATGCGGGTGGGCGGGCGCTCGCGGAACAAGTCGGCCATCAAGGTGGCCATGGAGCGGCGCTACCGGGACTACTCCCAGGAAGGCCCCCTGACGGAGAGTCAGATCGGCGAGGCCCTGAAGAAACTGCGCCGGATGACCCCGGCGGGCCCCCGGGACGTGGTGAACGTCGACAAGACCATCTACGAGACGATACGCAACGGCGGGGAGATCGACATCATCTTCGACCGCCGCCTCAAAGACCGCCTCAAGATCATCCTCATGATCGACAACGGCGGCTGGTCCATGGATCCCTATGTGGCCATCGTCCAGACCCTCTTCAACTATGCCCGTAGCCAGTTCAAGGACTTGAACATCTACTACTTCCACAACACGATCTACAGCCGGGTATTTCAGGATCCCCAGCGCCACCGGAAACCGGAGCGCCTGGAGGAGTTCATCCGGAAGGATCCGGAGACCCGCCTGATCTTCGTAGGCGACGCCAGCATGGCCCCCTACGAGCTGATGCATGTCAACGGCTCCATCTACATCGACCAGAGGGAGCACCAGGCCAGCATCGACCGGCTGAAGTTCCTCGCCCGGACCTTCCGGCACTCCGTGTGGTTGAATCCCCAGACCGAGGACGAGTGGGGCTATACCTGGACCGTCGGGGTCATCCGCCAGGTCTTTCCCATGTTCGAGCTGTCACTGGATGGGCTGGATAA
>CAZODI010000017.1:7219-13956 GCA_964578535.1 uncultured Syntrophaceae bacterium
AAAGTACGCCTCGAGGCTGGGAATTTCGGGGGCCTTGCATCCGACCCGTTTTGAACAGCCCTTATCCTGATCGGAGTACGACTCATGGCCCAGGATTTCGGGCGCCTCGCATCCGGGCATTTTTGAACGGCCCTTATCCCGATCGGAGTACGCCTCATTCCTCAGGATTTGCACGCCTTGCCTGCGGGCTTTTTTCGAGGTCGTCTGAACGCTCGCTCTGCTTTCCGTAAAGGTATTGACAAAGTACGCCTCGATGCTGGGAATTTCGGGCGCCTTGCATCCGGGCATTTTTGAACGGCCCGTCTCATGATTCCGAAAGGGGTGTTCCAATTGCTCCTCTGGAAACCCCCGGTCGCGCCCCCGCGGACGTTGGTCCGGGAGGGGGGACTTCCCGGAGCGCGAATAGCGGCTTTTTCGGGCGACCCTGCCGTCGCAGCGCAGCGCCCGCAACGTCATCTGTCTCTGCGCCGTCCGGCACGAGTTATGACTTTGCAGCGACGCGAGACGATGCAGGGTCGAAAAACGCTTCTGAGCGCGGGGGAAGTCTCCTCGTGTTTCTATTTGATCAGCTTGAAGAGTTCCTTCGCCTTCGGGTGGGCTGCCGTCTCCAGCAGTTCGAACAGGATCATCTCGGTGCTCGCCGGGATGGCTCCCTCGGCGGTCATCCGGCCGATGCCGATCTCCCGGTTGGCCGCGCTCCGGGACGATACGGCGTCGGCGGCCAGGTGGACCTCGAATCCCGCCTCCAGCAGGTCTATGCAGGTCTGGTAGACGCACACATGGGCCTCGATCCCCATAAGGATCAGCTGTTCCCGGCCGGCGGCCTTGAGCGCCGCGGCGAACGGCTCGTGGCGCCAGCAGCTGAAGGACTCCTTCACGATGGGCGCGACGTCCGGCAGGAGCTCCAGGATCTCGGGCACCGTCCCGCCGATCTTCACCTGCTCGGTGAGCATGACGGGGATTCCCAGCATCCGGGTTCCCTGGATGAGCTTCCGGCAGTTCCGGAGGAGGAATTCCCGGTCGTCCATAACGCGGTAGAGGTTTCCCTGGATGTCGATGGCGACCAGGATCGCCCTGTCGATCTTCAGCATGGCTTGTTGTCTCCCTTGTTTAAAGAAGGTTTCGGGAATCGTACCGCTCCGGGATGGGTCCGCCGGGGCGCGCGGTCAGGAGTCGCAGCCGGGTATCGTCTCTTCTCCGATCCCGAACGGCACTTTCCTGGGCGGGCCGGCCCGGAACAGGGAACTCGTCAGCGGCGTGTCCGGCAGGATTCCCTGCATGAAAGAGGCCGTATTGAGGAGGGTGTCCAGATCGATCCCCGTCTCGATCCCCATCGAGCGGAACAGGAACACCAGGTCCTCCGTGGCCACGTTCCCCGACGCCCCGGGGGCGAAGGGGCAGCCGCCCAGGCCGCCCAGGGCGGAGTCGAAGACCAGGATCCCCGTTTCCCAGGCCTTCATGGCGTTGGCCAGGCCCAGGCCCCGGGTGTTGTGCAGGTGCACCCCGAACGTGACTTCCGGAAAAGCGCTAAGGCAGGCCTTCAGGATCGCTTCCACCTGCGAGGGATATCCCCAGCCGACGGTGTCGCAGAGGGTGATCTCCCGGATCCCGAGCCGGGCGGTTTTCTCCACATACTCCAGGATTGCCGCTGTCTCCAGGTAGCCCTCGAAGGGGCAGCCGAAGACGGTCGCCAGGTTGACCCGGAAGGAGAGGCCGGGTGCCCGGTCGAACTCGCCGAGAACCAGCCGGAGCGCCGAGAGGGACTCCTCCGGCGTCTGGCGGACATTGTTCAGGTTGTGGGAGCGGCTGACGGAGAAAAAGAAGTCGAGCTTGCTCACACCCGCCTCCACGGCGTCCCGGGCTCCCTGGAGATTCGGGACCAGGGTGGTCAGGACGATCCCGCTGTCCCGCAGAGCTCGGACTTCCGCCATGACCTCCTTCATGTCCCGGAACTGGGGGATGGTCCGGGGGTTGACGAAGGCGCCCGCCTGGATCTCCTGGATGCCGCAGGCCGCCAGCCGCCGGATCAGATCGATCTTCCGGTCCGTCGCTACGAAGCCGGACAAGTTCTGGAGGCCGTCGCGGGGCCCGACTTCCACGATGCGAAGTCCTGTCGGTTTCATGAGCGGCTGCCTGGGGGGTGGGATTCCGGATTGTTCATCAGGATGCGCATACTAACGGCAGGGGCCCGGAAAGTCAATGACATTCAGGGGGTTGGAGGGATCAGGAGCGGAGGGATCTCTGTTTTTGCGCTGTTGACGCAGAGAGAAATGGGGTGAAACTATGCACCCCGGGGCCCGTCCGCCCCGTCGCCGGAGGAGCACGGCCCTTTTCCCATGCGGATATCCTTGACAAAAATTGAATTTTCGCATAGGCCACGGCCATGAAAATTGCGCGCTTTTCCGTTGCCTTGATTGTCGCCTGGGGTCTGGCGATTTTTCTTTTTGGCGGGCTTGCCGAGGCCCAGTCCCTGCCGGATCTCGTGCGTCCGGTCCTGAAGGCCCGCCTGGAGGGTGCGGCAAACGGCACACCGCCGCTCTGCCGCGCCGAAACACCCTGCCGCTCGGCCCGTCTGGCCGATTTCTATCGCCAGCGCTCCTTCGGGCCGGCCTGGGTCCTGAAAAACGGGCCTTCCCCGCAGGCGGAGCGCCTGCTGGCGGTTCTATGGACAGCCGGGCAGTACGGGCTCAGCCCCACCGATTACCATTACGAGGCCATTCGGAACCTTCAATCATCCTGGAAAACCGCCGGCAAGTGGACGCCCGTCGAGGGTGCCGAATTCGATCTCCTGTGTACCGATGCCTTCATGCTCTTCGGTTCCCACCTTCTCTCCGGGGTCGTGGATCCGAACGGGCTGTTCCGGATGTGGGAGGCCCGCCCGCGTTTCGTAGACTGGCCGGCCTATCTCCAGGATGCCCTGGCTGCCCAGACGGTGGACGTCCACCTGCAGGTTCTCAAGCCCGAATATCCGGGATACGACCGCCTCGTCGCCGTGGCTGCCGACTATGCGAAGATCGCCGCCACGGGCGGATGGCCCGTGATTCCGCCGGGCAAGTCCCTGAAAATGGGTGCGAGTGATCCGAGGGTGCCGATCCTCCGGCGGCGCCTGATCGCCGGCGGCGACCTCGCGCCGGGCATGGCCTCCGAGGATCCTCGATTTGACGAGGCCCTCGACCAGGCCGTCCGCAGATTCCAGCGCCGCCATGGCCTGGCGGAAGACGGGGCCGTCCAGAAGGAGACCCTGAAGGCTCTCAACGTCCCGGTGGGACGCCGGGTGGCCCAGATGCTCGTTAATCTCGAACGCTGGCGCTGGCTGCCCCAGGAGGTTGGGAAAAGCTTCCTGTTTATCAATATCCCGGATTTCAGCCTGACGGCCGTGGAAAACGGGCGTGCTCCGCTGAGCATGCGGATCGTCGTCGGGAGGCGGTACAGCCGGGATCCGAAGATCGACTACCGGACGCCGGTCTTCACGGGGCGCATGACTCGCCTGGAGATCAATCCCTACTGGAACGTGCCCCACAATATCGCCGTCCGGGAGTACCTGCCGAAACTGAAAAAGGATTCGCTTTCCCTCCAGAAGCAGGCCATGAAGATCATCATCGGGCGGGACACCGTCGTGGATCCGCAGACGGTGGAATGGGAGAAGCTCAACGAGCAGACATTCAAGAAGTACCGCATCCGCCAGGAGCCGGGGGCCTTCAACGCCCTGTCCCACATCAAGTTCCTGTTCCCCAACCGGTACGATGTGTATCTCCACGACACGCCGCAGAGGAGCCTGTTCAAGCGGACGGTCCGGGACTTCAGCCACGGCTGCATGCGGGTGGAAAAACCGGTTGACTTGGCGGTCTATCTTTTGCAGGATGACGTAAACTGGTCCCGGGAAAAGATTCAAGCCGCCATCCGCAAGGGAAGGAACATGGGCGTGGAACTCCCGGCGCCGGTCACCGTGCACATCGCCTACTGGACCGCCTGGGTGGATCCTGACGGAACGGTCCAATTCCGGGACGACATCTACCGATACGATTCCGTGCTCGAGGCGGTCATGGGCACGAAAACGTCCATCCTCGCGGCGTGGAACGGCGGCCGGCCGGCTTCCGCCTCGACCGCGAAGGGAACACGGACGGAAAAAAAGAAAAATATGCTGGGAACCGGCAGGGAGGGAAATCCGACGTGGATGAGAAGCGCTACGAACTGAATGTCCAGCTCGCCCAGATGCTCAAGGGCGGCGTGATCATGGATGTAACGACGGTCGAGCAGGCCCGGATCGCCGAGGAGGCGGGGGCTGTTGCGGTCATGGCCCTCGAGCGCGTCCCCGCGGACATCCGCGCCCAGGGCGGGGTGGCCCGCATGTCGGAGCCGGGGCTGATCCGGCGGATCAAGGAGTCCGTGTCCATTCCCGTCATGGCCAAGGCGCGGATCGGCCATTTCGTCGAGGCCCAGCTCCTGGAGACGCTGAAGATCGATTACATCGACGAGAGCGAGGTCCTGACTCCGGCCGACGAGGAGTGCCACATCGACAAGACAAAATTCTCCATTCCTTTTGTGTGCGGGGCCCGCAACCTGGCGGAGGCCCTGCGCCGCATCGCCGAGGGAGCGGCCATGATCCGCACGAAGGGCGAGGCGGGGACGGGGAACGTTGTGGAGGCGGTCCGGCACATGCGGACCATGAACCGGGAGATCCGGCAGCTCGTGAGTATGCCCCTGGAAGAGGTGACGGGCTTCTGCAAGGTCAACGGCATGCCCTACGAGCGGGCTCTGAAGGTCCGGGAACTGGGCCGCCTGCCGGTGGTGAACTTCGCAGCCGGAGGCATTGCCACGCCGGCCGATGCGGCGTTGATGATGCAGCTCGGCTGCGACGGCGTCTTCGTCGGTTCGGGGATCTTCAAATCCTCCAACCCGGCCGTCCGGGCCCGCGGCATTGTCAAGGCCACGGCGTTCTTCAACGATCCGGAAAAAATCCTCGAGGCGTCCCTGGACCTGGGGGAGGCCATGCCGGGTCTCGAAATCGGCCAGATTCCCCAGGACAAGCTGCTGGCGGGGCGGGGCTGGTAATCCGGCGTTAACCGCCTTTTTCTCCCGATGATGAATTCTCCCGAATCATCAAACCGGCCGGAGTCCGTGCTGGGCGTCCTGGATCTCCAGGGCGGTGTCCTCGAGCACCTGGATCACCTGGAGCGCCTCGGAATCCAGGCCCTGACCGTCAAGAGGCCCGAAGACATGATCGGGCTCTCCGGTCTGATCATCCCCGGTGGCGAAAGCACCTGCCTCTCAAGGCTGCTTCGGATCTTCGGGGTCGACGAGGCCATCCGCAGGGAGCATCGACGGGGCATGAAGATCTGGGGGACCTGTGCCGGCACGATCCTCCTGGCCACCCGGGTCCGCGGGGAACCGTCCCACCTGGGCCTCATCGACATGGAGGTGGAGCGGAATAGCTTCGGCAGCCAGCTCGACAGCTTCACGGCCACGGCCGTTGTCCCCGCCGTTTCCCCCGATCCCATCCCGCTCACATTCATCCGCTCCCCCAAGATCCTGGAGGTTGGAGAAGGTGTGAACATCCTGCTCCGGATGAACGATTTCATCGCCGCCGTAGAGACCCCGGACGCCCTGGCGACGGTCTTTCATCCCGAGCTGACGGGGAGCACCGCCTTCCACCGCTATTTTGCCGCCAAGTGCGGCCTTCAGGCGGCGCCGGACGTCCCGTCCCTGGATCCCTCCTGGAGCCGGACGAGCTGGACCCGGCACGCCCGGGTCCGCTGACGCCATGCACGTCGAGCAGTTCCGATACAGCGCCGACAACCTGGCCTATCTCGTGTGGAACGATGCGGGGGGAATCGCCGTCGACGGCGGTGCCGTGGAAGAGATCCTCGGGTTTCTCGCGGACCGGCGCCTTCCGCTCCTGTATGTGACCAACACCCACCGCCATTACGATCATACCCTGGGCAACGATGCGCTCCTGGCGGCGACGAAGGCCCGGCTTGCGAGCCCCGATTCCGTGGACGAGGGGTACGGGATCGATTGGGGCGGAGAAACGCTGTTGATCCACCGGACGCCGGGCCACACGGAGGACTCGGTGTGTTTCCAGGCCGGGTCCGTGCTTCTTACGGGGGACACTCTGTTCAACGGGACGGTGGGAAACTGCTTCTCCGGGGACCTCCTCGGCTTCCTCGGCTCCATCCGGCGGCTGATGGCCCTTCCCGATGAAACGATGATCCTGGCCGGCCACGACTACGTCCGGGATTCGATGCTCTTTGCCCGGAGACTGGAGCCGTCCAACCTGCAGGCCCTCGAGGCGTACTGGCGGACCTACGATCCGGCGTTCGTCTGCTCGTCCCTCCGGGAGGAGCGAAGCATGAACCCCTACCTGCGGTTCAACGACCCGGGGATCGTCGCGGTCCTCAAGGACCGGGGACTGCCCCGGGCGACGGAGGAGGAGCGGTGGCTGTCCCTCATGTCCATCGAGTAGGAGCCGCCCCCGGAGGCGGGATTCTACCAAGGCACCATCGAGGAAATACGGTTGCAGGAGGTTGCGAATGCCCAGGAAAGACGGGAAGGTGTTCTGCCTGAACCACCCGGAGCTGGAAATGGTCCTCCAGAACGAGGGAAACGAACGGACGTTCCACGTGATCCGGCTGGCGACCCTCTCAAGGCACGGACGGATCGAGATGGAGAACAAGTCGACGGGCTTCGACGTGTATTCCTGCCGGGAATGCGGCTACTGCGAGACGTACCTCACGGCG
>CAZODI010000017.1:14056-58896 GCA_964578535.1 uncultured Syntrophaceae bacterium
CTTCGACGTGTATTCCTGCCGGGAATGCGGCTACTGCGAGACGTACCTCACGGCGTCGGAGCTGGATCTCCTGAAGAAAAAGCAGTAAGCCGGGAGGTCCCTTCAGCGGAGGTCCAGGCGCCAGGACCGGAGCCGCCGCACGGGATTATAAGACTCCTTGGACTTGGCCAGGTCCGCGAGACCCATATCGCTTTCCTTGTTGATGAACTCGAATCCGGCAAAGAGGAGACGGGCGCACTCCCGGTCCAGGTACTGGTAGAGCCCCCGGACGTGGGGATAGGCCTTCTCGAAGTTGAGGGTCGCCATGGCTCCGTTCAGCCGTGAGGCGATTCCGAAGGCGCTCACGGCCTCGTCGATGCGGACCAGGATCCCGATCCCCTCCAGCGCCTCCAGGTTTTCCAGGGCGGCGATCACGGCGCGACGCTCGCAGGCGAGCATGTCCTCCCCGGAAGGGTCGCAGCCTCCCCGCAGATGGCACCACTCGTCCAGAAATACCAGGCATTCCGGCACATTCTCCCGGCTGATCGGCTCCACAGCCACCCGTCCCCGGCTCCCGTAGGCCCTCTCGAACTGGTTGATCAGGTTTCGCTTGCGGATGTAACGGTTGCCCTTCAGCGTCGCCAGGTCGGCCGTCCGGTAGATGTAGTCCATATACTCGACCTGCTCGGTGAGCCGGAACCGGGTCTCCAGAGCGGCACGCCCGATCCGCTCGACCCGGTCGTCCGGGACGAACCAGAAACACGGAATGCCGGCGTTTTCGGCAAGCCGGACGAGGTCGTCGACCCCGGGTTCATCCGGCGGCGGGACGGGGAGAACCAGGTAGCGGTCCTCCGGATCCTGGTCGGATTGAAAGGACAGGATCGCCGAGGCGCCGTCGATCCGCCAGGACGTCCGGTAGAGATGCCCGTTCCAGGTCATGAGCGAGAGGAGCGAATAGGGCGACAGATCATAGGCCTGCCTTGCAAAGAAGGGCTTCAGGATGGCGTAATCGCCGATTTCCAGGGGTTTGAAGGTCATTATCTCTGCAGCATGGCCAGGGCCCCGGGCACGGGCCGGAATCCGAGGGGCCGGTAGAAGTCTTCCGTGTTTCCGGCGGCGATGAGGCCGACCCACCGGATCCCGTCCGCGTTGAGCCGCGAGACGATCCTTCGGACGAGGTCGCTCCCGATCCCCCGGTGTCGCATACCTTTCTCCACCGTCACATCCTGGATGTATGCGTCGCTGACGCCGTCGCTCAGGACCCGTCCCATGGCGACCAGGCGTCCCTCCGAGAACGCCGCCAGGAAGCAGTAACTGCCCGTCACGATCCGGCGGAGATCCTGCGGATCCGGGTCCGTCGCGTCTTCCCACCAGCCCGCTTCGCGGTACAGACCGAGGATCTTCAGGACTTCCTCTTCGGTCGGGGCGGTGAGAAAACGGAACTCGATCATGGCGTTTCCCCCTGTCATCCCTTGTAGATGTAGCGCTCCAGGAGGCGGTGATAGGGGGTCCACCCGGAATCCTCTTCCGGGGAGGACTCGATGAAGGTCTTGAGGGCGTTGACCTTGGCGTCCAGGTCGTCCATGTGGTGGACGATCAGGGCCTCCAGGGTCTTGGGCCTCTTGGGGGAGCCGAACTCCAGGACGCCGTGATGGCTCAGGATCAGATGCCGGAGGGCCATGGCGGCCTGTTCCGGAAAGTCCGGCAGTTCGGCCAGCCGGGCGTCCAGCATCTCGACCCCCATGACGATGTGTCCCACCAGCCGCCCCGCATCGGTGTACTCCACCATGCGGTCGTAGGAAAACTCGTGGACCTTGCCGATGTCGTGGAGGATACCGCCGGTGATGAGAAGGTCCCGGTCGGCGCCGGGGTAGTGATCCGCTGCCCGCTCCAGGAGCCTCGTCACCGACAGGGTGTGCTCCAGGAGACCCCCGATGGTGCTGTGGTGGAAACTCTTGGCGGCGGGGGCCCGCTTGAAGCGGCCCACGAGGGCCTCGTCCCGGAAGAAGGCCTTGAGGAGGGCCTTCAGGTGGGGGGTCGCGATCCGGTCCACGAAGCCCATGAGCTCTGCGAACATCTCCTCGGGATCCCCGGTACTCGCGGGAAGGAAATCCATCGGATCGACTTCGCTCTCGTCCAGTTTCCTGAGCCCCAGGACGTTGAGCTGGACGGCGTCCCGGTAGCTGACCGCCCGGGCGTTGATCTGGACGAAATCCCCTTTTTTGAAAGCCTGGTCCCATTCGGGGGCGTGGTCCCAGACCTTGCCGTCCACCTCTCCCGTGCGGTCCTTCAGCTTGAGGCTGAGGTAGGGAGCCCCCTTCTGGGAAAAGGCCATGTTCTTTTCCGCCACCAGGAAGACATCGCTGACCTTGTCTCCCTGCCGGATATCCCGGACAAACACATTTTTCATGTCGTTCTTCCTATTCGCTCGTCGTGTGAGTAGATGTTCATGGATCCCTTCCGGATCCTTCCGACCAGGGTGATGCCCGCCCGATCCGCGGAGCGGACCGCCTCCGTCGTGGGCGCACCTAAGGAAAGCAGGATGGGAATTCCCATCACGATCGCCTTGGATACGATCTCCACGGAGGCACGCCCCGTCCTGACGAGGATCTTCTCCGAAGCGTCGATCCCGTTCAGGAGGGCGTAGCCGGAGAGCATGTCCAGGGCGTTGTGGCGGCCGATGTCCTCGCGGACGGCCAGAATCCCGTCCGGATCGGCCAGGGCGGCGCCGTGGGTGCCCCGGGTCCGTTCGTGGAGCACGCAGGCCTCCACGAGACCGTCGACGAGGCGCAGGATCTGGTCCGGCGAGATCGTCGGCGTCCCGGCCTTCAGGACGGGGCCGGCGGGGCAGTGGCGCCTGCTCCGCGCTCCGCTGGACGTGATGGCTTCTCCTCCGGTTGCTTCCTCTGCCGCGGCTGTCCCGCCGGTGCTCGTGATCTCCACCCTCAGGACCTCCCCCGGCCATGCCGGGTCCGGCGGCGCGTCGGGCAGCTGTTCGATGCGGCCGATGTCCCCGGCCTGCTCGATCCGGCCCTCGGAACGGAGAAAACCGACCGCCAGCTCTTCGGCGTGTTCTCCCGTGCAGGCGATGGCGGCCATGCTCCGCCCGTCCAGCCGGACCTCCAGGAGCACTTCCCGGATAACCGGCAGGCCGGTGGTCCGGAAAGTGCCCTCGCGGAAAACCAGGGCGTCCATGATCTCAAAGGGATCCGTTCTACGGGAGGTCATCCTTCTCCTTCTCCCGGAGGACCCGGTGGTCTCCCACCCGGATGGTCAGCTTCGACTGGTCGAAGTATTCCATCAGGGGGATGATGAATTTCCGGGACAGGCTCGTCAGGTCCTTGAAGTCCGTTGGATTCGCCTTGCCGGCCTTCCGGAGGAAGGCCCGGTAGTCCTCCCGGAGGCGTGCGAGGGCATCCCGGTGGAAGTGCAGGTCCTCGTTGATCCGGATCAGGACCCCCTCCTGAATGAGAACGCCCAGGATCTTGTCGGCCTCCTTCTTCCGGTCCCGGAACCGCTCCGCGAACTCCCGGACCGTCGGCGGTGCATAGCCCGCTTCCTGGTATATCTGCAGGATTTCCCCGCGGAGGTCTTCGTGGCTGCCCTTCCAGTCCACCCGGTGCTCCTCCAGGCGGGCCGACTCCCTCTCCAGGATTAC
Source organism: uncultured Syntrophaceae bacterium (assembly GCA_964578535.1). Classification (GTDB taxonomy): domain Bacteria; phylum Desulfobacterota; class Syntrophia; order Syntrophales; family PHBD01; genus PHBD01. Next base: position 17,694 of record CAZODI010000017.1, read on the forward strand.
CCGGCCGGCCTTCTCCAGGTCCCGGAGGGCGGAGGCGAAGAGCTTCTGCGGGATATAGGACCCGGCGGTGTTCCGCAGCTCCTCCCGCGGCATCCCTTCTTTCAGCGGGTTTTTTTCATGATAGGATCCGAGGGTCCGCAGGATTCGCTCCTGGACGTCGTCATGGGCGATCCGGGACACGGCCCGCCACTCATCCCGGTCCGTAAGGATCGCCCGGCGGTCCGTGAACAGCTTTTCCAGGGTCTTGCGCAGGGTTGCTTCCGGGATGCCCGTGCGGACCACCAGCTCGCTGATCGCCGCTCCGGCGAAGCCCGACCGGTCGAGGATGACGGACACCCGCTCCGCTTCACCACCCGACGCCAGGATCTCGAACTCCCGCAGGATCTGATCCCCATGGGCCTTGTGTTTCCGGGCCAGGGGATCCAGGATCGCTCCGCCGCCCAAGGTGGTGACGGGGGAATAGCTTCGGACGACGTAGCGGTCCCCGGCCAGGGCCACCACGGGGTTTTCGAGGAAGAACTGGGCATGGGCCTGCCGGCCCGGCGCCAGCTCCACCCCCTCCGGGAGGAGAATCCGGGCCATGGTCTCGCTGGTTCCCGTGTGGAAACGGACCAGCGTGCGGTTCTTGAGCTTCTTTTCCTGGCCTGCCAGGTACTGGAACACGGTGTCGATGCGGCGGGTCGGCTCGATGGTTCCCGGCCGCGCCAGCACCTCGCCCCGCTCGACGGAATCCCGGTCGAGTCCCTGGAGGTTGACGGCCGCCCGCTGCCCCGCCTCGGCCTCCGTCATGGTCTCGTTGTGCACCTGGATGCCCCGGACCCGGGCCTTCTGGCCGGGCGGCAGCAGGACCACCTCTTCGCCGACGGAGATCCGGCCGGTGGCAACGGTGCCGGTGACCACCGTCCCGAAGCCCCGCATGGTGAAAACGCGGTCCACGGGAAGGCGGAAAAGCCCGGCGTCGGTTTCCTCCTCCACCAGGGCGGCGGTCTTCTCGATGGCCGCCAGGACCTCCGGGATCCCCTCGCCTGTCAGTGCCGAAACGGGGGCGAGGGGCGCGTTTTCGAGAAAGGTTCCCTGGAGGAACTGGCGGATGTCCTCGGTGACCAGATCGAGCCAATCCCGGTCCACCATGTCGATTTTCGTGAGGGCTACGACTCCCCGGCGGATTCCCAGGAAGGTGCAGATGGCCAGGTGCTCCCGCGTCTGGGGCATGACGCCCTCGTCGGCGGCGATGACGAGGACGACGAGGTCGATCCCGGCGGCGCCGGCCACCATGTTCCGGATGAAGCGCTCGTGCCCCGGAACGTCCACCACGCCCAGGGTCTGCCCGCTTGCGGTTTTCAGAAAGGCAAAGCCCAGCTCGATGGTAATGCCGCGCTGTTTTTCCTCTTTGAGGCGGTCTGTGTCGATCCCGGTCAGGGCTTTCACCAGGGCCGTCTTCCCGTGATCCACATGTCCCGCCGTGCCAACGACGATATGCCTCATGATTTCCCCATTCGGCGGGCAATCTAACAGAATCGCGGGGGATTCACAATCCGAAACGTCCCCGGGCGGGCGCGGTGCATGCATGTGCGCCCCGCGTCCCTGCGACCGGACGGCTGGTTCGGATGACGGGACCGTCGGGGACGATCCGGAGCGCCGGAGCCGGAGGTACTTTTTTATTGAAATCGGGCAGCGGGATTGATAAGCATGGCTCCTTTGAGGCGATCAGGGAGCCAACATGCGGATTCTCGGGCTGGATTACGGGGAAAAGCGAATCGGGGTGGCGGTGTCCGACGAACTGGGGATCACCGCTCAGGGGGTGACGGTCATCGAGCGGAAGAATCGCCGGGCCGACCTCGACGCCCTGCATCGCCTCATCGAGGGGTACGCAGTGGAAAAAGTGGTGGTTGGATACCCGGTGCGGATGGACGGCACGAAGGGGATCCAGTGTGAAAAGGTCGACCGGTTCGCCCGGCTCCTGGAAGAGGCGTTCGGACTGCCCGTTCTTTTCCAGGAGGAGCTCCTGACGACGAAAGAAGCCGAGGAGATCCTGAGGACCGCCGGGACAGGCCGCAAAAAGCGGAAGGCCGTGGTTGACAAGCTCGCCGCCGTTCTCATTCTCAGATCCTACCTGGACCGCCCGGCCGTCTCCTCCACGGAAAACACGTGACGATGCCGGGAATCAAGATCCAGTGGAAGAGCATCCTCCTCCTTCTGGCGGGGATCGCGTTCATCTTCCTGACATCCTTCCTCTATTTCGTTTTCAGCCCCGTCGACGACCGGCACGTCACCTCCACGGTGGACATCCCCAGGGGAACCGGATTCGTGGAGATCGTCGACACCCTGGAGAAGACGGGCCTGGTGCGGAACAAGCCCTATTTCTACGCCCTGGCGATCCTGAAGCGGTCCAGCCGCCATATCCGGGCCGGGGAGTACGAACTGGCCAGTTCCATGTCGCCCAACGAGATCATCGGCCGGCTCGTCCGAGGCATGATCAAGGGCTACAAGGTGACGATCCCGGAAGACTGGTCGCTCCAGGAGGTCGCCGACCTGCTCTCCTCTCCCGAGTTCAGGCTGGTAAACCGGGACACCTTCCTGGCGGCGGCCCGGGATCGCGATTTTCTCAGGAGCCTGAACATCCAGGGGCCGAGCGCCGAGGGATACCTGTTTCCCAATACATACATCTTTAACCGCACCACGGGGCCGCGGGAGATCATCAAGGCGATGGTGCACCAGTTCTGGAAGGTCTTCACGCCGGAGATGAGGGCCCGCGCGGAGCAGATGGGGCTGTCCGTCCACGAGGCCGTCACGCTGGCGTCCCTGATCGGGAAGGAGACCGGCCTGAAGAGTGAAAAAGCCCTGATTTCGGCTGTGTTCCGCAACAGGCTGCAGAGGGAGATGAAACTCCAGTGCGACCCCACGGCGGTGTACGACCTGGAGCGTTTCAGCGGTGCGGTCAAGCGGAGCCATCTTCGCAGGAAATCACCCTACAACACTTACATTATCGAAGGGCTGCCGCCGGGGCCCATTGCCAATCCCGGTGCCGACTCCCTGCAGGCGGCCCTCCACCCGGCCGCGGCCGATTTTCTCTACTTCGTGTCGAGACAGGACGGGAGCCACGAATTTTCAAAAACCTATCTGGCGCACAACGAGGCCATCATCAAGTACCGACGAATCAGCGAGGCAATGAAAGAGGCCGAAAAGACGGCGGAACCGGTGAACCAACTCCCGATGGAGCCCTGACGGGCAATCCGAAGAAGAACAATTCGGCCATTTTCTCCCTCAAATCCCTCCACTTTCTATAATCACGATTGAATCCGGTAGGTTGGGAAGGTACTCAAGCGGTGGGACGGAGATGGGAGATGGCCGCCGGCTCCGACGATTCAGCGGAAATGCGGCCACCGGTTTTGCCTCCCGTCCACAACCCCGTTCAAATGGCGGGAAATAGTCAATTCTTCAAGAGAAAACCGTATTTTTTCTTGACAAACGGAAATCCCCCCCTTTATAGTCGCCTCGTGGAGTAAAGTGGATCGTAGTGGAGGAGATCCTTTGTCTGGATTCCGGGGGCAATATTATCACACCATCGACGAGAAGGGGAGAATCATCTTTCCTTCGCGGTTTCGGGAGGTTTTTGCCGAATTCTATGACAATCGCCTCGTCGTCACCAAGTGGGACGGTTACCTGATGGCCTTTCCTTACCGGGAATGGCTGGTCATCGAGGAAAAAGTCTCCTTTCAGTCCATCCTCCGGAAAGAAGTCCGTGCTTTTCAAAGGTTTTTCATGTCCGGAGCGGTTGACTGCACCCTGGACGGGCAGGGCCGGATCCTGCTTCCCCCACACATGCGAGAATATGCCGGCCTGGAGAAGGACATCGTCCTGGCCGGCATGCTCAAGAACATCGAGATCTGGAGCCGGTCCCGCTTCGATGCGGAAATGACGCGGGCAGAGGAGAATCTGGAGGAAGTCGGACGGCATCTCGCCGATCTGGGGCTCTGAGCCGGGAGACCCATGGCAGCCTTTCATCAGCCGGTCCTCCTGGAGGAGGCCCTTGCCCTTCTGAACTGCCGTTCCGGCGGGATCTACGTGGATGGAACCGTCGGGGGAGGAGGCCATGCCCGGGCCATCCTGGAAGGGACCTCTCCCGACGGCTTGCTTGTCGGGATCGACCGGGACGACGAGGCCCTTCGGGAGGCCTCGCGCGTCCTGGCTCCCTTTGGCCCCCGGGTTTTGCTGGCGAAAGGGAGCTTTGCCGATCTCCGGGATATCCTGGCGGCCCATGGAATCGGTCCGGTCCAGGGGATCCTTCTCGATCTGGGCGTATCGAGCCACCAGCTCGACACGGCGGAGCGGGGATTCAGCTTCTCCCTGGAGGGTCCGCTGGACATGCGGATGAACCCGTCCTCCGGTCCCTCTGCCCGGGACCTGATCCGCAGCGCCCGGGAGGACGAACTGGCGCGCATATTCAGGGAGTTCGGGGAAGAGCGGTTCGCCCGCCGGATCGCCCGCGTCCTGGTCGAGCACAGAAGGCAGGAGCCCATTGAGACCACCGTCGATCTTGCCGCCCTGATTGCCCGGGTCGTTCCCCGGGGCGCCCGGGAAGAGCGGAGAATTCATCCGGCGACGCGGGTTTTCCAGGCGCTCCGGATCGCCGTGAACCGCGAGTTGGATCACCTGGAAAGGGGGCTCCGGGAGGGAATCGAGGCACTCGCGCCGGGAGGGAGAATGGCGGTGATTTCGTTTCATTCCCTCGAAGACCGGCTGGTCAAGGAAACGTTCCGCTCCTGGGAGAAGACCTGCACCTGCCCGCCCGGCATTCCGGTCTGCACCTGCCGGGCGGAGGCAAAGGCCAGGGTCCTGACCAGGAAGCCTCTCCGCCCCCGGCCGGAGGAGGCGGAGGCGAATCCCCGGGCGAGGAGCGCGAGGCTCAGGGCGGCGGCAAGGATATGACGATGCAGCGGACGGGTGAATGGGGGGCGGCGATTCCGCGGGGGGAGGGAACCTTCTCCTGGTGGCGCTATTCCGCGTTCATCGTCGTGGCGCTTGTCCTCATGCTCATGCTGACCCTGTACGTCTGGTCCCACGTCCGCATGACCCAACTGGAATACAGGATTGCCGCGGAGCTCAACCGCAAGGAGCAGCTGCTGGACGACCAGCGGAAGCTGAAGATGGAAGTCGCCACGCTCAAGTCCCGGAAACGAATCGAAACGATCGCCCGGGACTCCCTGAATATGACCTTTCCCGAGCAGGACCAGGTCATTATCGTGAAGTGAGGGGAAGGAGCCGCCCATGAACAGGGAATCCTCCAAATGGCTTCGCTTCCGGCTGGCAACGCTGTTTTGCTTCTTCCTGATCCTGTTCGTCGCCCTGATTTCGAGGGCGATCCAGCTTCAGATCCTATCCGGCAAGACCCTCAAGAAAATGGCCGACCGGCAGCACATCCAGCCGGTTCTGCTCCAGCCCGAGCGGGGGATCATCTTCGACCGCAACGGGGAGAAGCTGGCCGCCAGCGTCCAGGTCGATTCCGTCTGCGCCGAACCGTCCCGGATCGCCGATCCGGATGATGCTGCCCGGAGGCTCGCCCCGATTCTCAAGATGGACCCGGAGGTGATCCGCAAGAAGATCGCCGGGCGCAAGCACTTCGCCTGGATCGCCCGGCGGATTCCCGACAGCCAGGCGGACGCCCTGGAAAAGCTGAAGATCGAGGGCGTCTATACCGTGAAAGAGCCCCGGCGGATCTATCCCAACGGGGAACTCGCGGCGGCGGTGATCGGGTTTGTGGGCATCGATGCCGACGGCATCGAAGGCCTGGAGATGCGCTACAACGACGAGCTCAAGGGAACGCCCGAGAAGCTCGCCTGGTTTCGCGACGCAAAGGGAAAGAAGATCTACGCCCGCGTGGAGGGAGCGGAAGCGGCGAAGGTGGAGGACAATTACAACCTCATCCTGACCATCGATTCGCGGATCCAGTACCTGGTGGAATCGAAGCTCAAGGAGGCGGTTCAGGCCAAGGGCGCCCGGGGCGGCTTTGCCATGGTGATGGATCCGAAGACGGGCGAGATCCTGGCCATGGCCAACGAGCCCGGCTTCGACCCGAACACGCCGAAGGACACCGCAGACAAGGGGCGGAACCGGGCCATCACGGACGTCTTCGATCCGGGGTCCACCTTCAAGCCGTTCCTCGCCGCGGCGGCCCTGGAGGAGAAGGCGGTCAGCGAATCGACCCGCCTGAATTGCGAGAACGGCGCCTACAAGGTCAACGACCGGGTTTTTCACGAGGCGAACCGGAAGAAGTACGGGTCGCTCGCGTTCGGGGAGGTCATCAAGTACTCCAGCAACATCGGCTGTGTGAAAACGGCGGAGCGGCTCGGCAAGGACAAGTTCTACGAGTACATCACCAAGTTTGGTTTCGGTGCCCGGACGGGGGTTGACCTGCCCGGTGAGTCCCGGGGCCTCCTCCGCCCCGTCCGGAACTGGACGCGGGTCGACATGTCCACCATCGCCTTCGGCCAGGGGATCTCCGTGACGGCCCTCCAGCTCATCACGGCCCTGTCGGCGATCGCCAACGACGGCGTCCTGATGAAGCCCCTCATCGTCCGGTCCGTCGTGGACAAGCAGGGAAAAATCATTCGGGGAAACACCCCGACGGTGGTCCGGCGGGTCATCTCCCCCGAGACGTCGAAGCGGATGGCCCGGATCATGACCTCCGTCGTGCAGGACGACGACGGAACCGGCAAGAAGGCCCGGATCACCAACATCAACGTCGCCGGCAAGACGGGGACGTCTCAGAAATTCGATCCGGGCCGCCGGGCTTATTCGTCGGAACGGGTCCGGACGTCATTCATGGGCTTCTTCCCGGCGGAGAACCCGCAGATCACCATGATGATCGTCCTGGACGAGCCAAAGATCGACAAGTGGGGTGGCGTGGCATCGGCGCCGGTATTCAGCGGCATCGGCGAACAGATCCTGAACTGCATCAAGACCGATCTCCGCCAGCGCACCCCGGCGCCGCCGCCCCGGGTGCCCGAACCGCTCCAGCCCGAGAAGGGGGTGAAGCTGGTTTCCGCACCGACGGTGCTCCTGAACGGCGCGCAGACGGAAAACGAAGAGAATGAGGCGTTGATGCCCGATTTCCGGGGCATGACCATGCGGGAGGCGCTCAAGCGGGCCAGGGAAAAGGGAATCGAGCTGAACATGTCCGGGAACGGGTGGGCCGCCAGCCAGAGCCCCCTGCCGGGGACCGCTTTGAGGGAGCGCCGCCTCTGCAGCGTATCCTTCAGTACAGGCCAGTAAAGGTGGGCGGGTGCTCCTTTCCGATGTGCTTCAGGGTGTTGATGTCCGGGGGGTCTCGGGAGACCTTTCCGGAACGGTTCGTTCCGTCTGCTACGACTCCCGGCAGTGTACCTCCGGAAGCCTGTTCGTAGCCGTTCCCGGCCTGAAGTTCGACGGCCACGGTTTTATCGGCGAGGCCATCCGCCGGGGCGCCGGATTCATCGTTCACGAACGGGACTTCGCACCCCCCCCGGGCGTCACGGCCGTGAGGGTGGCCGACTGCCGGCGGACCTTAGGCATCCTGGGGCGCAACTTCTTCGGGGATCCGTCCGGCTCGCTCTGCCTGATCGGCATCACCGGCACGAACGGCAAGACGACCGTCACCTATCTTCTGGAATCGATCCTGGAAGCCGCCGGCGGCCGTCCCGGCATCCTCGGGACGGTAAACTACCGGTTCGGCGCCCGGGTGTGGCCCGCGCCCAACACGACTCCCGAGTCGCTGGAAATGCAGCGGATTCTTCGGGTGATGCTCGACGCCGGCGCCACCCACGTGGTCGGGGAGATCTCGTCCCACGCCCTGGACCTGAAGCGGGTCGACGACTGCGATTTCGACCTCGGGATCTTTACCAACCTGACGCAGGACCACCTGGACTATCATGGCACGATGGAGGCCTATTTCGCCGCGAAGAGCCGGCTGTTCCTGGAAGTCCTGCCGGCGAGCCGGAAGGGGGGGGCCATCCGCTCTGTCGTCAATGCCGACGACCCGTGGGGCCGGCGGCTCCTGGCCAAGACGGCGGTGAAGACCCTTTCGTACGGACTGGAGACGCCGGCGGACGTATCGGCCCGAAATGTTGCCCTCAGCCTCGACGGAATCGAGGCGGAAGTCCGGGGTCCGGGGATATCGACGACCCTGCGCTCTCCCCTCATCGGGCGGTTCAATCTCTACAACATCCTGGCCGCGGCGGCGGCCGCCGCCGCCCTGGGGATCCCGGAAACCGCCGTTCAGGAAGGGGTGGAGCGCCTCCGGAACGTGCCGGGACGCCTGGAGAAGGTGGATGCGAAACCGGGCGATCCCAGGGTTTTTGTCGATTACGCACACACGGAAGACGCACTCCGGCGCGTCCTGGAGAACCTGGCCATGTTCCGCCGCGGACGGATCGTCACCGTCTTCGGATGCGGCGGCGACCGGGACCGGGGCAAGCGTCCCCTCATGGGACGGGCCGCCGTGGAAGGGAGCAGCGTGGCGATCATCACGTCCGACAACCCGCGGACCGAGGATCCCCTGGAGATCATCCGGGAGATCGAGGCCGGCGTGGTCGGATTGCCGGTGCACCGGATCCGGGCCGGGGAGTTCGACGAGGCGTCCGGGAAGGCCGGGCGGCCCGCGTATTTTGTCGTACCGGACCGGAAGGCGGCCATCGAGCAGGCCATCCGGTCGTCCGGCCCCGACGACATCGTCCTCATCGCCGGCAAGGGGCACGAGGACTACCAGATCATCGGGGAGAAGAAGACCCCCTTCGACGACCGCCTCGTGGCCCGGGACGCCCTGTCGGCAAGACGGGATGGGGAGGGCCGCTGATGGCGCCCGTCCTGACCATCCGGGAGATCCTGGATGCAGCGGGGGGAGTCCTCCTCCGCGGCGACGGGCGGGGGACCGTGGACGGCGTATCGACGGACACGAGGACCCTGGGGCCTGGAAATCTCTTCGTGGCCCTCCGGGGGGACCGGTTCGACGGCCACCGTTTTCTCGGGGCCGCTGTGGCGGCCGGGGCAAAAGCGGTCATCGTCCAGGAGGACCCGCCGGGGGAGTGGCTTTCCGGTCTCACCGGCATGGACGTGATCCGGGTGGAGGACACCCTGGCGGCCCTGGGCGACCTGGCCGGCCATGTCCGGGGGATGTACACGGTGCCTGTCATTGCCGTGACCGGCAGCTCGGGGAAGACGACGACCAAGGAGATGGCCGCCGCCGTCATCGGGCGGAAAATGCGGATCCTGAAGACGGAGGGCAACCTGAACAACCTCATCGGCGTTCCCATGATGCTCTTCCGTCTCGGCCGGGAGCACCGCGCGGCCATCCTGGAACTGGGAACAAACCGGCCCGGCGAGATCGCCCGGCTGACGCGGATCGTCCGGCCGGACATCGGCCTCGTCACGAATGTCGGTCCCGCCCACCTGGAAGGGCTGGGCAGCCTGGAAGGCGTCGCCCGGGAGAAGGGCGACCTCTTCCGGAACATGAAAGAAACGGCCACGGTCCTGATCAACCGGGACGACCCCTTCATCCGGGGCCTGGAGGAGCAGTGGCCGGGGAAAAAGGTGACCTTCAGCATGGAAAGGGACGCGGACATCACGGCAGCGGACATCCGGACGGATGCGGGGGGGACCTCGTTCCGCCTCGGCATGGGGGACCGCCGCCGGGAGGTCCGGATTTCCCTCTGCGGGCGGCACGCCGTCTCCAACGCGCTGGCGGCGGCGGCCTGTGCCCGGGCGCTCGGCATCGACGAGGATGGAGTTCGGGAAGGACTGGAGTCGTTTCGCCCCGTTTCGGGGCGCATGACGGTCCTCCCCCTGGCCAACGGGGCGTTCCTGGTGGACGACGCCTACAACGCGAATCCCGCCTCCGTCCGGGAGGCCCTCCGGACCCTCCGGGACCTGAGGGGTGCCGGCACGGGGGTGGCGGTCCTGGGAGACATGCTGGAACTGGGGGACGCCTCGGCGGAACTGCACCGCGACACGGGCCGCCTCCTGGCGGAAACGGGGATACGGCGGGCGTACCTGAAGGGAGCCTTTTCGGGGGACACCGCCCGCGGCGCCGTCGAGGGCGGGCTGGCCCCGGGGGACGTGATGTTCTTCGAGGAGCCCCGGGAGATTCTGCCGTCCCTGCGGGAACATCTCCGGGAGGGAGACTGGGTTCTGGTGAAGGGGTCACGGCGAATGCGCCTGGAGGAAACCGTCCGGGCCATCGCCGATCGGTTCGGAACGAAGGAGACCGCATAGATGCTGTACCACCTGCTGTATCCGCTCCATACGGTGTTCTCCTCCTTCAACGTGTTCCGCTACATCACGTTCCGGACGATCTATGCCGCCATCACGGCCCTGGTCATCTGCTTCGTCGTCGGTCCCTGGCTGATCCGCAAGCTCCAGAGCCTCCACGTGGGCCAACAGGTGCGGGACGACGGTCCGAGCACCCACCAGGTGAAGCAGGGCACTCCCACCATGGGCGGGGTCCTCATCATCTTCGCCGTCGTCGTCTCGACCCTCCTGTGGGCCAACCTTCGGGTGGACTACATCTGGCTGGTGATCCTCGTGACGATCGGCTACGGGCTCATCGGGTTCATGGACGACTACCGGAAGCTGACCCGGCGGAACAGCAAGGGTGTTCCCGCAAAGACCCGCCTGGCAGGGGAGATCGCCATCGCGCTTTTCGTCAGCGTCATCCTGTTCCTGAAGCCGGGCTTCTCCTCGAACCTGACGGTTCCCTTCTTCAAGACGGTGCTTCCCGACCTGGGTTGGGCGTACATCCTTCTGTCCACGTTCATCATCGTGGGTGCGGCCAACGCGGTCAACCTGACGGACGGCCTGGACGGCCTGGCCATCGGGCCGGCCATCACCTGCTTCCTGACGTACCTCCTGTTTGCGTATTTCGCGGGCAACGTCCGCATCTCCGGCTACCTCCAGGTCCCCTACGTGGCGGGAACGGGCGAGCTTTCCATCTTCTGCGGCGCCATGGTCGGCGCCGGGATCGGTTTTCTCTGGTACAACACCTATCCGGCCCAGGTTTTCATGGGCGACGTGGGGTCGCTGTCCCTCGGGGGGGCCCTGGGGACCCTGGCGATCATGACGAAGCAGGAGATCCTCCTGGCCATCGTGGGAGGCATCTTCGTCCTCGAGACCTTCTCGGTCATCGCCCAGGTGGGCTGGTTCAAGCTGTCCGGCGGGAAGAGGATCTTCCGGATGGCCCCCATCCACCACCATTTCGAGCTGAAGGGATGGCCGGAGCCGAAGGTCATCGTCCGGTTCTGGATCATCTCGATCCTCCTGGCCATGGTGGCCATCAGCACGCTGAAGCTGCGGTGACGGATCATGGAACTGGCGGGGAAGAACATCCTGGTGATCGGGCTCGGCAAGACGGGGAAGTCGACGGCGCAGTTCCTCGCCCGCCGGGGAGCGCGGGTGGCCGTGACGGACGCCCGGCCCGCCGCCGATTTCCGGGAATGGATCACCGGCGGCAACGGATCCGGCCAGTATGTGTGGACTCCCTATGAGCCGTCGTCGATTGCCGGCATCGACCTGGTGATCCCCTCACCGGGGATCCCGCCCTCCGATGCGGTGCTCTCGGAGGCCTTGCGCCGGGGCGTGCCCGTTTTCAGCGAGATCGAGCTGGCCGCCCGGTTCCTCCGGATCCCCATGATCGCCGTCACGGGCACCAACGGGAAGACCACCGTCACGACCCTGCTGGGCGAGATCTTCCGGGAGAACGGCATCGACGCCTTCGTCGGGGGAAACATCGGGACGCCGCTCATCGACCGCGCCGGCACCGAGGAAAGCGACCGGTACGCCGTGGTCGAGGTGAGCAGCTTCCAGCTCCAGTACATTGAGACGTTCCGCCCCTTCGTGTCCCTGATCCTGAACGTGACCCCGGATCACGTGGACTACCACGGGAGCTTCGAGGCCTATCGCAGGGCGAAGGAGCGGATTTTCGAAAACCAGAAGGGAGGGGACCGGGTTGTCCTGAATGCCGACGATCCGTTCCTGTCGCCCCCCCTGACGGTACCCGCGGCGCCGGTGCTTCCGTTCAGCACCCTTCGCGAGCCCGAGGAGGGGATCTTTCTGCGGGGGGACAGGATGCTTCTCCGGACGGGCGGTGCGGAAGAGGAGTATCCCCTGGACATGATCCGGATCCCCGGGCGGCACAACGTGGAGAACGTCATGGCCGCCATCCTCGCGGCCCGGACGGCCGGTTGTTCCCGGGATGGAATCTCCTCCGCGGTCCGGAATTTCCGGGGGGTCTCCCATCGGATCGAGTTCGCCGGCGAGAAGAACGGGGTCTCCTTTTACGACGACTCGAAGGGGACCAACACGGGGGCGGTGCAGCGGGCCCTGGAGACCTTTTCCCGGCCGGTGATCCTGCTCATGGGAGGCCGCGACAAGGACGGGGACTTTGCGAGCCTGGAAGAGGCGGCGCGAAAACGGGTGAAGCGCCTTGTCCTCTTCGGCGAGGCGGCGGAGCGGATCGGCGGATTCCTGGGCGGGGTCGTTCCGACGGAGAACGGCGGTCCCCTGGAGCATGCCGTCCGGAGGGCCTTCGAGGAGGCGGCACCGGGGGATGTGGTGCTCCTGTCGCCGGGATGCGCCAGTTTCGACGCCTACACGGACTACCGGCAACGGGGCCGGCACTTCAAACAGATTGTCGGGGAGCTGTGAACATGGTGCCCAGGGAAGGAAGGCCCGACATCGTGCTTCTGATCGTGACCCTCATCCTGGTGACGGTGGGGACGGTCATGGTCTACAGCTCCAGCTCGATCATGGCGGCGGAGAAATACAAGGACGGCCTCTATTTCCTCAAGAAGCAGATTGTTTTCGTGATCATGGGGCTCGGGCTGATGGTGTTCCTGACGAAGATTCCCTACCAGAAGCTGAAGAAACTCGCCTACCCGATCCTGGTTCTTACCGGGATCATGCTGGCGGTGCTCCTGATTCCTCATGCCGGAGTGCGGGCCGGCGGGGCGACGCGCTGGCTCCGCCTGGGGCTCTTCAACTTCCAGGTGACCGAGTTGGCCAAGGTGGCCGTGGTGCTGTTCCTGGCCCACTATCTGACCCGGAAGGCGGCCCAGTTGAAGGACTTCAAACAGGGCATCCTGATCCCCATGCTGACGGTCTGCTTCCTCATCGGCCTGATCATCCTGGAGCCCGATTTCGGGACCTCGGCGATCATTTTCTTCATCATGATGCTGATGTTCTATCTCTCGGGGACCCGGGTCACGCATCTGGCCGGCCTGGCGGCGGCCATGGCCCCGGTGGCCCTGTGGCTTCTGCTCCGCAAGAGCTACCGGATGGAGCGGCTGCTGACGTTCCTGGACCCCTGGCGGGACCCCGGGAAGTCGGGATTCCAGATCATCCAGTCGCTCCTGTCTTTCGGGTCCGGCGGTCCCTTCGGAGTCGGCATCGGCGACGGCATGCAGAAGCTGTTCTACCTGCCGGAGCCGCACACGGACTTCATCCTGGCGATCATCGCCGAGGAGAGCGGATTTCTCGGGGTGGCCCTGGTGATCGGGCTGTTCACCGTTTTTGTCTTCCGGGGCTTCGTCATCGCCTTCCGGGCGGCCGATCCGTTCGGCACGCTCCTGGCGGCGGGACTCACGATGATCATCGCCCTGGAGGCGTTCATCAACATTGCAGGGGTCATGGGCCTGATCCCCCTCAAGGGGCTGGCCCTGCCGTTTTTGAGTTACGGGGGATCGTCGCTCATCATGAGCATGGTGACGGTGGGCATCCTCCTGAACATTTCTTCGTACGAGTCGTGACGTGAAGATGCTGATTGCCGGCGGCGGCACCGGGGGGCACCTCTTCCCGGGCATCGCCGTCGCGGAAGAATTCCTCCGGCGGGACCGGGATCACCGGGTCCTGTTCGTGGGCACCGAGCGGGGACTCGAAAAGCGGGTGCTGCCGACGATGGGTTACGAACTGGCCACGCTGGATGTGGAGGGCGTCAAGGGGAGAGGGCTGGCCCGGTCCCTGGGGGCACTGCTCAAAATCCCCCGGAGCCTCGTGCAGTCCGCGGCGATCCTCCGGCGCTTCCGTCCCGACGTGGTCCTGGGCGTCGGGGGATACGCCTCGGGACCGGCGGTCCTGGCGGCGGCCCTGAAAAGGATCCCCACGGCGGTGGCGGAGCAGAACGCCGTGCCGGGGGCGACCAACCAGATTTTGGGGCGGTTTGTGGACCGGGTGTTCGTCACGTTCCGGGAGTCTGCCGGTGAGTTCCCGGCCCGGAAAGTGACGGTGTGCGGGAATCCCGTCCGGTCGGCCTTCCTGAGGAAAGGGCCGGCGCCGGAGAGAAAGGACGACCGGTTCGGGCTCCTCGTGTTCGGCGGAAGCCAGGGGGCGCGGGCGATCAACCGGGCCGTGGAAGAGGCTCTGCCCCTCCTCGGAGACCTGCGGGCGCGGCTGCGGATCGTGCACCAGACCGGTGCCGCGGACGTGGAGAGGACGGCGGCGGCCTACCGGGATCAGGGATTCGACGCGGAGGTCGTCCCCTTCATCCTGGACATGGCCGGGGCTTACGACCAGGCCGACCTCCTGGTCTGCCGGGCCGGCGCCACGTCCCTGGCGGAGATCACCGTGAGCGGAAAGGCATCGCTCCTGATCCCCTTTCCCTTCGCCGTGGCGGACCACCAGACCTGGAACGCCCGGGTGCTGGCGGAGGCGGGAGCGGCGGACATGGTGGCGGAAAAGGATTTGACGGGGGCTCTTCTGGCGGAGCGGATCCGGCGGTTCGTCGCGGACCCGGGGCGGCTCCGGGCGATGGAGGAGAAGTCCCGCTCCCTGGGAAACCCCCGGGCGGCGGCGGATATCGTGGACACCATGCTTTCCCTGGCAAGACCGGGAACGGCGGCGGCGTAGAGGGCGGCTGCCCGCGGGGCAGCTCGAAGGAAGGACGGAATGGACACAACCAAGCGCGTCGACGGCATGCGCCGGAAGATCCGGACGATTCACTTCGTGGGGATCGGCGGCATCGGCATGAGCGGCATCGCCGAAGTGCTCCTGAATCTCGGATATGCCGTGCGGGGCTCCGATGTGGCGGCCTCGGACATCACAGCCAGGCTGTCATCCCTCGGGGCGGCGGTCTTTCTCGGCCACGACGCGGCCAATGTGGGGAACGCCGACGTGGTGGTCACCTCCACGGCCGTGGCGCCGGACAACCCGGAGGTCGTCGAGGCGCGCCGGCTGGGCGTCCCCGTGATCCCGCGGGCGGAGATGCTGGCGGAGCTCCTGAAGATGAAGTTCTCCATCGCCGTCTCGGGAACCCACGGGAAGACCACGACGACGTCGATGATCTCCACCGTCCTGGCCCATGCCGGCCTGGACCCGACCATGGTGATCGGCGGGAAGCTGGCCAGCATCGGCAGCAATGCGAAGATGGGAGACGGCGAGATCCTCGTCGCCGAGGCGGACGAGAGCGACAAGTCCTTCCTGAAGCTGTCGCCCTGCATCGCCGTCATCACAAATGTCGAGCTGGAGCACGTGGACCACTACCGGGACCTGGAGGAGATCAAGGACGCCTTTCTCCAGTTCGCCAACATCGTTCCCTTCTACGGGGCGACGGTGCTCTGCTCCGACGATGCCAACGTCCGGGCGATCCTGCCGGGAATCCACCGGCGCGTGATCACCTACGGACTCGGGGAGGACGCCGATTACCGGGCCTCCGGGCTGTCCTTCGACGGCTCCGTCTCCACCTACCGGCTCCACGTCCGGGGGGAGGACAAAGGCATCATGACCCTGAACGTCCCGGGCCGCTTCAACGTCCTGAACTCCCTGGCGACCGTCGCGGTGGCGCGGGAGCTCGACGTCGACTGGGAACTCCTCAAGGCGGGAATGGCCCTGTACACAGGCGTGGGGCGCCGGCTGGAGGTGAAGGGCACGGCCGGCGGCGTCACCGTGGTGGACGACTACGGGCATCACCCGACGGAGATCCGGGAGACCCTGGCGGCGGCCCGGCACGTCTGGAAGGGGAGGTTTCTCGTCGTCTTCCAGCCCCATCGGTACAGCAGGACCCAGGGCCTGTTCAGCGAGTTCACGACGGCCTTTCCCGACGCCGATGTCCTGATCGTCACGGACATCTACGCGGCCAGCGAAAAGCCCATCCCGGGCGTCCACTCGGCGGCCCTCTGCGAGGCCGTCCGCGAGCAGGGGCACCCGGATGTCACGTACATGAAGGATTTCGGGGAGATCGTGGAGCACCTGGCCGGAATCGTCCGTCCGGGGGATACCGTGTTCACCCAGGGGGCGGGGACGGTCTGGAGGATCGGCGAGGCCCTCCTGAAGCGGCTCACGACCTGACGGCGGGAGGCATGGAGACGATGGACGCCCGGCTCCGGGACGAACTGAAGGCTGTTGCCGGGGAGATCCTCTTCGACGAGCCCCTCGCGGCCTACACCTCCATGGGGGTGGGCGGGAAGGCCGACGCCCTGGCCTTCCCCGCCGACGAGGAGGCCCTGGGCCGGACCGTTGCCCTCTGCCGGGAACGGGGGATCGACTGGTTCCCCGCGGGGAACTGGACGAACCTGATCGTCGCCGACGCGGGCTGGCGGGGGGTCGTGGTGGCACTCAAGAACCTTCGTCAGGTCAAGCTGGTCCGGGATGCCGGGGGCGAGGCGCGGATCGAGGCGGGGGCGGGGGCGCCCCTGGCGGAAGCGGTCGCGCTGGCCGCCCGGGAAGGATTGACGGGACTGGAGTTCGGCGCCGGAATCCCGGGAAGTGTGGGCGGTGCCGTGCGGATGAATGCGGGGGCCTTCGGGCGGGAGATGAAGGACGTGGTGGAGAGTGTTCGATTGCTGGATGACAGCGGGTGTTTCCGGGAAGCGGCAAGACAGGACCTGTCTTTTGCCTACCGGAACCTCGACCTGCCTCCGGGGTCGGTCATCACGGGCGCCCGATTCCGCCTGGAAGAGGGCGACGGGGCGGCAGTGCGCGGCCGGATCGCCGAGATCATGGCCCTCCGGCGGCAGAAGCATCCGCTGGAGCACCGGAGCGCCGGGTCGATCTTCAAAAACCCCCGGGGCATCCCGGCGGGGCGGCTGATTGAGGAGGCGGGCGTCAAGGGGACCCGTATCGGCGATGCCCAGGTCTCGGAGAAGCACGGGAATTTCATTGTCAACCTGGGGAAGGCGCAGGCCGGGGATGTCCTGGCCCTGATCGAGCTGGTCCGGGAGCGCGTCCGGGAAAAAACCGGAGTGACCCTGGAGACGGAAGTGCGCATCGTGGGAGGGGCGTCGTGAGGACATCGCTGCGGACAAAACTCCTGACCCGGCGGAACCGGATGCAGCGGAGCCGGGGGCCTTTCCTCAGGGAAGCGCTGTCGGCCCTGCTGCTCCTGTCCGTCGTGGCGGTGATGTCGGCGGCCGCGATCGGTATCTTTTACGGGATCGTGCAGGCGCCCTATTTCCATCTCCGGGAGACGGTGGTCCGGGGCTGCAAGGAGATCACCGAGCAGGAGGTGCTGGCGCTGGCGGCTCTCCGGCCCTCCGTGAGCATCCTGGCGGTGAACCGCGAGAAGCTTGCCCGGCGGGTGAAGCAGAACCCCTGGGTCCGGGAGGTCTCTGTGGGCCTGGAGCTCCCAGACCGAATGGTCATCCGGGTGCAGGAGAGGACGGTCCGGGCCCTCGTGAAGGGGAAAGACGGGCTGTACCTCATGGACATGGCGGGAAACCTCTTCAAACGGATGGAGAAACACGACGACGTCGATTTCCCGGTGATCACGGGCTATGAGAATCAAGCCGCCGTGGATGCCGGGTTTCAGAAGGCGGTGGCCTTCCTGAACAGGATGGCGGAGACCAAAACCCATCCCAATCTCCAGGACATCGCCAGCGTCCATCTGGATCCGGTGACCGGCCTCTCCGTCGTGACCACATCGGGCCTGTGCCTGAAGCTGGGCTTCGACCAATACGATGAGAAGCTGGCCCGCCTCGCCACGGTCATGGCGGACCTGGAGCGCCGGACCGGGCGGCCCCGATACGCGGGGGTGGATCTGGACGATCCGTCGAAGGTGACGGTGCAGAAGAAGGAAATCCTCGGTCCGGCCGGGAACACCGATCCGGGGAAGCAATTTCGGATGTAACGAAGGAACGGGGTAGAACTCATGGCAGGAAAAGCGAAATCGGTGATCGTCGGACTGGACATCGGGACAACGAAGACCTGCGCCGTCGTCGGGGAGCTGACGGAGCAGGGGGTGAGCATCATCGGAATCGGGTCCCACCCGTCGGAGGGCCTTCGCAGGGGTGTGGTGGTGAACATCGAGAGCACCGTCGAGGGAATCCGCCGGGCCGTGGAGGAGGCGGAGCGCATCTCCGGCTGCCAGATCCGGTCCGTCTTTGCCGGTGTTGCCGGGGCCCACATCCAGGGGCAGAACAGCCTGGGCATCGTGGCGGTGAAGGGCCGCGAAGTGGACCAGGACGATGTGAAGCGGGCCATCGAGGCGGCCAAGGCGGTGGCGATCCCCCTGGACCGCGAGATCATCCACACCCTGCCCCAGAGCTACACCGTGGACACACAGGAGGGGGTCCGGATGCCCGTGGGGATGTCCGGCGTCCGGCTGGAGGCGAAGGTGCACCTGGTCACGGGCTCCGTCGCGTCCATCCAGAACGTCGTAAAATCGGTGAACCGCGTGGGCCTCGACATCGAAGGGATCGTCCTGGAGCAGCTCGCGTCCAGCCTGGCCGCCCTCGGAGAGGACGAGAAGGACCTCGGGGTGGCCCTCCTGGACATCGGCGGCGGCACCACCGACATCGCCGTGTTCACCGAGGGAAGCATCCGCCACACCGCCGTCCTGCCCGTCGGGGGGAGCTACGTCACCAGCGACATCGCCACGGGCCTCCGGACACCGGCGGCGGAGGCGGAAAAGATCAAGCTCAAGTACGGCTGCGCCTATCCCCCGCTGATCTCCAAGGATGATACCATCGAGGTGCCCAGCGTGGGCGGCCGGGAGCCCCGGGAGGTCTCCCGGCAGATCCTGGGGCGGATCATCGAGGCGCGGGTGGAGGAGATCCTCATGATGGCCCAGAAGGAGATCGTTCGCTCCGGCTACGACGACCACCTGGCGGCGGGCGTCGTTCTAACGGGGGGTACGGCTCTTCTGGAGGGGATCACGGAACTGGCGGAGCGCGTGTTCAATGTCCCGGTGCGTCGGGGCTGTCCTCAGGGCGTGGTGGGGCTGGCGGACATCGTCAACAGCCCCCTGTATGCCACGGGGGTGGGACTGGTGGTTTTCGGCGGCATGGAGGCAATCAGGCAACAACGGTCTTTCAGGGGGAAGGGTCAGGTGATCGACCGCGCGGTAGACCGGATGAAGAGATGGATTCTTGATAACTTTTAGGGGGAGGAAATGTTCGAAATGACAGATTCATTGAGCATGGCCGCGGCAAAAATCAAGGTGGTCGGCGTTGGAGGCGGCGGGGGGAACGCCATCAACACGATGATCTCCTACAACCTGCAGGGTGTGGATTTCCTGGCCGCCAACACGGACGCCCAGGCTCTTCGGGCGAATGCTTCGCCCGTGAAGATCCAGCTTGGATCGGAGGCCACCCGGGGGCTCGGGGCGGGGGCGGATCCCGAGGTGGGGCGCCTGGCGACCATGGAAGTCCGGGATGAGATGTACCGCCACCTGGAAGGGGCGGACATGGTCTTCATCACCGCCGGTCTCGGTGGCGGGACCGGGACGGGCGGCGCGCCCATCGTGGCGGACATCGCCCGGGAACTGGGCGCCCTGACCGTCGCCGTCGTGACCAAGCCCTTCCAGTTCGAGGGGAAAAAGCGGACGTCCCAGGCGGATGACGGGATCGCAGAACTCCGGAAGATCGTGGACACCCTCATCGTCGTCCCGAACCAGAGGCTGCTCAGCCTCGGCGGGCGCGGACTCTCCATCCCCGACGCCTTCAAGAAGGCCGACGAGATTCTCTACAACGCCGTCAAGGGGATCTCCGATCTCATCACCGTTCCGGGCCTCATCAACCTGGATTTCGCCGACGTGAAGAACATCATGTCCGGGATGGGAATGGCCCTCATGGGAACGGGGACGGCCAGCGGGGAAAGCCGGGCGGTGGAGGCGGCCCAGAAGGCCATCTCGTCGCCGCTCCTGGAGGACAACACGATCCAGGGCGCCCAGGGAATCCTGCTGAACATCACCGGAAGCCCGGACATCACCCTCTTCGAGGTGAACGAGGCATCCACCCTGATCCAGACGGAGGCCCACGAGGACGCCAACATCATCTTCGGGATCGTCATCGACGAGAACCTGAGGGACGAGATCCGGATCACCCTCATCGCCACCGGGTTCGACGGATCCCTCGGGAAAAAGCGGCTGCCCCTCTCGGGAATCAACCTGGGCACCACGGCGGGCGAGGATCCCCTCCTGGTGCCGGCGTGGAAGCGGAAGCAGGTTCCCCTGGAGAGCATGAAGGTGGTGAAGCTCGGCCTGATTGACGACAACGACGACCTGGAGCGGCCGGCCTTCCTGAGGCGGCAGGCGGACTGAAAAACAGGAGGACATTCCCCCTCCGGGTTTTGAGTTCCCCGGGACAATCTGGTACAAGGGAACGGAACCCGGTATGAACTCCTGGACGCTGAAACAGAAATACGCCCGTCTGACCGACGGCGAGGAAGGGGCGATCCGAAAGGCCTGGACGGAGGCGGCCACCGTCTGCCTGGCCTACCCCAACGCCTACCGGACGGGCATGTCGAACCTGGGATACCAGGTTGTCTATGCGCTTCTGAACGAGCGCCCGGACTGGATCTGCGAGCGGACATTTCTTCCCGACCCCGGGGACGAGGGCTTCTTCTCCCCGGGGTCCATCCCCCTTTTCAGCCTGGAGTCGCAGCGCCCCCTCGCGGATTTCGACCTCCTGGCCTTTTCCGTCTCCTTCGAGAACGACTACCCCAACATCCTCTCGATCCTTGAAATGGCGCGGATCCCCCTTTCCGCTTCCCAGCGGGGAGACCGGGATCCCCTCGTCATCGGGGGAGGGGTCGCCCTCACCCTCAACCCGGAGCCGCTGGCGCCGTTCTTCGACCTGTTCCTCCTCGGGGAGGGGGAGGAGATGCTCCGGGAGTTCATGGATGCCTACGGGGAGGCCCGGCACAATCGCCTGTCCCGGGAGGAGACCCTCCGGAAGATCCAGGAGGAGATCCCCGGGGCCTATGTGCCCTCCCTCTGGCGGGTCCGTTACGGCCC
Organism: uncultured Syntrophaceae bacterium; assembly: GCA_964578535.1. Taxonomy (GTDB): domain Bacteria; phylum Desulfobacterota; class Syntrophia; order Syntrophales; family PHBD01; genus PHBD01. The sequence continues at coordinate 38,884 of CAZODI010000017.1, forward strand.
CGATTCCCGGATCGAGGCGGCGGAGCCCGTTCACTCCGGTTATCCCGGCCGCGTGACCGTGCGGCGGGTCCGGGACATCAGCCGGTTCGCCACGGAGCAGGTCATCTCCACCGCCGGGACGGAGTTCGGGGAGATGTTCCTCACCGAGGTGAGCCGGGGCTGCGGCCGGGGCTGCCGATTCTGCGCCGCCGGATATCTCTACCGTCCGCCGCGCTTTCGATCGGCCGAAACGCTGTTGCCCTCCATCGAGCGGGGCATCGCGCAGGGCCGGAAGATCGGACTCCTGGGGACCGCCGTTTCGGACCACCCGGACCTGCGGTTTCTCTGCCGGGCGATCCTGGAGCGGGGCGGACGCGCGGCGATCGGCTCCCTCCGCCTGGACCGCCTGGACGGGGAGATGGCGGACCTCCTGGCAAGGTCCGGGGTGGAGACGGTCTCCCTGGCACCGGAGGCGGGGACACAGCGGCTGCGGAACGTGATCCGGAAGGGCATCGACGAGGATCAGGTCCTGGAGGCCGCGGAGGCGCTCATCGCCCGGGGCATCTCCAACCTCCGCCTCTACTTCATGACGGGCCTTCCCACCGAGACGGACGAGGACATCGAGGGAATCATCGCGCTGACCCGGGCGGTGCAGCACCGTGCCCTGGCGTCTACCCGGGGAAAGCGGTCGTTCCGCCGCCTCACCCTGAGCCTCAACCAGTTCATCCCCAAGCCGGCGACGCCCTTTCAGTGGCATCCCCTGGAAGACGTCAAGTCCGTCCAGCAGCGGATCCGGCGCATCGTCCAGGCCTTCCGCCGCGAGCGGTCGGTGACGGTCCTCTCGGACCTGCCGAAGTGGAACTACGTCCAGGCCCTCCTGTCCCTCGGGGACCGCCGTGTCGCGGACATTCTCCTCATGGTCCACCGCTCCGGCGGCAACTGGACGGAGTCGCTGAAGGCGGTGAACGTCAACCCGGATTTCTACGTCTACCGCCGGAAGGAACCCGACGAGATCCTGCCCTGGGGCTTCATCGACCACGGCGTTTCCGGGGACCTGCTCCGGAGGGAGTACCGGGATGCCCTGGCGGGATGGACGCCCCCGGAAGGGTGGGGGGCGGCGGAATGACGGATCCGCGACAGGCGCCTGCCGCGACCGGGGGGGTTTATCTCCGGCTCTTCCTGACGGCCGTCCTGTGGGGCGGGACCTTCGTCGCCGCTCGCGTCGCCGCCCGGGAGGCGGGTCCCTTTGCCGGGTCGTTCCTGCGTTTCTTTGCCGCCTGTCTTCTCCTGGTGCCGCTGGTTCTCCGCCGGGAGGGGTTGCGGATCCGTCTCCAGGGCCGCCAGATCTTCTGGATCGCCCTCCTGGGCCTGACGGGGGTCTTCGGCTACAACTTCTTTTTCTTCCAGGGCCTCAAGACCGTGACCGCCAGCCGGGCGTCCCTCATCGTGGCGAACAACCCGGTCTTCATCGCCCTTTTCGCGGCGCTTTTTTTTCGTGAGCGAATGACCGGCCTCCGGCTGGCGGGGATCTTCCTGTCCCTGGCCGGGGCCGTCACGGTCATTACCCGGGGGAATCCGGCAGAGATCTTCCATGGGGGGATCGGAATCGGAGAGCTTTGCATCCTCGGGTGCGTGGCAAGCTGGGTGGCCTATTCGCTCATCGGGAAGGTCGCCATGGATGGGATGAGCCCCCTCCTTGCGGTAGCGGCCTCCTGCGTCGCGGGGATGCTCTTTCTCCTCCCGCCGGCGGTTGCGGAGGGCATGCTCCGGCAGGCGCCGGGCTACGGCTGGGCAACCTGGGCCGGCATCGCCTACCTGGGGGTGTTCGGGACGGTTCTCGGCTTTCTCTGGTACTACGAGGGGATTCGGGCGATCGGGCCTTCCCGGGCGGGGATCTTCATCAACTTCGTCCCCGTCAGCGGTGTCCTGTTGGGCTGGCTGATCCTGGGCGAGACCATCGACCTGTCGCTCCTGGTCGGGGCCGTCCTGGTCGTCGGGGGCGTGGCCCTCGTGAACCGCACCCCGCCGGTTACCAGGGAAGATCGCCCAGCCCCTCAAGGAACGCCAGGCAGTTGATCCCCAGGACGCGGTGGTTGTATCCGCCCTCCAGGACGGCGAAGCAGCCGGCGCCGCAGTCGAGAGCCGCCTCCTGGACCATCCTCCCGATCTCCCGGTAGTCCTCCGGGGCCAGGACGCCGCCCCAGTCTCCCTTCCCGTAGTCGAACCCGGCGGACACGGCGATCAGGTCCACCCCTTCCGAGGGGAGGGCCTCCTCCACCTGCCGCAGGTAGTCCGAAGCCCGGGAGGCGGAAGGATTGACGATGGTCGTGTAGCCCGACGAGCCGAGGATGTTGACCGTTCCGTCTCCGAAGTGGAGGTCGATGTCCAGGATGAAGGCCCGCTCAATCCGCTCCTCCCGTTTGAGTTTCGCCACTGCCACGGCCATGTTGTTGAAGTAGCAGAAGCCCCAGGAGCGGCCGGCCGAAGCGTGGTGTCCCGGCGGGCGGACCAGTGCGAACGCCGGCTCCTCCAGCCCGATCATGGCCGCCTGGACGGTTGCGCCGGCGGCGAGGGCCGCCAGGTCATAGAGGCCATAGGAGCCAACATGGTGGATGTGGGTGTCCGTGTGGACGGCGGCGATGTCCGCCTCCGCGGCGGGCTCGGCCCGGAGGAAGTCCACCCGGCCCTCGAGGACGTTGACGATCGATTCCAGCCGGCCCGGCTCCGCCGCCGGGTCGGAGGTGTAGGTCTGGTAGAAGTCTTCGTGGAAGATGACGTTCACGGGGTCTCCTTTCCCGGTTTGGCCGGCAGCGTCCGGACGAAGGCCCGCGCTTTCGCGAGCCAGGCCTTGAGGTCTTTGTCTTTCTCGACCCCCCGGGGGCCCACCATGACCCAGCCCGCCATGGGCCTCCCGGTCACGTCGAAGGGCCGCGTGTGAGGCGCGTCCAGGGCCTCCTGGAACCCATCGAGCCCCACCCGGACGACCAGGGAATCCTTCCAGATGCCGCACATCATGTTGCCCTTCAGGAGGAAGCAGACCCCGCCGAACATCCTCTTCGCCGACAGGTCCTTCCATCGGTCGACAACGACCCGGATACGCTCCTCCAGCACCTTGTCATACGCCATGGTCAGCCTTTTCCTTTCTCCCGGGACCGTGGGACCGGTTTCGGGAATGCCGGGTTCCACCTGTTCCCCTGTTTATCCTTGACACCGGGGTTGACTCTACCGGAAAATCCGTTGCGGAAAAATACCCGAAAAGGCGTACGCATCATGAAACAGCGCGAAATCACGTCAACGGACCGCTTCCTGGCGGGGATCTGCGCCTCCTGCCCGGTCTGCCGCCGTGCCCGGAAGACCCAGGCCGGAGCGGCGTATTCCTTTGTCAGGACCATCGAGGCTGGGGCCTGCCCCTTCTGCCAGGCCTACGAGCGGGTCCACGGCCGCAAGGCCCATGAGCCGGTTCCCGGGCGATCCGGGAAGTAACGGCTCCGGGAGCGAGCGGAGACCGGAAGGACTCCGGTTTATCCCGGCAGCGGGAGCATCATGCGGATCGTCAGGGTCCCCTGGGCCAGGCCGCCGATCAGGAGCAGCCAGAGGATGAGCCTGGAGGTGGCGGTGTCAAACTCCGGCCGGCCTTTCGCCAGGAAATAGTGGTGAATGGCGAAGGCGAAGATCCCGCCGGCGCTGACGACCAGGGAGAGAACAAGCCCCGCGGCGGCCCCCCGCTCCACGAGCACCAGCCCATAGAGGCCCGCCAGCCAGAGGGGGAGGTGGATCCAGAGGAAGCCCGCGAGTCCCCCGGGGAGGCGGAACAGCTCCCACTCCTTCCAGTAGGCCGAGTCCATTTCGTGCAGGATCAGAAGCGTCAGGTTCACCAGGTAGAGCCAGGAGAGAATCTGCTGTTCCATGCGGGCTCCTTTCGGGTTTTCCCTGCCGTCCCGGGGGAACCCGGAAGCGGAGGAGGATGGGGTCCTAGAGGTGGTGGATGTCGATCTCTCCCCATTTCTCCCGGAGATACCCGGCGACGAGACGGCGGTGGCAGTCTTCGGGTTTCGCCTCGCTGCAGAGGAGGCACCCGCCGTCCAGGAGGTCCCGGGGCAGCGTATCCTCGATCCGCCGGGAGGCCAGGAGGGCGAGGAAATCCCGCTCCCAGGAGCCCCGATCGCCCTTCCGGCCCGCTTCCATGATCTCCGCCGTCGGTGCCAGCTCGGGCAGATGGACATAGTCGAGGCCGCAGATCTCCTTCAGGAAGAACTCGATGTCTCCCTTCTTCGTGAAGCCCGCCAGCTGGGAGGTGTTGTTCAGGCGGACGTCCACGACCCGCTTCAGGCCGGGCCGGCGGAGGAGGGTGAAGAACTTCCGGGCGTCTTTCTTCGTGAAGCCGATGGTGAAGAGGATCATGATTTTTCGCCTTTCTGTTCCTTGCGTGTCGCTCTTCCGCCGGTAGCGGAACTCCCGCCGTCCCGGGCGGTCAGTCCCGGTCCGGAATCTCCATTTCCAGGATGGCCGAGCTGAGGGACTTCCCGTGGAGGTCGAGGGCCAGCGTCCGCGTTACGCCGCCGGAGAGGGCGTTGCGCATCACGAAGTTGAGGGCGCCGACGTTGGGGAGGGCATAACGGACGACCTCCCCCTCGACGATCCCGGTGAAGAAGGCCTTGACACGCTCGGCCGTGACATGCCGTTCAAGCCGCGGATAGTCGGCCGGGTCGTACGCGATGACCGAAATGTTTGCCGTGTTGCCCTTGTCTCCCGTGCGGGAGTGGGCGATTTCTCTCAGTTTCATTCAGGTCACCTCGTAACGGATGGAAGGATTCACCAGCGACCGCGGGATCAGGGTGGACACCATCGCGACGACCTCCCGGGCCGCCTTCCAGGCTCCCGCTCCCCCCGCCGGTCCGTTCGTGTACAGGGTTTCCACTTCGTTGCCGATGCGGACGGCCTCGGCCATGCTCTTGGTGCGCCCGGCGACCCGCACCCGGACCTCGTAGGGATCGTGCCCGGCGGAAAGCCTGTCCCGGTGGAGGGAATCGACGCCGATGAGGTCGCAGCGGATCTCGTCGAACTGCACGCCCGTGAGCTTCAACCGCTCTGCCACGATCTCCAGGGCCAGCTTCCCGCGGGCGACCGCACCGGGGCCGCCGTAGCTGATCTGGCCCTCTCCGATCCAGCCGTCGAGGCAGCCGATGGAGACCTTGAGCGATTCGGTTCTCGGCTTTCCCTTTCCGCCGGAGACCTCCACCCGGTCCGCCCCGGCCGGGGCCATCCGGACGCCGGTGAAGTCGGCCACCACGTCCGGGGTAACGTAGGACGAGGGATCGTGGATCTCGTAGAGGAGCTGCTCCTTGCACGTGGCCAGGGTGACCATCCCTCCGGAGCCGGGCACCTTGGTGACGACGAAGACGCCGTCCTCCCGGACCTCGGCGATGGGAAATCCCAGCCGGGCCAGCCCGGGCACGTCCTTGCGGCCCGGATCGGCGAAATATCCCCCGGTGATCTGGCCCGCGCATTCGAGCAGGTGCCCCATGACGGTGGCCTGGCCCATCCGGTCCCAGTCGCTCATGTCCCAGCCGAACTCGAAGATCGCCGGGGCAGTGAAAAGCGCCGGGTCCGCCACGCGGCCGGTGATGACGACGTCGGCCCCGTTCCGGAGAGCCTCGACCAGGCACTCCGCCCCCAGGTACGCGTTGGCGGAGACCATCCGGTCTCGCAGGGCCGCCGACGATTCGCCCGTCTCCTCGATGCGGGAATCGCCGGCCCGGATCGCCTCCAGGACGTCGTCGCCCGTCACGGCGGCGATCTTCAGGCCCCCGATGCCCAGCCTGCGGGCGACCTCCCCGATTTTCTCCGCCCCGGCGGCGGGGTTGGCCGCGCCCATGTTGGTGACGATCCGGACCCCGTTTTTCCTGCACACGGGGAGGCAGGCCTCCATCCGCGCGGCCAGGAGCGGGTCGAAGCCCGCCTTTGGATCCTTCATCCGCGCCTGTTGGGCGATGGCGATGGTCCTCTCGGCGAGGCACTCGAAGACGAGGTACCTGATGCCGCCTTTTTCCGCCAGTTCGACGGCGGGCTCGATCCGGTCTCCCGAATAGCCGGCCCCCGAGCCGATCCGGAGGGTCTTCATGAAGTCCGTCCTTCTCCCTTCTTCACGGTACAGGCCGCAATGCAACTATGCTTTACCGGGTGCGAAATTCCCGGAGTCTTGTGTGATCAACCATGCGATCCAGTGTTTTCAGTGTGAAGATTTTCCCCTGGGTCGACTCGATCAGCCTTCTCATGTCTTCCCGCCTCTCGCCGAAACCTCTCCCTCCAATACAGGCGACGACTTCATATTTCTGCTTTGGTGACATTCCCTGATCGTAACTGAGCGTTACCAGGCGGAGAATACGGGTCACCTTGTCCCGTGCGGTTCCATCGTCCTCCGTAATCTTTGCTTCGATCACAACCTGGGGATTGAACTCGCTGGGAATGATGAAATCGGGCGTCTGATCGAACCCTTCGATTTTCTCGGCCCGTTTCGTTTTTCGATAACTGAGGCCTGCCCGGGTCAGAACATCCTCGATGGCCGATTCGAGACTGTCGCCGATCAGTTCACTCACGGAATCCCGGTGACCGGCAAATGGCCTTCCAAGGAACCGTTCGTAAAGAAGCATGGCGTACGGTGATCCCAAGGAGGCAAGATGGCGGATACTGTCCAGGCCGTGTTTTGTGTCGGCCTTGTCTAATCTGTGAATCTGATCCGGCTGTACCGTGGGTCCCCCCTCGCAGAGCAGGACGCAGGCGGTTTTCACCAGTGCATCGAGCCTTGCTGCAACAGCACTGGATGGTTTCAGGGACTTTCCCGGATTCATGCGGACCCTGCGGTCGAGGGTCCTGGCATATCCCTGGGACACCGTGACGTCTGTGCGCCGGGTTGTGACGTATCCCCATTCGGAAGGCGTAAATCCCAGCATGGCCCTGAGAACAACGAAAGAAATCGGCAGTTCCGTGATAACCGGAAGGATCTTTTCCGCTTTCAGATCGGTGAATCCGGCCGTTGCCGCTTTGAGTGCCTCGTACCCTTTTTCGAAAACGGGGTACTCAATGAAGCCCTCCCCCTTGGGCATGACCATGAACTCCGATTCCAGGCAGGAAAAGACCGCGTCGATGTATTGATTCGGTTCGGCCAGGATTTCGTCAATCGTGGCTTCAAAAGGATATTTCATCCTCTCCTCCGTATTCCGAGATGTGTTCGGCAACCATCGGTGTCAATGCAAAAGGTCGCTCTGCTCTTTCGATGGTCAGGCACCTTTCCACTTCCAGCCAGCCGCCGAAGTCGAACAGCCGGCGGGCCACTTTTTCAATCCGGACCGACGTCTCATCGTCCTTCTTCCAGTCCGTTCGAAGATGCCAGACTGCCAGCCGCGTCAGGTGGCCGTAGGCAATGCAGCGAGCGTCTCCACTTGAGGGCCTGACGCCCCCCGACTTCAATTTTTCCATGTCTCTCAGGACAAGTTCTGCAACTTCTTCCGGTGATTGCGATATCCATTTTTGGGGAATCCGCCCTGTCGATCGGCAGACAAAGACCGTGTCGATGATGGAGGAACCGGTTCCCTTGATGTGGATGGAGGCCCCCATCTCCGCCGGACAAGGCAGGGATGCGGAGCAGGTCAAGCCGGAGTCCAGAATGGCGACGGCAATGGGATAGTAGGCCTTGAGATCGTTGTGGTGATACGTGAAGGCGAGCGGGGCTCCCGGTTTCAGGGCCTCGGCCATCCGCCGGTAGACGCGGGAAATGCCCTCCGTGAACTGAATCAGGCCCCGTCCCATGCTGACGTTGCCGGTCAATTCATCCCGGTGCCTGGTTGATCGGACCTGGAAGGCGGAATGATGTTGTCCCGCCAGACGCCGCAGCCAGACGTAACAGAAATCCATCAACTCTGCGTACTGAATGTTGCCGAAGTAGGGAGGATCGGTCAGGACGGCGTCCAGCGAAGATTCTGGAAGCACCGAAACCGCCGCGTCCCCGCAGATCAGGTTCACGTTTCTGTGTTTTCTTTTGCCGTTCCCGTTCCAGTGGTCGCCGATCCACTCGTTTCGAACAGGGACGGTCTGTTTCTTCCCTCCCTGATGGCGTACCTCGAAAGGTTGATCGCAATAGGCTTTGGCCTTTCGGTACTTGTCGATGATGTTGGCCCATCCGCCGCTGCCGATGCAGGTCCGCTTCACCGGATCGACAATCCCAAGCAGGTTCGATTCGCACTGGATGAGACCGACCGGGAATCCGTGAACCGAGAAAATGTCCAATGACTTCAACGCCATCGCGTCGTAACGGCAGAGCATATTCTGGTACCGCAGAAGATCGGAAAAATTGGTGGCCAGGGCGTTTTTCACCCGTTCGTCCGCGATCGCATCGATCAAGCCGGCGCTGATCTCCAGGCCCAGAAGCTGCCGCTCGTTGAACATTTCCCGATAGTGCCGGTACCCCCAGCGGTGGAGACGGTCCGTCTCGACGCCGCCGGGGATTTCATCATCGGGAACGAAGCGGGGGTAGATGCCTTCCCAGCGCTTCGAAGCGCGATGGACATGCTCAAGATCGTCCCGGTCGGGTTTCTTGAAGAAGCGGCCGGAATGATGCTTCCGGCACTCCGGACAGACGTATTCGATGGCGAAAAGCCGGTGCTGCGGCGGGCCGTTCTCTGCATCCGCATACGTGTTGACGGATTGGCAATGAGGGCATTTGCAGCTGTTCCGACCCGCCGGGCCGCCGCGAGCCAGCGGTGCATGGCAGGAGTGGCATTTGCCCGGATGGCGTCTGTCCTCCGCTTCCGTCAGTTCACCGCATTGTGGACAGACAAGGACATTTTTCGGATGACGGACGTCTTCGGCCAGGAGATACCCGGGAAACAGATCGAACCTTTCCCGGCACTGGCCGCAGGCTCTTGTCTTGACCCAGAGGAAATATTTCGCATGGGCGTCGGGCGACCCGCAGAGCGTGCAGCGGGTCCGATAGAGGGGGCCGATCTCCGCCTCCAGGGTGTTCCTCAATGTCGCCGCCGCATCGGAATATTTCTTCAGATCGAGGTGCTCGATCTCCCGGTTGACGATCCACCAGGCCATAGGATTGATGTCGTATCCGAGGACGTCGCATCCGGTCCGGTTGGCTTCCAGGAGCGGGGTGCCGCCGCCCATGAAGGGATCGGCGATGCGGCGTCCGTGGAAGTCGTTTCCTTCATAAAAGCAGTCCTTCAGGGGTTTTGAGGCAAACTCGGAGAGGAGGAGTCCCCGGAAAAGAGTCCCCGGACGCCGGGCGAACCATTTGTGAACGGCGATCACCGGACGGTAATTCTGCTGGATCTGTTTCTCCCGGAGGGCGAGGTCGGCGATGAAAGGAATGTCGAAGTCGCGTTCGATCAAGGCGTCAACCTTCCTGAAGGATTCGGCATAAATCTTTCCATGCGGTCACGGTGATGAAAACGGGAGGATTGCTGGAGGCCGACCGCCATGATGTTTACTTGGAAACGGGCAAATCGTCAAACGGTTATCCCGGCCTCCGTCTCATTCCTCCCCGGCTCCCAAAGGTCCGTCCGTCTTCCCGTGGAAGATCGGCAGGGGCAGGTGCCTCCGGCGGGTCTCGCCGTAGAGGAGTGTCCGCTCCCGGACGGTGGGGGCGCCCCGCCGGCCCTTGCCCCGCTCCTCGATGAGGTGGGAGCCTCCCAGGTGGAGGGCGTGCTTGCCGTATTTCGCCCCCACCGCATCGGCCGCCTCGTAGAGCCGCTCGACCCGCTCCGCCCGGAGGGCGTCCTCGAAAAGGGAGTACTGGACCTGGGCGTCCGGCATGAGGTCCAGGAGGATAACACCCGTGGCCCGGTAGAGGACGTGGCGCTCCCGCAGGCCGCCGAAGGCGTCCCGGAGGACTTCCGACAGCTCCAGGGGATAGGAGGACGGGCGGGTGAGGCGCACCTCCGCGGCGGCGAGGGAGAAGTTCTGCCGCTTGAGGAAGAGGACGAGATTCCGGGGCGCCAGGTCGTAGCGCCGGGCCTTGATGCAGGCCGACTCGAGGTTCCGGAGGAGCTGGGCGAAGAGGTAGTCCGGGTCCGCCGAGGGCGGGGCGAAGGTCTTCGTCTTGCTGATGGAGAAGTAGGTGCTCTTCTCCTCCGCCGTGACGGGATAGACCGACTCTCCCCGGATCTCCCGCCAGATCTCGACGCCCGGCTTGGTGAGGCGCCGCTTCACCGTCTCCTCGGGGAGGCGGGCGAACTCCAGGGCCGTCCGGACGCCCATCTTGTTCAGGTAGTTGGTGGTGGCGGGGCCGATGCCCCAGAGCTTCCCCACCGGCAGGTCCTGAAGATAGGAGGCGATGGCCCGGCCGGGGATGACGGTGAACCCGTCGGGCTTCCGGTGCTTCGAGGCCGCCTTGGCGAGGACCTTCGTGAGGCTGAGCCCCGCGGAGACGGTGATCCCCAGCTCTTTGATGATCTCCCTGCGGATCCGGTCCGCGATGGTTTCGTAGGAGGCCCGGAGGGCCCGGCGCATGCCCGTGAGGTCGGCGAAGGCCTCGTCGATGGAGTACTCCTCCACGTCGGGGGTATAGCGCCGGATGATGTTGAACATCCGACGGGAGAAGAGGCTGTAGGTCTCGTAGTCCGACGGGAGGACGATCAGCCCCGGGCAGATCCGCTTCGCCTCCGGGAGGGAGACGCCCCGCTTGATCCCGATCCGCTTGGCGGCGTAGCTGGCGCAGGCCACGATGCCCCGCTCGCCCCCGGTGATGAGGGTTTTCCCGCGCAGCTCCGGGTGGATGGCCTCCTCGCAGGAGGTGAAGAAGGCGTCCCCGTCGACGTGGAGGATCGCCCGGGGCCACGAGGAGAGGCTGAAAAGGATGTCGTCGGTCCTGCCGCCGGGGGGTGCCACGGGTCGTACCTCGAAATCGGGAGCGCCGCCGGTTCTCCGGACGGGGCGGAGAGGGGGGATGCGGCGTTTCTCTCCTCCGCTCCCGGAAAAGCCCTTCCCGCCGCGGAGTGGCGGGGGTGGAGCGCCAGGCGGGAAGGGCGGGGGAGTCTTCTTGCGTCTTACTTGTGATATTTGCGGACCACCGCCGTCACCACGCCGCCGAGGCGCAGTTCCGAATGCGGGACGACGGGGGAATCCGTCGGGTCGGCCGTCCGGAGGACGACGCGCCCCCTCTCCCGGCAGAAGTACCGGAGGAGCCACGCCCCGTCCGCCTCCGCCAGGACGACGTCGCCGTGCCTCGGAACCCGTCCCCGCTCGATGATGACGAGATCCCCCTTCCGGATCCCCTCGCCGGTCATGGAGTCGTCCCTGGCCTGCACGAGGAAGGACGCGTCGGGGAAGGGCACGAGATACTCGTCGAAGGAGAGGATGTCCCGGAGTTCCTCCTCCGCCGGGGAGGGAAACCCGGCCCGGACCTCTCCCGCCAGGAGAAGCACCCGGCCATGGCCGGCGGAGGGCACGCCGTTCCGGTCGCCCTCCTTCGGGATCCCCTCCGGGAATCCGGGACGGGAGGGCTCGCCGGGGTGCACCGCCGTGAGGCCCGCCGTTTCCAGGCAGGAGGGCGGGTGGCGGCCTTCCCGGTGGAAGGCGCCAGGGGGCGGCAATACGGTTCCGGCGGTTCGTCTCTCGTCCATGGCCTCCATTTATAGAACGTTCGTTCTATTGTCAACGGGAAAAAATCTGTGCTATAGAAACCACACTTTTCCTATCCCGGATCTTCCTGAAACAAGAGGAAAATGACCCTGTTCCGGATCGCCACCTACAACGTCAACTCCATCCGCTCCCGCCTCCACATCCTGCTTCCCTGGATCGAGGCGAACCGCCCCGACGTCCTGTGCCTCCAGGAGACCAAGGTGGACGACGCCCGGTTTCCCGCCGGCGATTTCGAGGCCCTGGGCTACCGGGCCGCCTTCCGGGGCGAGAAGCAGTACAACGGCGTGGCGGTCTTGTCCCTCGAGGAGCCGCGGAGCGTATCCTTCGGCCTCGACGACGGGGGGCCCCGGGACGAGGACCGCCTGATCCGGGCCGACTTCGGGAAGCTCACGGTGATCAACGCCTATGTCCCCCAGGGGCGGGATCGGGAAACGCCGCATTTTGCCTATAAGCTTGAATGGTTCCGGCGCTTCCGGGACGGCCTGGAGCGGAGCCTGTCGCCGGAGAAGCCCCTTGCCTGGGTCGGCGACCTGAATGTCGCGCCGGAGTCCATCGATGTCCACGACCCGAAGCGCCTCCTGGGGCACGTCTGCTTCTGCCCGGAGGTGTGGGAGGCCTTCCGGGGCGTCACCTCCTGGGGGCTCCTTGACGTCTTCCGGAAGCATCACCCCGGCGAGCCGAAGCAGTTCAGCTTTTTCGATTACCGGATGCCCAAGGCAACGGAACGGGGGCTGGGCTGGCGGATCGACCACGTCCTGGCCACGGCGCCCCTGGCGGCGAAGTCGGTTCGCTGCGACATCGACCTGGGGCCGCGGATGGCCGAGAAGCCGTCGGATCATACGGTGGTCATGGCGGAGTTTAAGTTTTGACGGCTCTGGGAGGTGTTTTTTCAGGCGGGCTGTCGAAAAAGGGCCGTCTGCGGCGTTCCCCTTGTCCTTCGCCATTCGACGTACCAGGAAGTACGACTTGCGGCTCGGGATTTAGGGCGCCTCGCAATCGGCCGGTTTTGAACGGCTCGCAGGTGGAGAGGAAGCGGTGAACCGGATCGTCCGCATCCTGATCGGCGTTGTCCTGGCGCTTTCTTTTGCGCTGGTGCTCTGGTTCGCCACCAGGCCGTCGGAGGTCCAGAAGGACCCGGCCATGCAGGAAATCATCCGTCCCTTGGGGAGATAACAAGGAGGGAGCTTGAAAGACCAGACCGACCGGCGGGAACAGATGGAAACGCTCCGGAAAAACAAGGAGCTCGCCAGGAAGTATGCCCTGATCGGAGAGGCCTTGCCGGCCTGCGCGGACGAGGGGAAACTCTTTGATACCCTCATCACGGCGGTCCGGGAGACCTTCGAGATTCCCTACGTGTGGCTTTCCCTGACGGACGCCCCGGAGGCGCTGGACCTCCTGGAAAAACTCCGCAGCGTCCCGTCGCTCAAGGACGCGCTGAACGTCGTCCGCCTGGAGACGCTCCAGGAGCTTCTGGGCGGCGGGGCGGCGCCCGTCCTGGCCAACGAGGGGCTCAAGCCCTTCTACCGGCTTCTCCCCCGGCGGCGGAAATTCTTCTTCAAGTCCATCGTGATGGCCCCGCTGATCCTGAAGGGCCGGGCCGTCGGCAGCCTCAACTCCGCCGATCCCTCTCCCGTCCGGTATCAGCCCGGCATGGACACGGGGCTCCTGGAGCAGCTGATGGCCATCGTGTCCCGCTGCCTGGAGGAAGAGCGGGCCGATGGAGCGGACGGTTCCCCCGAGTCCTGACGAATCCCTTTATCCCTGCACAGCCAGCGGGCCGATCCGCTCCTCCAGAAGGCGGACGATTCCCGCCGCCTCCTCCTCCCGGAGCACGTCCCGGAGGGTCTCCTCCGCCTCGGACCGCATCGTCTTCCGCAGCAGGTCCTTGACGACGGGGACCGCCGCGGCGTTCATGCTGAGCCGGTCGATTCCCATTCCCATGTAAAGGTAGGCCAGCCTGGGGTCCGCAGCGGACTCGCCGCAGATCTCCGCGGGGACGCCCCGTTCGCGGCAGACCGCGGCCACCCGGGCGATCGTGGCGATCACCGCCGGGTGCATGGGATTGTACAGGGGGGCTACCTTCTGGTTGTTCCGGTCCACCGCCAGCACATACTGGATCAGGTCGTTCGTGCCGATACTGACGAAGGCGGCGTACCTGAGAAGGTTTTCGAGAATCTCCACTGCCGCGGGGACTTCCACCAGGACCCCTGCCGGGATGTCCGCATCGAAGGGGATGCCCTGCCGGGCGAGAATCTCCTTCTCCTGTTCCAGGATGGCGAGGATCTCCCGGACCTCCGTGACGGAGGTGATCATGGGGAACAGGATCTGGAGCGGCCCCGATGTGGAGGCCCGAAGGATCGCCCGGATCTGTTCCCGGAAGATGTCCGTCAACTCCAGGGACACCCGGATGGACCGCCAGCCCAGGTAGGGATTGTCCTCTCTCGGATAGTCCATGTAGCCCAGGAATTTGTCGCCGCCCACGTCAAGAGTCCGGATGGTCACCTGCCTTCCCCCGGCGCCCTTGAGAATCCGCCGGTACAGGTGGGCCTGCTCGTCCTCGGAGGGGAAGCGGGCCCGGGAAAGGAAGGGAAATTCCGTCCGGTACAGGCCGATGTGGTCGGCGCCGTACTTTTCCACCAGGTCCAGGTCCGACAGGAGCCCGATGTTGGCCCCCATGCGGACGTGGAAGCCGTCCAGGGTCACCGCCGGAAGGGTCCGGAGGCCGTCGAGCTGCTCGTTTCTCCGGATCTTTTCGTTCTCCATCCGCTGGTACTCGCGGACGACGAGACGGCTCGGATTCGGGAAGACGTACCCGGAGGTCCCGTCGACGATGACGAGGCCGTCCTCCCGGACCTCGTTCTGGACGCCCGGGACGCCGATCACCATGGGAATCTCGAAGGAGCGGGCAAGGATCGTGACGTGGGAGGTCTCGCCGCCCTTCGTCAGGACGATGCCCTTGAGGTTCTCCTGGCGGAAGCGGATCAACTCGGCCGGTGAGATGTTGGCGGCGACGAGGATGGTCTTCTTCTTGAACGAATGGACCTCCTCGTTGAACCCCAGGAGGTTGTCGAGGATCCGCTTGCCCACGACCTCGATGTCGTGGCCCCGCTCCCGGAGATAGGGATCCTCGATGCGGGAAAACACCTTCGTGTAGTCCAGGACCGTCTCCTTCAGGGCGTACTCGGCGGCATAGCCCTTCCGGATGGTGTCGATGACCCTCTTCTTGAGGCCTCCGTCCCGGAGATACATCAGGTAGGCCTGGAAAATGGCCGCGTCGCCCGGCGAGAGCTCCTCCTGGAAATCGTAGAAGATGTGAAAGATCTGGTTCTCCGCTTCCTTGAGGGCCGCCTCGAACCGCGTGATCTCCAGCGGGACGTTGTCGATCTCCCGGAAATAGACGTCCGCGAAGCCGAGGGTCTCCCGGTAGAAAAAGGCGTATCCTTCTGCAAATCCGGGTGAGACGGGGATGCCCCGGAGGGGGCCTTTTTTTCGTTCCTTTTTTTCCGACCGGGCCTTTTCCGCCTGCTCCAGGCGCTCCTTGAGGCCCGCCGTCTCCTCTTCCGTCCGCTTGAGATTCCGGAGCAGGACGGCGTAGGCCGCGGCCCCGGCGATCTGGGAGGCGATGGTGGAGAAAAGGGGGATGTCCGTCTCCTTGAGGGTGTCCGCCCGCTCCGTCTGCACCACCAGGACCCCCAGCATCTCACCGTGGTAGATCAGCGGCAGTCCCAGGAAAGAGCAGTATCGCTCCTCCCCGCTGTCCCGGAAGTGCTTGTAGCGGGGATGGCAGGTGGGGTTCTGCACCAGCAGGGGGGCCGACTCCTCGAGGACAAGGCCCGCCAGCCCCTCGTCGATGTTCATACAGACCCGTCCCACCGCCTCGGGGTTCAGGCCCACCGTGGCCACGAGGGTGAGGCAGTGGCGGTCCCGCTCCAGGAGGTAGATGGAGCAGACGTCCACCCCCATCTTCCGGGCCACCAGGCGCACCACCTCCTGGAGGGTCTGGTCCGCGTTGGCGGACGTGGAGATGATTCTTCCCACGTCCTCGATGATGGAAAAACCGATTCGTTCGCCCTCGGGACTGTCCATGGGTTACCGGATCTTTCCTTCCTTCTTGAGGACACCGCGGAGTTCCTTCTTGAGAACCTTGCCGATGATGTTCTTCGGCAGGGAGTCCCGGAAGTCGATGTACCGAGGCACCTTGTAGGAGGCCATGTTCTGCCGGCACCAGTCCCGCAGCTCCTCTTCGCCGAGGGTCTCGCCGGGGCGGACCACGACGCAGGCCATGACCTCCTCCCCGTAGATCGGATCGGGGACCCCGACGACGGAGGCCTCAAGGATTTTCGGGTGGGTGAAGAGGATGCCCTCCAGCTCCTTGGGGTAGATGTTTTCACCGCCCCGGATGATCATCTCCTTTTTCCGGTCCACGATGAAGAGATAGCCGTCCTCGTCCCTGTAGGCCATATCTCCCGTGTGGAGCCAGCCGCCGCGGAGGGTCTGGGCGGTCTCCTCGGGCTTGTTGAAATAGCCCTTCATGACGTGGCCGCCGCGGATGGTGATCTCCCCGACCTCTCCCTGGGGGACCTCCCGATCGTCGTCGTCGACCAGCCGGATCTCGCTCTCCTCGAAAGGGATCCCGATGGAGCCGATTTTCCGGACGCCGTTGATGGGGTTGGCCGTGGCCCCGGCGGTTCCCTCCGTCAGGCCGTAGCCCTCGACGATGATCATGTGGAACATTTCCTCGAACCGGCGGATCGTCTCCACGGGCATCGGGGCGGCGCCGCAGACGCCGTAGCGCAGCGAGCTGACATCGACCTTTTCGCTCCCGGGGGTGTTCAGGAGGATCTGGTAGACCGTGGGAACGCCGCTGAAGATGTTGACCCGGTATTGGGCGACGGTGTCCCAGAAGTCGGAGGCGGAGAAATTCTTCCTCAGGACGATCTGGGCGCCCACGGCCATGGGGGCCGTGCCGGTGATGACGAGGCCGTTGACGTGGAACAGGGGCAGAAAGCACATGACCACCTCCCGCTCGCTGATGTCGGCGAGCTTCGAGGCCTGCCAGGAGTTGGTCAGGATGTTGCCGTGGGACAGGAGGACCCCCTTGGGATTGCCCGTGGTGCCGGAGGTGTAGACGATGGTCGAGATGTCGTCCCAGCCGATGGGGACTTCTTGCAGGCGGTTGTCTCCCTTCAGGAGATCGTCGAAGGACAGGTATCCCTCCGCCTCGAACCCCCGGGCGATCATGTGCTTCAGGGCGGGGGTCTCTCCGCGCACCCGGTCCGAGTGGGGCCGGTAAGGAGCGTCGACGAACAGGGCTGCGGCGCCGGAATCGTTGAGCAGGTACTGGATCTCGCCGGTCTGCCACCAGCAGTTGACGGGGCCGGCGATGGCGCCGAGCTTGATGATCCCGAAATAGACGTAGTAGAATTCGGGGCCGTTGTCCATGAGGAGGCACACCCGGTCCCCCTTCCGGATCCCCAGTTTCCTGAGGCCGTTCGCGACGAGGCTGCTCCTCTCGTCCAGCTGGCGATAGGTCACATCCTCATCGAGGAAGCGGATCACCGCCTTGTCGCCGAATCGTGCGGCCTGTGTCTCGATCATGTCGCGCAGGTTCTTGAACGTGAAGTCCATCTCTTTTCCCTTTCAGCGGTTATTTTTTCTCCACACGGAGGATGAATCCGCCCCGGTGAGGGGTGTTTTCCCAGTAGTCGATGATGAAGGCGCTCAGAAAGACGTCTTCCGGACGGACCCCGGAGGCGAGGCTCGGGGTGATGAAGGACACGCTGTCCCCCGGTGCGAGAACGCGATAAAAGGATGCGAAACCGTCCTGCTCGTTGGTGCTGTAGAAAAGGATGATCCCAGGGATCGGGTCGGCGTCCCGGTCCGTGTCGGGCGAGAAGAAGGCGGCCCCGGACAGGGCCACGGTGTAGGGAACGCCGGGCGTGAGGCGGACCTTGAAGGCCCTGCTCTCGATGGACTCTTTGCTCTTCATGTGGATGCAGTTCTTTTCGGCGTCGATGATGTAGTCCGCGGCCGGGGCGCCGGTGCACAACAGGAGAGAGATTGCCATTGCCAGCAGGAGTCGCTTTGCCAAGGGGGTTCCTCCTTTCGGGATACTATAGAAATAATAATAGTTTACGCGGCATGTCGGAGCAAGAATGTAGCAGATTGACCGGTTCTGCACAAGATTGATTGTTGATTTTTGAATCAATTAAGGATGGCGGGAGGATGGAGAATGGGGACTGTGTAAGCCGCTGTTCCCGGGCTGGGGGAATGCGCGGGAACGGCTTCCCGCCAGGATTCGGCAGGAAGCCGGGAACTCTCGTGCTTACCCGACCATGAGCCGAATGGCGTCGACAACGGGATTCGTGAAGAGGGCCACCAGCACGGTATAGAGGGCGAACGAACCGACCGCTTCCGTCAGGTAGATTCTGGGGAAACGCTGCTTGAGGGAAACGATGAACATTCCGCCCAGTACCAGGCACCCGAACTGAAAATACGGGAAATTGTCCCTTCCTGCGGCGGCGTATTCGGCGAATCCGAACGAGGCGGTCAGACAGATCATGACCCCGACCAGGATGGCGACGTGCATGCTCTTTCTCATTTTACATACCTCCTTGGAAACTCTTCCTGTCTTTTATATATATGGCATGGAAGGTTCGTGCCAGATTTGCACATGAGCCGGGTGATATCTTCCATCCTGTCGATATCGTTTATGTATGTGTTAATTCTGGCCTTCCCTCGGGCTGTGCCGGATTCTGGATCGAGGGTTTCTCCGTTTAACGAAACGTTCAATGTGAGGCTATCTGTTTACAATGCCCCCCGGTTGTGGTAATCAGCAAACGCCCCGCAGGCCATGACGGCCGGGAAGGAGTTGTAAGCCATGATTTTCATTCCGAAAGAGGAGAAGTTTTTCGATCACTTCGAGGATCTTGCCGATAAGATCGAAGAAGGAGGACGCCTCTTCATGGAGATCGTGGAAAACTACGATCACTCCGAGGGGAAGATCTCCCGCATGAAGGAGATCGAGCACGAGGCGGACAAGATCACCCACCTGATCTATGAAAAGATGCACAAGACCTTCCTGACCCCGCTGGACCGGGAAGACATCTACGCCCTGGCCAACAAGATGGACAGCATCCTCGACCTGATCGAGGCTGCCGCGGCGAGGATGTACCTCTACAAGGTCAAGACCACCTCACGGGAGATCCGGGAACTCGGAATCATCGTCAACAACTCCATCGCCCTGGTCAAAATGATCGTCCACGCCCTTCGCAACAAGAAGAACGCCGAGATGATCATGAAGGCCTGCGTGGAGATCAACACCCTGGAAAACGAGGGAGACTACATCCTCCGTCAGGCCATGGCCCGCCTGTTCGAGCAGGAGGGGGACGTATTCGAGCTGATCAAGTGGAAAGAGATTCTCGAGCGTGTCGAGGAATCCATCGATACCTGCGAGGACGTTTCCAACATTGTGGAAGGCATCGTCCTGAAACATGGTTAGCGCTTCGCTGGCGATGGTGGTTTTCATCATCCTCATCGCCCTCGTCTTCGATTTTATCAACGGCTTTCACGACGCCGCGAATTCCATCTCCTGCGTTGTTTCCACCAGGGTCCTTTCTCCCCGTTACGCCGTCTACTGGGCCGCCCTCTTCAATTTCCTGGCGGCCTTCATGATCGGAGCCCCCGTCGCGAAGACCATCGGGACCGGCATCGTCAACCCCGTCATCATCGACAACACCCTGATCCTCTCCGCCCTGGCGGGAGCAATCGTCTGGAACCTGATCACCTGGTGGTTCGGTCTCCCCAGCAGTTCTTCCCATGCCCTGATCGGGGGGCTCATCGGTGCCGGTATCGTGAAGGGAGGGGTGGCGTTCCTCGTCTGGGAGGGAATCATCAAGACGGCCAGCTTCATCGTTCTGTCGCCCACGATCGGTCTGGTGCTGGGATTCGTCTACATGGCCCTGGTCCTCAATCTGACCAGAAAATTTTCCGCCTCGCAGACGGACACGGTCTTCCGGAAGCTTCAGCTCGTCTCGGCGGCGGTCCACAGCCTCGGGCACGGAATGAACGACGCCCAGAAGACCATGGGCATCATCGCCATTGTTCTCTTCAGCGGCGGCTACCTGGGGACGACCTTCTACATTCCCTTCTGGATCGTCCTGATGTGCAATTTTACGATCGCCCTGGGAACCATGGCGGGGGGCTGGAGGATCGTGAAGACCATGGGCACGCGCATCACCAAGCTGCGGCCCATCGGCGGATTTTCGGCGGAGACGGCCGCTGCGTCCTCCCTGATCGGCGCCACCATCTTCGGCATCCCCGTGAGCACGACCCACACGATCACGGGGGCCATCATGGGTGTCGGCGCCACGAGGCGCCTCTCGGCGGTGC
>CAZODI010000017.1:58996-64829 GCA_964578535.1 uncultured Syntrophaceae bacterium
ACGATCACGGGGGCCATCATGGGTGTCGGCGCCACGAGGCGCCTCTCGGCGGTGCGATGGGGTGTCGCCGGAAACATCCTCTGGGCCTGGATCCTGACGATTCCGGTCTCCGCCCTGATCGCGGCGGTCTGTTTCCTGTTTCTGGATCAGATCTTCTGAGCATCCCGGGTTCCAGGCCTGCCCCTTTCCCGGGCCCCCGTGAGGCGGCGGGCGAGTCAGTCCGCTTCTTCGTCCCGCTCCCGTTTCCCGCGGAGGTAGCAGGCCGTCAGGCCCACCACGGCACCGAGGACGATCCCGGCGATGACGGCCGTGCGAATCCGCCGGCGGCGCCGGATCCGCCTCCTTTCGGCGCGCTCCCGGATGGCCTTTTCCAGGAACTCTTTCCAGTCGGGGATCTCCTCCCGGGGCGGCAGGCTGTAGCAGCGCTTCCAGAGCTCCAGGTAGTCCCTTTTCTCTTCCTGCCAGCGGGCGTCGTCCCACCCCAGTTCCTCCCGGCAGATCCGGCCGGCCCCCTCCAGGATTTCCGCCCCGCCGCAGGGCAGGAGAAGCCCGATGCGGACGCGACGGAGCAGGAGGTCGTCCAGGTGCACCACCCCTTCCATCCGGCAGGCCCACCGCAACTCGGCCCACAGGGTGCTCGTCCCGGGAATGGCTTCCCGCTCCCCCTCCTTCGCGGCCGCCATCAGGAGGGGTGCCGCGGCCCCGTACCGGCCGACGATCCGCCGCTGCACCTCCGGTTCGAGTCCCGAGTCCGCCAGGATGTCCATGGCGACGGGATTCAGGGCCGGTGAATCCTCGATCGTGCCCAGGCGGCGTGCCGCATCCTCCGGCAGCCGGGATCGGATCGCCCGGAGGACGTCATGGGCGATCACCCGGAACGTGGTGAGCTTTCCCCCCGTCACCGTCAGGAGCCCCTCCTCCTCCCAGACGACGTGATCCCGGGATTCCTGTGACGGATCCGCCTTGCCCGTCCCGATGACGGGGCGGACGCCGGCGAAGGAGGAGATGACGTCCTCCGGCTTCAGGTCCAGGCCGGGAAACTGCGCCTCCACGGCGGCCATCAGGTAGGACGTTTCATCCGGCGAGATGGCGGGCTCTTCCTGAAGGTTCTCGAGGTGGTCCACGTCGGTTGTTCCCACGAGGGTGATCCCCTCCCAGGGGAAAATGAAGACCGGCCGGCCGTCGGCGGGATGGATGAAGCAGAGGGCCTGGGCCACGGGGATCCTCCAGGACGGAAAGATCAGGTGGCTGCCCCGGAGCGGACGCATCCGGGGCGGAGCGTGGACCCGGGAACGGAGGGTGTCCGCCCAGGCCCCCGTGGCGTTCACGACGACCCGGGCCCGCACCTCGGCCCGGCGGTTTCCCGCCAGGTCCCGGAGCACCGCCCCGGCGACGGTCCGCCGGCCCGACGACGGGTCTTCCTCGAAGAGGAGATCTTCGGCTGACACGTAATTGAGCACCTTGCCCCCGGCCTCCTCGGCCTCAAGGAGAATCCGCAGGACCAGGCGGGCGTCGTCGGTCTGGGCGTCACCGTAGCAGAAGCCCCCGCGGAGCCCTTCCCGGCTGATGTGCGGCGCCAGCAGCTGGAATTCCTCGGGCGGGTGGTAGGTGTGGTCCCAGCGCAGGGCCAGGAGGTCGTAGACGGACAGCCCGATGCCGTACAGGAGCCGCCCGGGTGAATTTCCCTCATAGACGGAGAGGAGAAAGCCGAGGGGATCGACAAGCCCCGGCCCTTCCGCCATGAGCTCCTGCCGCTCCTGGACGGCGGTGCGCGTCAGGAGCAGGTCGCCTTCCTTCAGGTATCGAAGCCCCCCGTGGACGAGCTTGGACGAGCGGCTGGACGTTCCCCAGGCGAAGTCTCTCTGCTCCACCAGCAGGGCCTGCAGGCCCAGCCGGACCGCCTCGCGGAGGAGCCCGGCGCCGGTGATTCCCCCGCCGACGATCAGGATGTCCCAGGGACGGCCCAGCTTCGACCAGATCCTGTCTCTTCCGGCAAATCCATCCATATCCACTCCTCCCAATATGCAGGCTCGGTATTGTACCTCTCCGTCCCGATGCGGCTGCGGTCCGCCGGAGCGACTCGGGACGGGTCCTACCCGGTCAGTTTCCCCGGATTCATGATCCCCGAGGGATCGAACCGGCGGCAGAGGTCGCCCAGGACGGCCATCCCCAGGGCGCCTTTTTCCGCCGGCAGGTAGGGGGCATGGTCCACCCCCACCCCGTGCTGGTGGCTGATGGTCCCCCCATGGGCGACAATGGCCCTGCTGGCTCCGTCCTTGAGGAGCCGCCAGCGGTGCAGGGTTTCCTCCGGGTCCTCCGCCAGCCGGAACAGGTAGCTCGTGTAGAGGCTGGAGCCCCAGGGATACAGGTGGGACAGGTGGGTGAAGAAGAGGACCTTCTCTCCAATGCCCTCGAGGGATTCTGCCAGGACCCGCTCGATCTCCCGGATCATCCTGGGGACGGAAGACCACGGCACGGCCGTTTCCAGCGTATCCACGGCGTATCCCGCTTCCCACAGGGCGTTTCTCAAGTAGGGCGTCCGGAAGCGGTTCCGGTGCCACTCCCTGCCGAAGGTTTTTCCCGCCGGGATGCCCCCGCAGTCGGCGGCGACCGCCAGGGCCTCCCGGCGGGCCATCCTTGTGATCCGTTCGCTGCCGGAGGCTGCGAAAAGGAGCATGCACTTGTGTCGTGATGCCCCCCGGGCGGAGAGGTAGCGCTCCAGTGCGCCGATCAGGAATTCATGACCCGCCAGGGCGAGGGTGGTCTCCGTCTCCCGGGCGGTGCTGAGGCGGAGCATGGACAGGGGGATGCCCGACCACAGAATCCGCCGGGCCGCCTCGGCGCCCCGGTCGAAGTCGGGAAAGAACAGGGCGTGGAATTCCTCCGTCTGCGGAATGGCCGTCACCCGGACCACCGCTTCGGTGAGGATCCCGAAGCGGCCCTCCGATCCCAGGACGGCCTCGCGGAGATCCGGTCCGGCGGCGGATGCCGGGAACGGGGGCAGCTCCAGGGTGCCGGACGGTGTTTCCAGCCGGCCGCCCGCAAAGAGCCGCTCGATTCTCCCGAAACCGAGGGACTGCTGGCCGCTGGAGCGGGTGGCGATCCAGCCGCCGAGGGTGGAGTATTCGAAGGACTGCGGATAATGGCCGAGGGTGTATCCCCTCGAACGGAGCTGTGCCTCCAGGTCCGGCCCCGCAACTCCCGCCTCGAAGATGGCCTGGTGGCTTCGCTCGTCGAACAGGAGCAGGCGGTTCATCCGCGACAGGTCCATCGTCAGGATAGGCTCCGCGCCGGGAAGGGGGTTGATGTGCCCCAGGACGCTGGTGCCTCCGCCGTACGGGATCACCCGCACCCAGTTGCGCTTGGCATAGTCGAGGAGGTTCCGGACCTCTTCCCCGCTGAACGGCCGGGCGATGCCGTCGGGAAACGTGTCGATCCGGCCGCTGCGGAGGGCGATCCAGTCCGGGAGGCTCTGGCCGCGGGCGTGCCGCAGCCGGTCCTCCGGATCCGTCGAGACAAGCGGATGTGCCGGCAGACGCGAGGGGGGAACCCGAAGGAGGACCTCCTCCAGGGATGCATCCCGCGGAGCCGTTCCCGGGCCGATTTCCCTGCGCAGGAATTTCAGCGCCGATTCGGGCAGGGCATGGACTTCCGTATCGTCTCCCCAGCCGTTCCATCGTCTCATCGCGGTTCCTCCTGCGGTTGCGGCGGCGCCGGTTCAGGGGCCCGCTACAGGGGTTTTTTCACGAACACCGGCACGCTGCAGAGTTCCTGGAAGATCCTGGCATCCGCGGCGGATCCGACAATGTCGCCCCAGTGGATGGGGATGACCGCCTCCGGCCGGATGATGTTGACGGCCCCGGCCGCCTCGGCGGCAGTCATCGTGTAGGTCCCCCCGACCGGAACGATCACGACATCCGCCCGGACGGCTTCCATCTCCGGGGTGCGGTCGGTGTCGCCGGCGTAATAGATCCGTTTGCCTTCCAGGGTGACCACGAAGCCGATCCAGCCGCTCTTCCGGGGATGGAAGGCCTTGTTCGTGTTGTACGCCGGGATCGCCTCCACGGGAATGCCGTGGGTGGTGAGGCTCTCTCCCGGTTTCAGGATCCGGACATCGCCGGACAGCCGGGGCGCGGCGTCGGCGGTGGTGACGACGACCGTGTCGTCCTTCCGGATCCGCTCCACGTCCGCCGGCGACAGGTGGTCGTAGTGGCTGTGGCTGATCAGGACCAGATCCGCCTTGTCCGTTGTCCGGACCTTCCAGGGATCGATGTAGACGGTCTTGTCGCTCCGGATCAGGACGCTTGAATGGCCCAGCCAGAAGATCTTGTCGGTGATCACGGCTACCCCCTGCGCATGTCCTTAAAAAGCGTTTTTATTCCGGATTATTACGATAAGCCCTTTTAACGTCAAACAGCGGCGGCGTCAAGAGGTCTCGCGGACCCGTTGAATCTGTGGTAATGGATCCGCATTCTGTCCGAAAGGAGACCGGAGGGACATGAAAGGGACAAAGGCCCCGCTGGTGAGCGTCGTCATGGGAAGCGATTCCGACCTTCCCCTGATGGAGGAGGCGATAACGGTTCTTCAGGACTTTCAGGTTCCTCACGAGGTATTCCTGACGTCGGCCCACCGGGCGCCGCAGCGGACTTCCGAATTTGCAGCGGGCGCCGCCGGGCGTGGGGTCCGTGTCATCATCGCCGGCGCCGGCGCGGCGGCCCACCTGGCGGGAGTGATCGCCTCCCAGACCCCCCTGCCCGTCATCGGGGTTCCCATCGATGCCACCTCCCTGAAGGGCCTCGACGCCCTTCTCGCCACGGTCCAGATGCCCGGAGGGATCCCTGTGGCAACCATGGCCGTCGGCAAGGCGGGGGCGAAGAACGCCGCTCTCCTGGCCGTCCGGATCCTGGCCCTCACGGACGCGCGTCTGCGGAAGCGCCTCGATGCCTTCGTGGAGAAGATGGCGAAGGACGTGGAGACCCGCCACGAGGGCCTGCTGAAGAAGATAACCCCCTGAAAGAGAGGACGGAGCCCCGCTTTCGCCGCGGCGGACCGGTTCGGGAAGGAGTTTTTGTGGCCGAGCGGATCGAGATCCATTCCGAACAGCCCGATCCGCGGACCCTCGGGCGGATTGCCGGCATCCTCCGGGGGGGAGGCCTTGTTGCCTACCCCACCGAGACGTTCTACGGCCTCGGGGCGGACGCCATGAACCCCGCCGCGGTGGACCGGGTGTTCGCCGCCAAGGGGAGGGACTTCAAGAGTCCCGTCGGCCTGGTCATCGGCCGCATCGCAGATCTGGACCCGCTCGTGGCGGAAATCCCCGCCGCGGGCCGCCGGCTGATGGACGCCTTCTGGCCGGGGCCGCTCACCCTTGTTTTCAGAGCCTCCGGGACGATCCTGCCACGCCTGACGGCGGGCACCGGAAGGATCGGGATCCGCCTGTCCGGCCTGCCGGCCGCCCGGGCTCTCGCGGCGGCCCTCGGCGGTCCGCTCACGGCCACCAGCGCCAACCGCTCCGGGGAGAGGGAATGCAACACCGCGGGCGAGGTGCTCGAACAGCTGGGCGGCGTCATCGACGCTGTGGCGGACGGTGGCGCCACCACCGGTGGTCTGGGATCGACCTTCGTGGACGTCTCCGGCGAGACTCCGGTCATCCTCCGCCGGGGCGCGATCGCCGAGGAGGACATCCGGCGGATTCTGGGTTAGATGTAATGCCGGTCCGGGACAGGAAGAGGGGGGCGGATATCCAATCCGCCCCTCCTTTTTTCCACTTCACATCGAGGCACGGGGGCTGCCACGGGGGCTCCCGCTGTCGCGAAAACGTTTCCGCTCTTCG
>CAZODI010000018.1:0-61447 GCA_964578535.1 uncultured Syntrophaceae bacterium
GATCTTGCCGCGGACCGCCTCCGCCGTCATGGATACCGGCAGGGATCCGCGCGTTCCCCAGAAGTGGACGTACATGGATGACCCCTCCCCTCAGAACGATCGGACTATAGCAGACTGACGAGTGGGTTGGCAATCATCCCCTGTTGTTTCCATAATGATTATTCGAGGTCGCGCAGGTGCCTCTCCCCCATCCGCATGGGCAGGACGACGGCGAGGATGCAGAGGACCAGGGAGACCGCAAAGGATACGACGAGCCAGGTCCACTGAAGGACGGAAAGAGAGCCGCCGTGGAGGCCCTTCATGAACACCTGGTACACCGGGCCGGCCTCCAGAATGATGATCGCGCCGATGAACCCGGCGCTGGAAATCATGAACAGAAGTCCCCCGAAGCTGGTCACCGCCTGGGCGGGGTTCTCGGACTTGAAATCCGGGTAGGCAGCCCCCAGGCCGACCGCCAGCGCCACGACACCGGGGACCATGGCGAACACGGTAACCGTCGACAGGCCCATCATGAACGGCGTTACGTCCAGGAGGTGGTTGGAAACGACGATCAGGATCTCCGCCAGGATCACGAGGGGCACATAGTAAAGGAAAAACTTTACCCACAGGACGGTCCGGATCGAGACCGGCGCAGCGCGGAGAATCCAGAAGGCCTCCGCTTCCATGCTCACGGCGGGAAAGACGAATCGCGACGCAATCGCGATGAGCACAAACGACGCCAGCCCCATGTTCAGGAAGGAGAACAGGTTCTGGAGGTAGACCGTCCGGATGGGTGTCTTGTCCAGGGGAAGGACCGAGAAATTGTAGAGATACACCGCGACGAGGGCCGCCACCATGAACAGCTGCGGCCAGGCGGTCTGGTCCCGGAAGAAGCTCCGGGTCTCCTTGAACGCCAGGGCCCGAACCGGGGGCGGTAGGAAGCGGAGCAGGAGGGGCCGCCTCGCCGGACGGAGCCAGCGGGTCGGGAACAGGCGCTCGGCCGCCGTCTGGGCCCGTGAAAAACCGGGAAAATACAGGAAGCCGGCCAGCCCCGTCGCAACGAAGACCAAGGACGCCGCACAACTCCAGGACAGGGCCTGGTGAAACAGGGATTCCCGCCACGCTCCCTTTAGCGACGCCATCAGGGCGTCCATCATCCAGGTTGTGGGGAGGAGAGGCGATCCCGGCGTCTCCATGGACTTCAGGTAGGCCATCACCGTCTGGAACTGCTCGGGGTTGACCAGCCGCTCCGGTCTCATGAGGCGGAAAGCCAGGATGAGCCCCAGCGTAATGATTACCGCGAGAAACAGGAAAACCGTCCGCAGGCGCCCCGCCGGCAGGACGACGGCTGCAATGAGCACCGCCAGGGCGCTGACGCCCGATGCGATCAGGCACATGGACAGGAGGGACAGCCCGGCGGTCGCATAGAATCCAGGACCCGCCGAATAGACGATCCCGTAGGAAAGGAACACCGGCAGGCTGAATACGATCACCATCCAGGAGCTGTCGGCGGTGCTCTCGATCCAGCGGGACAGGAAGATGTGCGCCGGCGAAACCGGAAGGGCATGGACGAGAACGAGGTCGCGGCTCAGGTAGAGCTTGGAGAGGCTTGTAATGATGCTGCTGAAGATGAGGATCGCAAAGAACGTCACCAGCACCATGGAGAGAAGCTTGGCGGCAAGGATGTCGCCGAACCCCTCGGCGCCCCGGAAATATCGCAGGACCCGATAGAAGACGGCGAAGATGCCCGCCCAGAAGACAAGGCCCAGGGAGCCGAACAGGGCGGCACGGATCCGGTAGCGCTGGGCGTCGGCGACGGCGCTGTTGCGGAAGGTCAGAATCCGTGGAGTAAGCAGGAGCCGGACGGCGTTCATGGATTACTTCGCTTCCTCCGCCGTCAGGACCAGGAAGACCGATTCCAGGTCGGCTTCACCGGCGCCGGATGTTTTCTGCAGTTCACCCGTCGTCCCCAGGGCGATGAGGCGGCCCCGGTGGATAACACCGATTCGATGGCACACGTCCTGGGCCACCTGGAGGGTGTGGGTCGACATGAAGACGGTGGTTCCCCTCCCGGCCAGGTCCCGCAGCAGGTCCTTCACCATCTTGATGCCTCCCGGGTCCAGGCCGACCATAGGCTCGTCGACGATGAGGACCCGGGGGTCGTGGAGGAGCGCCGCGGCGATGATCAGCCGCTGCTTCATCCCGTGGGAGTACGCCTCCACCAGTTCGTCGGCCCAGCCGGCAAGGGAGAACTGCTCCAGGAGCGCACCGGCCTTCTGACGGAAGCCCGTGCCCGCCGCACCGTAGAGATCGGCGGAGAAGCGGAGAAACTCCATTCCCGTCAGTTTCTCGTAAAGATAGGGACGGTCGGGAATGAAACCGATGGCCCGCTTGGCCCGCACGGGATCCTCCGCCATGGAGATTCCCCCGATCCGCACGGACCCCCCGGTGGGGGCCAGGATTCCGCCCATCATGCGGATCGTCGTGGTCTTGCCGGCCCCGTTGGGCCCGATGAAGCCGAAGATTTCCCCCGGCGGCACCGACAGATCGAGCCTGTCTACCGCCAGGGTCTGGCCGTAACGCTTGGAGAGCTGTTTCAGTTCGATCATGTGTCCCTACGATGCGGAAAGGATCTCGATACGCAGCCGGCCGATCAGGCCCAGGAGGTCCATCTGCCGGTCCATGTCACCCCGGACGAGGCGGAGATGGGTCACATCGGCGGGCACCTGGTTGAACACCGCGTCGGCTGTGATCCATCGGTCCCATTCGCGGATGTAGAAAGCATTCCAGGCATGGTAATAAAACCTCCCCCGCTGGTAGACCAGTCCCGCCTCGACCACCGTCGGGATGCCCGAGGCGCGTCCCAGGGCCGCCACGAGGACGGCGTGCTCGTTGCAGTCTCCAACCCGGTTCTGGAGCGTCTCGAGGGCGTTCGGAACAGAGAGGACGGGTTTCTTCTCGATGTTCCGGAAGACCCAGTCGACGATCTTGAGAACCTTGATGGAATCGGGAACCTCCGGAGCCACGATTTCGCGGGCCTGAGCCAGGATCAACCGGTCGTCTGACTGGATGAATGGATCGCTCCCCAGGTAGGCGCCCCGGACCACGAATGCCCGTTCCGTCGGACCCGCCGGCTGAAGGGCTTCTTTCGTCACCGTGACGACGCCGCCCCTGAAGCGCTGCCTGTCTCCGTCGAGGGCGAGGTTCGGTACATCCGCCCCGACCAGGCGGACCTGGAGACCGGACAAGCCGGCGGGATTGCTCAGCGGCCGGTTGGGCATCACGGAGGCCACATCGGTAAGGTCCGCCGACGCATCCTGGGAAAGCTCCTCCAGTGCCCGCTCCCGGGTGGTCCGCTCCAGGGTGATGCCCAGCACCCCCGCTTCCTTCATCACATCTCCATCGTCCCCGATCCAGGCGGTCTGGCGGGCTCCCATGAAATCGACGTCGTATCGCCTCGCCCGGTGCCTCGTACCCCCGATCTCCACATTCTCCTCCCCGCCGGCGGTCACGGTCACGGGACGCTGCCCCATCGCCACGGGGTCGAAGACATGGAACGTGCGCTGCTCGCCTTCCCCGAGCTTCGCCGCCCAGACGGCCTCCAGGATCCCCGCCGACAGGCGCGGGGCCGACTGGAGTTGATAGCGGGCTCCTTTTTCTTCACCCGGCGGGCCTGCGTTGACGACAAGGACATCTCCCTCCACGGAACCCCGGGCGGAAAAGCGGAACAGGCTGGACTGGAGATCGAACGTGAACGCCTTCATGGTCAGGTCGGAATGGAGATCGCCGGTCGTGCGGAAACGGATGCTCTGGCGATACCCCATGGTGTTGATCCGCATGGATACATCTTCCAGAACCTTCCACCCCTCCGGGGAAGACTCTGTGACGCGATGGGTGTAGCCGATCTTCCGGCCGTTCTGGAGGATGCTCATCCAGAGATCCCGCTCGACCATGCCGCCTGCCTGTCCTGCCTGGATGCCGGCGGGCTTCAGGGACCGGGGGATCCAGTCCATGCGAACGGCCAGCAGAACCAGGAACAACGCCAGGACGAGCGCCCCCGCGGCCCAGGGCCAACGGGCCGGAAGCGAAGAGCGCGGCTTTCCGTCGGGGGTGCGATCGAGGCTCATCGGTATCTGCTCCGAAGAGATCGGGATTTCATAAGTGGATTCATACATCAGGCTTCTCCGCCGTGTCAATCAAACCCCGTAAAACCCGGGGGCGGACACCGGTCCGTCCTGGCCGGCGTCGAACGGCTTTTATCCCAGTCCATGGCAAAACACCGGGTGTTCGCTGTTATTGCATGATATTGCTTGACAATCCCACCCTGCGCCCCTTTATAATCAAGCCGCACCATTTCTCTTTTTCCCTCTTTCCGCGGGCACATCATCCCGGATGAAGGGCCGGACAGCGGTCAGCCACCCATTCACGTTCAATAACGCGTCGGACGGCAGGCAATCGTCACTCCATCGAAACCCGAATCTCCACGAAGTTCTAATATAAATCCGGGATTTATGCAGTCCGGCCCCAGCCGTGGCCGCCTGCTCCCGGACAGACAAGCTCCAGGATCCGTTTCCGGAAAGGAGGGTGAACCATGAGCGAGTTTCAAGTCGACAAGCGCTGGCTGAATCACTATGACCCGAACGTGCCGCAGAGCATGAATTACGAAACCATGACCTATGTCGAGCAGTTCCGGAAGGTGGTGGAGGCCTACCCGGACAAGCCGGCGATCATCTACATGGGGAAACGGATCACCTTCCGTGAACTGGACGATCTGTCCGACCGGGTCGCCCGCTACCTCGTCCGGAGCGGGCTGACACCCGACGACGTCGTCGGCCTGCACCTGCCGAACATTCCCGCCCACTACATCAGCATTGTCGGCATCCAGAAGGCGGGATGCGTCTCTACCGGGCTGAGCCCGCTCCTGACGCCGGGCGAACTGATCAACCAGATCCGGGACTCCGGTACGAAAATGATCTTCACAATCGACCTGCTTTACGGGAAGATCGCCGAGATCGCCGACCGGATCGACACGGGGACGGTCGTGGTTTCCGGAATCGCCGACTTCCTGCCGGGGGTGAAGCGGGTCCTGGGAAACCTCCTGAAAAAGATCCCCACCGCGGAGGTCGCACCGCTGCCAGGGAAAGCGACGGTGAAATTCACGGACGTCGTCCGGGAGACGCCCCCGGGGCCCGTCGGCGTACCGCGCGGCCTCGACGACGCCATCTTCATCATGTACACGGGGGGCACGACAGGCCCGGCCAAGGGTGCGGTCCTCACCCACCGGAGCTACATGTGCAACCGCCAGCAGGTCCTCGCCTGGACCGACATCCTGGCGGAGGACACGATCCTGTCGGCGTTCCCCCTGTTCCACATCGCAGGACTCGCGCTGGGCGGTTTCTCCATGGCCCATGGCACCACGCAGGTGTGCGTGCCCAACCCCCGGGACACGCACTTCATCATCGAGGCGATCAAAGCCTACCAGCCGCACTACATCGTCAACGTCCCGACGGTCTTTTACGAGCTCATGAAGAACCCCGAATTCAAGCGCCTGGACATGAAGAACCTGAAGTGGTGCCTCAGTGCCGCCGCTCCGTTTCCGAAGGAAAGCATCGGGGAACTGGAGTCCATCATCGGGAAGGGGAATTTCATCGAGCTCTACGGGATGACGGAAACGTCCCCGGTGACCAGCTGCAACCCCCGTTACGGGGTGAAAAAGGCCGGCTCCATCGGCATGCCGCTGCCGGACACCGAGTTCGTTCTTCTCGACCCGGGGACGGGGCAACCGGTCAAGCAGGGCGAGCCCGGGGAGATCGCCGTCCGGGGTCCGCAGCTCATGAAAGAATATTTCAACAAGCCCGAGGAGACGGCCCGGACGATCCGGGACGGCTGGCTCTACACCGGCGACATCGCGGTCATGGACGAGGACGGTTATTTCTCCATCGTGGACCGGTTGAAGGACATGGTCATCGTCTCCGGGTTCAAGGTGTTCACCCGGGAGCTGGACGAAGTGCTCTCGAAGCACCCTGATGTCGCCCAGGCGGCCTCGGTGGGCATCCCGGACCCGGAGCGCCCCGGCTCCGAACGCGTCGCCTCCGCCATCGTCCTGAAGGCGGGCGTCGAAAAGAACGAAACGCAGAGGGCCGCCATTGTCCAGTATCTGAAGGAGCAGGTGGCGTCGTATAAAATCCCGAGGCGGATCGAGTTCATGGACGAGCTTCCCACGAGCGGGGTCGGAAAGGTCCTCAAGCGGGAGATCAAGGCCATGATGACCGAAAAAAAGGAGGATTGACGCGGCCCGAGCCGTCTATGGGGCCTCCCGCCGGTGGGTGCCCTTTCAGGACGGATCGGAGATCAGGAAGGCGTCTTGAGGCTGGAGGCGAACGCCCGGGCCGTGAGCGGGTTTGCCGCGGCGGGCGGCGGAATCGAGTCTCCCGGGAACAGGACGGCCTCCGCACCGGAGACGCCGCTGTCGATGAGAGCGGTCCCGTCCCCGAATACGATGCAGGAGGAAACCGACCGTGCGACACGGACTCCCGGTGCAACCGGTACTTCGAACGGAATGTGGACGGTATGGATATAAGGAGAGACCTGCATGTATCACCTTCCCTTTTCTGTTCCGTTAAAAATTCAACGACCGTCCCCGGGACCGCCCTTTATCCTTCTCCCGACAGCAAAGAGAACGGGAATGGAAGCGACAAGACCCAGGCATACCGGCACCGCATAGTACACAAACGTCGGGAGTTTCACATACCCTTCGGCAAAGGCGGCCTGGAGCAATCCCGCCGTGACCGGAAGGTTGCACAGCAGCGCAGTCGCCAGTCCCGGAACATAGCGGCGCAGGGCCACCGTCGCCAAGAGATGCGGCAGAAAAACGTTGAGAAGCATGGCCAGGGCATACCCGGAAAGAAGGTAGGCACCGATGCTCTCCGGACCCCCGGCGGCGCTCCAGGCCGCTGCGGCATACGCCAGGACCGTCAGGACGGCCACGGCAAATCGAAAGGCGAACGGCTCCACCGGGCGATGCCACCGGCCGGCCCGTTGCGACCAGGCGGGCAGCCAGATCGCCTCCTCCAGGTTGTGCACGGTGATGGCCAGCGGGAAGAACCATTGCCATTCTGCAAAATTCATATCACGATTCCCCCTGATCGGTCCTCTGCCGAGACAGGTTTTTCATGCCCGGGATGCGGGGCATCCCCGAATGTGAGCATCACCCGCGCGGCGGCTCATCCGCCCCGTGCATTTGCCGGTTCTTCATCCCGATTACCCCAGGAGGGCCAGCAGACCGAAAGCCGCAATGATCGCGCCAGCTCCCCGGTTGACCCACTGCATTCCGCGGGGAGTGAACTTCTTTCTCAACACGCCGACGCCGCCGCTGAAGAGGACCCACCACAGGGCCGAACCGCTGAAAACGCCCAGGACCAGGGCACCCGCCGATTCATAGTTTCCCCCGGCACCTGCGATCCCCAGCCCGGCGAATATCGCCATAAACGAGAGAATCGTCATCGGGTTTGTGAGCGTAAGGAAAAACGTCGAGACGAAGGCGCCGGCCAGGTTCTTCCCGGCGGCAGAAGCGGCCTTTTCGGCGGGTCCGGACAGGAAGGTCCTGATGCCCAGAAAACAGAGAAAGGCTCCTCCGGCGATGCGAAGCCACACCTGCCCGCCGATCAGGAAACCGGAGACGAACGTCAGGCCGAAAGCGGCGATACAGCCGTAAATCGCATCCGCTGCTGCGGCCCCGAGGCCGGAGACAAGGCCCGAGATCCGCCCGTCGGCCAGCGTGCGCCGGATGCACAACACGCCGATCGGCCCGACGGGCGCGGCGATTGAAAATCCGATGATGATTCCTTTGATCAGGAAAGATGTTTCCATCCAAGTCTTGTTTACCGGAATCCGCAGGACAATCCTCACGAATCGAAGAAAGCCGCATGCACGCCTATTTCAGCTTCGCCGCCACATCGTCGGGGAGGATGCGACCCAGGTACTTCTTCTGGATCTCCGCAATGCCGCGATCGTAGCGCTTCACCCATTCATCGGCTCCGCCGTACCGGAAACCGACGTAGGGGATGGGGCCGCTCCCGAAAACCCTCTCCAGTTCGTCGACATGCTTCTTCTTGTCGTCGGCGAAGACGATCTTCGCGGGCTTTATCCCCGTTGCGGCGAGGAAGCCCTTCAGCGCCTCTCCCTTGCTGTTCTGCTCTCCGACAAACAGGATGCCATTCTCGTAACGGGCGGTGTCTTTGAGGGTCAGGTTCAGCGGCTCGCTCCGGGGTTCTCCCCGGCGGAGATCGATGCCGATGGAATCCAATTGCTTGTAAGTGAGGGAGGCGATCATGGAGGGACGGGCCGTGAGTCCCAACACCCTGACGCCCCGTTCCTGGAAGGCGCGAACAACCGCCGGGCCGTCCGGTTGCACCGGGATGAACCGGCTCGTTGTCTGGAGCGGCAGCCAGATCTGGTACGCCTTGATGGTTGCCTCCCGCCCGGACACTCCGGATGCGGCCAGCTCATAGACAACGTCGTCCCACCACTGGTCGCTCCCCAGCATCTGCTCGGCCCGGATCAGGGTGTTGTCGAGATCGAAACAGACCAACGTGCCTGTCGTCACTTCCTTCTCCAGGCTCTTCAGATCCGTCGTTTCGCGAACCTCGGCCCCTGCAGAAACGGGAAGGACAAGAACGAACAGAAGCAACAAGATCATCGTGGCATATCGAATCCGATTGTACATCCGTCCATGCTGTCTTCCATTAACTCTTTTCATGTCGATACCTCCGTTATCTCCGGATGGACCTGATCTGCCGCCCGCACATATCTGAACTATCCTGCTCGCGGATGTTACAGTCGGAGTATGGCTATGACTGCAGCAAAGAAACAACACCCGTCTTTCCGGCACTCACCGGCCCGTCCCGCTTTTCAGGGCTGCGATCTCCTCCCTGGCCCGGACCAGCTCTTCGCTGGTTGTTCTCAAGCGGACAGCCAGGATCTCCGCCAGGAGTTGATAAAGAATGGCCGTGAATGCCAGCCGGTCTTCGCCGGTCAGGCGATCGATGAAGGAGATGTCCGTCGCCAGGCAGATGGTCTTTTCCAGGGCGGAGACAGACGCAGACCGGGCCGAGCCGTCGATGATCCCCATCTCACCGAAGATATCGCCGGTGCGGCCCAGGACGCCGATCTCCCTGTCATGCCGCACGACACGCACCTTCCCTGAGATAATAAAGAAAATCCAGTTGTCGTAGCTCCCTTCCTCCAGGATCGTCTCACCCGGCTCGTATTCCCTGATCTTGCTGAAATTGAGGATCCGGTAGAAATCCTTTTTTTCAAAAGACCGGAACGTGGCCATCTTTTTCACTTTCTGAATCAGTTCGTCGTGGTTCTGAAGAGAATGCGTGTCCATCCGTGATTCTCCCTTCATGATTGATCGTGATTTTTTTGCCCTCTCTGTGATAAATGGCCGTCCAGATTGATCCATCTCCACCCCGGATTCTGTCAAGCGAAAAACACCGCAAAGGAAAACAGGCAATGGCGAAGCACGACGATAAGCAAACTGGAAAATGCAGAACCTGTTCGCGAAGGACGTTTCTCGTCGGGTCGGCTGGAGCCGCGGCAGCCATAGGTCTGAGTGGATGTACGAGGGAAACCATTCCCGATTCGAAAATACCGCTGAAATCCACGCAGCCCCGGACGGCGCTTGTCCTCTGGTACAGCCAGGCAGGCCACACGGAGCGGAACGGCAGGCTGATCGGAAAGGTTCTTGAGCAGAACGGACTGACAGTGACGGCCCTGGATATCCGCCAATGTGAGAAAGCCACCATGAAAGACTACGACCTCATCGTCGTCGGCACCCCGGTCTACTACCTCGATACGCCGGGAAACGTCCGATCCTGGCTGGCGTCCATTCCTTCCCTTGACGGCATCCCGGCAGCGGCTTATTCAACTTTCGGCGGTCCCGGGGATAACCAGTACAACACTGCCTTCTCCACCCTCCGGTTGCTGTGCTTGAAGGGAGGCATCCCGGTGGGGATTGCCGCCTTCGGCAACATGTCCACCTTCGCCCCGACCTGGTCGTCCGGGAAAGAGGCACGCATCCTTAAATACAGGGACCGGCCGAACGAGGAGATCTACGCGCAGGTCCGGGAGTTCGCCAAAAAGGTTCTGCAGACGGTCCGGAGCGGAGGCACGATTTCTCCCGTGCGCAAGGAGTTTCATTACGGCGACGTCTTCAAGGGATCCGTGATGATGAAATTCACGAAACTCTTGATCTCCCGGCATACCATCGACGCGGCGAAATGCATCGGCTGCGGCACCTGCGTCCGGGTATGTCCCGTCGGCGCCACGCACCCTGCACAGCACAGGGTGGACCAGGACCGTTGCATCGCCTGCATGGGCTGCGTCAACAACTGCCCTGCCCAGGCCATCGACATGGTCTTCATGGGGAAAAAGGTATACGGCTTCAAAGATTTTCTGCGGAAATACGATATTCGTATCCAGGAGCCCAAGGAACTCCAGGGATAGAACCAGAGACGCCGGCTGGGCCGTGCAATCGCAGAATTCAACAGCATTATCATCCACTCTTTTTTCACTCCCCTTCCCCCCATCGCATCGTACTCAACCATTCTCACACCGGAATGCGGATCAGCACCTATACTGTCTATGAGACGATCAAGCATTGCTGCCCGCATGAAATGCTCTATTCTGTAATCGCATCAGGAAGATTGAGTTTGAACACCGGAAGACAAATCATCGGAAAGGAGGAATAAGCCATGAAGAACGCATTGACGACAAACAGCGACAGTTGGTTGGAAAGAAAGAAATGGGTGTGGGCGACAATTATTGTCATGGCCATTGTTGTCGGAATCGGTCTCGTGCCGCGGAACAGCGAGGCATGCTGCTTCTATAACCTGGTGGACAAGGGATACATCGTAGCTGAGTTCCGTTGCGGGGTTTTCTGTGGGAATTCATGGGATTTAGGGCCTGGGGAGCACAAGTGTCGCCCGGGCAAGGGGGGAAGCGGAACAATCATGCGGGGAGGACAGTTCTGCGATGTCTCAGTCAAGAAACATGGTTGGGTTGAAGTAACCCGCACAGGGGACAGAGGCCTTGTCGTAAGCAAAGACGATAATGCCAAAATCATCGATTCCTGTACCTTCGACTGGGTGAAATGAGCGGTTGCCCCAGGTGTTTTCGGATCGTAACCGAAGAGTGGGAAAAGACGGAGAAGAGCTACAGTCCCGACTGGCACCATCACCTCGGGCAATGGAATGACGATGTTCGCTGAGGGAACTTCCAGGCCATCCAATGACAAATGGTCCGGGAAGGTTGAGGTACAACGAAGAAGATTGCTCGTGCCGTCACCGGAGCATCCGAATTGTCACGATCTGTTGAGGGGGTAGAAATCGGCGCACCCAGGCCATATCAGGTGCGCCGATTTTACCTGCATCCAAATGAATCATGGGTTTCTCTATCTACTGGCCATCGGAGAAACAGGATCGAGACAAAGGACTTCCAAGATGAAACGAAATCGAGCGGCTTGGCCACAGGATCAGCGGATTCAGCAGCATGACCATCATTTCTTATTTCGACTTCTTTATCTCCCCCCAAATTGTATCTCTCAAACTTTGCACCAGAAATCGGATAAGCACCTATTCTACCTATCATATGAACAAGCATTGCCGCCGGCATGAAATGATTTATTCTAAAATCGCAGCACGGAGATTGAGTTTGTTTGACAGAAGTAATGAGAACAGCAAAGGAGGATTGAGCTATGAAGAGTGAGTTGATGACAAAGAGCGACAGCCGTTTGGAAAGAAAGCTGTGGGTGTGTGCGACGATCGTTGTCATGGCCCTTGTTGCCGGAATCGGTCTTATGCCACGGGTCAGCGAAGCAAGTTGCTTCTATAACCTGGTGGACAAGGGAAACGTCAAAGTCGAGTTCGATTGCGGGCTTTTCTGTGGGAATACATGGGATTTAGGGCCGGGAGAGCACAAGTGTCGCCCGGGGAAAGGGGGAACCGTGCAGGTCAAGCGGAAAAAACATTTCTGCGATTTCACCTTAAACGTCGAGAAACATGGTTGGGTTGAAGTAACCCGTGTAGGAGACCAAGGTCGTGTCGTCAGCAAAAGTGACAACGGCCAAGTGATTCGTTCCTGTACCTTCGACTGGGGGAATTGAGCGGTTGCCCCAGGTGTTTTCGGATCGTCACCGGAGAGTGGGAACAGACGGTGAAGAGTTACAGTCCGGACTGGTACCGTCATCTCGGGCAACGGAAATACGATTCAGGCTTGTACCTTTGACTGGGATGATGAACAACAAGCCGGCATCTCACGAAAGCTGAATTTTGCCGATACTTATCCTGAGAACAACGCCATTGCGCTACGGACAGGATGATTGTCTATCGTCAAATGGAAGCAACAAAATATGAGGATCAGGCTATGAAAAACATTTTGTCGAAACCAGTTTATTTGTGGATGCGAGAGAAGGGAGCGATGTGGACGGTTATCATCGCCATGGCTTTAATCGCAGGAACCGTAATGTTTCCCAAGAGCACCGAAGCATGCTGTTTCTATAACCATACCGACACAACGATTTTCGTTTCTTTTACCTGCGGCGTATTCTGCTGGAACGACTGGGATATTAAACCCGGAGGTCACGCTTGCCGGCCGGGAAAGGAAGGAAACGCCACGACGATCACGAAAGCCAAAAATGCCTTCCATGCATGCAATTACATCTGGGTTAAAAAGCATGGCTGGGTCGATGTCTATCATGTTTCGGCTCAGGGTATGAACAAGGGTGTTGTGGAAAACAAAGATGAAAACGGAAACACGATCGAGACCTGCACCTTTGACTGGTGATGATGAACAACGAGACGGCATTATTCAGTAGAGCTGACTATTTGCCGATGCCGGATTCCGAGGGCAACATTGTGCGCTGCAGACAGGATGATTGTCCACTGGTAAATGAAGGCAGCAGAAAGGGGGACCGGGCCATGATGAACAGATTGTCGAAACCGGTTTGTTGGTGGATGCAAGAGAAGAGAGCAATGTGGACGGTTATCGTCGCCGTTGCACTGATCGCGGGATATCTGACGATCCCCGTGAGAGCGGATGCATGCTGCTTTTACAACTCAGCGGATGACAAGATCACGGTCAAGTTTTCCTGCGGCGTATTCTGCTGGAACGTCTGGGATCTCAGCCCTGGGGAACATAAATGCCGGCCGGGAAAGGACGGATGCGCCACCCTCTACCATAAGAAAAAAGATTTTTGTGAGCGTCTGCCGGTTGCAAAACACGGCTGGGTCAACGTCTATCATGTCCAGGATAAAGGCGTTGCAGAAAGCAAAGATGAAAATGGAAACACGACCAATGTATGTGAGTTCGATTGGGGCAATTAAGAAACTGTGCTGCCTCCCAATAAAACAGGCCAATTGCCGATGCCGGGTTACAAGAACGCCTCCGTCTTCTTGAGCAGAACAGGCTGTCTGACACGGAGTGAAATCATTGGAAAGGAGGACCGAGCTATGAAGAACATTTTATTGAAAGCAGTCCGTCGAGGGTTGCGAACGAAAGGAACGATGTGGGCGGCGGTCATTGCCATCACCTTGATAACAGGCACCATGATGATTCCCAAAGACTCCGAGGCATGCTGCTTCTATAACAAAGCGGACGGCGATATCGCAGTATCCTTCAACTGTGGCTGGTTCTGCGGGAACAAATGGACGATCAACCCCGATCAGCACAAGTGCAGGCCGGGAAAGGGAGGAATAGCAACCATCAAGCCTGCAGGAAAATGGAACAGTTGCGACATCGAGGTTGCAAAACACGGCTGGGTCGAAGTCACTCATGTTGCCGACAAGGGCGTTGCAGTAAGCAAGGACGAAAATGGAAACATAACCCGAACGTGCAAATTTGACTGGCATAAAGATAAGCCGACCCCGACCCCCTGAGATCTAGAGTACGGAGGATCGTGCCATGAAAAACATCTTGCCGAAAAAAGTCTACGGCGGATTGCGAAGGGCAGGAACAATGTGGACGGCGGTCATCGCCATCACCCTGATAACAGGAACCATGATGATCCCCAAGTACAGCGAGGCATCCTGCTTTTACAACAAAACAGACAAAAAGGATGTAACGTTTAACTTTTACTGCGGTTGGTTTTGCCATAACGACTGGAAAATCCATGCAGGGGGACACGAATGCCGACCGGGAAAGGGAGGGTTCGTGCACGTCTTCACCTCCAACAGCAAGGGGTATTGTCAATTGGATGTTGCAAAACATGGCTGGGTCGAGGTCCATGATGTTTCGAGTAAAGGCGTTATCGAAAGCAAAGACGACAATGGAAACACGACTCAGACATGTGTATTGGACTGGTAGATTAAATACCTGTGAAATCAAAGCCACGCGGGCAAAAGATGCTCCTTCTTATTGATGCAGTTTTTCAAAAATGTCTCTGTTCGGTTGAACAGACTGAACCTGTCCGGCTCGGAACGGAGAAAGCGAAGAGGAGATTTGAGTCATGAAGAATGCATTGTCAAAAACCGTCCGCTGGGGGTTGCCAGAAAACGGAACCGTGTGGGCAGCGATCATCGTCATCTTCCTGATGATGGGAACCATGATTCTTCCCAGGGACTCAGAGGCATGCTGTTTTTACAACAAGACAGACGACAACATCCTCGTCAGTTTTGTCTGCACCGAGTCGTTCTGCAACGATAGCGTCTGGGATCTCAAGCCCGGGGATCATGCCTGCCGGCCGGGAAAGGCAGGGTACGCGGAACAGATCAATAGACATAACCGCAAGGGCAAGGAGGTATGTTTTGACATCAAAGTGTCAAAACACGGCTGGGTTGAGATTCATCATGTTTCATCTCCGAAGCAGGGCATGAATAAGGGTGTTGTGGAAAGCAAAGACGATAATGGGAA
Organism: uncultured Syntrophaceae bacterium; assembly: GCA_964578535.1. GTDB lineage: Bacteria > Desulfobacterota > Syntrophia > Syntrophales > PHBD01 > PHBD01. The sequence goes on from CAZODI010000018.1 coordinate 14,890, forward strand.
CACTATCCAGGCCTGCATGTTTGAGTGGAAATGATTTAACAACGATCTGATATTATTGCAAAACGGGTTCTGTTAAGACGGTCACGAACAGAAGGGGGGGTCGTGACCGTCTTTTTTTCTTCTCCACCGGAACGGATGTCGCGTCCCGCGCCGATGAAATTCTTTTCAGAAAACAACCCTCATTTCATTTTTCTTCGAAGAAACTCCACCGACCACTTACAGTACTCCTTGCTCTGCAGCCGCACGGTCTGCCGCTCGGTGACTGCATGCAAAGGCAAGACATTTTTCCTGGTAACGTGAACGACTGCGGAAAAGATGGATGGGTCCCGCAGCGGGATCAGGGCTCCGGAACGGCCTTGCGGGACAGGTCTGAGGGGTGAGCAGGCGCCTACTTTGGGGATGACAAAACATTGTGGGACGGGTTAAAAGCAGTTCCGGAAAACTCTCCTGAGATCGGGACCGGCCGAGAACACGAGGCGGATGCATGACCCATCATGAAGACGGAGCACACCGCAGGAGCCGTTTCTGGGGCGAGACCACGGCCTTCCTGGCCCTGTTCCTCGACAACGTCGGCGTTCTCGTCTTCATGAGCGCCATCCTGATGTTCACCTTCAATTACCCCGCGGAGATCATCCTGAAGCGGATGATTCCCGGGACGGCCATCGGTGTCTTTTTCGGAGATCTCGTTTACACATGGCTGGCTGTCCGCCTGAGGAGAAAAACGGGCCGGACCGACGTCACGGCCATGCCCCTGGGCCTCGACACCCCCTCCAGCATCGGCCTTGTTTACGCCGTCCTGGGTCCCGCCTATATCGCCACGAAAAACGCGGAGCTGACCTGGCAGATCGGCATGGCCACCCTCTTCATGATCGGGCTGGCAAAGGTCGTCCTGTCGTTCTTCGGCGGCTGGGTGCAGCGCATCGTCCCCACCGCCGGAATCCTGGGCTCCCTCGCCGGCATCGGGCTCCTCCTGCTGGGTTTTCTGCCGCTTCTGGAAATATTCAACGAGGTCGTGGTGGGCATGGTGGCCCTGGGGCTGATCTTCGCCGCCCTCCTGGGCCGGATGGAGCTGCCCGGGCGCATCCCCGGCATCCTCCTGGCTGTCGTCCTGGGATCGGCCCTCCATTTCGCCCTCGGCTACGGCGGATACATCCCGGAGTTCAAGGCCCCGAGCTTCGAGATGTCTCTTTGTATCCCTGTCTTCTCGCTTTCCTTTCTAAAGAGCCTGCCCCAGAGCATCCAGTATCTGCCCATCGCCGTTCCCTTCGCGATCCTGACCATCATCGGCGGGATCAACAACACGGAAAGCGCCCGCCTGGCGGGGGACGATTACAGGACCAGGGACATCCTGCTGACGGAGGCCGTTACCTCCCTTGTCGCCTCGTTTTTCGGCGGCGTGGCCCAGACGACCCCCTACATCGGCCACCCGGCCTACAAGAAGATGGGCGCAACCCACTGGTACACGCTGCTCACGGGCCTCCTCATCGGCATCGGCTCCGTCGTGGGCCTCCTGTCCCTGATCGTGGGCCTCATCCCGCGGGCCGTCCTGGCCCCGATCTTCATCTTCATCGGCCTGGAAATCATCCGCCAGGCCTACCGGGAAGCCCCTGACGCCCACTCGCCTGCCGTCAGCATGAGCTTCCTGCCCGTCGTCGCCAACCTCGTGATCATCATCCTGGCCCAGTTCCTGGGCGCCCTGGAGGTCAATCCGAACGCGCTCCCGGCACGCCTTCAGACGATGTTCCAGACGCTGACCGTCCTCAGCAACGGCTTCATCCTGACGGGCCTGCTCTGGGGAAGCGTCGTGGCGTTTCTCATCGATCGGAAGCCGCGCCCGGCCGCCCTGTGCGCCTTTCTCTGCGCCGTCTTCAGTCTTTTCGGCTTCATCCACTCGATCCTGCCCACCGGCGAAATTTATCTTCCCTGGGAGGCCGGCTCGAATCAGCCATTCATGATCGCCCTGGCCTACCTCCTTCTTTCCCTCATATTCCTGATTTTGAAGGCGGAGGACAAGGCCTGACCGGCGGGCGCAAAGACGCACGACGGACATGGAGGTGTCCGTTTCGAGCGGATATGGGATGAGGGAAAATCGGGGAAAGCAGGATCAGCCGCGCCTGGAGGCATCATGCAATCCCTCCAGGCGACCGGTGAACAAAGGATCAGGCGGGACGCGGCGAATGGACGACAGGGCGCATCTTTTCAGTGACCGCCTTCGCTGTGGCTGTCCCTTCCTCGTCCAGCAGCAGCGCGGCGGGATTTTTCTCGCAGAAGCAGCGGGGCTCACAGGTCCACCCCGCCGCCAGCCGCTCCTCTTCCTTTTTCAGCATGAAGAGGGCATACCGACCCACCACCGGTGCAATCAGCCTCGTCACCCAGCCGAATGTCTCGTATAGGTCCCCAAGGAGCCGGTCGGCCTTTTCGGCGATCCGCGGATTGCTGCGCAGGTACCACGTCCGGATCGCCCAGACGGCACCCGCGTAGCTTGATCTCAGGGGGAAAACCTCCCGGGCAATGCGATTCCGAATTCGCGGCGCCTGGTCCCGGTTTGCCTTCCATCCGTCCAGCATCACCCGGATCATGCGCAGCAGGCTGGGTCCGTTCACGTCGAAGTCGCGCCGGAAGGCCTCCAGGAGAAATTCTTCCTCCCGGCCGTTCCGGATGTGCCGGTGACGGTAGTTGAAGCGGTACTGCCCGTGGGCGTCGGCAACGGGGAACTCCGCGTCGGAAAGCAGCGTCCCGTCCTGTTTGTGCTTTTCATAGAGCGGCGTCCCAGGGACCGGGGAATACAGCATGAACTGGTGAAATACCGTTTCATGGCTGATCGCATAGTCGATCACCGCATCCATGGTCTCGGGCCGGTGCTCTTCAAGCCCGATGATGGAGGAGCCCAGGACCCGGATGCCGTGGGACTGCAGGGTATTCACCAGCTCGCGGGTGTCCACGCCCTTCAGCTTGTCATAGGCGCTCTCTTCCCCTTCGAGCCCCATCCATACCCAGCTGATGCCCAGCCGCAGCAGCTGGTCGATGCTGTATGATTTCAGGACCCGGGCGGAGCTGAAAACATAGACGGCCCAGCTCTTGTTGTTGGCCTCCATCAGTTCGAGAAGTCGAAGCGCCCTCTTCTTGTGGAGGAGAAAATTCTCGTCCAGCGTGAAGAAGGATTTGACCTTGAGGTTCTTCTCGATCTCGCACATGACGGCAAAGAGCTCGTCCCCCGTTTCAAAGAAATGGATGCTGTTGCCTTTGCCGCCGAACAGGGCGGAGGTCGAGCAGAAGTTGCATCCGACGGGGCATCCGACGGAGGGGATCAGGATCGCCGCCGTGCCGCCGGGCCTGCTGCCGATATGGATGCCCAGCATTCTGCTGCCGAAGCCGGATATCGCCATGGGATGACGGATCGGCGCCTTGTCGTCCTGGCCCAGGTACCGCTGAAACCACCGGATCCCCTCCCCTCGGACAATGATGTCCGCGTCGATCATCTCCTCCAGCCCCTCTTTTCCGGTGACGTGGCCTCCGACGACGATCGTGGCGGCGGGCCGATACTGCCTGACCAGCCGGCACATCTCCCGGACCTTGCCGACGTTGGGAAGGATCCCGCTGATGCCGATGACGTCATAGGAGTGATCCCGGATTTCCTCGATGAAGCGCTCCCGGTCGGGAAAATCGAGGAGGGTGCAGGGCGCCTCCAGGTTGGCCTGGATCATCATGAGACCAAAGGAGCGGTGAAACATCCTCAGGGAGAATGCTCCCTGAACGCGCGTCACCTGGTTGTGGTAGAGCTCCATCGGGTTGATCCGGCGGCTTCCGTATTCATCGTCCTGGGCATAGGGTCCGAAGACGCTGGCCAAAAGCACACGGGCACGCGTTCCAAGCGGGTGTCGGGGCTGAGCGTTCATTCTTTTCTCCTGTTTTGAGGGATATTCGTGCGGGGTCTTGCCGCCTTTAATATGAAAACAGGCCCATGAAAAGGCTCAAGTTGCTGTTTTACAATACTTTTACAATAGTCAGCGAAGGGGAGGCGCTCCCCGGGAAAGATTGACAGGAGAGACCGTGTCATATAGGTTCCCTCCCATGCCGCCGCGTCTCGGCAGGCGCGGCCGACAAATCTCCCGCAGCAGGAACTCCCGTCTCCGTGATCGCCGCCAGGATGAGGGCGGTGGAGAACATTCGCAGCGGCAGGAAGGGATCATGGAACAGGCAAAATGGCTTTTCCGCCCCGTATTCACGTTCGTCCTTTCCGTGGTCGCGCTGGCCATCTCGCTCTTTCTCTACATCTACTGGTACGTCGGCGTCAGCGAAGGGCTCAAGGCCGTGAGCCTTCGCTACAACCTCGATCCGAACCAGTTTTTCGAGGCGAGGACCTGGGTGGTCATTGTGATTCTGTCGCTCCTGGTCGGCGTCATCCTGGTCGGCGTCCTCATGATCTTCATCTACAATGTCAAGACGATGCACCTCTACCGTCTCCAGAACACGTTCATCAACAACTTCACCCACGAGTTGAAAACGCCGGTCACGTCACTGAAGCTCTACCTTGAAACCTTCACAAAACACGAGATCCCGAGAGAAGACCAGCTCCGGTATATCGACTTCATGCTCCGGGACGTGGAGCGGCTGGCCGGCAACATCAACAGCATCCTGAACCTGGCACGGATCGAAAGCAGGGTTTACAAAGGCGACTTCACGACGGCGGACCTGGTCGAGCTGGTGCGGGAGTTCCTGGCGGGCAACCGCCATCTCTTCCGGGGCTGCGAAATCAGCGTGGGGAATCCCTCGGGCAAGGCATTCCTGTATCCTGTTGTCATCCCCCTGTTTGAAATGCTGCTCATGAACACTCTGAGCAATGCCGTGAAGTACAACGACTCGGGACAACCGAGGGTGGACATCACCTTTGAAGAGGACAGGGACCGGATCCTGATCCGCTTCCGGGACAACGGAATCGGCATCGACGGGAAGGATCTTAAAAATATATTCAGGAAGTTCTACCAGGGACATCACCGGAGTGAACAGATACCCGCCGGGGGAAGCGGCATCGGCCTCTATCTCGCCCAGCAAATCGCCAGGCTCCATCAGGGGAACATGACGGCCGAGAGCGATGGAATCGGGCAGGGATCGGTGTTCACCCTGTCCCTGCGCCGCCCGGCAAAGAAAAAAGGATAACCATGAAAGAGAGTCCAACCAGGCGCATCCTCATCATCGAAGACGACGAGCACATCGCTGAGGGGTTGAAGCTGAACCTTACCCTTCAAGGGTATGAGACGGCGATCGCCGGCAGCGGAACGCGAGGGCTGGACCTTTGGAAAGAGTGGAGTCCACACCTGATCGTTCTCGACATCATGCTGCCCGGGCTGGACGGCCTGTCGGTCCTGCGCCACATCCGGCTGGAGGACGAGAGGCTCCCCGTTCTGATCCTGTCCGCCAAAGGGGAGCCCGACGACCGGATCCGGGGTTTTTCCTGCGGCGTCGATGATTACCTGGCCAAGCCTTTCAACCTGGATGAATTTCTGCTCCGCGTCGAACGGCTCCTCACGAGATCTTCCTGGAGCCGGGGTACCGCGTCCGGGGCCGGGGTGACAAAGACCTATTCCTTCGGTGAGAACACCATCGACTTCGAGACCAAGACGGCACGGTGCCGGCAGGGAACCGTGCAGCTGACGGACCAGGAAATCAAGCTGCTCCGGGTGTTCATCACCAACCGGGGGAAGCCCCTCTCCCGCAAGGCACTCCTGGAGGTGGGCTGGGGGTACTCGGGGGGGACGGCGACACGGACGGTGGACAACTTCATCGTCCGCCTGAGGAAATACTTCGAGCGGGATCCGGAGCACCCTGTCTACTTCAAGAGCATCCGCTCAGTGGGATACCTGTTCGACCACCCCTGACCGGGGGCATGCGGTCCCTCGGAACGTCCGGGAGGATTCTGCCGTGCCGGTGCATGGACCGGCGGCCGACAGCCTTGTCTCCTGCCCCGAATCAGGATTTTTCGATGTTCCGGATGGCCTCGAAGAGCCTCCGGTTCACCGGCACGTCAACGCCGTATTTCTCCCCCAGGGCGATCATCGTCCCGGCGAACATCTCCACCTCTGTCTTCCGTCGGGCCTCCACGTCCTGCAGCATGGACGTCTTGCCATCGGGGCTCAGGCGGGCCAGGATCGGGTCGAAGGCCTCGATGTCCTCTTGTGTAAGGCTCACTCCGGCTTTTTCGGCGACGGCGATCACCTCCCGCATGGACGACAGCATCAGGTCCCTCGCCTCCGAAGGCGCCTGGAAGGCGGAATAGGGCGCCCGCAGGACCGCCGAGGCCTGGTTGATGCCCACATTGGCCATGAACTTCCACCAGAGGGTGCGGATCATGTCGGGCGGGGTTTCCCAGGCGATCCCCGCCCGGTCGAACAGCGCCTGTACCCGGGCGACCCGCTCCGTCACGGCGGGATTCTTCGTCTCCCCGAAAAAGATCCTTCCCTGGATCGTATAGGTAACCCGGTTGCCCTCCCGGAGGGCATCGATCCCCATGGTCAGGGCGTACAGGACCTTGTCCATGCCGTAGACGGCGCCGATGCGCTCCTCGCTGTCGATCCCGTTCATGAGGGACAGGATGATCGTATCCCCGCCGACCCGGTTTTTCATCTCTCCGATCGCCGCGTCCAGGTGATGGTTCTTGACGGCGACGATCACGAGATCCGCCGGCGGCGACGTGTCCTCCGGCGCGAGAACGGAGATGGCGTAGTGCCTTCCGTTGACGATCACGCCTTCCCTCCCCAGACGCTCGAAGCGCTCGCCGGCGGCGACGAAGGACACGCATCCCGGATCCATGTCGTACAAGAGCGCCCCGTAGGCCGCCCCGAGGGCTCCCGCCCCGATGATGGAAACCTTGTGAATGGCCGGCATCACACTCGCCTCCATGAACAGGATCAAACGGTCCGTTTTTTATGAGGACCGGCCTGCAAAAGATACCGGATGGCCGTGACGGGATCCGCCCCCGAGGAACCAAAAACCCCGATCCCGGTGTCCCCGAGGGATGACCGGATCGGGGCGGATGCCCGCCCTTCAGCCACCCCGACGCATTACATTTCCGGAGATCACCATCCGCTGTGCCTCCGACGTGCCTTCGTAAATCTCGGCAATCTTGGCGTCCCGCATCAGGCGCTCTACCTTCGCTCCCTTGACATACCCGTATCCGCCGTGGATCTGGACCGCCTTGACGGTGTGCCGCATCGCCGCCTCCGTCCATGGGAAAAACATGGCGTCCCCCGGCGATTCCGCTTCCTGCCGGCTCGGCTACGAATACGGCTTCACGTCCTCTTCGTTCCGGAGGACCCGGAGCCCCCCCTCCGCCAGGGCCGTCATCTCGTCCTCGCCAGGATACACAAAGACGGGGGCGATGAAGCGGACCCGCTCCCCGATCCGGCCGGTGAGCATCTCCGAGTGGGCCAGCCCGCCCGTCAGGACGATCCCGTCGATCCGCCCCGCCAGGACCGTGCTCATGGCGCCGATGTCCTTGGCGGCCTGGTAGGCCATGGCCTCGAAAACGAGCCCGGCCTTTTCGTCCCCGCCCCGGATCCGCTCCTCGACGACCCGGGCGTCCGTCGTCCCGAGATATGCCGCCAGTCCGCCCTTTCCCACCAGGCGACCCTGGAGCTGCTTCCTGTCCATCGTCCCGGAAAGGGCGAGGTCCAGGAGGTCCATCGTCGGCAGTGCCCCGGCCCGCTCCGGCGTGAAGGGGCCTTCCGCGAGCCCGTGGGTGCAGTCGACGACCCGGCCCTTCCGGTGGGCGCCGATGGTGATGCCTCCCCCCAGGTGGGCCACGACGACGTCGATCTCCTCGTACTTCTTCCCCAGCCCGGCGGCGCACCGCCGCGCCGCCATCTTCTGGTTCAGGGCGTGGAGCCCGCTCTTGCGTTCGATCTCGGGAATCCCGGAAATCCGGGCCAGGGGCTCAAACTCGTCGGTACTGGGCGGATCGATGACGATGGCGGGCATGCCGCATTTTTTTGAAAAGTCGAGGGCCATGGACGGCCCCAGGGCGGAGGGATGCGTCCCGTAGATCCCCTCCAGGAGGTCGCGGCGCATGGCGTCGTCGATCCGGTAGGCCCCGGCGGGCGCCGGCCGTCCCAGGCCGCCGCGGCTGACCACGATGTCGACCTCATCCAGGCCGATCCCGTTTTTCTCCAGGAACTTCAGGACGTCTTCCTCGCGCAGGGGAAGCTGCTCCGCCAGGGAGGAAAAGCGGGACAGGTCCTCTCCCCGGTAGACGATGTTCTCCTGGGCGACGGCCTGCTCTCCCCGGAAGAAGGCGACCTTCGTCGAGGTCGAGCCGACATTGATGGCGAGGAGGCGATAATCCTTATCCATGGTTCGCTCCTTTGCCGCTCATCAGGCTGGCCAGGGCGATTTCCACGACCCGGTTTTCCGCGGACGTGAAGGGAAGCTTCAGGAGCACCGGCCCGGCCGTTCCCGCGACAACGCCCACCGTCTGCATGCCTCCGAAGAAGACAAGGGATTCCGCCAGCAAGTGGCCCGTATCGATCTCGGGAACCAGGTAAATGTCCACATTGCCGGTGACGGCGCTTTGCAGTCCCTTCCGGTCCGCCGCGACCTTGCTCAGGGCACAGTCGATGTCCACGGGACCCTCGACGACGGCCTTGCCGAACTGCCTCCTCTCCCCCATTTTGGAGAGGATCGCAGCGTCCAGCGTCGAAGGGATGCCCGGATTGACCTGCTCGATCGCCGCCAGGACGGCCACGTTCGGCGTCTCGATACCAAGCCGGCGCGCAAGCTGGAGGGCGTTGTTCAGGATTCCCTGCTTTTCGACCAGGCCCGGGAAGTCGTTGAGGAATGTATCCGTGATGAGGATCAGCTTCTCCCGTTTCAGGAGCGGAAAGACGGAGATGTAGCTCGCCGTCCCGCCCTTTTTCCCCAGGCCGCCGGCAGGGTCCAGCACGGCCTTCATCACGGCCCGGTGCGAAACGCCGCCCTGCATCAGGATATCGGCCCGGCCTTCCCGCACCCGGGCCACCGCCTGCCGCAGGGCCTCCTTCTGGTCGCCCCCGTCCACAATCCCGTGCTCGCGGGATGCCAAGGGAGTTCTGCCGACCGCCGCCTTCAGCGATTCCGCCCTCCCGATCAGGCAGGGGACGGCGAGTCCCGATGCCGCCGCCCGGGAGAGGATCCGGATGTCTTCGACCGTGGGGTAAGGAACGGCAATCCGCTTCGGCCCCGCCTGCATGGCTGTTTCCAGAATGTCTTTGAAGGACCGGATCATCTCAGTGCACCTCCTTCCTTACCCATGCGGTCGGCCAGGACGACGCACATGGCCAGTTGCTGCACGATGTTGTCGCTGAAGTCCGAACGGGCGGGAATGCACACGGGTCCCCGGGACGTGGCGACCAGCGAGCTGCGCGTGACATCGAGGAAGAAGTCCAGCTTGCAGATGACGTTGCCCGTGTCGAGGCAGGGCACCACCAGGATGTGGGGCATCTCCCGCCTGGCGTCTCCGGCCGGGGCTCCGGGCCGCCGGGAGCCCCGGAAGATCTCTGTGAAAGAGGTGGCATCGACGATGTCGCATTCTCCCAGCTCGCCGTCGGCCGCTGCTTTCCTGAGAAACCGGTAGTCCCGGTAGGAGGCCAGATCGCCGCCCAGCTCCCGTTTTCCCGAAAGAACGGAGATCCGCGGCCTTGGAACACCCATCAGATGATAGACGAAGACGGCATTCTTGATGATCTCCGCCTTGGCCCTGGCGTCGGGCTTGATGTTGACGCCCGTGTCCGTGAAGACCACAAGGTGGTCGATGCCGGGAATCTCCCAGAACGTGACGACGCTGACGGTCATGCCGGAGGCCGCCTTCGCCTCCTCGCGGATGATGGAGCGGTAGATGTAGGAGGTCGGGATCTGGCCTTTGCTCGCGATGGGCAGCTCCCCCGAGAAGAGCATGCCGATCCCCAGGTCGGAGATGGCCTGCTGCTCGACGCCCGGGATCTTCTCGAAGCTCCCGATGTCGAAGGCGACCCGGTCCGCCACCCGCTCCATTTTTTCGCTGTTGCCGATGAGGACCGGCTCGATGTAGCCCATCTCCCAGCTCGTCTTGACCGCCCGCATGAAGTCCTCGTCCTCCGGAGCGAGCACGGCGAGCTTCTTCGGTCCCTTTTCTTTCGCAATCCTCGTAAAGTCCGCCAACGATCGGATCATGACATACCCCTTTCTGCCCGGATGAAATAACCTTCACAGGCCGACATCGACGCCCGGCTTCGATAACGGTACGCTCCGAACGGGTGGTCAAGGCGCGTGAATGCGAGACCTCATGCCTCCTTGGATCGGCCCCGGGGAAACGTTGTCAGAAATGGATTTGAAACGCTTGAGATCCGGCATTGTTTTCTTTCCAGCAAGCGTTCGAGTGGATCGGGAAAGCTACTTTGTATCACTCTGCCCGTAAGCGGGCGATGTTCATCTCATCCAACCGGTGGCGGTTAAAACGGCCCTTGGCAGGATCAAACCGTGACCTGCATCACTCCGGATCTTCCTGTAGCGGGATGATCCGCACCTGCGCCATCCCCCGGCCGAAAAAGCCGAGCTCCCGCGCCGCCGCCCGCGACAGGTCGATGAACTCGAAGCTGTGATGGCGGCAACGGTCGTTGACGGTCACGACGACCGACCGGTCGTTGGCAAGGTTGATCACCTTTACCCGCATGCCCAGGGGCAGCGTCGGGTGGGCCGCCGTCATCTTCCGGGGGTCGTAGACCTCCCCCGAGCTGGTTTTCCGGAAGTTGTAGCGCTTGTGGTAATAGTAGGCCTTCCCGAGCGTCCCATCCTGCTCGTCCCCGGCGGAGGCATCCGCCTTCTCCGCCACGGCGGTTTCACTTCCGGACGGCTCTTCCGCCCGGAGGGGCAGGATGGCGGCGAAGAAAACAAGCAGGCAGGCGGCGGCAATCCATGCGATCTTGCCGATCCGATTCACTGGGTGCATGCACGACTCCCCGGCGATGAATTTCCATGCAGGCGGACCATTCCATACCATACTCACCGGCGGAATCAAATCGCCGATCCGGATCGCCCCGAAACCGCCTCTTGCCAGCACGCCGGATTTCTGGTAGCGTTCCGACAGTTTCTGTTGATTTTCCAAGCGATATTCACTACCTGCCGGGCCATTCCTCCGGCTGTGCGCAAAGGAACCGACGTTTCATGGCAACCGATCAGACCATCGCCCAGGCAAAGGAAGTCCTCAAGATCGAAGCGGAAAGCATTCTCGGCCTGATGGACCGGCTGGACCGGAATTTCTCCAAGGCCGTGGACCTCATCTGGAAGTCCAAGGGCCGGGTCATCGTCAGCGGCATCGGGAAATCCGGGCTCATCGGGAAGAAGATCGTCGCCACCCTGACCAGCACGGGTACCCAGGCCCTCTTCCTCCATCCCGTGGAGGGACTCCATGGAGACCTGGGCATCGTCACGAAGGACGACATCCTCCTGGCCATCTCCAACAGCGGCGAGACCCAGGAGCTTCTCATGCTGGTCGGCAGCATCCAGGCCATCGGGACGCCGCTCATCACCATGACGGGCAATCCCGCCTCCAGTCTCGCCCGGGCCGGCGAGGTCGTCATCGACGTGGGGGTCGAGCGGGAGGCCTGTCCCTTCGGGCTGGCCCCGACCTCCAGCACCACCGCCGCTCTCGCCATGGGCGACGCCCTGGCGGTTGCCCTCATTGGAAAGCGCAAGTTCCGGGAGCAGGACTTCTACAAGCTCCATCCCGGCGGCACTCTGGGTCTCCGGCTCCGGGAAAAGGTGCGGGACGTCATGATCAGCGGGGAGCGGATCCCCCGGGTCTTCAAGGGAACTCAGGTTCTCCGGGCCGTCGAGGAGATGGACGAGAAGAACATGGGCTTCGTTCTCGTGACGGACAAGAAGGACCGGCTCCTGGGAATCCTGACGGACGGCGACGTCCGCCGCCACATCCGGAAGGGACGAACGCTCCAGGGCCCCATCGATGCATTCATGACCCCGAATCCCCGCACCATCGGGGAGGACACCACCCTCGGGGAGACCATTGAGGCGATGCAGCAGCGGGAAATCACCACCTTAGTGGTCGTCAACGGGAAAAACCGGCTCATGGGATACGTCCACCTCCACGACATCCTCGGGCGGGGCGGCACCCTGAAGATGACCGTGATCCCGTAGAATCCCGACTCTCCCCCGGGCGTCCCCGCGCGAGGACAGTCCATTCTCACCGACAAGCGGGAATCCCCGCGAGGAGATCGAACATGGACAAAAAGCACCGTTTCTCCATCTGGTACGTCTTCCTGGCGATCTGGGCGGTTCTGCTCATCCAGAGCTATCTCGCTTCCTTCTTTGCCGCCCAGGTCATCCCCTACAGTCAGTTCCTCACCCTCCTGAAGAGCGGCAAGATCACCGAGATCGCCATCACGGCCAACCAGATCCAGGGGAAAATGAAGGTCGAGGGCGGCAAGCCGGAAGATACCAAGGCCTTCAAGACGATCCGCGTCGACCCGGAATTCTCCAACATGCTCGCCCAGTACCCGGTGGTCTTCAAGGGAGAGATCGAATCCACCTTTGTCAGGGACCTCCTGTCCTGGGTCCTGCCGGTGCTGATCTTTGTGGGCATCTGGTATTTCCTCATGAAGCGCATGGGCAGCCAGCAGGCGGGCTTCATGACGCTGGGGAAAAACAAGGCGAAGATCTACGTGGAGAACGAGCTGAACGTCACCTTCGACGACGTGGCGGGTGTGGACGAGGCGAAGCAGGAGCTGGTGGAAGTCATCGACTTCCTGAAAAATCCGGGGAAATTCGGCCTCCTGGGGGGCAAGATCCCCAAGGGGATTCTCCTGGTGGGCCCCCCGGGGACGGGAAAGACCCTCCTGGCCAAGGCCGTTGCGGGGGAGAGCGGCGTCCCCTTCTTCAGCATCAGCGGCTCCGAGTTCGTCGAGATGTTCGTCGGCATGGGCGCCGCCCGCGTCCGGGACCTTTTCGTCCAGGCCAAGGAGAAGGCCCCCTGCATCATCTTCATCGACGAACTGGACGCCCTGGGGAAGGCCCGGGGGTTCGGCGCCATGGGCGGCCACGACGAGCGGGAGCAAACCCTGAACCAGCTCCTCGTGGAGATGGACGGCTTCGACCCGAAGGTCGGCGTCATCCTCATGGCTGCCACGAACCGTCCGGAGATCCTCGACCCGGCGCTCCTCCGGGCCGGGCGGTTCGACCGCCACGTCCTGGTGGACCGGCCGGACCGGAAGGGGCGGGAAGACATCCTGAAGGTCCACCTGAAGAAAATCAAGACGTCGCCGGACCTGGACGTGGAGCGCCTGGCCGCCATGACCCCGGGAATGGTGGGGGCGGATCTCGCCAACCTGGTGAACGAGGCGGCCCTGCTGGCGGTCCGGAGGGACCGGAAGGACGTGAGCATGGCCGAGTTCTCGGAGGCGGTGGAGCGCATCGTCGGCGGCCTGGAGAAGAAGAACCGCCTCATCAACCCCAAGGAGCGGGAGACCGTGGCCTACCACGAAATGGGACACGCCCTGGTGGCCCTGTCCCTGCCGGGGACGGACCCGGTGCAGAAGATCTCCATCATCCCCCGGGGCATCGCCGCGCTGGGCTACACCATGCAGGTCCCCACGGAGGACCGGTTCCTCATGACGCGGACCGAGCTTCTCAATAAAATCGCCACGTTTCTGGGTGGCCGGGCGGCGGAGGAGATCGTCTTCGGCGACATCTCCACGGGGGCTCACAACGACCTCTCGCGGGCGACGGAGATCGCCAAGAGCATGATCAAGGAGTACGGCATGAGCAGCGTCCTGGGCCAGGTCTACCTGTCCCGGGAGCGGCGCTCCCTGTTCCTGGATCCGGGGGCCCGGGAGGGCGGCGACTACAGCGACGAGACCGCCCGGACCATCGACCGGGAGGTCATGGGAATCATCGACGCCCAGTACGCCGTGGCGAAAGACATCCTGCAGAAGAAGAAGGACTCCCTCGTCCGGGGGGCAAAGCTGCTCCTGGAGAAGGAGAAGCTCGACGGCGAGGAGATCAAGGCACTGCTGTGAAAGGAGGTCCTGTTTTATGGGCGGCAACAAACCCTGGGTGAAATTCTACGGCCATGTCCCGGAGTGTCTCGATTATCCCCGGGTGACCATGTACGAGGCCCTCATGCAGACGGTGGAGAAGGCTCCCGACACCTTGGCCTGGGACTTCCTGGACACCACCGCCACCTACCGCGAGTTCGCCCGGGAGATCGACCGGTGTGCCGACGCCCTGGCGGGCCTCGGCCTGAAGAAGGGCGACCGGATCACCATCTCCATGCCCACGAGCCCCCAGGGGGTCGTAGCCTTCTACGCCGCAAACAAGCTGGGCGCGGTGGGCAGCATGATCCACCCCCTCTCCACCGCCAAGGAGATCGCCTTCTACCTGAATGTCAGCAAAAGCCGGTTTGCCCTGACCCTGGACGCCTTCTACGGCAAGTTTCGGGAGGCAAAGGACGGGACCCCGCTGGAGCGGCTGATCCTGGCGCGGATCCCCGACTACTTGGGGCTCGTCAAGAAGATCGGCTTCAACCTGACAAAGGGCCGGAAGATCCCGCCGGTGCCGGCGGACCCGATGGTGACCTGGTGGAAGGACATGATGGCCGCCTCGTGGCCGAAAACGCCGAAGGCCGACATGGACACGGACGACCTGGCGGTCATCCTCTACAGCGGCGGCACGACGGGCACCCCCAAGGGGATCATGCTCTCCAACTACAACTTCATCAGCGAAGGCATGATGGTCTCCGCCTGGGGCAACCTGGGGAAGAACGACGGCATCCTGGCCATCCTGCCCATCTTCCACGGCTTCGGCCTGGGGGTCTGCATCAACGCCGCCTTCATGGGCGGAGCCAAGAGCATCCTGGTCCCCCAGTTCACCCCGGAGATCGTGGCCGGCCTGATCAAGAAGAAGCGCCCCTCCTTCGTGGTGGGGGTCCCCACGCTCTTCGAGGCCCTCTGCCGGAACCCTGTCTTCCAGAGCGCCGACCTGTCCTGCCTGATGGCCACCTTCAGCGGCGCCGACACCCTGCCCCGGCCGGTGAAGGAGCGCTTCGAGGCGCTCGTGAAGGAGCGGGGGGGCAATGTGAAACTCCTGGAGGGCTACGGCCTCACCGAGGCGGTGACGGCCATCATGGCCACGCCGATCCAGGAGTACCGCGAGGGAAGTGTCGGCGTGCCCTTCCCGGACATGCTGGCCAAGGTCGTGACGGTCGACACGACGGAGGAGGCGCCCCTGGGCGAGGAGGGCGAGCTCTGCGTCTCCGGCCCGGCGGTCATGATGGGCTACCTGGACGCACCGGAGGAGACGGCCCGGACGCTCAAGACGCACGCCGACGGCCGGGTATGGCTCCACACCGGCGACATCGCCGCCATGGACGCCGACGGCTTCTTCTACTTCAAGCTCCGCCTCAAGCGGATGATCAAGTCCTCGGGCATGAACGTCTATCCCGCCCAGGTGGAGGACATCCTCTATGCCCACCCGGACGTGAAGGACGCCTGCGTCATCGGCGTCCCCGACGAGGCCCAGGTCCAGCGGGTCAAGGCCTTCGTGGTCCTGAAGGATCGGGCGAATGAGACCCCGGAAATGGAGCAGAAGCTGATCCGCCACTGCCAGGACCACCTGATCAAGTGGAGCTGTCCCCGGGAGATCGAATTCCGGAGCACCCTCCCCTGCACCCTAGTGGGCAAGATCGCTTACAACGCCCTGGAGCAGGAGGAGATCGAGAAGCTGAAGGCCTGCGGCAAGTTCTCCGGGGAATAGACGCCGAGCGGGCGTGAAGGACCGCCTGCTGCGACATAAGGATCGGAAACCACAACAGGAGATCGATATCGATGAATCCGATGGCTGAAATCACGGCGGCCCTGGCGGACGCCGGCGGATACGCAAGAGACCTCAAGAAACGGACAAACGGAAGGACGGTGGGCTACGTCTGCTCCTACTCGCCGGAGGAGTTGATCCTGGCGGCGGGGGCCCACCCGCTCCGCCTTCTCGGAACAGCCCAGGCCATCCACCGGGCCGACGCCCACCTCCAGAGCTACTGCTGCTCCCTGGTGCGGGGCATTCTCGAGGAGGCCCTGTCGGGAAACCTGGACTTCCTGGACGGCATGGTCTTCCCCCACACCTGCGACTCGATCCAGCGCCTCTCCGACATCTGGCGCCTCAACATCCCTTTCGGCTTCCATGCCGACGTGGTCCTGCCGGTGAAGCTGACGACGGCGAGCGCCAGGGACTACATGGCGGACGTCCTCCGGAAATTCCGGGGGGACCTTGAAAAATCCCTCTCGGTGACAATCCCCGATGCGGCACTCGTGGAGGCGATCGGCCTCACCAACGGCATCCGGGCGGCCCTGAGGCGCCTCTACGAGCTCCGGATGGCAAATCCCGCCCAGGTCTCCGGCAGCGACGTCCACCGGATCATCCGGGCCTCCATGATCATGGATCGCCGGCGGTTTCTTGCCCTCCTGGAGGAACTTCTGGCGGATGCGGTCGGAAAGGACACGCCGGCCGCGGCGAAGCCGCCCCACCGGCTGATCCTCTCCGGCGGCGTCTGCAACGCCCCGGACATCTACGGCATGATCGCCGACGCCGGCGGGGCCGTCGTCTGGGACGACCTCTGCACCGGCGGCCGGGCCTTCGAGGAGCCGATTCCCCTGGACGGCGACCCGATCGAGGGGATGGCAGACCGCCTCCTGAAGCGGGTCGTCTGCCCGGCGAAGCACGGAGGCCTCACGAACCGGGCGGACCACCTGGTGAACCTCGTGAAAGAGAAAAACGCCCGGGGCGTCATTTTCCTGCTTCTGAAGTTCTGCGATCCCCACGCTTTCGATTACCCGTACCTGAAGGCAGCCCTGGACCGGGAGGGCATCCCCAGCCTCCTGATGGAAGTGGAGGACCCCCTTCCGCCGGAAGGACAGCTCCGGACCCGCATCGAGGCCTTCCTGGAGATGTTGTAAACGACGACTGTACCGGCCACGGTCCGCTGCGAAAGAGCAATGGGCCGGTCCGCCGGGCGACCGGTAAGACCGGGCGATCCCCGGTTAAGAGGCTCGGGGGCTGTCACGGGGGTTACACCCGTCGCGGAAGCTTTTCCGGCGGGCAGTTGAAAAACGCCCGACTGCGGCGTTTTCCTCATCCTTCGCCATTCGACGTACGGAATCGTACGCCTCATGGCTCAGGATTTCGGAGGCCTTGCATCCGGGCATTTTTGAACAGCCCGCTTGGAGTTCTATCCAGCAGCCGGTTGATGCTTCCTCTGGAAACCCCCGGCCGCGCCCCCGAGAACATGGGAGAAAGGAATCAGACATGACAGAACGGACGGAAAGCGCCGCAGCGGAGGCTGCGGAAGCACATATTCAGCGGATCGCCGGGGAGCTCGGCATCGCGCCGGGGCAGGTCGAAGCGACGGCGCGCCTCCTCGGCGAAGGGGGAACGGTCCCCTTCATCGCCCGCTATCGGAAAGAGGCAACTGGAACCCTCGACGAGGTTCAGATCACGGAGATCCGGGACCGTCTCGCCCAGCTTGACGAGCTGGACAAGCGGCGCGAGGCGATCCTGAAGTCCCTGGTGGAGCGGGAGCTCCTGACGGACGAGCTGGCGGCAAAGATCGCCTCCGCCGATACGCTCTCCGTTCTGGAAGACATCTATCTCCCCTTCCGGCCCAAACGGCGGACCCGGGCCATGGTCGCCCGGGAAAAAGGCCTGGAGCCCCTGGCGGACATGATCTTCGCCCAGGAAGCGGATTTCGATCCCGAGGTCTCCGCGGCCGCCTTTGTCGATGCCGAAAAGGGTGTGGCCTCCGTGGAAGAGGCCCTCGCCGGGGCACGGGACATCATCGCCGAGCGGATCAATGAGAGCGAGGAGGCCCGGTCCCGCATGCGGGCTTTCTTTGCGGAGAAGGCCGTCTTCCAGTCCCGGGTCGTTCCGGGCAAGGAAACGGAGGGCAGCCGCTTTCGCGACTGGTTTGACTGGGAAGAGCCCGCCGTCCGGGCGCCTTCCCACCGGATCCTGGCCATGCGGCGGGGTGAAAAGGAGGAGTTCCTGTTCCTCCGGGTCGTGCCGCCGGAGGCGGAGGCGCTGGCGCTCCTCGTGGAGATGTTCGTGAAGGGTGGCGGTGCCGCATCGGAGCAGGTCCGGCTGGCCGTCGAGGACGGCTACCGGCGCCTGTTGTGCCCGGCCATGGAGACGGAGATCCGTCTGGCCACGAAAAAGCGGGCCGATATGGAGGCGATCCGGGTCTTCGCCGAGAATCTCCGGCAACTCCTCCTGGCCCCACCCCTCGGGCAGAAGCGGCTCCTCGCCCTGGATCCGGGCTTCCGGACGGGGTGCAAGCTCGTCTGCCTCGACGCCCAGGGAAAGCTCCTCCACCACGACGCGATCTTTCCCCACCTCTCCGAGCGGGCCCGGGGCGAGGCGGCGGAGCGGGTGCGGGACATCTGCTCGAAATATCAGGTCGAGGCCGTCGCCGTCGGGAACGGTACGGCGGGCCGGGAGACCGAGGCCTTCCTCCGGGAAATCGGCCTGCCGGAGGCGATCCCCGTCGTCATGGTCAACGAGAGCGGCGCCTCGGTCTACTCGGCCTCGAAGACCGCCCGGGAGGAGTTCCCCGACCACGACGTCACCGTCCGCGGCGCCGTCTCCATCGGCCGCCGCCTCCAGGACCCCCTGGCGGAGCTGGTCAAGATCGATCCGAAGGCGATCGGCGTCGGCCAGTACCAGCATGACGTCGATCAGACCGCCCTCAAGCAGGGCCTGGACGACACCGTCATGAGCTGCGTCAACGCCGTCGGCGTGGAAGTGAATACGGCCAGCGCGGCGCTCCTGACTTATGTCTCCGGTCTCGGGCCCGCCCTGGCGGGCCGCATCGTCGCCCGGCGGGACGAGCACGGCCCTTTTTCCTCCCGGGAGGAGCTGAGGCAGGTACCGCGGCTCGGGGCCAAGGCATTCGAGCAGGCCGCGGGCTTCCTCCGGATCCGGGACGGGGCGAATCCCCTCGACGCCTCCGCCGTGCACCCCGAGCGCTACGGCATCGTGGACCGGATGGCCTCGGACCTGGGATGCACCGTGTCGGACCTGCTGGCGGACGCGGGGCTGCGGAAGCAAATCGACCTCTCCCGCTACGTCACCGACGATGTCGGGCTCCCCACCCTGAACGACATCCTGGCCGAGCTGGCCCGGCCCGGGCGGGACCCGCGCGAGCGCTTCGAGATCTTTCAATTCGCCGAAGGGGTCGAAAAGATCGAGGATCTGCACCCGGGGATGAAGCTTCCGGGGATCGTGACGAACCTGACCGCCTTCGGGGCGTTTGTGGACGTCGGCGTCCACCAGGACGGCCTCGTCCACCTGAGCCAGCTGGCGGACCGCTTCGTAAAGGACCCCGGGGAGGTCCTGAAGGTCCGCCAGGCCGTCGAGGTGACGGTCCTGGCGGTGGACCTGGAGCGGAGGCGGATCTCCCTGTCGCTGAAGAAGAACCCGGACCTTGCGGGAGGCGCCTCCGCGAGCCGGCCGGAGCGGGGCGCGGGGGTAGATGGTCCCGGCACCGGGAAGTCCGGCACCGGAACGGATGGGCGCGGCCGGCCGGGTCCGGGCGGACCGAGGCGGGACCAGCGGCGAGACGGGAAAAAGCAGGGAAAAGGGCCGGCCGAAGCCGTCCCCTTCAACAACCCCTTCGCCGCGGTCTTCGGGAAGAAGTGATCCGCGCCTGCCGAACCGCATCGAAGGGCTCGGGCGGAGAAAAGAGCGCCGACGGCAAACGGGAAGCTTTTTGGGGTTGAAATTCAACCATCACATGGCTGATATTCAACCGTGGATTGGATAACCTGCAACTCCGGAGATTTCGGCACAACGGGGCAAGGAAGGAATCATGGCAGCGACCGGTGAAGACAAGCGGAAGGTGAAGGCCGTCAAGAAGATGAAGGACATCATGACGACCTACTACATCGAGGCCAAGACGGCGGCCCAGACGGGGAAGAAGGTCGCCTGGATCACCAGCGGCGGACCCGTGGAGCCGCTTTTAGCCATGGACGTCATCCCCGTATATCCGGAAAACCACGGGGCCATGATCGGGGCCAGCAAGATGGGGGTCGACCTCTGCGAGAAGGCGGAGGCCATGGGCTACGCCAGCGACCTCTGCTCCTACGCCCGGTCGGACATCGCCTGCGCCACCGTCAACGGCGGCCCCATCGGCGGGCTGCCGAAGCCGGACATGCTCATCTGCGGGAACAACATCTGCGGAACCGTCCTGAAGTGGTACGAGGTCCAGGCCCGGTATTTCGGCTGCCCCCTTTTCATCTTCGACACCCCCTTCTGCCACACCGAATTCACCGAAGACATGCGGCGGTACGTCCGCCGGCAAGTCGATGAATACACGGCCTTCCTGGCGGAGGCCTGCGGTCGGCCCTTCGACTTCGACCGCATGAAGGAGGTGGGACGCCTCTCCGTCGAGGGGCAGCGGCTCTGGCAGGAGGTCCTCGACACGGCCATGAACCGTCCCGCCCCCATCAGCGCCTTCGACGCCTTCTTTCACCTGGCCCTGATCGTGACCCTCCGGGGAACGCAGATCGCCGTGGACTACTACCGGGAGCTCCTGGCGGAGATGCGGGAGCGGGCTGCCGAGGGAATCGGCTCCATCGAGAACGAGCGGTACCGACTCCTCTGGGACAACCTGCCGGTCTGGTACCGCACGAAGTGGCTGTCGGAGAAATTCGCCTCCCACGGGGCCTGCCTCGTGGCGGACACCTACACGTCCGCCTGGTGCGGCTCCCTGAAGTACATGGACGAGAGCGACTTCCTGGGCAGCATGGCCGAGGGTTACAGCCGCATCTACCTGAACATCGGGGTCGACGAGATGGCTGACACGGTCGCCGCCATGGTGGACAAGTACGGTGTCGACGGCGTGGTCCTGCACTCCAACCGGAGCTGCAAGCCCTATTCCCTGGGCCAGTACGACATCCAGCGGATCGTGGAGCAGCGGAAGGGCGTCCCGTCCCTCATGATCGAGGCGGACATGGTGGACGAGCGGGCCTTCTCGGAGAGCCAGATCGACACGCGGATCGACGCCTTCATGGAAGTCATCCGGAACCGGAAGCAGTGATACCGCAAGGAGGACGTGAATGAGCGACATCACCTATGACCTGAACGGCAAGGTGGCGGTGGTCACCGGCGGCAGCCGCGGTATCGGGCTGGAGATCGCGGACAGCCTGCTCCAGCAGGGGGCGAAGGTGGCCATCTGCGGGCGGAAGTCGGACGGCCTGGATTCGGCAAAGGCCATCCTCAACGGCGGCGACAGCCTGCTGGCCGTGCAGGCCCACGTGGCCCAGGAGGCGGACGTGGAGAGGCTATTCAACGACGTCGTGGCCCGGTTCGGAACCGTCGACATCCTCGTCAACAACGTGGGGATGAACCTGCTGAGCGCCTCCCTGATCGACACGGAGCTCGCCGTGTGGCAGCGGATCATGGACGGAAACCTCACGGGGGCCTTCCTCTGCTCCCGCCGCGCCGGAGCGATCATGCGGGAGAAGAAGCGGGGCAAGATCGTCAGCATCTCCTCCCTCGCGGGCACGCGGGCCACCCCGGGGATGAGTGTCTACGGCATCGCCAAGGCCGCCCTGGAGATGATGACGAAGGTCCTGGCCTCGGAGCTGGCACCGTTCAACATTCAGGCCAACGCCATCGCCCCGGGCCTCGTGAAGACCAACTTCAGCAAGCTCTTCTGGTCCTCGCCGGAGCTGGCCGCGCTGATCACCCAGAAGACCCCCGCCGGACGGATCTCTGAGCCGTCCGACCTGGTCCACGCGGTCCTGTTCCTCTGCTCGGGCTGCTCCGATTTCATCACCGGCCAGACCATCGCCGTCGACGGCGGGGCCTCGATCGTCTGACCATGCTCACGGTCGGCATCGACGTCGGTTCTATCAGCACCAAGGCGGCCCTCCTCGAAGACGGCCGGTTCGTCCGGGGGAGGATCGCCTTCACCGGCTACAATGCCGAGGCGGCGGGACGACGGATCTATGAGGAAATCCTGCAGGAGTCCGGACTGGCGGAAGACGCCATCGGCGGGATCGTCGCCACCGGCTACGGCCGGAAGAGCGTCTCCTTCGCCGGACGCGCCGTCACGGAGATCCTCTGCCACGCCGCGGGGGCCCGCTTCCTGGATCCGGAAATCCGCTCCGTCGTGGACATCGGCGGCCAGGACAGCAAGGCCATCGTCCTGGAGGCGGACGGGCGGGTCAAGACCTTCGCCATGAACGACAAGTGCGCCGCCGGAACGGGGCGCTTCCTGGAGGTCATGGCCCGGGCCCTGGAGGTGGACCTGGAGCGTTTCGGCGCCCTCTCCCTCCAGGCGGAGTCCCCGGCCAGAATCAGCAGCCTCTGCACCGTCTTTGCCGAGTCGGAAGTGATCTCCCTCATCGCCAGGGGGGAACAGCGGGAAAACATCGTCGCCGGAATCCACGAATCCATCGGCTCCCGCGTCTCCGCCATGGCCAGGCGGCTCGGGATGATCCCGCCGGTAATGATGACCGGGGGCGTGGCCAGGAACGCCGGCGTCGTACAGGCCCTGGGGAAGGCCCTCGACCTGACCCTCCGGGTCTCCCCGCAGGCCCAGCTCACCGGTGCCATCGGGGCCGCGGTCCTGGCCGCCCGGACGGAACAGGCATAGCCCGCGACCGGCCGACCGTTCCGGGCCCACTGCCGGAACGATGCAGCCGAAAAACCGCGGAGCCGTGAACCCCTGAACGAAAAGGGAGGTAACGAGATGAGCCGCTTCAAGAAGATCGCCATCGGGCTGGTTCTGTTCCTGGTCGTCCTGATCGTTTCCTCCTACTTTCTGGTCCCGCCGATCCTCAAGTCGGTCCTGACGAAGAAGCTCTCCGAGACCCTGCATCGCGAGGTGACCCTGGAGCGGATCCAGTTCAACCCCCTCACCCTCGCCCTTTCGGTCCATGGATTCGGCATCCGGGAGCGGGGCGGCGCCGAGTCCTTCGTTTCCTTCCAGGAACTGCTCGTGGACCTGCAGATGCTGTCGGTGGCCAAGCGGGCTCTCATCCTCAGCGAGGTAAAGCTGGTAAAGCCCTCCATCCGAATCGTCCGCAATCCCGACGGGAGCTATAACTTCTCCGATCTCCTGGTGAAGGCTCCGGAGGAAGAAAAGAAGGAGCCCGGGAAACCGTTCCTCTTCTCCCTGAACAACATCCGGCTCATCGACGGCCGCCTTGAGTTCATCGACGGCCCGAAGGATACGAAGCACACCGCCGAGAACGTCCAGGCGGGAATCCCCTTCATCTCCAACATGGAATACGCCCTGGAAACCAAGGTGGAACCCTCCTTCTCCGCCGTGATCAACGGCGATCCCTACACGCTCACAGGGGTCACGAAACCCTTCAAGGATTCCCGGGAGACGGAGTTCAAGATCTCGATCAAGGACCTGGATATCCCGTATTACCTCGCCTACGTGCCAATGAAGCTCAATTTCATCCTCTCCTCGGCGAAACTGGACGTGGACTCAACCCTCACCTACCGGCAGGAGAAGGGGAATTCGCCGGTTCTGATCCTGAAGGGAAAGACGGCGCTCCGGGAGGTGGTCCTCCAGGACCTCCGGAAGGCCCCTCTCCTGAAGTTCCCGTCTCTCACCGTGGACACGGCCGATCTGGAGCCGCTGGCCGGCAGGATCCACCTGGCGAAGGTGGCCCTGGAGGCGCCGGAGGTGAACGTCCGCCGGAACGCATCGGGAGAAATCAACCTGCTGGCCCTTGTTCCGGGAAAAGCAAAGGAAGAGCCGAAGACGGAGGGGAAAAAGGAAACACCTGCCGCGAAAGCCGCCCCGTCTCCGGCCAAGGCGGGCCCGATTGTGGAAATCGACGAGCTGCTCCTCGAAAAGGGCGCCGTCTCCTTCCGGGATGAGACAACGCCGGTGCCGTTTTCGCTCCCGCTCCGGGACATCCGCCTGGAGGTGCGCAACCTCTCCACGGCCTCCGGGAAGGAGGGGACCGTCGATCTCTCCGTCGGCTTCCCGAAACGGGGCGTTCTCTCCCTGAAGGGGCCGTTTACGATTACGCCGGTCAAAACCAGCCTGGCCGTCGACGTGAAGGACATCGACCTGCCGGGCTTCCAGCCCTACTGGGCGGAAGCGGTGAATCTCCATGTGACGGGCGGCAAGATCGGCGCCCGGGGAAAACTCGATCTCGCCCTGGTGGAAAAGCCGCCCCGGATCCGATACGCCGGACGGCTCATGGTCACCCGCTTCGCCTCCATCGACAAGGTCCAGGCGGCGGATTTCCTGAAGTGGAAGTCCCTGTACCTGAACGACCTCGACGCCGTGGTGTTTCCCCTGAAGGTGCAGATCCGCCAGGTGGCGCTGACGGATTTCTACAGCCGGGTCATGGTCTATCCGGACGCCACCCTGAACGTCCAGAAAATCGCGGCGGAGAAGAAGAAGGAAGAAGCGGAAAAACCGCCGGCGAAGGGTGAAGAGGCCGGGCCGCCACAGAAAGGGCCGGCGAAGGACGAGAAGGGGAAACCTCCGGCGGGGCCGGACATCACCATCGGTGCCATCACCCTCCAGGGCGGCGAGATCGACTTCCTGGACAACCACATCAAGCCCACCTTCTCCGGCCGGCTCGTGGAGATCGGGGGACGCATCGGCAGGATCTCCTCCCGGGAGGAAATCCAGGGAGACGTGGACCTGAGGGGCAAGCTCGACGGATACGCCCCGCTGGAGATCACCGGCCGGATCAACCCCCTGAGCAGGGACCTCTTCGTGGACCTGAAGGCCTCCTTCAAGGACATGGACCTGAGTCCGGTGACGCCCTACTCGGGCAAGTACGCCGGCTACGCCATCGAGAAGGGCAAGCTGTCCTTCGACCTGAAGTACCTGATCGAGAAGAAAAAGCTGGAATCGCAGAACGTCGTCTTCATCGACCAGCTCACTCTGGGAGAAAAAGTCGCGAGCCCCCAGGCCACGAAGCTCCCGGTCTCCCTGGCGATCTCCCTCCTGAAGGACCGCCATGGCCAGATCAAACTCGACATTCCTGTGGCGGGAACCCTGGACGACCCGAAATTCAGCGTCTGGCGGATCGTCATCCAGGTCCTGGTGAACATCCTGACGAAGGCCGCCACGGCACCCTTCGCCCTCCTGGGTTCCCTGATGGGCGGCGGGGAGGAGATGAGCTACGTGGAGTTCAACGCCGGCAGCGCCGCCGTGGGCGAAGCAAACGTGAAGAAGCTGGCGACCCTCGGGAAGGCCCTGAAAGACCGGCCTTCCCTGAAAATGGACATCGAGGGGTTCGTGGACCGCGAACAGGACCGGGAAGGTCTCCGGACAACCCTGTTCCTGAGAAAACTGAAGGTGCAGAAGCTGAACGAGAGCCTGAAGAAGGGCGGCGCCGCAATCCCCGTGGATGACGTGAAGATCGAACCGGCAGAGCGGGACCGTTACCTGAAAATGGCCTACGACGCCGAGACGTTTCCGAAGCCGAGGAACATCATCGGTTTCGCCAAGAGCCTGCCGCCGGCGGAGATGGAGAAGCTGATACTGACCAACATCGAGGTCCGGGACGAAGACCTCCGCCTCCTGGCATCCCGGAGGGCAAACGCGGTCCGGGACACTCTCCTGAAGTCCGGGGACGTGACGCCGGACCGGATCTTCATCGTGGAGCCGAAGTCCCTGACCCCGCAGAAGAAGGAAAAACTGAAGGACAGCCGGGTGGATTTCCGCCTGAAATAAGGAAGCATGGGAAAGAAAGGAGCAACGGATGACCGACTATGACGCCATTGTGATCGGTGCCGGAAACGGCGGGCTCGCCGCCGCGGCCGCGCTGGCCCGGGGCGGCGCCCGGGTTCTTGTCCTGGAACGCCACAACATCCCCGGCGGATGCGCCACGAGTTTCTGCCGGGGCCGGTTCGAGTTCGAAGTATCGCTTCACCAGCTCTCCGGCCTCGGACGCCCCGACTTCCCGGGTCCCCTCCGGGGACTCCTGCAGAACCTCGGGGTTCTCGGCAAACTTGAGTTCGTGGAGATGGAAAATCTGTTCCGCTTCATCGTCCCGGACCGGGTCGACGTGGTCCTGCCGGCCAACCGCGCCGGCATTGTCCGGGTTCTCCAGGAACGGTTCCCCGACGAAAAGGAGGGAATCGACCGCTTCTTCGACCTGGTGTACCGATTCTTCCAGGAGGTCATCAGCGCCTTCTACCTTCGGGACCCCGAGGTGACACCGGAGAAGTACCCCCTTTATTTCCAGTATGCCTTCCGGGACTCCCAGAGCGTCCTGGACGAGCATTTCCGGGACCCCTACCTGAAGCTCGTCATCGCCGGCTACTGGGGCTACATGGGGCTGCCGCCCCGGCTGCTCGCCTTCAGCGACCTGGCGGCACTCCTGTTCGCCTACATCGAATTCAAGCCCTGGCACATCCGGGGCGGATCCCAGGCCCTCTCCAACGCGCTGGCCGCGGTTGTGCTGGAGGCCGGCGGCGAGATCCGGTTCTCCTGCGGGGCGGCACGCATCGTCACGCGCGACGGCACCGTGCAGGCTGTCGTGACCGACCGGGGGGAGGAGATCACGGCGCGCTACGTCGTCTCCAACGCCTCCGCGGTGGCCACCTTCGCCGGTCTTCTGGACGGCGGGGAAGAACGGAAAGACGCCCTCCGGGAGGTCCGGGGGGCCATCGTGGGCACCTCGTTCCTCACCCTTTACGCGGGCCTCCGCTGCCCCCCTGAAGCAGTGTCCATCTCGGAGACGACCAACTTTGTCTGCACCTCCACCGATATGGACCGGGACTTCGCCCTCTGCCGGACCCTCGACGTGAGCGGACCGCCGCTCATCATAAGCTGCTACGACGTCTCGGATCCGACTTTCTCACCGGAGGGAGCCTGCCAGGCCGCCATCGTGACCATGAAATACGCCGAGCCGTGGCTCCGGGTACCGCCTGAGGAATACGCCGCCGAGAAATACCGCTCCGCCGAGACGATCCTCCGGCGGATCGAGCCGCACTTCCCGGGCTTCACGGCGAACATCGAAGAGATGGAGATCGCCACGCCGATCACCCACATGCGCTACCTGGGCCATCCCGGCGGGAGCCCCTACGGCTTCGAACAGCACGTCAAGGATTCGACCCTGTTCCGGAACCCCAAGCCGCCCGTCAAGGGGCTATACGGCACCGGGGCGTGGTACGGGATGCCGGGCTACCAGCCGACCCTCACCTCGGGGGCGGCGGCGGCGCGGGCGATCCTGCGGGAGATGAGCAGAAAGGAGAACGCGCGATGAGGCCTGACATTCTCACGAAAATCGAAGGATACGACCGGGTCGTCCGGGAACGGGAGATCTGCCGGAAATACGGGACCGACTTCAGTGTCGAACGCGGCGCCGTAGAGGAATACGTCCGGCGTCTCCATCCCGACCGGATGAACCTGAAGGTGTCGGAGGTCGTCGAGGAAACGCCTGCGGCCAAAACATTCCGCCTCGTCTCGACCGACGGTCCCCTGCCCCCCTTCCAGGCGGGCCAGTACGTCTGTATCTACAGCGACATCGGAAACGTCCGCACAGGCCGCCCCTACAGCATCTCCTCGTCACCCGGACACCGGGGTTATTACGACATCACCATCAAGGCGGTGGAAGACGGCTTCGTCTCGTCCTTCCTGCTGAACAGCGTCCGGCGGGGCGACCTCCTGGAGACCTCCGGACCGGAGGGGCATTTCCATTTCAACCCGATTCTCCACGACCGCGAGCTGGTGCTCCTGGCCGGGGGTAGCGGGATCACACCTTTCATGAGCATGATCCGGGAGGCCCTCGAAAGCGGCTTGGACCGAACGTTCTGGCTCTTTCACGGAGACCGGGAGTCGGGAGAGGCGATTTTCCGCGAGGAGCTGGAGAGCCTGGCAGGCCGTTTTTCGAACCTGCGGTACATCCCGGTGATCGAGAACCCCTCGCCCGGATACGGCGGCGCCTGCGGCTACATCACGGCGGACCTGATCCGCCGGGAGATCGGGGAGGCAGCGGGAAAGACCTTCTTCCTCTGCGGACCCGGCGAGATGTACCGGTTCTGCATCCCCGAGATTCTCTCCCTGGAAGTACCCGCCGGGAAAATTCGCCGGGAGGTTTTCGGACCGCCGAAGTCGATCTCCCGCTCTCCCGGCTGGCCGGCGGAGGTGCGGGAAAACAATCGCTTCACCGTCTCGGTCAAGGGCAGGAAAAGCGTCCCGGCAATGGCCGGAGAGCCGCTGCTTGTCGCCCTGGAGCGCGGCGGCATCGTGATTCCCTCCCTGTGCCGCTCCGGGGAGTGCAGCCAGTGCCGGGTGAAACTGCTGTCCGGACGGGTCTACCAGCCGGAGGGAACCCTGGTCCGACGGTCCGACCGGCTGCACGGCTACATCCACTCCTGCGCCGCCTATCCGCTGGAGGACCTGGAGATTCTTCTGTAGGTTTCCTTCACCCCTGATGCAGGAACGGCCCGGCCGGGGACACCCGAAACATTTCGGGACGCCCCCGGTCGGGCCGTCGGGACAACGAACGCGCTCCGGCGATCAGGAACGCAGGGCCTTGATGGGGTCCAGCCTGGCGGCGGAACGCGCAGGATAATAGCCGAAGAAAACACCCACGGCAGCGGCCACGCCGAAGCCGAGAATAATGGATCCATATGAGATCAGGAATTCCCAGTGGGAGACCTTCGCAAAAACGAAGGAGACGATGACTCCGAGGACGATCCCGATCACGCCGCCGACAAGGCACAAAGCCAATGCCTCCATGATGAACTGGCTCTGGATGTCTCCCTGCTGGGCCCCCAGCGCCCGCCGGAGACCGATCTCCATCCGGCGCTCCGTAACCGAGATGAGCATGACGTTCATCACGCCGATGCCTCCCACGATCAGGGAAATGCTCCCGATGGCACCGAGAAGCAGGGAAAAGATCTGCATCTGCTTTTTCATGCTGGCGATCAGCTCCTCCGCCGTGGTGACCCTGACTTTGAGCTCCGGCGATTTCGTCCGGAAGTAATTCTGGATATCCGCCTTGGCCGGGACCGGCGAGACGGTGTTCCCGACCAGGGCCAGAAAGCTGTCGATGTCGCTTTTTTCGAAGAACCGCCCGGCCGTGGTGATGGGCATAATCACGGAGCTGTTGATTCCGTAAGGCCTCATCCCTCCATCCGAGACGTTGTCGAGAACGCCGACAATCGTGAAAATCCTGTTTCCGAGAGGAAACTGACTGCCGAGGAGAGGATTCAATCCGATTCCCCGGAGGAATGCCGCCATATCCTTCCCGACGACACAGAAATAGCGATTCTCGTCGAGGTCCGAGATGAATCGCCCCTCCGCCAGCCGGATCTTGTTCATGTCGAAGAAGCTGGAGGTAACACCCATCTCCTCCAGGTAGATGCTCTTCTTGCCGATGCTGAACGTGCCGCTGGATCTTAGATAAGGCGCGACATCGAGGATCGATCTCTCCTTTTCTTTCAGGGCCGTGATGTCCCGGAGAGTCACATTCGCCGATGGACCGCCCTCCTCCAGCCTCACCATGACGACATCCACACCCATGTCCTTGAACTGCTTGAGGGCTTCGTTCTCCGCAATGGAGCCGATGGAGACCATGCCGATGACGGATCCGATGCCGATGACGATGCCGATGATGGCAAGGATCGTCCGCTGTCGGGCGTTTGCAAGACTCGTAAATGCTTCGGAAATGTTAGCCTTCAGGATCATGATGTCCATCATTCCGGACGCCCCGCGGCGGCCGCATATTCAATGAGGATTCCCGTCGACCGCCGCCGGGGTGACGATCCCGTCGACGATCTCGATGCGGCGTCGGCATTGAGCGGCGATCTTGGGATCGTGGGTGATGACGATGATCGTGATTCCTTCCTCCTCGTTGAGCTTCCGGAAGAGATCCATGATCTCCTGCCCGGTCCGGCTGTCCAGGGCTCCCGTGGGCTCGTCGGCGAGGATCAGGGCCGGATTTCCGACCAGGGCCCGGGCGATGGCGACGCGCTGCTGCTGTCCC
Organism: uncultured Syntrophaceae bacterium; assembly: GCA_964578535.1. Lineage (GTDB taxonomy): Bacteria > Desulfobacterota > Syntrophia > Syntrophales > PHBD01 > PHBD01. The sequence goes on from CAZODI010000018.1 coordinate 44,880, forward strand.
CCGGACATCTCGTTCGGCTGGTGATGCGCCCGATCCGCCACTTCAACCTTCTGCAGGTAGGCCATGGAGCGCTCCCGGATCTCCGGTTTGCCCATCCCCCGGTAGATGAGGGGAATTCCCACGTTATCCAGGGCCGTCAGCCGCTGCAGAAGGCAGTACTGCTGGAACACAAATCCGATCTTCCGGTTGCGGAGAATGGAGAGCTCGCGATCGTCCTCGTAACGGATCCGGGCATCCTCAAAATAATACTCTCCCGATGTCGGCTGTTCGAGAAGACCGAGAATATGCATCAGCGTGGACTTGCCGCTGCCCGACGCTCCCACGATGGACAGGAATTCCCCCTTCTCGACTTCCAGGGAAATGCCCCGGAGGACATTCACTTCCGTGGGGCCGACCGGATACGTCTTATGGATGTTCACTGTCCTCAGCATGGACATCCCGGACCGGTTCCTCCTTTACCAGGACTTCGTCACCGATTTTCAATCCCTGCAGGATCTCCACGGAGTCGAGAGTCGTAATGCCCGTCTTCACGCTCACCCTCTTCGCCTCCTTCTTTCCCGCCTCCTTCAGCATGACATAACGATCGGTGCCATCCGTCTGCACAGCCCCGATGGGCACCAGGATGCCGTCGGGCCGGTTCAGGATCTCGATGGACAGATTGGCGGACATGCCGAGACGGATCTTGTCCGCCACGTCCGGGGGAAGCCTGTCCACCCGGATCAGGATTTCGAAGGTAGCCGCTTTCTTCGCCCCCCCTTCGCCTCCCTTGACGCTCGCCTGTGACGAAATGTGATCGACACTTCCCTTGAGGGTCACGTCCGGGAAAGCGTCTCCCGTGATGATGGCCTGCTGCCCCTTCTTGACCTTTGTCACCTCGATCTCGTCCACTTCGGTGGAAACCGAGAGGCCGGTCGTGTCACCCACGGCCAGCATGATCTCCCCCTCGCCGAAAGACGTCCCCTTCTCGACGGCTTTTCCTTTCCTGTCCTTATCCCCTGCGGTGTCCATGAGGATGACCGTTCCGGACACCGGGGCAAGGACATTGGCTTTTTTGAGCTGCTTCTCGAGATCGGCGAGTTTCGCCCTCGCATTGTAGTAATCGAGCTTTGCGAGGGTCACGTTATCACCCTCGCCTTTGGCCTTTGTCGTCTTGTACGTCAGGAGCTCGTTCTCGTAATTGTTCTTTTCGTTGTTGTATTCGTCGGCGGACACGATGCCCTTCTTGAAAAGGATTTCCGTTTCTTCATAGGATCTCTTCGCCTTGTCCAGGGAGCGCATTGCTTTGACCATTTCATCCGTGTTTTTCCAGTCCTTCATTTCCTTTCTTTTTTCATTCGTCTTGATGAAAGCCGATTCCGCCTCGCGGCATTTCGATTCGATTTCCCTGGTATCCAGACGCAGAAGAAGCTGCCCTTTGGTGACGGACTGGCCGTATTCGAAACGCTTTTCCGTGACCGTGCCCGCGAAGGGGCTTGTCACATTCACAACCTGGATCGGCTTGAGCGTGCCCCGGAGAGAGATCTTGTCGACGAGAGGCCGCAGCGCCACCTTGTACGTCTTCACCGCACCTGTCGGCGAATCTGCGATAGCAGACTGCCCGGATTTTCCCGGCGTGCCTTTGATCCATGTCAGAATTCCGATGGACAGGAAGAGAAGAAGCACCAGGGCCGTCGCGGCAATGCGGATCATCTGCACCTTTTTCAGGGCGGACTTGAGACTTGTGTTGGAATCCTCCAGTTCGGAATAGGATGTCTGCAGTTCCCTGTGCTTCGCCCTGATCTCCTCCGTGAGGCTGTGCTCCGTTTCCCGCAGCGTTTCCACTTCCGTCCGGTCGCTGAAGACCGCAATGACGGCGGCCTTCTTTTTTTGTCCCGTCTCGTCGGACCGGAGAAAAGAGGTTGTGACGGAAAGAACGATGCGCTTTTCCCCGGCCGTATACAGGACGATGCCGTTCTGAGTCACCGCCTCGTTGTAAACGGCATCCAGGATAGCCTGGTTGAAGGCGTCGCTCCCTTCCCGGCCGAGGAACACGTCACCCAGCGACCGGCCGATGACATCCTCGGCACGTAGGTCAAGAATCCGTTCCGCAGCTTCATTGAACGTCATGATGCGGCCGTCGAGCGAAACGGTCATGACCCCGTCGGTCATGTTTTCCAGAATGTTTCTGTAGATGATCGGATCCTGGTTCATGGCTGTCCCTTGATTATTTCGCCGTCAGCTTCTCGTTGACTTCCTTCTTCCGGTCCTCCGGCAGCTTGACGCTTTCATCCTCGCGCTTGACGGTGATGTTCCATCGGTTGAGCGTAACTCCCAACGACTGATCCAGATCCGTCAGGGAGTTGAGGTACGTGATCAGGGCTTGCAGTTCCATTGTCTGCTGATCGAGGACGTCGTTCTGGAAGGACACCAGCTGGAAGTTGGTCGATCGTCCCAGTCGCAGTTTTTCCCGTTCGATTTCCAGTTTCCGCTCCGAAAGCTCACGTCCCTTTTTTGCAAGCACATAACTCCTGTAATTGACGTCGATATTCCTGATTTTATTCTGGACGTCGATTTCAATGTCGCTCACCAGTTTCTTCAGGTTGATGCCTGCTTTTTCGAGGGCTACTTTCGCTGTGACATAACTGCTTTCCGATTGCAGGTCCCTCAGGGGAATGTTGAGCTGCAGCCAGACATCCCAGTCGCTTTTCCTTATCTGCTGGTCCGCCAGCGCATTCCTGTACGTATCGCCCATCCCGGTCCGCCCGACGTTTGTCACCAATGAGAGATCCCAGAGAAGATTTCGCTTGTTGACGGCCAAGTCCAGCTTTGCCAGTTCGAGATTCTGAATGGACTTGATGTAATCGGAGCGGTTTTTCAGGGCCACGGCGATGGCTTCTTCCAGAGAGGGAGGAGGAACAAACTGCTCCCCTTCTTCAACGGGCAGGAAGTTTGTGTTCTTATCCAGGTTGAGGATCTGGAGAAGGGTGAGCCGCGCTGAGTCAACATCGTTCCTGGCGGTTATAACGCTCAACTCGCGATTGGCCACGTCGTTCTGCGCCTGGAGGATTTCCGTCTGGGCCATGCGCCCGGCATCGATGAGCGCCTGGTTTGTCTCCAGGGTCCGGCGGGCCGTCTCCAGTCCTTTGGCTTGAATGTCGTAGCTGCGGAGGGCCGACACATAGGCCCGATAGTCTGTGATCGTCGTTGTGATTGTGGTGGCCAGCGTGTCTTTCAGGTCGAGGATGTACTGTTCCTCAGCCACTCTGGCCTGCCGGATGGACTGCGTGGCGACATCCACGCCGGCATTTTTCAGAAGCGGCTGAGTAAACTGGACGCTCCAGCCGGAGCTGTAACTGTAGTCCTGGCCGATGTCCGCTTTCGTCGCCGGGTTGTCCCAGCTGAAGGTTACGGATCCACCCGTGGGAAGGTTCAGCGTCGTGGCGAACAGCCCGTCCTGAGTGGATGCCCGGGTCCGGGTGCCGTCCGTATTGTAGGTGGACGAGGCGCGGGTCGAAAAGCTCAGGCTCGGCTGGGGAACAAACTTGTCCTCGGCGACGCGGAGCTCCATCCGCTGGGAGATCCTGTCCAGGTAAGCGGTTTGGATGGAAACGTTGTTCTGCAGGGCGAGAAGAACGCAATCGGACAGGGTCAGTTTCTTCAATCCCTGTTGTACGCTCGCAATCTCCTGGTTTTCTTCGCCCAGCGCCGGAAAGACGGAGACAAAAAACACAAGGAGAAAAGAAACAAACAACAGAAAACGGACTTGCGAAGATATCGGTACTGGTCGGCCCGATTCCATTATCCACACTTGATGGTCACATTCCCGCAAGAGGGAGCGCTTCTCGGTCATGGCACGGTAACGCTGCCTTGGATCACGAACGCATGCCTTGTGCAGTGTCTCCCACCGGGGGAAGCCCAAACCCGCTTCATGGCCATCTCATCAAGAGAACAGGAACCTTCCCCGTCAAGCAGGTGCCTTCTTGTCATAACCGACACGGATGGATCAGGCCTCCCTTGTCTGTAACTCTGGAAGTACTGCCTTGAATCCATCAAGGCCAAGTACACGTATTTTTTCCCTGTTTGTCATAGCATCGAAACCCTCGCAGACAATCAGGGCCTCGCTCCCACCAGCACCCCTTGCAATTTCCCTCGCATTGGGCATAGTTTTCATTGCACCACTTGGCAAACCAACTCCAGTTTCCTCCCCCGTGACAGGGTTTGCATTTAGCCGACTTCCAACTCCAGCACATGGTGAAGTAAGTGTCCGCCACCATCTTCTTCGACTTGCCATCAATGCAGCAGGCGATATAGTGGTCCTTGCAGCCGACTGCGTCGGCAGGGCTTGCCGATATTCCGGCCAACAGGACAAAGATAACAGTTATCGCAACGATGCAGCCGGTTCTCTTCATATCTCATCCTCCTTGTCATCACCGATTTCACCATCAGGATTTATCCCCCACGAAGAGGGAAGCCACTTCGCTGGAGGCAGAGCCACGGCAAAACTTCGGATCATGAACGGTTTGATTCACAGCGTTGACCGGCCTGGGGGTACGCGAGCCCGGCTTCACAGCTACCGCTTCGACAGAATCAACACTGTGTGAGCGACATATGCTCCGCCCACTTTGTCATAACCAACCCTGACGAGTTGGAGTGCCTTGATTTCTTTGATGTCTTCCACCCCCAGAAACATCGCCTTCGAGACATTAAACGTGATCTCTTTCCCGTCGGCACTGAACTCCCGGAACGGCATGTCACCTTCCGTCAGGTAATCTTCCCTGTCCGCGACGGCATTGATGGTGATCGTCTTTTCCTCCGCATCCATCCCTGTGACCGTGCCCAGAAAACTGTAGACAACGGTTCTCTTGCCTCCGGGCTTGGCATCTTTCGCCTCACCCGCAAATGCCTGACCGGCGAGAAAGGCACATACGATGACCAATGCAATGCATACCCGTGACAGCTCTCTCATGAATCGCTCCTCCTTGAAATGAATGTTGATCCTCTTCACCCTCCGCGGTGACAGTTTACCCCCCGACTCCATTGCCTCCCGTGGTTGACGCCCGAATCATCGACAATGCTGATGGCCGTAATCATCAACACAGCAGATCTCTTCACCTCCCACCGAAGCCTTCGGTGTCATAAAGAAAGGATTGTGAACTTTGAAGCACCCCTGGCATGCTCCGTGGCATTCATTGATGTAGTTGACATTGCACCATTGAGCCAAATAAGCCCATTGCCCGTCATTATTACATGGCACACATTCAGCCTTTCTCCAGCTCCAGCACATGGTGAATTTGGTCTTGGCCACCGTCTGCGATTCCTTGCCGTCGATGCAGCAGGACACCTTCTTATCCTGACATCCGACAGCATACTCTGAGTTTACGGATGCATCGGCAAGCAAGAAAAAGAAAACCGCCATTGCGACGATACAGGTTGTTTTTTTCATGGCTCGCCCTCTTTCCCTGTTATCGGTAACAGGATTCTTCGCCGTCCTGATTCCAGCAGTTTGTTACCGAGCAATGTGGATCAAAAACATTATGAAAACATGCCCAGCACTTCCCATGTCCGCATTTTTCTAAATTGTCGTTGCACCACCGAGCCATATAACTCCATTTTCCTCCTCCGTGACACGGTACACACATATGATCACCCCAACTCCAGCACATAGTGAATTTCGTCTTGGCCACGGTCTGCGATTCATCGGCGTAAAGGCAGCAGTTAACTTCCCTGTCCTTACAGCCGACGGCATAGACTGAGTTCACGGATATGCCCGCAACCATGACGAAAAAAACAGCCATTGCCATCATGCAGCTCGATTTCTTCATGGCTCATCCTCCTTTCTTCGGATCATTCACATGTTTGCCGGCCGTCCTTGTCCCAGCAGGTCCGTTTCAGCACACACCGATCACCGGGATCATGAAAACATGCTTTGCACTTCCCCTGGCACTGACCGTAGTTGTCATTGCACCACTCAGCAGCATAACTCCATTTTCCCCCTCCATGACACGGCACGCATCCAAAGTCTTTCCAGCTCCAGCACCTGGTGAATGTTGTCTTGGCCACCGTCTCCGATTGCTTGCCGTCAATACAGCAGGAGACTTCCCGATCCGAACAGCCCATAGCCCAGGCTGAGTTTGCGGTTAGGCCGGCAAGCAGGAGACAGAAAAACGCCATGGCCACGATGTAGCTCGTTTTTTTCATGTTACGTCCTCCTTGTTTTCTCTTATTTCACCAACAGACAGTCTCCCGGCGAAAAAGAGCGCTACCACGCCAGGCCCCCGTAATGTCACCTTGGATCATAGACAGCTTGACCTGCAGTGTCGTCCGACCGGAGATACCTCGTAACCCCTCTTCACGGCTGCTTCTTCGACAGAACCAGTACCGTGTGAGCGACATACGCTCCACCCTCTTTGTCATAACCAACCCGGACAAGCGGATGGCCCGTTATGCCGCCGACGTCCTTCGCCCCCAGAAACACCGCCCTCGAGACATCAAAGGTGATCTCTTGCCCGTCGGCACTGAACTCCCGGAACGGCATGTCGCCCTCCCTGAGATATTCTTCCTTGTCTGCAACGGCATGGATGGTGATCGTGTTCTTTCCCGCATCCATCTTTGTAACCGTGCCCAGAAAACTGTAGACAACGGTCCTCTTGTTTTCGGATGCCGCATCTTTCACCTCACCGGCAAAGGCCTGGCCGTAAAGAAAGGCACATACGATGACCAATGCAATGCATACCCGTGACAGGTTCTTCATGAATCGTCCCTCCTTTTTTTCTGTCCTGCATCCTATTGACAATGTGATTTGCCTTCCTTGTCCCAGCAGGTTCGCGACTTCCTGCAATATTCAGAACTCATGTAATGACAGGCTCTGCATTTCCCTTCGCATTGGTTGTAGTTGTCATTGCACCATGTTGCGAGATACGACCATTTATGCTTTCCATGACAGGGGACACAGCCGAACTTTGACCAGCTCCAGCACATACTGAAAGATGTCGTTGCCACGGTCTGCGAATCATTCCCATCAATACAGCAGGAGACTTCCCAATCCTCACAGCCCATGGCACAGGCCGAATTCACGGATATGCAGCCAATCAGGAGAAAGAAGACCAGCATCCCCAGGATACAGCCCGCTTTTTTCATGCTTCATCCTCCCTGTTTCAGATCATTTGCATGTCTCATGGCCATGCTTGTCATAACAGAGCATGACACATTTTGAATCCGGATCGGCAACCGGCCAGCAAGCATCACATTTCCCTTCGCACTGGGTGTAGTTGTCATTGCACCAATCGGCTAAATACCCCCATTTCCCGCCTCCGTGACATGGCACACATTCAAATGAACTCCAGCTCCAGCACATGCTGAATTTTGTTTTGGCCACGGCATCCTTTTTGCCTTTCATGCAACATGAATATTCTTGCTTCTTACAGTAGTCGAAAGCACCGGCAGAATTTACAAACACAACTGCAGTCAGAAACGAAAAAATCACCATAGCCACCATGCAGCCCGTTTTTTTCATGGCTCATCCTCCCTGGATTCTCCCATCTTATCGGGCCATGGAAAGCTCCCGCTTCGACAGAACCAGTACCGTGTGGGCAACATACGCTCCGCCCTCTCTGTCATAACCAACCCTGACAAGCGGATGGCCCGTTATGCCGCCGACGTCCTTCGCCCCCAGAAACGTCGCCTTCGAAACATCAAACGTGATCTCTTTCCCCTCGGCATTGAACTCCCGGAACGGCATGTCGTTTCCCAGCAGGTAATTTTCCTTGTCCGCTACGGCCTTGATCGTGATCGTCTTCTTCACTGCATCTGCCTTCACCACTGTGCCCAGAAAACTGTAAATCACAGTCCTCTTGTTCCCGGATGCCGCATCTTTCGCCTCACCGGCAAAGGCCTGGCCGTAAAGAAAGGCACATACGATGACCAATGCAATGCATACCCGTGACAGCTCTCTCATGAATCGCTCCTCCTTGAAATGAATGTTGACCCTCATCACCCTCCTCCAGAGGCAGATGCATCCACGCAGACACAACACACCCCCGTGATGGAGTGAAACTCAGGGGGAATGCCAATGGCCATTGCTGTCCACGCAGCTGAATTTGCCTTTGATGCTCGAAGCCAGGGGGGTCCAGTATGGAGTCTCGTCCTCAATACACCCCTGGCATCTCGCCTGACACTCGTTGTAGTTGTTGTTGCACCAGTCGGCAAACCAGCTCCACTTCCCTCCTCCGTGACACGGCACGCATCCGACTCTTTTCAAGCTCCAGCACATCGTGAAAGAAGTCTTCGCCAGGGTCTGCGACTTATCTCCATCAATACAGCAGGAGACTTCCCAATCCGGACACCCGAAAGCACAGGCCGAGTTCACGGATACGCCCGCACTCAGGAGCAACATGACCGCCAATGCGACTACCAGGGTTGTCCGTTTCATCACTCTTCCTCATTTGCCGGTTTCACCGGCAGAGCATCCTTCAGGTACAAGAGGGGCAGATCCTTCCGGAGACCGACCAAATGCAATTGCAGGGTAGATAAATCCCGTTGAATTACAATGCTTGATAATCCTGTAAGCGGCATAGGGGATTGGAAGTATTTCATAGTGACATGGACAGAGTGTCACGGCATGAAGGTTCCGGAGCTCCATTCGCAGTTTCACTCAACAACAGGAAGATGCCGCGCCTGGAATGACGAGCGACACCCGGCATTGACAGCAAATGGTGTTTTTCTTATAAATACGGCTATCCACGGGTTCAATACATCGAATGGTGTGTTTGAGATTCATCGACATGGCCTGAGGATGATATTGAAACGTTTTCCCAAGTCGATTTCATGGAGTGTCGGATTACGGTCACCAGGGACCGTTGTGAATTCTCAGGGACAACGATACTCCGGGAAGACGGATGAAGATCCTGCCGGCACATGAGTCCTGAACCGGTGGATTGATCTGCCCAGCCTGTGGCAACGATCGATCGCCGGCACATTCCGCCGCTGGCAGGACAGCGAACAGCCACAGGCCGTTCGGGCCCAAGCCCGCCAAAAGGAGGAAACGACATGGCCCTCATGACCCCCGAGCAGTACGAAGAAAGCCTGCGCCGGATGAACCTGAAGGTCTGGCTGATGGGCGAAAAGGTGGATTCCCCCGTAGACCATCCGATCATCCGGCCCTCCATGAACTCCGTGAAGATGACTTACGCCCTGGCGCAGGATCCGGCCCACGAGGACCTGATGACCGCCGTCTCCCACCTGACGGGGGAGCGGATCAACCGGTTCTGCCACCTCCACCGGAGCACCGGCGACCTCGTCAGGAAAGTGAAAATGCAGCGCCTGATGGGCCAGAAGACCGGGGCGTGCTTCCAGCGCTGCGTCGGCATGGACGCCATCAATGCCGTGGACAGCGTCACCTTCGAGATGGACCGGAAACTCGGCACGTCCTACTATCCGCGCTTTCTCAACTTCCTGCGGAGGATGCAGGAGGAGGACTGGACGGTCGACGGTGCGATGACGGATCCCAAGGGTGACCGGGGGCTTCCGCCGTCGAAGCAGGCCGATCCGGACCTCTTCACCCGCGTGGTGGAGCGGCGGAAGGACGGCATCGTCGTCCGTGGCGCCAAGGCCCACCAGACGGGGGCGATCAATTCCCACTGGATCCTGGTCATGCCGACCATGACCATGACGAAGGACGACGCCGACTACGCCCTGTCTTTCGTCGCCCCCGCCGACGCCGAGGGGATCTTCTACATCTATGGGCGCCAGTCCTGCGACACGCGGAAACTCGAGGGCGGCGAGATTGACGTGGGCAACCTCCTCTACGGCGGCCATGAGGCCCTGATGGTCTTTGACAACCTGTTCGTCCCCTGGGAGAACGTCTTCATGTGCGGCGAGTACGAATTCAGCGGCGCCCTGGTGGAGCGGTTCGCCGGCTACCATCGCCAAAGCTACGGAGGCTGCAAGGTCGGCGTAGGCGACGTCCTGATCGGAGCGGCGGCCCTGGCGGCGGATTTCAACGGTGCTGCGAAGGCTTCCCACGTGAAGGACAAGCTCATCGAGATGATTCATCTCAACGAGACACTGTACGCCTGCGGGATCGCCTGCTCGGCGGAGGGGCATCCGACGGCCTCGGGGAACTACCTGATCGACCTTCTCCTGGCGAACGTCTGCAAGCAGAACGTGACGCGCTTCCCCTACGAGATCGCCCGGCTCGCCGAGGACATTGCCGGAGGGCTGATGGTCACCATGGCCTCGGAGCGGGACCTGAAGCACCCCGAGATCGGCCCGGTCGTGGAGAAGTACTTCAAGGGGATCGCCTCGGTGCGGACGGAGTCGCGCTGCCGGGTCCTGCGCCTCATCGAGAACATCACCCTCGGAACGGCGGCGGTGGGCTACCGTACGGAGTCCATGCACGGCGCCGGATCGCCCCAGGCGCAGCGGATCATGATCTCCCGGCAGGGCAACCTGGAGTACAAGAAGAAACTGGCCCGGGAAATCGCCAGGATCGAATAGATCGGATCGACGTCCGATCCATCGGCGACGAATGCGGGAAGCAAAGGGTCCATGACCGCAGACGGTACAACGGTCAAAGGGAATACGGCCTTCAGGAACGGGCTGTCGGCGCTCGTCGTCGAGGGGGGCGCCCTGCGCGGTGTCTTCTCTACGGGCCTTCTGGACGGGTTTCTGGAGGCGGATTTCAATCCTTTCGATCTCTATATCGGAGTCTCGGCGGGCGCCTCCAACCTCGCGGCCTACCTGGCCGGCATGAAGGGCCGTAACGGCCGCATCTACCGGGACTACTCCCTCCGGCCGGAGTTCATCGACTTCGGCCGGTTCCTCCGCGGCGGCCACCTGCTGGATCTGGACTGGCTCTGGGAGATCACCATCCGGGAAATCCGGCTCGACCTGGCGGCCATCTACGCCCGGCAAAAGCCTTTTGTCGTGGTCCTGACAGACGTCCTGTCGGGACAGGCTGTTTACCGGCAGACGGCGGCAGAGGACCTGGAGCACACCCTCAAGGCCTCCAGCGCCATCCCTTTCCTCTATAGACTTTACCCGGAAGTGGACGGACGCCTCTCCACGGACGGCGGCATCACCGACGCCCTTCCGGTCGGCGAAGCAATCCGGCGGGGTGCCCGGCGCATCATGGTCGTTCGCTCACGCCCCCGGGATTATGTCAAACGCTCCGGGATCTCCGACCGGCTGCTTGTTCGCCACGCAAGGAGTTGTCCTCTGCTTGAAGAGGCAATGAAACGGCGCGCCCGGCGTTACAACGAATCGGTGGCCCTGATCCGAACACCGCCCGCCGGCATTGATATCCTGGAAGTCTGCCCCCCCGGAGATTTCCGTGTCTCCCGGCTCAGCCGGGATCGCCGGGTTCTCGACGAGGGATACGAACAGGGGCGCCGTGAGGCCGGGGAGGCGATCCGGCGTTGGAGGACAGGATGAAGCGCATCGGCCTGAAATACTGCGGAGGCTGCAATCCGCAGATCGACCGGACGGCTCTGGCGTCGGAAATCGGATCGCTGCTGCCCCCCGATTGCCGGCTGGAAACGGTGAAGCCGCCCTACACCCTCGGGATCGCCATTATGATCTGCGGCTGCCCGACCGCCTGTGCGGACCGCCCGGATATCCGCGGCATGGCTCGACGCTGGATTCGGGTGGCCGGCGATACAATCGACTGCGAGCCTCTGCCGCCGAAAGGCCTGGCGGCCCGGGTGGCGGAAATCATCGAGCGGAACGGGACGGAGGAAGAATCCTGTCCGGAGAACCACCCATCCACCTGATTTCCACTGAGAATCCATTCCCAACGGCAGGGGTTGAACATGCCTTCCCGCCCCGCTCCCTCCATCCATTGACATCCGCGTCGCGCTGGATTAGTGTCCGTTCAGCGCCGGCGGCCCGCTGGCATGCCGGACCGCGAACACCGGAAAGGAGTCTTTACCGTGTCCGGATTTTCCGATCATGTCTTGAGCGTCGTGAGGTCTGTCATCGAGTCCGTCTCCGACGGGATCTACATCGCCGATCTCAACGGCTATTACCTGATGGCCAATGCGGCTTTCGAGCGTATCAGCGGCATCAACCGCAAGGAGCTGGCGGGCAGGCATACAAATTTCGCCATCGAGAAGAATTGGGTCCCCCGGGCCGTTAATCTCGAAGTCCTGAAAGATCATAAGAGCCGCAGCCGCCTGGTCCGCTATCCCAGCGGGCGGGACCTCCTGGTGACGGCGGCCATCGTCTGGGACAGGGACAGGCATCCCCTGGCGGTCATCAGCTCTCTCCGGGACGTGACGGAGCTGAACACCATCAGCCGAGAGCTCAAGGAATCCCAGGTCCTGATCGAGCAGTTCAAGAAGAGGATCGACTACCTGGAAGAGCAGCTGGGAAACACGAACAAGTTCTTCGTCGCCCGGAGCACCGAGTTCCGGCACATACTCGCGGTGGCCAAGAAAGTGGCCTCGTCGGACGCGACGGTCCTCATCACCGGCGACTCGGGAGTCGGGAAGGACGTCCTGGCCCAGTTCATCCATTACCACAGCACGCGCCACCGCCTGGGATCCTTCGTGAAGGTGGACTGCGCCGCCCTGCCTCCGACGCTTCTTGAATCGGAGCTTTTCGGCTATGAAAAGGGGGCCTTCACGGACGCCCGGAGCCAGGGCAAGCAGGGGCTCTTTGAGCTGGCCCATAACGGAACCCTGTTCCTCGACGAAATCGGCGAGTTCCCCCTGGAGTTGCAGCCCAAGCTCCTCAACGTGCTGCAGGACCGGGCCATCAAGCGCCTCGGAGGACTGGCCACCCTGCCCATCGACGTGCGTATCATCGCCGCCACGAACATGGACCTGGAACGAATGGTCAAGGAACGGAAATTCCGGAAGGATCTCTACTACCGGCTGAACGTGATCCCCATGCACGTCAGCCCGCTCCGGGAGCGGCGGGAGGATGTTCTGCCCCTGATCAAGCACTTTTTGAAGATTTACAACCAGCGCTACCAGACGGACAAGGCGCTGTCCATCGACGCCCTCAACGCTCTGATCCAGCACGAGTGGCCCGGAAACGTGCGGGAGGTCCGGAACACCGTCGAGCGGATCGTCGTGACCAGCGAGGGGGACGTGATCGCCATGGAAGACCTGCCCCGGGACATCCGGGCTGCCTACGGACACAACCCGCATCCGAGAACGGACGGAATGCGGCAGGCCCTTCAGACGGGCCCCCTCCGTAAACAGGTGGAGGAGTTCGAGAGAGCCCTGATCCGGCGAACCCTTCGGAAGTTCAGAAATCTGAACGAAGCGGCAAAAGAACTGCAGATCGACCTGTCTACCCTGACCCGCAAGAACCGGAAATATGGTTTGACGGGAATGGTCAAGGATGCAGGATGAGCGGGGCCTGTGCAGGCGAGGGTTCCCGAAGACTCTTCGATTGCGGAAGCGGTTCTACCAGAGGGAATATCCGCCGTCGATGAAGACCGTGTCCCCGGTAATGTAGTTGGAGGCGTCCGAGGCCAGAAAGACAGCCAATCCGACCATCTCTTCCGGATTGCCAAAACGACCGAAGGGGATTCTCCGGATGAGGAATTCCCTGTTCTCCCCCTCCTGCTGGTCTTTCGTCATCTCCGTCAGAAACCATCCCGGAGCAATGCCGTTTACATGAATGTTGAATGGAGCCCATTCCAGGGCCAGGGTCTTCGTCATGTGGATGATCGCCGCCTTGGAGGCCCCGTAATGCATGGAGCGGGGAAGGGCTCCCTTCCCCAGAACGGAGCTGACGTTGATCACCTTGCCTGACCGCTGCCGGATCATCACCTTCCCCACGGCCCGGACCGCAAGGAAAATGGATTTCACGTTGGTATCCATCATGTTGCTCCACTCGTCCGTCGTCATGGCGACCACCTTCCTGGAGCCCCCGATCCCCGCGTTGTTGATCAGGATGTCGATGCGGCCGAATTTTTCCGCAACCAGGGCGACCATCCGCTCGACGTCCTCCTCGCTCCTCATGTCCGTCGGAACTGCAATTGCCTCACCGCCTTTTTTGACGATCTCGGCAGCGGTTTCTTCAATGAGACTCCGTGTCCGGCTGACGACGGCCACCTTGGCCCCCGCTTCCGCCAGGCCAAGTGCCATAGCCCGTCCCAGTCCCTTGCTGCCGCCAGTCACAATGGCAACCCGGCCGGACAGTCCGAACTGATTCAGTACACCCATATCCGTTTTCCTCTCGCGATGCCGACGTGTGCCGGCCCTGTTTACATCAGCAGTTCGAACAACTGCTCCCGCACGGTCCTGCCCCAGTGGGTGTCTTCCTGCTCCTCCTGCAGTTGAAACCCTTCCTTTTCGTAGATGTGACGAGCCGCATCGAGCCCGGCAAACGTCGTCAGCCAGACACGCCGGAAACCAGTTCTCCGGCAAAAAACAACGGCCTTTTCCATCAGGGCTTTCCCGATTCCCATCCCCTGATGCTCCGGTGCAACGATCAGCCAGCGGAGCCGGGCCCCGGCGGATTCCACATCCTCACCGACGATGGCGACGGTTCCGATGACCCGGTCATGATCCATGGCCACCCACAGACCATCCCTTACAGGATCGAAGCGCTCCAGGAACGCGGCCATCTCCCTCGCCACCTTGGCCTCGAAGAAGAGGTCGAACCCCCAGTGGCGGTGGTAATACCGGCCGTGCAGCTCCGTCACCCGGCCGAGGAGACCGGGAAAGTACCTGGTAACCTTGACAATCTGCCAATCGTTCACGGCTGCCCTCCCGTCCCCGGTTGTGGGAAGCCCAATTCCCGCACCGCACCGCCGCCCCGCCCTTCTTTGTGGAAAAGGGCGGCCGACGGCCATCCCCCTTGTAACGGAAACGAACCGGTTCCGCAACCCATGACAGCCCCCGCGCCCCGGCATCACCCATTGTCCGCGGGGGCGCAACCGGGGGTTTCCAGAGGAAGCATTGGGAAGCGTTTCCATCCTGCCGGCTTGCCGCTCCGAGTACACACGTTGCGGAAACGCTTCCGCAACGGCGGAAACCACCGCGGCAGCCCCCGCGCCCCGGACAAAGCAAAGGGGAAGAGCCGGGTGGCCCTTCCCCTTTGGATTCATTCCCGGAACGGCCCGAAGGCCTTCTCCGGACACGTGTTTCGGGCTTTTAGAGCATCTCGATCGCCGTGGCGAGGGATACACCGCCGCCACCGCAGAGCGTCGCCATGCCCAGAGTCTTGCCCCGCTTCTTCATGGCGTGAATCAGCGACACCATGAGACGGCAGCCCGTGGCACCGACCGGGTGGCCGAGGCCGCAGCCGGATCCGTTGACATTCGTGATCTCCCGGTTCAGCCCCAGCTCCCGCTCGCAGCCCAGGTACTGGGCAGCGAAGGCCTCGTTCAGCTCGATGAGATCGAAATCGGACAGCTTGATGCCCGACCTGGCCAGCAGGTCGTTCACCGCCGGAACGGGACTGAGTCCCATGACGGACGGATGGCAGCCGCCGCGGCCGACGGCCTTGATCTTCGCGATGGGCTTCAGGCCCAGTTCCTTCGCCTTGTCGGCCGACATGATGACCATGGCGGCTGCTCCGTCGTTGATGCCCGAGGCGTTCCCCGCCGTGACCAGACCGATCTTCGGAACGAAGGCTGCCGGCAGCTTCGCCAGGTCTTCCATGGTGAGGCCCGGACGGAAGTGCTCGTCCTTGTCAAAGATTTTCGGTGGTTTGCCCTTCTTGGTCGGAACTTCGATGGGGATAATCTCCTCCTTGAAGTCGCCCTCGTTGGTGGCCCGCTCGGTGTTGTTGTGGCTCCGCAGGGCCACCTCGTCGATCTCCTGACGGGTCAGGTTGTGCTTCTGGGCGATCAGCTCCGCCGTGATGCCCATGATGTAGGGCTTCCCCCGGAACTTGTCGATGATCGGTCCGTCCTTGATGGGCCCCAGCTCCGGGCCGGGCAGGACGTGGGATCCCGCGTGGAGCCCGTGGACGAGGGCGTCCATGAAGATCTGGTCCTGGAAACGGCAGCCCCAGCGAGCCGCCGGAACGATGTAGGGAACCCCGGACATGTGTTCCATGCCTCCAGCCAGGACAATGTCCACCATCCCCGCCTGGATCATGGCCATACCGGAAACGACCGCCTCCATACCGGAGATGCACACCCGGTTCACCGTGCAGGCCGTGACCGTCTCCGGGATGCCTGCCATCAGGGCCGCCACTCGAGCCACATTCATCGCCTCCGCCGGCTCCATGCAGCATCCAAACCGCACGTCTCCGATCGTGGCCGGGTCGATTCCCGCCCGCTTGACGGCTTCCTTGATGACCACGCTTCCGATCGCCGGAAGCTGCATGTCCCGGAGCGATCCACCAAACTCACCGATGGCCGTCCGGCATGCCGATACAATGACTACATCCTTCATTTCTCGCATTCCTCCCTTTCCGCGATTGCCCGCATCCCTTCCCGAATCCTCCTCCCTGAGACAGGGGCGGAGAGAAACGGAGCGTCCCCTTTCGACGGCCGGTTCTCTCCACCTCGTTCAAGAATGGAGTGAAATGGAATGATGCGTCCCCGTTGCGGGAACCGGCCCGTCCTTATCTCGTCTGGAGATACCGACCGATGGTCATGATCTCCGCTTCCTTCGTCCCCT
>CAZODI010000019.1:0-10168 GCA_964578535.1 uncultured Syntrophaceae bacterium
GGATGTGAGGTTGGGGAGGGAAATGCGGCCCGGGATATCGGGCGCCTTGCATTCAGCCCTTTGTGAGCAGCCCGCCCGGGCACTGTCCGCGGTTTCGAGGGCGATGGCGCGGGGGCTGTCACGGGGGCTCCCGCCGTCGCGGACGCTTTTCCCGCGAGCCGTTGTCGGCAGTCAGAAAGACCTGAGGGATGGAAAAAGCGTCCTGATCGCTCCTCTGGGAACCCCCGGTCGCGCCCCCGCGGATGTGAGGTTGGGGAGGGAAATGCGGCCCGGGATATCGGGCGCCTTGCATTCAACCCTTTTTGAGCCACCCGCGGGTTCGAGGGCGATGGCGCGGGGGCTGTCACGGGGGCTTCCGCCGTCGCGAAAACTTTTCCATCGTCCCCCCTTTAAAGTCGGGACGCCGTGAATGTGGAAAAGTTTTCTAATTGCTCCTCTGGAAACCCCCGGCCGCGCCCCCGCGGATGTGAGGTTGGGGAGGGAAATGCGACACGGGATTTCGGGGGCCTTGCATCCGGGCATTTTTGAACAGCCCGTCCCATGCTTCCGGCAGGGATGTTCCAATTGCTCCTCTGGGAACCCCCGGTCGCACCCCCGCGAACATCGGTCCGGGAGGGGGGCTTCCCGGAGCGCGAATAGCGGCTTTTTCGGGGTACCCTGCCGTCGCAGCGAAGCGCCCGCAAAGTCATCTGTCTGAGCGCCCCTGGGCGCGAGTTATGACTTTGCAGCGGAGCGAGACGATGCAGGGTCGAAAAAACGCTCCTGAGCGCGAGGGAAGACTCACTCCCGTTCATGTGCGGCAGCCCCCGCGCCGCCAGAAGAAACGATCAGCCGTTGCGGCGGCGGTCGTTATCGGGAAAGCGTTCTATGATCGCATCCAGGGCCTGGCGGACCAGGGTGTCGAAATCGGTCCGGCCGTCGAGGACGATGTCGGCGCGGAGGGGCACCCGCTCCCGCTGCATCTGAAGCATCCGGCTCACGATGCGGAGGTAGTTGTCGAGGTAGCCGCCGAGCCAGGCGATGAAGGCCCGGGCGTCGTGCTCTCCCCCCGTCATCGGGAAGAGGGCCGTGAATTCCCGGATCTTCCGGGCCAGGGCCACATCCGGGGGCGTGTCGACCCAGACCAGGAGGTCGATGAGGGGGGCCGTCGCCGCGTGCTCGCGCCCGAGGGGCGTCTCCAGGACGATCCACCGCCCCGGCGCGATGGGAGAGCCCGTCCGGGGATCCGTGGCGGATTCGCCCCGCTTCAACCGGGACAGGGCCTCCGCCAGCCCGGGGACGGCCAGGTCGTCGATCCGAGCGCCGTTGTCGATCCAGCGCTCGACGTCACCGGCGGATCCGCGGGTGGCCTGCTCGAAGTGGTCGTAACTGATCAGGGAGGCATCCCCCAGACCGGATGCGACGGCCGTTGAGAGGGATGTCTTTCCTCCTCCGACGGGTGCCGCGATGGCGATGACGGGGTTCATACGGACTCCTGGATGGGAAAGGGGATTTGTTGAACGGAATGACGTCGCACGGTTCGGACCGGGAATTCGATTATCTCTGCGTGGACGATTTTCTGCCGGACTTTCTGGCCGCCCGGTGCCTCGGCACGGCCTTTGAAAGCGGCCTCGTCGACGATTTCCTGGCGCATGGAACGGCCTCTCCGGAGGAGCTGGCGGACCGGTTCGGGGCAGACCGGCGGGGCATGGCGCTCCTTCTGGACCAGCTTCTCGCCAACCGGGTCCTCGTCGATCGCGGCGGCCGCTTCGGGCTGTCGGAAGCGTTTCTCCACGCCCTGTCCTACCGGGACCTCCTGGAGCTGAAGCTGGAGCTGGCGAACTTCTGCGCCTACGACATCCTGAGCCTGTTTCCGGACCTGCTCTTTCGCCCCCGGGAGTTTGCCGGGAAATCCGGCTTCTACGGGCTGTTTGCCTACGACCGGTGCTTCGAGCGGGGCGAAGAGGCCGTCCGGACCGCCCGGCGCTGGATGCGGATCACGACGGTGCTGACGAAGTACGAGGCCCAGGCCTGCCTGAAGTATCACGATTTCGGAGGATGCCGGCGCATCATGGATGTAGGCGGAAACAGCGGGGAGTTTGCGCTCCGGATCTGCCGGAGCCATCCCGGCGTGGAGGCCGTGGTCTTCGACCTGCCGCTGGTCTGCGAGATCGGCGCGGCCCACCTGCAGGCGGAGCCGGAGGCGCCCCGGATCTCCTTCGTGAAGGGTAACGCCCTCGTCGACGACTGGCCGGGCGGCTTCGACCTGGTCAGCTTCAAGTCGATGCTCCATGACTGGCCGGACGACCTGGCGGGAGAACTGCTTGCCCGGGCCGCGGGCGCCCTCCGCCCGGGGGGAACGGTGCTCATCTTCGAGCGGAGTCCCCTGGCACCGCGTGGAATGCCGCTTCCCTATTCCCTGATTCCGTTTCTGCTCTTCCATCACAGTTTCCGCCCGCCCGGGTTCTATGCAGACCGCCTGCGGGCACTCGGCTTCAGCAAGGTGGAGGTCCGGCAGATCGATCTGGAGATGCCCTTCCATCTCGTGACGGGCACCCGCTGACCGCGGATCCGGGGCGGGCGACCGAAGCCCCACCGACCGGTTGACACGGCGTATGCAGTCATATAAGAAAATTGGGCAAAAGAGAATCCTGCAAATCCTGTAGAGGAGGAAAACATGGCACAGAAAAACGAGAAGACCGTTCAGGCATCCCTTCCCGGGGCCGATGCGGATAATGTCAAGGCGACGATCCGCTGGGACGTCGCCAAGATGCAGACGACCTACGCCAACGTGTGCAACGTGTCCAGCACGAAGGAGGAGTTCACGCTCCTGTTCGGCATCAACAAGACCTGGAATCCCGAGCAGCGCGAATTGACGGTGGACATCAGCGACCGCGTCATCCTGAATCCCTTCGCGGCCAAGCGTCTCTCCCTCCTGCTCCGGAACATCGTCCGGCAGCACGAGAGCCGCTTCGGCGAGATCCAGCTGGAAGCCGGCGAAAAGCCGGAGGAGAACGCATAACCGGCGGGACGCACCTGCAGCCGGCGGGGGGCACGACCGCTCCCCGGCCGGCTGCGTGACCGCCCCTTTTCACCATTCACCCGTCTTGTCCGAGTCCGCCACGCCGGGCGGCCGCCAGCGGCGTCCCGGTGCCGGCCGTTCATCGATGTCAGGCCGTCCCATGTGCTTCCCGGGAAACGACCGGTCCGTCTGCCGGATCCCGTTTCCCGGGGCGGAGTATTCCGGGAATGACCCGGTCGGGACGCGCCGTTCCAGGACCGAAGCAGGGAACCGAGTATGATTGAAAAACTCTGGGTCGATCTCGAACACGCGGATCGCTCCGACGACTTCGCCGCCGCCTGGCTGTCCATCCAGTCCTCCTTCATCCGAGGATGCTTGCAGGCCGTCCTGGTGCTTCGGGATCCCGTCCGGCAGAGCTTCGCCCCCGTGGCCTCCTGGCCGGAGGGGAGCACCGGCGAGCCCCTGGCGGCGGTCCTGGAGCACACGATCACCGAGGCCGAGGGAATGCTCGTGGAGCTGTCCGAGGTCGACGGGGTTCCCGCGGACATGGAGCGGCACTACGGTCTGGCCTATCCGGTCATGGTGGACGGGGAGCTTTACGGTGCCGTGGCCATGGAGGTGACGGCCCCGTCCGGGGACGCGCTGCGTCCGGCGATGGAGGGGCTGCGCTGGGGATCCGTGTGGCTGGAGAACCGGATCCGCCGGCTTCGGGGCGAGGAGGACGCGAAGACCCTGAAACGCATGAAGGCGGCGGTGGACATCCTGGCGGCGGTCCTGGCGGAGGATCACTTCGACGGGGCGGCCATGGCCTTCGTGACGGAGATCGCCAACCGTCTGGAATGCGACCGGGTAAGCCTGGGCCTCGTGAAGGGGAAGCACACCCAGGTGAAGGCGATCTCCCACACGGCGATCGTCGGCAAGAAGATGAACCTGATGCATTCCATCGGCGCCGCCATGGACGAGGCGGTGATGCACCGGGGCGAGATCCTGTTCCCTGTTCCCCCGGAGGCCGGGGCCCTGGTCGTCCGGGACCACGAGCAGATGGCCCGGCTGCACGGAACCCGGGCGATGATGACCCTGCCCCTGTACGGCCACGAGAAGTACTATGCGGCGATTACCCTCGAACGGCAGGACGACAGGCCCTTCTCCGCCGATGACGTCGCGTATATCAAGAGCGTCGTCGCCCTGACGGGACCGGTGCTGGAGAGCAGGCACCGCCAGGACCGCCCCATCGTGTTCGGCGTTCTCGACGCCCTGAAGCGGCAGGCGGTCCGCCTGTTCGGGCCGGGCTACATGGTCCGGAAGGCCGCCGTCCTGGCCCTCGCGGCGGTGATCGTCTTCTTCAGCGTGGCCATGGACGAATACCGGCTCTCCGCGGAGGCGGTCCTGGAAGGGTCCGTGAGCCGCTCCCTCGTTGCGCCCATCGACGGGTACATCAAGACGGCAAGCGCCAGGGCGGGCGACGTCGTGAAGAAGGACACGATCATCTGCCAGCTGGACGACCGGGAGCTGATGCTGGAGCGGATCAATCTGCTGAGCAAGCGGGGCCAGTACGACCGGCAGTACAAGAAGGCCATGGCCGAGCACAACCGCGCCGAGGCGAACATCGTCAGCGCCCAGGCGGGGCAGGTCCAGGCCGAGCTGAATCTCCTGGACAACAGGCTCCGCCAGATCGTCCTCCGGGCGCCCTTCGACGGCATCATCCTCAGCGGCGACCTGAGCCAGAAGCACGGCGCCGCCGTGAAGCGCGGCGAGGAGCTGTTCGTGATGGCTCCGCTGGACGGGTATCGGCTCATCCTCAAGGTGGACGAGCACGGCATCGCCGACGTGAAGGAGGGGCAGCGGGGCACGCTGGTCCTGTCGTCGCTCTCCCGGGACAAATTCCCCTTCACCGTGAAGAAGATCACCCCCCTGTCAACGGCCGAGGAAGGGAAGAACTATTTCCGCGTCGAGGCCATGCTGGACGAGATGTCTCCCCGCCTCCGGCCGGGCATGGAGGGCGTGGGCAAGATCGACATCGACCGCCGGCTCATGATCTCCATCTGGACGAGGGGCATGATCGACTGGTTCCGCCTCCGCCTGTGGGCGTGGCTGCCCTGAGGGATCCCGGTGGACAAGACCCTGTACAGCAGCTCCTGGTATCGCGTGGCGGGTCTCAGGCCGCTCGTGAGACGGCACGCGGAGATCCATCGGCACACCTACCGGGGGAAGGTCTGGTACGTCCTCCAGGATCATTCCTCGGGCCGCTTCCACCGGTTCACGGAGGAGTCCTATTTCCTGATCGGCCTCATGGACGGGAAGCGGACCCTCCAGGAGATCTGGGAGGCCGCCTGCCTCAAGCTGGCGGATGACATGCCGACGCAGGACGAGGTGATCGGCCTGGTCTCCCAGCTGAACAGGGCGGACGCCCTGCAGTCCGACACGGCCCCCGACGTGGAAAACCTGAACCGGCGAAGCCGCAAGGACCGGTCGTCCCGGTTCTGGAACGCCGTGCGCTCGCCCCTGGCCATTCGCATTCCCCTCCTGGACCCGGAGCGGTTTCTCGAACGGACGAAGGGAATCGTCGCTCCGCTGTTCACGACGCCGGCTTTCCTGCTCTGGCTCGTCGTCGTCGCGGTCGGGGCCGTCCTTGCCTTCCTGCACTGGAGTGAGCTGACCTCCAACCTGGCCGACCGGGTCCTCGCCCTCGAAAACCTCCTGATCTTCTGGCTGATCTATCCCCTCGTCAAGGCGCTCCATGAATTCGGCCATGCCTGGGCGGTGAAGCACTGGGGCGGCGAGGTCCACGAGATGGGGATCATCTTCCTCGTGTTCATGCCCATCCCCTACGTCGACGCCTCGGCGACCTCGGCCTTCCGGGAAAAGAGGCGCCGGATCGTTGTCGGCGCCGCGGGCATCATGGTGGAGCTCCTGATCGCCGCCCTGGCCATGATCCTCTGGGTGAACACCGGTCCCGGGATGGTCCGGGCGGTGGCCTACAACACGATGGTCGTCGCCGGCATCTCCACGCTTCTGTTCAACGGCAACCCCCTCCTGCGGTTCGACGCCTACTACGTCCTGTCGGACCTCCTGGAGATCCCCAACCTGGGGTCGCGCTCCAACCAGTACATCGGCTACCTGGTCCAGCGGTACGCGATCCGGAACGACGAGGCCGAGTTCGCCCTGGCCGACGCCGGGGAGGGGAGGTGGCTCGTCCTCTACGGCGTGGCCTCGTTCTTCTACCGCGTCTTCATCACACTGCAGATCGCCCTCTTCATCGCGGGCAAGTTCTTCTTCGTCGGCGTCGTGATCGCCATCTGGGCGGTCATCGGGCTGATGGTCGTCCCGCTCGTCCGGATGACCCGAACGGTCATGAACAACCGGGCGCTCTACCGGCGTCGGGGCCGGATCGTCGGCCTGGTCGCCATCATTGCGGTGGTTGCCGGCATCCTCGTCGGGGCCGTCCGCCTGCCCTCCTTCACCGTCGCCGAGGGGGTGCTCTGGCCCGCGGAGCAGGCCCGGATCCACGCCCGGGTGGACGGCGAGGTCAGGGAGGTCATGGTGAAGCCGGGTGCCCATGTGAAGAAGGGGGATCCGATCCTGCGGTGCGAGAATCCCGATCTCGTCTCCCGGGTGCACGCCCTCGAGGCGGAAATGCGGAGCTTCGGAGCCCGCCAGCGGATGGCCTTCGTCCAGGACCGGACGACGGAGCGGATGGTCCAGGAGGAGATCGCCCGCATCGCGAAGGAGATGGCGGAGGCCAGGGAACAGCTGGCCTCCCTGGTCATCCGGAGCCCCATCGACGGGGAGATCCTGCTCCCCCGGTCCGACGACATGCCCGGCCGCTTCCTCCGGCGCGGGGAGGCCGTCGGCTACGTGGTCGATTACTCCGGAGTGGCGGTCCGGATCGTCGTTCCCCAGTCGGAGGCGGACCGGGTCCGGACGGACGTGCGCGCCGTCCAGGCCCGGCCGGCGGAGAACGTCGCCCGCGTCATTCCCTCGGAGCTCGTCCGGGAAGTGCCGGCGGCGTCGGGCGACCTGCCCAGCTTTGCCCTTTCCCTCAAGGGAGGCGGGGCCTTTGCCCTCGATCCGCGCGAGACGGAGCGGCCGCGGGCCTTCGAGAAGCTCTTCCATTTCGAGGTGCGCCTGAACGACACGACGGGGATCCGGATCGGGGAGCGGATCTACGTGCGGTTCGAGCATACGCCGGAATCGCTGGCCGAGCGGGTGTTCCGGACGTTCCGGGGCGTATTCCTCAAGCGGTTTGAAACCTGAGACGGAAACGGCGGACCGGCCGTAACGGCGGCGCCGCACGGCGGGAGAACGGAAGCATCCACCATGGGCAGGGACGTCAAGGATTGGCCGGTCGCGGACTACTTCCACCGCCCGGAGCGCCGGGAGCGGCGCAGGACGCTTCTCGACCGCGCCGCCTGGGACCTGGCGGGCCGCTTCCTCGGTCCCGCGCGCGTCCGCACGAGCGGGCTGAAGGAGATCACGGAGCAGGTCGGCCGGCACGACCAGGCGATGCGGAGCGAGTCGGACGGGGAGCTCCGGGAGCGGGCCCAGTCCCTGAAGATGCGGCTCCGGCGGGAGGGCTTCCGCGACGACCTCGTCGCGGAGACGTTTGCGCTGATCCGCGAGGCCGATGCGAGAATCCTGGGAATGCGCCCCTTCGACTGCCAGGTGGCCGGCGGCTATGCCCTGCTCCAGGGATTCCTCGCCGAGATGGACACGGGGGAGGGCAAGACCCTCGTCGCTACCCTGCCGGCCGCCACGGTGGCCATGGCGGGCCTTCCGGTCCATGTGATCACGGTCAACGATTATCTCACCGCCCGGGACGCGGAGCGGATGGGGGAGGTGTACCGCTTCCTGGGCCTCTCGATCGACTGCATCATCCACGACAAGACTCCCGCCCAGCGGCGCCGCGCCTACGGCTGCGACATCGTCTACTGCACCAACAAGGAGATCGTCTTCGACTACCTCCGGGACCGCATCGCCCTGGGCGACCGGATGGACCCGTACCGGCTGCATGCCGAGCACCTCTACGACCGGCGGGGGAAAAACAGCCGGCTCCTGCTCCGGGGCCTGCATTACGCCATCGTCGACGAGGCGGACAGCGTGCTGGTGGACGAGGCCCGGACGCCCCTCATCATCTCCAGAACGGAGACGTCGGAAGACATGCAGGCCGCCCTGCGGCAGGCCCTGGAGATCGCCGGCGGCATGGAGGAGGGACGGGATTACCGCATCCACTACGAGGCCGACGACGGGATGCGGACCCTTGCCATGACCGAGGCCGCGAAGGAATCGATCCACCGGGCCGCCGATTCCATGGGTACCCTGTGGAGAAGCTCCGTCCGGCGGGAGGAGCTGGTCATGAAGGCCCTCACCGCGCTGCACCTGTACCGCCGGGACGAGCAGTACATCGTCCGGGACGGCAAGGTCCAGATCATCGACGAATTCACGGGACGGGTCATGCCGGACCGCTCCTGGGAGGGGGGGCTCCACCAGCTCATCGAGGCGAAGGAGGGGTGCAAAATCACGGGGCAGCGGGAGACCGTGGCGCGGATCAGCTACCAGCGTTTCTTCCGGCGTTACCTCAAGATCTCCGGCATGACCGGGACGGCGAAAGAGGTGCGGCGGGAGCTGTGGTCCGTCTATGGCCTGCCCTTTGCCCGCATCCCGACGAACCGGCCCGTCCGGAGGCGCATCGAGCCCGACCGGATCTTCGCCACCCAGGACCTGAAATGGCGGGCCGTGGCGGGCAGGATTGCGGAGCTCCACGCCGGGGAGCACCCCGTCCTCGTCGGGACAAGAACCGTCGCGGCGTCGGAGAACCTGAGCCGCCTGCTGGCGGACGCGGGGCTGCCTCATCAGGTTCTCAACGCCAAGCAGGACAAGGAGGAGGCGGAGATCATCGCCCGGGCCGGAGAGCCGGGGCGCATCACCATTGCCACCAACATGGCGGGCCGGGGGACGGATATCCTCCTGGCGCCGGGGGTCGCCGAGCGGGGCGGCCTCTACGTCATCATGACGGAGCGCCACGAAGCGGGACGCATCGACCGGCAGCTGGCGGGGCGTTGCGGGAGGCAGGGCGATCCGGGGACCTGCGAGGCCTTCCTCTCGCTGGAAGACCCGCTGGTCAGCGAAGGGGCCCGGGCGGCGCTGGGCAGGCTGGGGGGGTGGTTGAGAAAACATGGATATGCTATAGGGGAAGCCGTCGGGAAACTGGCGATCCGGCAGGCGCAGAAGAAGGTCGAGAAGGCCCATGCGGGTGTCCGGAAGCGGCTCCTGAAGTATGACGAAGAACGGGGGGACACCCTGTCGTTCTCCGGGAAAACGGAGTGAAGAGGCATTATGCGATTCTTGTCCAGGTGGAAGTGGATAGGGCCGATCCTGGCCGCAGCGTGGCTGGTATCTTTTGCCGGTGCGGCGGCGGCGGCGGAGCTGAGGTGCATCCTCGAACCGAGCGAGGATATCGCAGTCAGCAGCCAGGTGCCCGGCATTATCGAGGAATTTGCAGTTGAGCGGGGGGACCGCATCACCAAGGGCCAGGTTCTCGTGCGGCTGAAGGCGGGGGTGGAGAAGGCCCAGGCGGAACTGGCACAGCAGCGCTACGAGTTCGCGAAGCGGAAGCTCGAGCGGAACAAGGATCTCTACCAGAAGCAGCTCATCTCGATCCACGAGAAGGACGAGATGGAGACGGAGCTGCGCATCATGGAGCTGCAGTATCAGGAAGCGACGGAGAAGTACAAGCTGCGCACCATCCTCAGTCCTGTCGACGGCGTCGTGGTGAAGCGGACCCTCAGTCCCGGCGAGTATGTCGGCGAGGGGGCCATCATGACCATCGCCCGCGTGGATCCGATCAACGTCGAGATCATCGCCCATGCCGGACTGTACGGCTCGATCCGGAAGGGCATGTCGGCGGAGGTGAGGCCGGAAAAGCCCGCGGGGAGCGTCTATCGCGGCAAGGTGGTCGTAGTGGATCCCGTGATCGACGCCGCCAGCGGAACCTTCGGCATCCGCGTGGAGCTGCCCAATCCGAAACATGCCATTCCGGCGGGGTTGAATTGTCGGGTGCGGATATACGGCCGCTGATCGTAGGAATACGACCTCGGAAAAAGCCCGGATGCGGCGTTGCGCGGCACCCCTCGTCGCTGCGGCGTACGGACAGAGTACGCCTCGCTCCTC